>CAZXLW010000009.1:40040-44452 GCA_964641465.1 uncultured Pirellulaceae bacterium | reverse complement strand
AAGCTACCTTATTTTAAGCGTAGGCAACTTTCTGATGCACGAGCAATCACCGCATATTAAAGAATTTTTTCAATTTCAAAACATGCGATCTTATGGCTTCGATTACTGAAACCGTTGTCACAAATACAGACCTTGGTACCGACCAGTTGACCTATTTCCATGGCCAAAAGTTCGGGATTCCTTGACTTCGGCCGCGAAAAATCCGGAATTACGCCCGATTGCGTACGGATTTCTCTTCTACTTCCTTGGAAAATCTGGCTATCGCTTCCGCAATCGGCATCGCTCCAATGTCGTCGCCGACTCGAGGACGAACCGAAACCGTGCCTGATTCGGCATCTCTTGGGCCCACGATCAACATGTAGGGAATCATCTCGTTGCGAGCATCAACGATCTTCGCGCCCAGTTTTTCGCTGCGGAAATCGCTCGCAATTCGCAATCCAGCGGCCTTCATTTCGTTCTGGACACTTACGGCATACTCTTCCGCTTTCTGGCTGACGGTCAAAATCCGCGCCTGCTCGGGAGCCAGCCAAAGCGGGAATTCGCCCGCGAAGTGCTCAATCAAGACGCCAATGAACCGTTCCATCGAACCGAAGGGAGCGCGGTGGATCATGATCGGGCGGTGCTGCTTGTTGTCGGCCCCGACGTAGGAGAGGTCGAAGCGAATCGGCAAGTTGTAGTCGACTTGAACTGTTCCCAGCTGCCAGCTGCGACCAATGCAATCCTTGACCACGAAGTCGATCTTCGGGCCGTAGAACGCCGCTTCACCAGCTTCTTCGGTGAAATCTTTGCCCAGTTTCGCGGCCGCATCGCGGCACGCCTTTTCGGCCAGATCCCAGTTCTCGGGATCGCCAACGTATTTGGAATCGTCCGGATCACGTAATCCGACCCGAACACTGAAATCGTCAATCCCCATCGCGCCAAGCACAATTTTGACGAGCTCCAGACAACCTTCCATTTCGTCAGCCAATTGGTCCTGAGTAACAAACAGGTGCGCGTCGTCCTGTGTGAAACCACGGACGCGAGTCAGTCCGCCGATCTCTCCCGATTGTTCCCAACGATAAACCGTTCCGAACTCAGCCAAACGAATCGGCAAGTCACGATACGATCGCTGTTGCGAATCGTAAATCTTGACGTGATGCGGACAGTTCATCGGCTTGAGCAAGTAGCCTTCGATTTCGCCGTCCTTCATCTTGTTCGCCAGGTCGCTACAACTGCAGCCTTCTTCTGCCAACGACGACAGTTGTTCGCGCGAGATGATCGGCGGGTATTGGCTTTCCTGGTAGTGCGGGAAGTGCCCACTCTTTTTATATAGATCCAGCTTCCCAATGTGTGGAGTAAATACCTGGTCGTATCCCTGACGAGTCAGATGGCTGGAAATAAAATCTTGCAGTGCCTGGCGAACAAACGCACCTTTCGGCGTCCACAAGATCAAGCCCTGCCCGACCGTTTCATCGATATGGAATAGCCCCAGCTGTTTGCCCAGCAACCGGTGATCGCGTTTCTTGGCTTCTTCGACCTGCCCCAAGTGGTCTTCGAGATCGTCTTCCGTAAAGAACGCGGTCGCGTACAGTCGCTGCAATTGCTCCCGCGACTGATCGCCCATCCAATACGCACCGGCGATCGACAGCAATTTGAACGCGCCGATAAATTTCGGGCTGGGGATGTGCGGGCCGGCACAAAGATCCAGGAATTCACCTTGCTGATAAAACGACACCGTTGGCTCATCCGTCAGTCGTTCCTGGATATGCTCGACTTTGAAATCCTGCTTCATGTCAGCGCAGATTTTGATCGCTTCGTCGCGTGGGCTGATGATCCGTTCGAATGGCTCGTCCAGCTCGACGATTTTCTTCATCTCCGCTTCGATCGCTGCAAAGTCCGATGCCGTTAGTGGGTCTTCGGATTCAATGTCGTAGTAGAAATGATTTTCTTCGGCGGGACCGTATGCCAGTCGCACATTCTTTCGCAACCGCATCACAGCGCGAGCCATCACGTGGGCACAGGAGTGCCGCATCGTCAGTAACGCGTTGGGGTCTTTTTTGGTGACAATTTTCAACTCGACGCTACTACCGTCTGGAATTTCGTAGTCAACGGCTACCGGTTGGTGGTCGACTTCGCCCCACAAAGCATCCTTGGCCAGTCGCGAGCCAATGCTCTTGGCGACAGCCTTTACAGTGACTGCACCCTCATATTCTCGGACGCTTCCATCGGGCAGTTTTACGCTGGTCATTGAGTTTTCTTTCCTGGCAGTTGATGACAGCGAACAGTATAGACCGGGGGGATTTTCGAGAAAACGGCGGTTAGCTGGAATTGACAACCCAAAAGACACACCGCCCCATGCGTCAGGAAAGAGACATTCAGTTCAATCCTTACTTCCTGAATCCCATGCAGTGGCTGTTACCGGCAAATTGACGGAGTGCGAAGCAGTTCCGAGATTGGAAACCTAGTCTTTTACTGGGTCCCGAAGACTGACCGGGCCCATCCCTCCTCCTCTCGATCTATTGACTCCTCCCTGGCAATTCCACTTGGCCACAAGATTCCATCCGTCGACAACACGAAAACTCGGGTACGAGCGCCTGGAGAGTAGGCACGTATACGATGCCGGCCTGGGCATCGAACTCGGACCCGTTTTCGACGGATTAGTGGCCGACGAGTTCACGGTAACAGATGTTGACGAGGGAATCGCCGGAGCCACGGCTGTCGGCCTGTCCGATTCCAGCCATCTTTTTGTCTATGGTCAGCAGGGCCAGGACAGCACAGAAATTTTTGCTCGACGCACGCTTGCCGACGGCACCCCCGGTGAATCGCCGCAATTGTTGTTGTCGATCCCGACGGGCGTTGAAGACCAGTTTCATTTTGATGTTGTCGGCCTCGACGATGGAGAGTTCGTTTTATCGTGGCAGGAACCTGGCGCTGTTAGAGCACAAGTTTTCGACTCGAATCTCGATCCTGTCTCCGAAATTGTTGATATCGCTCAATACGACGGCTCAATATCATCGCAACCCACGCATTCTTTCGTTGATGCATTTCAGCTCGACAATGGAGAGTTGGCGTTTGCCTACCTGAACCCAGAGGACTTCAGTGTTGCACTCGTCGGTCGCAGCTCCGATCTTTCCACGGTCACCGGCTTGGACTGGAGCAGCGAACCCGAGACGAATATCAACCAGAACATTGACGAGCTGGAAATCAGCCAACTGGACGATGCAACTGTCCAACTGAATTGGATAGAGTCCGATCCGAGCCTGACGCAATCGAATGTACAGACCGCTTCGTTCGTCGACAATCAGTTCACCGACTTGGATTCCTGGGTCATCGACGCTTTTGATTCGGAATTGGAAATCGAGTATCTGGAAAATGGAAATACCGTTGTCGCCGGTGTTCAGGAACAAACGGGCGAGTTGTTTTCGGTGGTTCAAACCTACGACCAGGATCGCAATCTGATCAATACTTTCGTCGCAGACGCGGGACTTGCTTTGCTGGCCGGCACGGACTCGGTAATCACCGGACCGGACGACAGTTACGCGGTGCTCCTGACAGACAACAGCGGCGACGAACCGAATGTCGCTATTGCGAACTTCAATACGGACAGCCAACTGATTGGTGTCACGCAACAAATCAGCCAGACACCAATCAACCAACCGCTCGGAACTGTCACTGCGTTGCCCAACGGTGGATACGCGACCTACTGGGTCCGGTTCGGACTCGATGGTTCCTCGCCAGCTATTGTGTCCCGGACAATTCGTTACGAACAATCCGGCCTCGATATTGGAGTGACGTCGGATGATCCCCAGGAACTTGCCAACGCCAACGTGCTGATCGAAGGCGTACCGGCAGATGCTGGGCTGAACGTCGGCCAGCGAACTGGCGAAAACGCGTGGCTCATTCCACTCGAACAGATCGAGCAAGTTCGTTTGTTGACTCTGGGTGAACGGCCCAGTTTAAACCTGACGTTTACATTGTTGTCCGATCAGGAATCGGCGTTGGCGTCACTTGGCGCTGCTATTGGCAACGACGACGATAATTTATTTTCGGCCGATCCCGGAGTCGACAGGTTCTTTGGTGAAGACGGGCTGGATCGACTTGAGATTGGTGGCCTGGTCGATGACGTCGATCTCCAAGCCGTATCGGAGTCAGCGTTCCGACTAACCAACGACGAGGCTATGTTGGATTTCGTCTTTGACAATATCGAAGAATTTCAATTCGACGATCAATTGCTAACACTGCAGGAATTGATCGACCTTACTTCCAATGAAGGAAACGGAGGAGGTGATTCTGAGGCTGGCGATTCTAGCTCGGGCGAAAATGATTCGGATGATTCTGATTCAGGCGAAAATGATTCGGGCGATACAGGCTCAGGCGACACTGATTCTGGCGCTACCGATTCGAGTGATTCTGATTCAGATGTTAATGATTCG
>CAZXLW010000009.1:17804-39940 GCA_964641465.1 uncultured Pirellulaceae bacterium | reverse complement strand
GTTCAGGTAATACTGCGTCAGGCGAAAATGATTCGGAAGACACTGGCTCAGGCGACACCGATTCTGACGACACCGATTCTGACGCCACCGATTCGAGTGATTCTGATTCAGGTGTTAGTGACTCTGGCGATTCTGAATCGAGCGATACAGGATTGGGCGATTCTGGTTCAGGGGAAGAACCAGTCGATAAAGGAGAGCCGACCGTTCCTGAAAACGTAGTTATTTTCCCTCCCACGTCTGAAAATGACTCCGCACTGCCCGCGGGAGTTGGCTCTTTCAATACAAACGCGATTGCACTTACAACCGGTTCGGGAGCATCTGCAAATCAAAACGTCTCGAGTTCGACATCACAGCCAAACCAAACTGCTCTCTCACAACCAAACGAGTCTTCGTCCGCCGACTCAGAACAAGACGAAGATTCAAACATCGCTTTGTACGCAGCCAACGATTCAACCGAGGACTCAACGTCTGAAGATTCCGAAGATGAATCCAAATCACAAGTGCCATTAAGCACCAAACCCAAGCTAGCGGGCGCCGAGGAGAACGCAGATAGCGATGCAGATGCACTAAACCCTGCGGATGCTACAAAAAAACGACTTGCCGCTGAAAACGCAACTAACAACGCCGTTGCAACCGAAGACTCAACCACCGGCGCAACAGTTGTTTCTGCAGCCCCCAAACTGGTCCTGATTGCAACTCCCGCATATGATGAAGACGCATTGTTCATGGCGATGGACCAGGCCGAAAAAGAAGTCGCCGAAGAATCCACTCAAACGGAAATCATCGTCGGAGCAGGGATCGTTGTCGCGACTGGATATTCACTGGCACAAATCGCCTGGCTTTTGAGAACAACCGCACTGGTAACTAACCTGATGCAGGCGTTGCCAATCTGGGTTTCGTTTGACCCACTTCCATTACTCAATCGCTCGAAACGAGACGGATCGCAAGCGAGCTCGACAGAAACATTACTCGATATTGCAAACGCCAAATCATGAATCCATTAACGAAAGTGTTTCACCGATTATCAACAACGACCCGGATCGCATTCGCGATGGCGATGTGGACAGCCACCGTGCTGCTGTTCTTGCGGCTTGTCGGTGTTGTCGACGACGGCCACCAACAAACACTGAAGAACCGGACACGGCTGGCGGAAGCAGTTGCCGTCAGCTGCTCCCAATTGATGTCCAAATCAAATAACGAAGACATACTCGTTCTGCTACAGTCTCTGCCAAAACGAAATCCAGATATCATTTCGTCAGCAATTCGCCAACCGCAGGGTCAGCTTTTGGCCGACTCCGGGAATCACCATCAGCACTGGACAAGCGAAACGACCAAGCTGAATCAAATCGAGGTTCCGGTTTTCAAAAACAAGCAGTTGGATTCCACGCTGGAAATTGCGTTCGAGTCACCGGTAAGAGCTGGCATTGCCGGGTTCCTGGCCCTACCGTCGGTCCGAATCATGCTACTCGCGTCGCTATTGAATTTTGTCGGATTTGCGTTTTGGTTGCAGCGATGTTTCCGCCAGTTTGATCCGTCCCAAGTCGTTCCAGAGCGGGTCCGCAATGCTTTAGATACTTTGGCTGAGTCGGTCGTTGTCTTAGACGGCAAGAATCAAATCATGTTTGCCAACGGGAAGTTCAGCGATGCGACAGGCCTGGAGAACGACAGCCTGCACGGGCGTTGCATTTCCGATCTCGAATGGATCGACAGCCAACTGCTTCTCGATTCAAACAAGCTGGCTGACGAGAATTCCGAACTGGAACTCATCGGGCCTGACAACGAAAAACGCGTTTTCAAATTGAACCGCAGTGAGATTCAAGACGAAAGCGGAGAAACCCGTGGCTCGCTACTTTGTCTGGACGACATCACGCAGCTACGCATGCAGCACGACGACCTTCAGAAAGCTTTGCATGCAGTCAAAAAATCCAAAGCAGAAATCGCCGAGCAGAACAAACAGCTCAGCTATCTCGCAACTCGCGACTCGCTGACTGGCTGCTTCAACCGTCGCTCATTCTTCGAGATGTTTGAGAAAACGTGGAACAACAGTGAACGTTATGGTCATTCCATCAGCTGCATCATGATCGATGTCGATCATTTCAAAAGCGTCAACGATGACCATGGGCACGCCATGGGTGACGAGGTCCTCAAGCAAGTCTCGACGGTGTTGTTGAATACTGCCCGGAGCGCAGATATTGTCTGCCGTTACGGTGGTGAAGAGTTTTGTGTGTTGTTGCCAAATGTCGGTCTTGACGGAGCCGGACATGCAGCCGAGCGATACCGGGTTGAGATATCAAAACTTGACTTCGAAAATCTCTCGATCACCGCGAGCCTCGGTTGCTCGTCACGCAGCCTCGGAGCATCACTGGCGGAACAAATGCTCGATCAAGCAGACCAAGCCTTGTATCACGCAAAACGGTCCGGTCGAAATCGGGTTGTCCGTTTCGATCAGATCGACCAAATCGCCGAACAAATCGCCTCGAATTAGCCGGCGGTTGTCTCATCTTGAGCATGAACCCAATGTCTATTCTCCGCTGATCCAGGCAATTCGGCGGCTCAAACCTTGCTGGCGACTCCGGATCGACTTCCTCACAACGATCATCGAGCGTATAAATATCTGTATCACTATCGCCTCGTATTTGTCCTCCTGGTTCAATAGTTCAATTGGAATTCCGATGAAACCATCGTTTGTTTTTACTTTGCTGCTCAGCATTATGCTTACCAGCAGCTCGTTCGCTCAAGACAAAACCAGTTCCACGATGTCAGCTCCGGCTGCATTGAAGTTCCAAACCAAATCGCTGGACGGCAAAGATGTCGATTTGTCGAAGTACGCCGGCAAAGTGGTTGTCTTTGTCAACGTCGCCAGCAAATGTGGCTTCACCAATCAATATGAGTCACTTCAAAAACTGCACGACGAGTACGCCTCTCAGGGGCTGGCCATCGTCGGTGTTCCCTGCAACCAATTCGGTGGGCAGGAACCCGGCAGCGAAGACGAGATCGCGGCTTTTTGCGAAAAGAACTACGGCGTCAAGTTTGACATGCTAACAAAAGTCGATGTAAAAGGTGCCGATCAATTTGGCTTGTACAAGCATCTTACCTCGCTGGACCTCAAGCCAGCTGGCAAAGGTGACGTAAAATGGAACTTCGAAAAATTTGTCCTCGACCGAAACGGCAAGCCGATCGCTCGATTCGGATCGCGAACCAAGCCCGATTCGAAAGAGTTTACCACCGCGATCCAAACGGCTCTTCAAACTGAAGCAGGCTCAGCGGGCTCACCGGGCTCACCGGCTGGGGCAACTGGCGACAGCACTGGACACTACTCACACACCAGCGAGAAACTGGGCCGGACTTATTTTCTGTTCAAGAAAGACGTGCCGCTCAAGAACTCTGACAAAACCCAAACCATCTACTTCTTTGCCAAAGACAAGAACAACGAAAAAGGGACTCCATTGGCGGAGGTCCCAGAAGACAAAGTAGTTTCCGAAACCAAATCCGGAATGCTCGTCCTGAAAAAGAAGAAGTAACGATCAGTCCACGAAACAACGGCCCGGCCGCAGAGATCGATATCATCGCTCGATATCAGCCATCGAGCGACTGAAGGAACTCGCTCATCTCGCCGGCGGCGTGGAGGTCCTGTTGCTGCTTGGCATGCTCGATGCCAGCTGTCAGGTTGGTTTTGGCTTCGCCAACCCGGTCGATGCGGGCTAATTGCTGGGCAGACATGAAAAACGCGGGGACATACGGTGGTTCCATCTGCATCAAACGCCCGAAAATCTCGAGGCTACGCTCGTGCTGTTCGCAGTTATCCAACTCCATCGCCAATCCATACAGTAAAAACGTATCGTCTGGCGAATCCTTGAGCAGGGACTCCAATTGTTCAATCGTCGGCATGTCCAATCCTGAATGTTATGCATCTATTTAGTAATCTGAGATTCTACCCACTTGGGACGTTTTGTGGCATCTGGTATTTTCGTTCTCACAATAATAACTATTCACGATCGGCAAACGCTCAAACCGCGCCGGTTTTGAGCATTAAGAATACCGATTAAGACAAAAGGAGAATCCGGTGGCAGTTAAAGTTGCAATCAACGGCTTTGGAAGAATTGGCCGACTTACATTTCGCAATCTGATCGAACGATCAAGCGAATTCGAAGTCGTTGCCGTAAACGATTTAACGGACAACAAAACGCTGGCGACGCTGCTCAAGTACGACAGCATTCATGGTCGCTTCCCGGGTGAAGTCTCGTTTGATGATAAAAACATCACCGTGAACGGCCACAAAGTCCGAGTCTTCGAAGAACGCGACCCGCGAAAACTGCCATGGGGCGATCATGGCGTGGACGTGGTTGTCGAAAGCACAGGCGTTTTCCGGGGGCGACAAACTGCTGACAAACCCGGGTATGACTCGCATATCACGGCCGGAGCAAAAAAGGTTGTGATCAGTGCACCTGCCAAAGATGCTCCTGACCTGACTTGCGTGATGGGCGTCAATGACGACCAGCTCACTGGCGAAATGTCTTGCATCTCGAATGCCAGTTGCACAACGAACTGCTTGGCGCCGGTTGCCAAAGTCCTGAACGATTCGTTTGGTATCGAGTCTGGACTGATGACAACTGTCCACGCCTATACGAACGATCAGAAAATTCTCGATTTGCCGCATAGCGATTTATACCGTGCACGTGCAGCGGCGATGAACATCATCCCGACAACCACTGGTGCTGCGGCTGCAGTTGGGATCGTGATCCCGGAACTCAACGGTAAACTCACAGGCATGGCGATGCGAGTTCCCGTCCCCACCGGAAGCGTCGTGGACTTGACAGTCACCCTTAACAAGGCAGCCGACCGGGACGCTATCAACGCAGCGATCAAGGCAGCCGCCGAGGGTCCAATGAAGGGTATCCTGTTCTACGCCGAAGACCCATTGGTATCTTCAGACATTATCGACGATCCGCACAGTTCGATTTTCGCGTCTGACTTTACTCAGGTCATCGGGGACAAGATGGCCAAAGTCGTTAGCTGGTACGACAACGAGTGGGGCTACAGCTGCCGAACTGCCGACCTGATCGCCAAGATGGGGAAAATGTAAACGAGAAATTTCGTTTCGTGGAATTACATACGTTGGCGGTGTTTTATCGACACCGCTTTTTTTATGCGCAAAACGCTTCGTCACCAGAATCCAATAGTTATTCGCGCGCGCTCACAGAACGCCAGACTTTCCGGTATACTGATGAGCCTGATTGGTTGGCCGTGCCACAGTGCTCTGGATGCAGCACGTTGAAACTCGGACCGTGACCAACGAAGTAACCTTCGATATTAAAGTAGTAGTGGGTATGCAATGATCAAGTTCACGTTGAATGGAAAGCCGGTCGAGATCGGTGATGAAGTAGACGAAAAAACCCCTTTGCTGTGGGTCATCCGGGAAACACTGGGGCTGACTGGAACCAAGTACGGTTGCGGGATCTCCGAATGTGGACTGTGTACTGTCATCATGGACGGTGAGCAGATCCAGTCCTGCGTGACTGAACTGGTGGAGGCGGAAGACTCCGAGATCACGACCATCGAAGGCCTGTCCGAGGACGGCAGCCATCCAGTCCAGAAAGCGTGGAAAGAGCACGCTGTGCCGCAGTGCGGCTATTGCCAGGTCGGCCAAATGATGATGGCAGCAGCAATGCTCGAATCGAACAAGAATCCGACCGACGCAGACATCGAAGAAAACGTCTGGGCCATCTGCCGCTGCGGAACTTATCCGCGAATTCGCGAAGCAGTCAAAACCGCCGCCAAAGAAATGCGCGGCCAGTAACAGCGACCTACCCACAACACATTTAATCCAACTTTGGAGAAGACATGGCAATTGTCGAAAAACAATCGGAATCACTGGCGGTCAGTCGTCGCTCGTTCCTCGCCACCGCATCTGCTGCGGGCGCATTGGTTCTGATGGCTCGCACGTCGGACGCAAGCATCGTGATGGAACATGGCGAAGTCGCCCAGGAACACGAAGACTTCAGCCCCGACCTGTTCATCTCAATCGCACCTTCCGGCGACGTCTCGATCATGGCGCATCGCAGCGAAATGGGAACTGGTATCCGCACTGCCCTGCCTCGCATTATCGCTGATGAACTGGACGCGGACTGGGAGCGAGTGACCGTCATGCAAGCTCCCGGCGATCGTCGTTACGGAAGCCAGAACACGGACGGATCGAACAGCGTCAAAGGGTTCTTTGATCGCATGTTGGCGGTAGGTGCCAAAGCCAGAATGATGCTCGAACAAGCTGCGGCGGACAAATGGAAAGTTTCTGTTGAAGACGTTTCCGCCGACTTGCACAAGATCGTCAACAACAAATCCAAGGAATCGCTCGGCTATGGCAAACTGGTGGAAGCGGCCAGGAAATTGAAAGTGCCAGGAAAAGACGACCTGCGTTTCAAACCGCGCAACAAATGGCGATACATTGGTAAGCCAGCCTTGCCCGTCGACATTGACGACATCTTGACCGGAAAAGCCGTTTACGGCGTCGACGCTCGGATTGAAGGACAAGTATTTGCATTGATCAAACGACCGCCCGTCGTTGGTGGCAAAGTCAAATCGTTCGATGCCGAGAAAGCCCGGAAAATGCCGGGCGTAGTGGATGTCATTGAACTGCCGAAGTACTCTGGCCCCGCTCCCGCGTTCTCGCAATTGGGTGGCGTGGCAGTTTTGGCTGAGTCGACCTGGCAGGCGTGGCAGGCTCTCGACGAAGTCAAAGTCGAGTGGGATCATGGCCCGAACGCGAAATACGACACGACCGAGTACCGAAAAACACTTCAGGACTCGGTCAGCAAACCGGGACGAGCGCTTCGCAAAGAAGGCGACGTTGCAAAAGCACTGGAAGCTGCCGACAAGAAGTTCGAGGTCAAGTATTCGGTGCCGCACTACGCACACGCACCGATGGAAGTTCCTGCCGCCGTCGCCGACGTAAAAACCGGGGACGATGGCAAAGCCATTTCCTGTCACATGTTTGCGTCTACCCAGAATCCGCAGGCGGCACAGGATTCAGTTGCCAAGGCACTGGGGATGGACGCGAAAGACGTCCGCGTCGAAGTCACCTTGTTGGGGTCGGGGTTTGGTCGCAAGAGCAAGCCAGATTACTGCGTCGAAGCCGGCTTGTTGTCCAAAGAAGCGGGGCGCCCCGTACACGTCATGTTCACTCGTGAAGATGACATCCGTCACGATTATTACCATTCGATTTCGGAGATGCACTTGGAAGGTGCCCTTGGTGACGACGGCATGCCAACGGCATGGCTGAGTCGGGCTTCATACCCGCCGATTGGTTCAACTTTCAGTCCGGCAGCTGACTCGCCTGGCGGAAGTCTCGCTCAGGGAATGTTGGATGTCCCGTTTGAGATACCGAATATCCAGGTGGAATCCTGCAAGAATGCGAAAGGACATGTTCGCATTGGTTGGCTTCGCGCTGTGAATCATATCCATCAGAATTTTGCCGTCAGCAGTTTCGCTGATGAACTGGCACACCATGCTGGTCAGGACCCCAAGGACTATCTCGTCAAACTACTCGGCGAGGATCGCGAACTGCAAATCCGCGGGATGCGTCCAGACCCTCGATTTCCATTCGAAATTGCCCGGCTAAAGCATGTTCTGACGCGAGTTGCCGAAATGTGTGAATGGGACAACCGATATGGAAAACTGGAAAAAGGCACGGGACTTGGCATTGCCTGCGCTCGATCTTTCTCGAGCTACGCGGCTCATGCCTTCGAAGTCAACGTTGGCAAAGACGGCAAACTGACAGTACCTAAAGCCTGGGTCATACTGGATGCGGGTACGGTGGTCTCACCCGATCGTGTCAAAGCCCAGATGGAAGGTACGATTGCCATGACAATGGGACAAGCCATGCTCGGCAAGATTACTTTTGCCAATGGTCGGTGCGTACAAGGCAACTACGATACCTACAAGATGATCAAGCTGGATTCTTATCCACGCGAAGTCGTCACAGAAATTGTGGCCAGCGATGCTACTCCGGCTGGTGTCGGCGAGTCGACAGTTGCCAGCGCAGCTCCTGCTCTCTGCAACGCGATCTTCAAAGCGACCGGCAAGCGAATTCGCGAGTTGCCAATTTCCGATCACGATTTGTCCTGGAGCTAGTGCTCAGCAAAACCGAGTTGTAACTTCCTTCGCCGAAATTCCGCCTGAAGAAAGTGTCCAGCAGTTATTCGGCGCAAACAGGATGGGTGCCATGCCTCACGCTTGTCGTGAGCATGCGTGCCGTCAGAATGCGTGCGCGAGCGTAAGGGATTCGCCAGACGAAGCCCCGATAATTTTTGCTACGTTACAAAAATTAAAAATTGCCGGAAGACGGTGCGATCCCATTCGTATACTTATGCGTGCCAGTTCTCACTTAGAAACGCGACTACGAACATGAAAATCAAATACCTCGTTGCCGTTGCCTTGCTAGTTCAGCTTGCAGCAAACCCAATTCACGCTCAGAGTTCGACTGCTCAAACAGAATCAGTCATTGAATCAGCTGGCTCTTCCACCCGGATCGTACAAGAATCGGCACCCTTCCAAGAAGGTTCAGGCACAAATCAAGGGTCTGGCACTGTGCAAGAGTTGCCTCCTTCCGTGCAGGAGTTACCTCCTTTTCAAGGGCCTGCTCTTCCACTGCCACCGTCCACTCAAGAGCCCTTCGGCTCAGCGACCGTCCAAGAGTTGCCTTCCCTGGCTCCTGTCGCACCACTGCCTGTTGAACCAACTCTGGAATTTCAAGGCTCTGGTACAAACCAGCAAATAATCGACTTACCGATCGAAGCCGCACCACAATTATCGCCCGCTGACGACCAGCTTTTCGACAGCCTTGCTCCGGGCCAACCTGTGCCACCGACAACGCCTGGAATCGTCGTTCCTGACCAGGATCAGCTGGACCCGCAAATCCGCCTGAAACCCGACGTCGTAACCCCCAGACCAAATCTCGGTATCTACGGTCAGCCAATCCGCGGTTGGGGATTTGCAGTTCAATCAGTTGTTCCGAATTCTGTCGCGGCAAGAATGCGGTTGGAACCGGGTGATGTCATCCTCGCCGTCAACGGGCAACCCGCAGGCTCCGCAGAGGTCATTACTGAACAGCTCTTGATTTCGACTCAACAAAACAACGGATGCGGAACCGTTTTGATCGACAACGTCCGGGCCCGAAACCAGCGCCCTGTCAGAACCTGCAACGGCTATTCGCGCACCAACAACAGGCTACGGTACCAAAAACTTCGGTTCCAACTCTAAAGGCCGGCCGGAAACAAGCTGTCGTTCGCTACCACTTCGTCCAACACAGATCGCACCGATTATCATCCGTGAAGATCTGTGTTGCTCCGTGGCTGGAAATGCTTGCTAGTTGAGTTCACATTGAACGCAGACGACGAGCGACTAGTAATCAGAGTAAGCCAATTGAAGCTTGACGATCAGTGGCTCCACCTGACTACGTGCCTTGGCAACTTTTCGACGATGATCAATCGGGCATTTGTTCAGATGCACTTTCACATCCTTCCACTGATCGAAACATCCGTCCAGCTGCTTGCGATATTCCTTCCGAGATCGCTTGGCAACCAATTGATTCAGCCGCCGAACTTTACGGCTCATCTTTTCGCAACTGTTACAAAGATCACGATGAGTGTTACCTAAGTAAGCCTTTTTGTCGAACTTAAGAACATCCGCATGGATTTGGTCCGAAAGCTGGTTCCAGTCGGCGGCCAATCGAATCATGAGATCATCGCTAATCGCCGGCCCCGAGCCGAATATTGGCTGGAAGCGAGTTATCGACACCTTGATCTCGTCCAAGCGACTGACGATCTCAGGCTTCTCCAAAACACGACATTGCGTGTCCATCTCGGTCCAGCTTTCTTCGAAAAGTCGATACTCTGGCACAAGTCGATCAAACGCGTATTTGTCATCGATGCATTTCGCGAATGTCCCGCATCGAGACTGGAAAGATTTGGCAGCAGACAGCACAGTCGCGGGGTTCTTGCATTGCAACAGGTCCGCCAACGTTATCTCGCCGAGGATCTTGTTCATCTCGACATCAACCCAACTGCAGGTATTGCCAAGGTACTCGTGATCCAACTCCGGCGTCAGCCAAAGTTCTTCCATAAACTGATGACCGAGGTCTTCGATTCGGGCTACGTCATGGCGAACTCGTTCGCTTGGTAGACGGCAAACTTTCGTACTGAAACCACGCCAACTTTTCTGGCATTGCTTGTACGCAGAAACGATCGTGTCATAGTTTCCGCGACGGATCAAAGGAGCGTATTGAACGATCTGGTTCTGCAATTGTTGTCCGTCGCGAATCATCTCCTGCATTTGGGGATGACGGGCAAATTCGTAATACAAATCCCGATTCAGGTGTTTGATGTCCGCGTGCATTTCAGTCGCCAACTGGCCCAATCGTTGACGGTCAATCTGAGGCTGAATCCCGAAAACGTCACATGCACTTTGATGATGCCCGTGGACTTTATCCAGACAAGTAACACATTGAGGACTCAGAGCGTGGACGTGCCGTAGTTGGTGATTGAATTTCCTCCACCGATTGTCGAGACCAAGAAACTCATCTCGCAGCGGTTCAATGCTCGGAAACTTCTGGCAACGTTTACCAAACACATCCAGCTCTGCTCGAATGTGAATTGCGTCTGCCAGCAGCGGACGGAGTTGAGGAACCGAACCACCCTGCCCTCGCAAACTGGTGATCAAAAGGTCGGCTTCCGATTGCAGACTCCCAACATGCCTGCGGAGCTCTACCATTTGCGGCGTCACCTTGACCTTGTTTTGCGGCACAACCAGCTCAACAGATTTTGGACCATACTGCCGATGGTCGCGTGCTTCATGCGACTCCTGCCCAGATTCGACAAGAGTACGAAGGAGGTCTTCGACCAGTTGCCGGCGACGTTCGCGACGGTCCTGAGCTTCAGTGGCGTTAGGCAAGAACGCAATGCAGGCGAAGACAAGTAGTGTTAAAAGAACAGGGCGTTTCATAGGAAGTTCCAAGATAGGTTGGCAGAATAGGCAGCAAACATTATAGGGCTCGCACATGCCCAAGTCTTGCGAGTTCCAAGATCTATCCGTCTAACCGAACACTGGGTTCAGGAAGTGCAATCCATGCCTGTCTTTCTGCACAGAAGCATCTATCCAAGAGCGCGATTCAGAGTCTTCAGATGCGTTTCATGTAGATTTTGAGCAACTCAGCCGCGACTTCATTCGTCCTTGGATCGATTCGGCATCTCTTTCTCAGTGGGTTCAGCTTCATTCGCCCCGGCAGGTACGTCCAATGCGACTTCGACATTGACCGTCTGTTGAGCCGCGTCTTTGGTTTCCACGACGAGATCGTCCGCCACTCCCGGAATCACCAAACGATACTTGCTCTGGCGTCGGAGCTTGAACGTCAAAATATCGTTCGTATCTGCAGTCTCGCCGCGCGAAAGACCTTCGTGCAAAACTTTGGCGTCATCTACGGCTTGGACCTTCACCGATACGACGACGCGTTCCTGACTCGCCTTATTCTTCACCAGAACCATCAATTGAATTTCATCGGACGCGTCCTGACTGGAGTCCTGGGTATACCTGTCCGTCACATTGACAGCATAACTCTTGGGACTGTTCCGCGACCAGGTGATCGGAAACAACGTGTCGGTCTTTTTGAAACTCAGCGCGTAGATCGAATGTCGCCGTGATTCTTTGTTGGCTTTGCTCGCATCACGTACGAACCAACCACGATTCAAGCCGTCGGCGTTGTACTCTGCAGCGCCGGTAAAATGCCACGCTCCGTCATCCCAGATTTCGACCCAGGTATGGTTGCCACGCTTAGTCGTCCAACTCGGCACGCCAACCAATCTTGCTGGCACGTTAACACTGCGGCAAGCGTCCACCAATAGAATCGACAAGCCTGTGCAGGAAGCCAACCCTTGCTCAATACTCTCACTAGGACTCTGGTTGGCCTTCTTGCGTTTCGTCGAATACTTGACTTTGATTTCCTTAAACAGCTTCTGATTCAAACGTTGGGCGGCTTCGCCCGGAGTCGTACAGCCCTCGACAATTTTCGCGGCTCGAGCGTGCATCTCAGGGCGCCAGTTTTCACGGGTCTCGTCGACGTTTGCATAGGGCAGCACATCGTTCAAAAACAACTCATCGGAGATCTGCCACTTTGATTCCTTCCGCGCTTGATGTGCCAACCGCACATTGTCCAAGAGCATGTCAGCGGATAACGACTGCAGATCACGAGACTGCATGTTGGATATCAAGAAGTACAGCGAACTAGCCTGCGCCGCAGGCACCTCCGCGATTGCTCGCTCTAGTTCAGCTCGGTTTTCACCCGCCAGTTCCAACTGCGCATTCACCTCGGCGGGTAATTCCGTCGTGACTGTTACCTCGGCATGCGCTAGTCCCGCAGCGAGAATAAAGACGGCCGAGAAAAGTCCGAACTGCATGAGTGGTGTTAACGCAATTCGCCAAAGCTTTACGATCATCAGGACCTCAATGGTTTCAGTGTCTTCTACGTTGTGTACCGTCTTGCGAAATATATCTTGCGGAATGTGTCTCAACCGCAGAACGTTGCGCTTGCTACCTGGCTGCCTGGTGACAATCACCGCTGAAAAGATCTTAGAACAGCGGTGGAATTCCCATCGTGCGTCGCCAGATCGCCAATTCGCCCAAGTGGAAACAGTAGTGGGTTGTCAGCAAATGAGCGATTATATGCGCCTTGGTTTTGTACGGAGTGCTATTCAGCAATTCGATGCCATGCGATTCCTGATAATCCTCGAGTTTGGCATTGGACAACAAGTCGATCATTTTTTCTTCAGATCCAACAATGGCGTCTCGCAATGTCACCAAATCCGGCGCGTCGTCATGGACGGCGGTCGAGTCAGTACCGGGGGAATAATAGCGAGCCCACGCGGGTTCAAAACCTGGGCAAACTCGCTCCCCGAGGATTCGCCCAGCCATGGCCATGGTGAAACAGATATGACCAGTAATCCAACGCGGTGGTTTCACACCTTCATGCGGGATGTGATCAGCCTGGTCAGCGTCAATCGTGTCCAATTGTGACACGAGATATTCATTATTAAAACGATAGGGAGTGAAGACGTCTTCAAGCATGGCAACCTCCTGGTTGTGTATAGGTTAACTTCTTGTATCTCGCCCCAACTGATTGGTCAACACTCCCATTCGGCAAGATGGCGATTCAAAAGCAAAATTGCGTTTACGGGAGTTGGAGGCAGGAGGTGGTGGCTCGTGCCGAGCCATTCAACAAATTTCAAAATCTTCCAAATTCCTGGATAAACTTTGCAATACAAAGCCAAACACCCAGAATACTCTGCATTGCAAAGCATACCCCTGGAGGACTCGCGATGATCAAGAAAACGACCAATGACTACATTGTCCATTCGCAATTGTGGTCTGACCATTTCAAAAACAACCTGCCACACATGGATCACATTGAATGGTCTCCGGAGGACCAGACAACGGCGGGTGAGCGAAAAATGATCGGGCGTTCTATCGCCACCTTTCAACTGGGTGAAAACTCTGAAGGCAATTCGTTCCGCCGCGCGGGTGAGCAGTACGCCCGTGAAACCGGGGACCACGAGTACCTGGTGGCCTTGGACATGTTCATCAAAGAAGAAAACCGGCATTCGGACGTACTCGGCCGGTTCATGGATCAGCACGCGATCCCCAAACTGCAAAAGGAGTGGACGGACTCAACCTTTCGCTTCATCCGCAAGATCGCGGGTCTCAACGTTTGCATCTCCGTCTTGTTGACCGCCGAGATTATCGCCTCCGTTTACTACCGCGCTCTTGGCCGTGCGACTTCCTCACGTATCTTGCTGACGATCTGTGAGCAGATCCTGATCGACGAGGCCCATCATCTTGTATTTCAGGCCGGAACGTTGGCCAAACAGCGGCGGAACTGGTCTCCGTTTCGCCGCTGGTTTTTCGCGCAACTACAACGAATACTGATGGCAGGCACCATTCTTGTCGTCTGGAAAGAACATGGTTCCGTCTTCCGCGCCGGCGGATTTACGTTTCGAAAAATGGCAACCGAAACATGGGGAACCCTCGAACAAGTCCTGCAATTAATTCATCGCAGCGCGATCGGCACTCTGCTGACTCCTGACGAAACACAGCTACCGCAACCGATCGTCTTGCGGATGGAAAACAAAGAGAACCTCGAAAATTGAAACTGCGGAACCAGGCAGGCGACAATCACAAGCTAGTCGATGCCCCACATGCCAAGCTTTTCCGCTTTTGCTTTGGCCTCGGCTTGTTTGAAATCGTCCGCGCGTTCAAACTCGGTCCCGTCCCACTGAGCCCAACCGTTCTGGATCATTTCAAGGTTAATATCATGCTCGCCGCAACGAACCTGAGCGACACAGCGCCGTTTGGAATCGGTGGCATGGACCGTCGCTTCAACAACCGTTGCATCAAGCAGCTCGTAAACCGCTGCAATAGATTGCTGCTCGACCGGTTCTTCCATGTCCGGATTGTTCACGCCTTGCAGGATCAGGTACGTCGTATGTTCGCCATGCTTGATTTGCAGCTCATTGCCCCGCCAAACACGGTAGATCTGCCCTTCCACTTCGAACGGGAACTGCTCCTCGATCGGGCTGGGGATCCGTTTCTGCTCTCCGAATCGATCATAGAAATAGTGGCAGCCACCAGCGACGGAGACTGCAAGCACTAGTGCTACCAGACGTGCTATCATTCCTTTCAATTGGGCAGCCCCCTCGATTGGCCCATACCAATACTCACTTTTTGAATATTCTCTGCATGCTTACTGCTTGAAAATGCGGACGTTGCAACTTCAATTGCTTCACAGGGTCGCATTATTCCGAATAGTACACAATCACACATGTCCGCGCCGAGAAGTGCATGAATATCCACGCTTACATTCTGTTGGCTTTCTTCCTCGTCCCCGCATGGGCGTCCGCACAGGCAAATTTGAACCCGCCAGCTGCGATTCCAGTAGTTGACGATCAATCGGAAGATTTCAGCTTACCAGAGTTCGAAACGAATTCGATTGCCGTTACTCCAGCCAGCGGACCTCGAGTCGTTGGCACCAACGAGCAAGGCCAGACGGAATACTCCGTGCTGGAGAATTCGCCAGGCCAGCTAGTAGTGATCGACGATGGCCAACAGGGTCAAGCAAGCGCGGTTCCGCAGGAGCCAACGATCGCTCCGGTATCCGATGAGCTCAATCGCTGGTTCACTTCATTGATCCTCAAGCACATGCCGCATGAGTACGCCAACGACAAAAAGTGGGGCAAGCAAACCAAACGCTGGGCCGGCATCAATTTCCGCCGCGATTCAGATGACAGTCGTCTGGAAACAAAACGCCGTTACAAAATGGTGAATCACGGCACGTGGCAAAAATACGCTGCCGAGCTCATTGATCCAAACCACCAATTTGCCGTTCAACTGGGACAAGTTTCAAAAACGAAGGACGGGAAAACGGCATTCGATGTCGGATTCTCAGCCGCTCTTAAGCTGGATGCTCGACAGTCCAAATGGGTCAAGGGCGTGCAGATGTACAGCGTTAGCGCGAAAGGCACAGCCAAAGTCAGACTGGTTGTCAGCTGCGAGCTGGGCGTCGGCATGGATATCTCCAACTTCCCACCTGACCTGATCTTTTCACCTGAAGTGAAAGATGCCCGAATCGTAGTCGATCAATTCAAACTGAACCGGATCAGCAAAGTCGGTGGAGAACTGGCTCAGCAAGTCAGCCGGCATACCCGTAAGGAACTTGAAAACCGGATCCAGGAAAAGGAACGCAAGCTAGTCACCAAACTGAATAAAGAAATCGACGAGAATCGTGACAAGCTTCGATTGTCGATCGCGGAAGCAATCCGGCTGAAGTGGTACGACAAGACTCGCGATTTCCTGCCTGACGATGTTCAAAACGCATTGGCAAGCAACGACAGTCCAGAGCACAAGTCGGCCAGGGCTTCGCAACTGGAGGCCGAAGTTCGCTCGGCCCGAGCCCACACTATGCGAACCAACAAAATGCAAAATCGGCAAGTGCGTCGAACGAACACCAACCGGCCTACGTACCCGAATGGGCAACGTCTTCCAAACAATGCGGGCCAGCGCAACAACGGAACGAACCACCTCCGATCCAATCAATATCGCCGCCGTTGACAGCACATTGCTGACTCTGGTCGACAATTTCTGGCACCTTTCATGGAACCTCAATCGACCAACAAGCTCGTCTTGTCAGGGCGAGCACCGGACACAAGGCGATCAACCATCAAATGAATGGAATGGCTTGGCTGGTTAGTTTGGCTGGCCCTGTCTCGACAATTCGTCCCTCTCCGGCCCGTCACAGTTTCCGTCGTTAGCAGCTTCACAAGTCGTTCGCGCTTTCGATTCGTCTGATATACTACGACGCTTGGAATTTGGCTTGCCGACTGCATTTCGCGCGCCGAACTGCCCCGCTGCTGTGATCGAAGCCCTGGAGCTCAACTATGAAACACCGATTAGTCAAACATATTGCTGCCGTTTTATTTGCCTTGCAGATCTTCATCCCTGCACTTATCGGCCAGGAATACAAAAGCGGAATCGTCTGGCCGGAACCTCCGGTTGTGACGCCCGGAGATTCCACCAAGGCTCCATCGGACGCGATCGTATTATTCGATGGCACAGACATGTCGAATTTCGAAAACGGTGAAAAATGGATCGTCAAAGATGGGTACGCTGAAGTAGCCAAAACAAGCGTGACGACGAAACAATCTTTCGGCGATTGCCAATTGCACGTCGAGTTTGCGACCCCGGAGGTCGTCAAAGGCAGAGGGCAAGGCCGCGGCAACAGCGGCGTGTACTTGATGGGTAAGTATGAAGTTCAAGTGCTCGACTCATACGAGAGCAAAACGTACTTCGATGGGCAATGCGGCGCGATTTACAAACAACAGCCACCGACCGTGAACGCTTGTCGTGGTCCTGGCGAATGGCAAACATACGATATCATTTTCAAAGCTCCTCGATTCAATGAAGATGGAAGCGTTAAGAGCAAGGCCTACGTTACGGTATTACACAACGGCGTGTTGATTCACAATCACTTGGAACTTCAAGGCGGAACGTTCTGGCATGAACCTGCTCACTACGAGCCCCATCCGGAAAAACTGCCGTTGCGCATTCAACACCACAAGAACCCGGTTCGCTACCGAAACATCTGGATTCGCGAAAACCTGACTCCACTCGTCGGCAAGAAACCGGAAGCAAAAACTGACGGTGAAGATTCTGCCGCCGGCACAAAGTAAACCTAGCAACCCAAAAGAAACGAAAGCAATGATTGATATTCCCGTAATTCGCTGGGGCAAGGACTACGAGTCTCTTGAGAAAGCAAACATCGAACATTTCGCGACTGGAGAACCGATCGCTTCGGTCAGTCAAGCCAACGGCGGTTTGGTAGCTCGCGACATGCGGAAGGCTCAGGCGGCTCGTGATGCGTTAAAGCAATTTTCCTGCGATGAGTTGATCGAGAAAGTGGCACGAGCGGCTGATCTGTTTGAACACGAAACGTTGCCGCTTGGAAACGGAACCCAGACGCCGGACGATTTTGTAAAACAACAATCGGCCTCAACTGGCTTGCCGGAAAACATGTGTCGCTCGAATCTGCAAAAGAACTGCTTCGTGCTCCGCAATATGCGAGAAATCCTTGACTGCCTGACGCGAGGCCTCCCGTTAGACATCTACACGCGCGGCTACGGAGTCGAATCACGGGGAGTGGTTGTCAGCTACCAGGCACAATCGCCAGTGCTGGGCGCAGTGTTGCCATCCAACAGTCCAGGCGTTCACACGTTATGGCTGCCGGTCGTTGTTCTGCAAATGGGATTGGTACTCAAGCCAGGCTCGTCTGAACCATGGACGGCTTACCGAGTCGCGTCAGCGTTCGCAGAAGCCGGCATCCCGAAAGAAGCCGTATCGCTGTACCCAGGCGGTCATGACGTTGGTCAATCGATCATGACATCTTGTCGACGGAGCATGATCTTTGGGAGCGAGAAAACCGTCAACCAGTATTCCGGCAACCCGAACGTCCAAGTACACGGACCCGGCTTCTCGAAAATTTTTCTCGGTGACGACATGGTCGATCGCTGGGAAGAGTTCCTCGACATGATGGTCGAAAGTGTTTACATCAATGGTGGGCGAAGCTGTATCAACTGCAGCGGGATCTGGGCCTCACGTCACACCAAAGAGATTGCTCAGGCGCTGGCGGAAAAGCTCGGACCGATCGAACCTCTCGCGCACGACGACCCGGAAGCGGGACTCGCCGCGTTCACGACACCGGGAGTTGGAGCCGCCGTTGATGGGATGATCAAAACCGATTTGAAAGAATCAGGCGTGACCGATTGCACGGCTGCTTTCGGCGAACGACTGGTTGAACATGATCGTTACAGCTTCCTGCGACCGATGGTTGTCCATGCCGAAAACCCGGAGTGCGGAGTCGCCTCGAAAGAATATATGTTCCCATTTGTATCGGTGGTCGAGTGTCCGCAGGAGCAAATTATCAAACAAGCAGGCCCAACATTGGTCGGCACTGCGATTACAGAAGACGAAAGCTGGATCGCTGCTTTGACCGACGCAATCAATATTGATCGTCTGAACATCGGGCCGATTCCGACCAATCGACTAAATTGGCTGCAGCCTCACGAAGGCAACCTGACGGAATTCCTGTATCGTTCGCGGGCCTATCAGGTGCCGGCTGAAAAACTGGCAACAGTGAACGCATAATAAGCGTATAACAAGTTAGGTATCTACTGCGAATGATGACTCCGTTCGACTTTCAACCACGCACCCGAGTAGTATTCGGGGAAAATGCAATCGACCAACTCGGCGCGCTGGCTGGTGAGCTGGGCACGCGTCGGGCGATGCTCGTTACCGATCCTGGCATCGTTGCCGCCGGACATGTCGAACGCGGGCTCGCTTCACTGACCGCAGCCAACATTGAAACGGTGGTGTTCGATGGCGCGTGTGAGAATCCGACGACTCGCGAAGTCGACACGGGGTTGGCGATGGCAAAGCGGTTCGAGCCGGAGTTGTTGATCGGGCTCGGTGGCGGCAGCAGCATGGACTGCGCCAAAGGAGTCAATTTCGTTTACTCGTGCGGTGGCACGATGCACGATTATTGGGGAGTCGGCAAAGCACTTAACGAGATGCTGCCAATGATCGCAGTCCCAACGACTGCGGGAACCGGCAGCGAGATGCAATCATTCGCGTTGATCTCTGATCCAGACACTCACGTCAAAATGGCTTGCGGTGACAAGAAAGCCAGCTGCAAGGTCGCAATCCTCGATCCGTGTTTGACGCTGACGCAGCCGCCAATGGTCTCGGCACTAACCGCCGTCGACGCCCTTTCGCACGCCGTCGAAACTTATGTCACCACAAAACGAAATGATGTGTCGGCGCTGTTCAGCCGCGAATCGTTTCGGCTGCTCGCAGAGAACTTCGCCACCGTGTTTGAAAAACCAGACGATCTTGCAGCCAGGGCCGGGATGCAATTGGGAGCCGCCTACGCTGGCTGGGCAATCGAAAACTCAATGCTCGGCGCAGCGCACGCCCTCGCCAACCCAATCACCGCCGAATACGGAACCGCTCACGGGCAAGCGGTTGGCTTGATGCTCCCGCATGTCGTTCGATTCAATGGAGTTGAATTCGATGCGAATTATGGTGAGTTACTTGCGGCGGCAAACATGACGCCAGAACCCGCGGGAAACCATGGCGGAAATGCTGAGCATTTGGCCCAATGGTTGACCCAGTCAGTAGCCAGAGCAGGCATGGAAACGAAACTCACCGCCATCGGTGTGGAGAAAGAAAAGTTATCCGAACTTGCGGCCGCCGCCGAGAAACAATGGACCGGGAATTTCAATCCGCGCAAAGTTGATGCCGCCAGTTTGATGTCGGTCTACGAACAGGCTATTTAATTCGTTTAGTTCGGAAGATGGAGGCCCACCTCCCAGCAAGCAGCTGATTGGTTGCACCCTCGACGACCAACGCAACGGGCATCCGACCGTTCCAACTACTTTTTGTCGATCGTCACTCCTGGCCAATCATCGGTTCGAAATGGTGACGCGGGCAGGCCACTGCTGTTGGTAAGATTGCATCCTTCCGGGTTATGGGCCCAGGCGTATCTTACGGCAACGGGCTGAGCAATTTCAGCAGAACTCACCACGACTGTATCTCCGTCAATGGTTGCGTCCGCCCAAACGAACTTCTGATCTTCACCGGCAATCTCGAACCGCTTGAGTTCTTCACCATCGGTAGACACGAGGCCATCCGCAAAATCAAACTGGAGGCGAACCTTGTCGCCTTCTACTTTCATCTCGCGATACCTTGGCCCCGAATAATGGACGTCAACGTTGTAATCATGATTGAGCGCGAGTAAGGCCAACCGTTTGCCGACGTCCTGTTTATTTTTCGGATGAATATTACGTGCATCGCCGATGTCGATGATCACTGCCTCACCCGTATTTGGCAGGCTAAGTGTTCTCGACTGTGCCTCTCTTAGCTCCGCCCAATTGCTTGGCGCAGGTTCATTCTTTACCGCCTGAAAGTTCGCCAACTGAACCCAATAGAAAGGAAACTCACTACCCCACTTCCCACGCCAATCCTTGATCAACAACGGGAACAGAGTTCGATATTGATATGCACGCCCGGCATTCGATTCGCCTTGGTACCAAATGGCTCCCTTGAAGGCGAACGGAATCAAGGGGTGCACCATTCCGTTGTACAGTGCGGTCGGATTGTTGGGCCTATGAAACCCAGGCCGTTTCGGTTGCGGCGGCAGATCGTTCAGCGCATCAACCGTTGCGAATCTCCACTTCCCCGCCAACGAGATTGGTTTCTGATCCGCGTGGGCAACCGACATTTCTTCCGGTTCCCCGTGGATTCCACCGTTGCCTTGTTCATCGATTACCTGAACGGCAATCGTCATCTTTGCAGAGTCATTGACGGCCGCCGGAATTTCGTATTTCCGAGCCTTGGTCCAGCCTTCTGTCTCGCCCACCAGCTTTCCGTTCACATAGGTTCGGTCATTGTCATCAATCTTTGCCAGCGACAGGCTCAGTTCTTTCCCAACCCACGCTTCCGGGATGTCGATCGACTTGCGATACCACGCTACTCCATCGAAACGTCGGAAGCCCTGCCGTTCCCACACACCGGGAGCATTGAGCTGCTTCCAGCTCGAGTCATCAATTGGGCCCGCGGACTCCCGGGAAGCTTCGACAGCTTCATTGCGTTTCTCCTGCCACACTTTCAACTCTGCCTCGAACTCTTTGGCTGCCTGCTCAAGATTGGATTCTTCCTTCACAATGCTTGCGATACGTTCGGTAAAGTCGGGATGCGACTTCAACGAATCGCCACTGGTCCATGCTTCGACAATTGTTCCGCCCCAACTCGTATTGATCAAACCAATCGGCACTTTCAAATCGCGATGCAACTTGCGACCAAAGTAATAACCAACGGCAGTGAAATCGCCGACAGTCTCCGGAGAACAAACTTTCCAACCGGTGTTTGGGCAATTCAATTGCGGTGCCATTTTAATGGTGTGGTTCATTTTGATGTGTCGGATGTCGGGAAAATCACCGGCTGTAATTTCCGACTCCGGGTCCGCTGATCGAGCCACCGTCCACTCCATATTCGATTGCCCGCTGCAGATCCAAACTTCGCCAACCACAACGTTGGTCAAGTTGATTTCGTTGTGCGAACCAACGACCCGAATCGCAAACGGTTCGCCTACCTGCATCGGCTCAAGACGGACCATCCAGCTTCCGTTCTCATCCCCCTTGGTTTTCAGATGCTGCCCCTTCACGATGACGTGGACTTCGTCGCCCGGATCGGTCCAGCCCCAGATTGGCACCTCAACACCGCGCTGCAGGACCATATTGTCACCAAACGGAGAAGCCAAGCTGACATCCGCATTTGAGTGGCCTGAAAAAACAAGCACAAAGGTCAGTGCAAAAAACGCAATATAGTTTCGTTTCATATTCAAATCGTTTGTTTGATACTGGATCGAGTTCGAAGCTGCATTATCAAGGCAAAAAACTGAAATGCAAATCGTATACATTGCAATTGAAATATGCTTTCCGAATCGGTATGTAATTCGTTACAAGCACGTATCCGTGCAAATTGCCGAG
>CAZXLW010000009.1:0-17704 GCA_964641465.1 uncultured Pirellulaceae bacterium | reverse complement strand
CTTTCCGAATCGGTATGTAATTCGTTACAAGCACGTATCCGTGCAAATTGCCGAGGCAATTCTAAACAAACGACAATTAGTCGATAACAAACTTATGCCATGACAGGACGAGCGGACGAACTGTCTGTGGGCGCATTAATTAATTAATCTTTGAGCAGGATCGCGTTTCCGCAGACGACGGCATCGAGGCCTGTTCGGCGGAAGCAGCTGATGGCGTCTTCGGCCGATTCCACAATTGGTTCGCCAGCGTCATTGAAACTGGTGTTCAAGAGAACCCCGACCCCGTCTCGGTTTTCAACTTCGCCTAGCAAATCGTAGAGTCGTGCGACCCGATCCCGAGACACCGTTTGCAACCGACCCGACCCATCGACATGCGCAACTGCCGGGATCTTGTCAGAATACTCGGGGCGAATCTGAGTATTGAACAGCATATAAGGCACCGGAAAGTCGGCATCGAAAATTCGCGACGCCGATTCTTCACGAACGATCGGAGCAAACGGCCGAAATGCTTCTCGGTGTTTCACCCGCAAGTTCAAATGATCCTTCATCCCTGGTGGATGCGGCCAACACAATATCGAACGAGCGCCGAGAGCTCGCGGGCCGTACTCCGATCGACCTTGCCACCATCCGACGATCTTCTCACCGAGCAACAGATCGGCAACCTCCGAAATCAGGTTGTCCGAAATGCGACCGCCCTGCGACACGATCAGCTCCTCCGCCGCTGACTGGTTCGGCTCTGGCCCGAGATACACAATGTTCTTTTGAAACGGCAGCTTTTCTCCGAGCATCACGTAGTAGCCATACAAAGCGGCTCCCAACGGAATGCCGGCGTCACTGGAAGCGGGCTGCACAAACATGTCGTCGATACTCCCAGCGCCCATCAAACGGTTTCGAACCAAACGATTGGCAACGACATTGAGCGCGACTCCGCCAGCCACGCACAAGTTTCGCGATCCGGTCATCTCGATGGCCGACTTCGACAAATGCGCAATCGCCTGATTCAGAACTTCCTGCATCCAAAACGCACGGGCAGCAAAGTGCTCGTCGGTTGGCGGATCGGAAACGCGTTTTCGATACGAATGCTCAATCGCCATCAGATGATCGAGGACCAGCGTGTCGACTCCAGTGAAAACCTCTGCAGGGATCTGCGGGAATTTGGCGGCGACTTGCGGGTCACCCCACGCAGCCAGCCCCATCGCTTTCCCCTCCTGCAGATGCCCAAAGCCAAGACAATGGCGACTGAAGAAGGAATAAAAATGCCCAATCCCGCTCCGAGTGCTGGTCGCTTTGCGTTGCAATCGAATCGCACCATCGCTTGCTCGAACTGCATGAAAGATACTCTGCGTTTCCGCACGACGGTCATAGTAGTTCAGTTTGACTTCGCCTTCTTCATCCAGAGCTCCCATCGAGATCAAGCGATGGGGCGACTCATCGAGCGGGTAATCCGACCCTGCTCCATCCACAATCAAGCAAGCCGCTTCCGGCATCTGGTGCACACAAAACGCGGTGGCCGCATGAGCAGCATGATGATTGACGACCACCACCGGCACCGGCGCCGCCCGTTGAAAGAATTCCGACTCAGGTGCCTTCCAGGCTTCTTCGGGGACTTGGCCAATCGGCAGATGAGATTCCGTCATCGTGTGCCGACCAAGCTTGTCCAGACAAACCAAATCGACTTCGCTCAGTTTCAGATTTGCGGCATCGAGGCAGGCCTGAATCGAAAGCTCCGGAAAGCTCCGGCTCTGTTTCTTGCGAGTCAATCGTTCTTCGCTCAGCGCGATACATTTTAACTGACCGGCATCTTCAAAGACTACGGCGGCGCCCGTGTCGTGTTGAGGTCCGCATTTAATTCCGAGTACGGCTGTCATTCAATTCCAATTTCGCTCATGGCAGATTCGCTCCGGCAATCTAGCAGTTTCCCACCTGTGCAAAAAGGCGAGAGCCAGCGTCCGCCCCAACCAGCCAGCTACGGTCCCGTGGTCTTGTTGCGATTCCAGACCCGCGCGAGCCCGACGATACTGATGACGACCCAGAATGCTTCGAGAATGAATGCGGACAAGTTGAACTCGAAACAAAGCGAAAAAATCACGCTGGCAGCACCGACCAGATTCATAATCGAATACACCGGTTGCTCATTGGATAATTTGCCCGTTTGCAGCAACAAGTACGCGAGAATGATCAGCGCAGAGCCAGCAAACCCCACAATGTTATGAAATATTTCCATTATGATTCCGGTATCCAGTTGAGCAGCACCAGCGCCAAGCAGGCGATGGCAATTCCAATGTAAGTTGAACGTCCCAGCTTTTCGCCCAGGAATCGGGTCGCACCAAAGTCACAAACATCAGGCTGCCGGCACTGGTGATTGGAAAGACAATGAACCCGTCAAATCGCTGAAGAGCTTTCAAGATGAAATGCGTCTGCAAGATATTCGTCAGCCCCAAACCGACACCCATCCACAATTCGTTCCAGGAAATTTTCTTCCCACGATAGAACAAGACGACGATCGACGGAATTGCCGCGATCGCGAATGCGGACGTCAAATAGACTGGCCGTTGTGATTCGTCGCAAAGGTGCTTAAAAGATTCCTGGGCCAGCCGGCTGACTCCGCACAGCACAAAAAAGCCGAACACTACCCAAGGCGTGAACCACGGCTTATCCGGCACCGTGCCCTGTTTCACCGCGTCCCCCTTCCGCCCAATCAGCGACAACGACAACAGCGCCAATATGATGCCGAGCCATTGGAACGGGTTGGGATCTTCGTGCCAGATGAACACTCCAAAAAAAATCGGCACGCAAATCGAAAGGATGCTGACGACGGTCGAGCTGGCGACCCCAATCCATTTAGTCGCGTAGACACAAAAGAAATAGGCGATGAAATAGGCAACTCCCATCGTTGCGCCGGTAGCAACGCCGGCTACAGCAATCTGATCAGTCGGCAAATTTGCCAGCTCCGGCAAGCTCACGATCGCGGCCACGATGTAGTTAATCATCCCAACCGTAATGATGTCTTTGCGCTCGCGGTTACCAACCCACTTGATACAAAGGCCAAACAGGGAAGCGAAAACAATCTGCGACAAAATGAAAATCATTGAACGTTTCGCTTCACGCCCCACAGCCTTCGGACCGCTTCGGCTTCTTTCAGTTTGTCCTGCCGTTCCAGGCTCGCGAGCAGCCCACGAACGGCGGGCCAGTAGTTGGAGCAATCATCCAGCGCCAGTTCGAACATTTGTTGAGCGTGTGGAAAGTCCATCTTGAGCATCAGTCCGTGCGCGATGTTGAATTTCAACCCAGCGCTGTCGGGGACTTTTTCCATGATCCGTTCGTACTTTTCAAGAGCCTCAGCAACCTTGCCACGCCGCACCATCAAATTCGCTGCATCCAAGCCTTCGAAGCTGCCGGAAATTTTACTCGTCGAATAAGAACGGAAGAGCTGGAGCAACGCGAATGGGAAACCGAGCAGCCCAAACAGATTTCCGAACACCATTTTCCACGCACTCTTGCGCATGCAACCGGAACAACTCTTTTCCGATTGATGATGGAACCCAAAAGTGACTACCAGGAAATAGAAATAGAAAACGGCAAAATCACGCGGTCGAGAATACATGCCGCACCTCACGCAAATGCGAAAGTGCTTTTCGATTTCAGTCGCAAAATCGTGACCGACGGTAAACAGCGTATCGCAGAAATCACAATACACTTGGTCGGTCTCGGGCAATCCGGTCAGAACAATCGTCGACTTGCAAAACGGGCAATTGGAATCGCGGTACGTATCCAGTTTCTTTGATTTGATCAGCTTGGTTCGTTCGGCCTCCGCCATCGCGCGGCTGCGGGCTGCGTTCACTATCTCGTGCAGTTCACTGAAGTCCGTACCGTAAACCTCAATATTCACTGAAAACTCCCTGCCTTTGTCGTCCAGAAATCCAAGAAAGAAGACGTTTTCGTAAGATTGAAAGCCAACCAAATTGCTGATCGGAATTTCCAGCTTCCCGACCCGCAAAACCAATCCGTCGAACGAACCTTGTCCATGCTTGAATCCAGTAAGCGAACCGGTCTCGTCGTGCCACTTGTATTTGAACTCGATGGATTCCGGAGGCGTGTGTTGCATGTTCATTGTTGGAAAGTACCGCCCCGGTTAGCCCACATCGCTTAAATCAAGCACTTTTGAATAGCGGGCGTTGACCAGCTGCCGGAGTCTTTCGTGTTGCGGTTGAGCCAGATTCGGATCGTTGTCGACAATTTCTCGAGCCACGGATTGAGTCCGCACCAGGACCTCTTCGTCTTCCACCAGATCGGCGATCAACAGTGGCGGAAAACCAGTTTGCTTCGTGCTCAGCAAATTCCCGGGACCACGGATCTGCAAATCAATCCGAGCCAGTTCGAACCCATCTTCCACGTCGACGAATGCTTGCAATCGCTCGATCTCCGGGTCTCGACCCGGTGTCGGGAATGCACACACGAAGCCTGGATGCTTGCCGCGGCCGACTCGACCACGGAGTTGGTGCAATTGAGAAAGGCCAAATCTTTCGGCCGACTCAATCATCATGACAGTTGCGTTGGGCACGTCGATGCCGACTTCGACCACACCAGTCGCGACCAGGACCTGCAAATCGCCATTGGCGAACTTTCGCATCGTGTCCAGTTTCTCCTCAGCGGACTGGCGGCCGTGCAACACGCCTAATCGAAACGCCTCCAACGGTCCGTTGGCCAAGGCTTCGTAACGATCCTCCGCACTTTGAATTGCCGAGTCCTTTTTGGTCTCAACGTAGGGAGCGACGACATAGCCCTGTCGACCTTCGTTGAGTTTCTTGCGGACGAACTCCCACCACTTTTCCCGCTGTTCTTCTGAACCCAGATACGTTTTCGTGTTTCCGGCACGTGTCGATTCCAAAATCGAAACGTCGAGATCCCCAAACAATGTCATTGTGATCGTGCGTGGAATCGGAGTCGCCGTCATCACCAAGTAGTGCGGATCGAACCCAGCCTGTTTCAACAACGCTCGCTGGCGGACACCGAATTTATGCTGCTCGTCGATTACCACCAGGCCCAGTTTTGCGAAACTGGTTTTCGCTCCGATGACTGCCGTGGTGCCCACGACCAGGTCCGCTTCGCCACTGGAGATTGATTCCGCCGTTTCCCTCCGCTGCTTGGCTCCCATGCTACCGGTCATCAATGTCACATTGACTCGGCTTCCCGACAACAAGTGTGACAACGTTCGAAAGTGCTGGTTGGCGAGGATTTCCGTGGGGGCCATCAAAGCCGCCTGGTGTCCGTTTGCGACAGCCAACATCATCGCGCAGGCAGCGACCACCGTCTTCCCGCTGCCGACTTCGCCATGCAGCAATCGGTTCATCGGGTATGGCAGCCCCATGTCAGCGGCGATTTGTTCGTAAGCGGCGATTTGCGAATCTCGTAATTCAAATGGCAATCGTCCCATCATTCGGGCGCGGATTTTGGCGGTCAATTCAAGCTGCGGTGCGACGGCGCGGTTGCGAATGTTGTAGCGGCGAATTGATAAAGCAAGCTGGAGTACAAGTAACTCCTGGAACACGAGGCGATTGCGAGCAGATTGAAGCTGTTCCTCATTTCGCGGTGCGTGGATCCAGCGGATGGCATCACCAATCCGGCAAAGCTGTAGTTCCTCACGTAAGGCATCGGGAATTGCTTCGGTCACCAGGTCGGTATAATTCGCGACGACGTCTGCGACGATCCGACGCATTTGCATTTGCTTGATGCCATCGGTCAAACGATACACCGGATGCATTCCCTGATCGTCGATCGCATCCTGGTCGTCTATCCAGGTGACTTCTGGATGGTTCATCTGCAACCGCCCTCCCCTTTCCGTCACCTTGCCTTTGAACTTCACCGTTTGTCCAAATCGAAACTTACTCAGCATGTACTCCTGGTTGAACCAGATGCCACGCAAAAAGCCACTGCCTTCGATCCCGGATCCTTCTCCCTGCTTGAGCAGCACATATAGAATGTGTTGTCGATCTTTCTTCGTCTGGTCGATGTCGTCCACCAAACCAACCACCTGTGCGGTTTGATCGACTTGCAATGAGTTTATGGAAGCCTGACTGGTAAAGTCTTCGTAGCGACTCGGAAAAAAGAAGAGCAAGTCTGCAGCAGTTCGCAGCCCCAGCTTTTCCAACAGCTCCGCGCGCAATGGGCCTACGCCCTTCAAGAACTGGGCCTGCTGATTCAGCTGTAACGCGTTAGTGGCGGATTCGTTCGAGTTCATCAAAACTAATTTTACGTCAACAAGTTCGGCGTCGATACAAGGCTTGCCACCAGCCTCACAGTCTTAGCACAGGCCATTGAGCACAGGTCATCGTGTGATCGCCCCCGCAGTGTGTGAGTGATATTGCTGAATATGGCAGGCTCTAAATCCGTCTTTCCAAAACAATTAAAAGGAATTCAATCAAAAAACCAATCAGAAACAATTGAATGCAGAACTTCCACTATCTGCGTAAAAGAAAACCAAGTATCACCGCAACAATCAGTCCAACGGCACTTACGAATCCTTTATGGTTCAAGCCAGACCATTTGCAAATGACCCTAAACCGGCGATTGACCTTGCACTTGTTGCCAACTGACTGAAAAATTCTATCCCCCATTGTAGCCATACAGCGGAACCCCGAAACATTCAGGACTCGACCATTAGCGCTTCAATCGCCGTCAAGCGGAACTCAAAAACTCGCCTGCTACCTTTGCATCTCACACCGTTCGAACATTACATGTTTGTCGATGATCGCGACAAATATCCGATGAGCTTCGTCGTGCAACTGGAACTGTCGGGTTGTATTGATCGCCCTGCATTCGAAAACGCAGTCCTGACCGCACTTCACCGACACCCGCTCTTGCAGGCAATGATCGGTCCGGCGAAGCAAGGTAAAGATTGCTGGATCGATGCGGCGGATGCTGCTCCGGTTATGGATTGGGGTCCGTTGAATGCTCCGATTGAATTCAGCAAGTACGAACGCATCAACCTGAGAGAAGAAATAGGGCTGCGAATCTTCGTTCGGCACGACGAGCATCAGGCGATAGTCACCGCTCAGTTTCACCACAGTGCATGTGACGGGATCGGCTCGTACCAGTACCTGGGCGATGTTCTGTATGACTACGCCAGTCAAACCAACGATGAGTATCTCGAGCCACGGCCAGAACTCGACCTGAAGAAACTTCGCAGTCGCGGGAAAGTCAGCTACGACGTCAACCAGTTCCGACTTGCGAATGGCAAGTACCAGCGAACCTGGGATGTGGCTTTGCAGTTCCTTTATCGACAGAACATCGTTTTGCGTTCGCCGACTTCCAAGCCAGCAGGCTTTCGCACCCCGTTTCCGGCGATCAAGTCTTATACGTTCGACAAGGAGCAATACAAATCGCTGCGGCTACTAGCCCAACAGCGAGGTCAAATCGTTAACGACTTGCTGGCCGAAAAGCTGTTTGTGACGTTGTACGAATGGAGTCACGAGTTCCCGGGATGGCCATGGCGGAGAAACGTTTGCGTCATGCTGCCGATGAATTTGCGTGAAGCAGGTGACAAGGAATTGTCGGCCTGCAACGCTGTCTCGCACGCACTCGTGCGTCGCGGTCCGAGTGATTTCAAAGACATGGAGCGGTTTCGACAGGGACTCAATGGCGAATTGTTGGAGCTGAAACACAATCGGCAAAAAATCAAATTCATGCATATGCTCGCTGGTGGTCAGTTCTTTTACCCCCGAACGCTGAAGGCTTCGCTCAAGTACAAACGTTCTTTGACGACCGCCATTTTGTCCAACACCGGTGACCCGACCAAACAGTTTTACGCGCAACTTCCGAAAGAAGGCCAAGTCTTGCGTTGCGGTAACTTGCTGCTGGAAGACGTAGCCGGCGTTCCTCCGCTGCGTCCGGGGACGAGCGTGACGATTTCTATTTTCACTTATCGTCGCGAACTGAAAATCTGTATGCGATGCGATCCGAACCAGTTCTCGGAACAGGATACGCAACAATTGCTTGATGCCTACATCGACAAGATCGTCAGGCCCAGTTGAAAATCCAGTTCAAATTTGCAGTCGAGTTCGTTCGGACGGGGCAATCCGCTAGACTGTAGCCATGCGAAACAAAGACCAGCCATCTGGCGATATCTTTCCCATGCGACTTACCAGCATGGAGAAATTCCACCTGCACGACAGCAACCCGACGTTCAACAATCACATTTACGGCCGGCTGGCGTTTCGTGGGCAACTGGATGTCGAACTGGCTGCGCAAACAGTGCAGCACATCATGGCCCGGCATCCAATGTTCACCGCTCTGATTGATGAATCTCCGCGTGGACTGATCTGGCGTCAAAGTACTGAACGATTCGACCGGTTCGAGTGGAAGCACTTATCGGAGAGTGAAGCTCAGGATCCGGAATCGCACCGGATTCACTATGGGCGTGACTGGAATATCTGGTCACAAGAACGAGGAGAGCTGACAGAAATTTGGTTTCGCACGTCGCATTCCGTTTGCGATGGATTGGGAGCGATTCAGGGGGTCACGGATCTGCTTCGTTTTTACCATCAAGCGAAAGAGCACAACAATTTTGACGCCCGTGTCCCCAAGCTCGATACAGGTTCGCTGGCTCGTCGCGGGAGACTCGGGCTTACCCGTTGGAAATACCTAAAGCATCTTTGGAAACAACCGCTCGGCTTGTTTGGTGCAACGAAATTTGTATTTCGAAAACCATGTGAATTGGTCAAGAGTCCAGAGACTTTAGCGCCATGGCAAGATGGTTTGCAACCACAATTTCACGGAACATGGCTCGATCATGACTTGAGCGAACGCTTGAAACAAAAGGCCGCCAGCCTGGGCGTTGCTGCCAATACATTGTTTTGCGGGCAACTGATGAAGACTTTGGAAGCGATTCGAGTTCGCAACGAAACGGCTACGTCGCATTGGATCCGAATCCTGCTGCCGATGAACATTCGAGGTTACGCGGACCGACGATTGCCGGCGACGAACGCAACAACGGTCGTTCAGGTCGATCGCCGCGCAGCTGATTTCGCAAGCGATGGTTTCTACAAATCGCTTGACCGGGAAATCAATGTCATTCGCGACTGGGAATTGGGCAAGCTGTTCCTGATTGCGATTCGCGGGATGTCCGTTCTGCCGGGCGTTTTGAAAAGAGCAGCCAACAATGGAAAGTGCCGCGGCACAGCAGTCTTTGCCAACCTCGCCCAACCGTTTCGCAATCTCAAACTGCCAGTCACAAAGGGCGAAGATGGCGAGGAGCAAATCCAAGTCGGGAACCTGCGATTGGTTGAGTTTGATTTGTTTGGGCCTATCCGCCACCGCACACCGATTAATTTTTCAGTACAAAAACACCTCGGCCGGTTCCGAATATCGTTACACTCAGACCCTCGGTTACTGACAGACCAACAGGCGAATCGGCTTGTCGCCGACTATGTAAGTTCCCTTGAGGAGCTGGTGTCGGATGGATTGGTGTCGAACTAGTTGCAGGCTTTCCCAGGCAGGCAATTCCAGTTCCGAACTTCACCAATCTGTTGGCAACTCATATAATTCGACTGGCCAAGAACCCTTGGCTTGTCAGCAAACAAACTTCTAGACAGATCCATGGTAAAAACAAACGCTGCCGCATTTTTTGCTTCCATCATCTGTTCGTTGCTGTCGTTTGCAATATTGACGGCTGATTTACACGCAGCCAGCCAGGACAACGAAGCGGCTGAATCGGACACGACCAAAACAGTGGCTGGGCAATTGATCAAAGTGCCACTCCCAATCGACGGCCGCTCTGCGCTCACGGTTCGACAAGCGTTACAACAAATCGCCGACCAATCGAAGCAGGCAGTACGGAAAGAAGATCGGCCGGTGGTGGTATTAGAATTTGACACTTCTCGCGGCGCGGATGGGCGGGGGAGCACTTTGGGTGCCTGTTTCGACCTGGCCCGATTGCTGGCCAGTTCCAAGATGAGCCGTGTGCGGACGATTGCTTATGTCGCCGGCACCAAGATTGGCAACGCGACTGCGGAAGACCCAGCCTCGCAAAAAACACAATTAGCAGGCCATGCTGTATTGGTCGCACTGGCCGCCGACGAACTGGCAATGCATCCGGACGCTTCGATCGGCAACGCTGGTGTCGACGAAACTATCGACGATTTTGTCCGCCAAGCCTACGAGAACGTCGTCTCCAAACGGCTGCCGGTTCCGGTCCCTGTCGCGATGGCAATGTTAGACAAAGACCGAGAGCTGTATCGCGTGGAAACTGCTGACGGCGTGATCTACGCTGATCAGACTGAATTGAAATCACTGGAAGCCAAAACAACCACGCTGGATACGAAAACGTTGTCAGCCAAAGGAGTGTTGGCGGAGTTCTCTGGCAAAAAGATGGCTGAGCTTGGCCTGTTGCGACACGAAGCCTCATCGCGTGTCGATCTGGCCCGGAAGCTTGGGATTAGCCAGGATTCGTTGCAGGCCGAAATGAATCAGGGGAAGCCCTGGAAAGCAATCCGCATCGAACTGCCGGACTACATCGACGAGACGGCGCTGCAATGGATCACTCGGGCAATGCAACCAAAAGTTTCCAGCGGCGAAGCCAATTTGATAGTGCTGGATTTCGATAGCACGGGTGGCGATCTCGACGCGTGCCTGTTGATGGCTCGTAGCCTGGCCGCGTACGATCCGGAGGAGATTCGCACCGTTGCCTACGTCGACGACGAAGCTGTTGGAGCTGCGGCAATGCTCGCGATGAGTTGCCAACACGTTGTCCTGCATTCCGACGCCAAGCTGGGCGGCGAGTTCGAAGCGGCCATCAGCGACGATGTGCTGGAAGACCTGAAAACGACGGCTGCGGGTATCGCTGAATCGCTGGGACGCGACCCTGCTTTGATCCAATCGATGCTCGATCCGACGATGGAGGTCTTTCGATATCGCAACAAGAAAACCGGCAAGGAACGACTGTTTACTGAATCGCAGCATGACGCTTTGCCCGATGCAGATGTCTGGTTGCAGCAAGGCCCGCATGAAACGATCGAGCCCATGGACGCTGCGACCGCTGAACAGCGCCAAGTCGCCCGACAGGTTGTTTCGAGTTTCGACGAGTTGAAGTCGTTTTACCAATTAGAAGAAGAACCGGAACTACTCAAGCCTACCAGCGTCGATCGCTGGCTGCATGAAGCCGCATTGTTCCTGGCATCGCCGTTCGTCGCTCCCTGGTTGCTGTTCCTGGCAATGTTCATGTTGTTCAACGAGATTTCGCAACCTGGATTGGGAGTCCCAGGATTCCTGGGAACCGTGTGCCTGATACTGTATTTCTGGAGCCAGCATCTGGGCGGGAATGCGGACTGGCTGGAGATCCTGTTGTTCCTGGCCGGGATCGTCTTTCTGATGCTCGAGCTGTTTGTGGTGCCCGGATTTGGACTGTTTGGGATCGGCGGTCTGGTCATGGTCGTAGTTTCGATCGTATTGGCATCGCAGACATTTATCATTCCGACAACGTCCGAAGAGTTCAACCAACTGCCAAAGTCCATGTTTGCGTTGGCGGGTGCGTTTGGAGGGATGGTTGTCGGCATGTTAGTGCTCAGAACCGTGTTGCCAAAAACTCCGTTCTTCAAACACTTGATGCTGGAACCTCCAACCAACGACTCCGATGGTTTCGAAGGATCAAAAGATCGCGACTCGATGGTCGATTGGGGGCATCTGGTAGGCCGACGAGGTTCCGCCATCACCAATCTTGTTCCAGCCGGGAAAGCAAAAATCGCCGGCCAGTTGATTGATGTTATCAGTGATGGTCGACTGATCGAAAAAGGACAACACATCGAGGTCATGGAAGTAGCCGGCAACCGAGTCGTTGTAAACGCTGTAGACGAGTCGTAGCACCAAGTTTTCGTCAGGCAAAACGCTCCAGCCATCAGGACAAATAAGCAACACATGGTTAACAACGAAGAACCGGACAAAACGGACAGCGATCAACCAAACAACCCGCTGCATGGAGTGAAACTAGCTGACATTTTGGACTATCTGGTCGAGCAGTACGGCTGGCAGGAATTAGGTGATCGCATCAACATCCGCTGCTTCACCAGCGATCCAACGATTAAGTCGAGCCTTAAGTTCTTAAGAAAAACCCAGTGGGCTCGGGACAAAGTCGAACGGCTGTACCTGCAGTCAATCCGTCGAAACCCGCACGTCAAAGAATAGCGATTCACGAGAACAACGATACAACGAAAAAAGGCCCCGTTCTTACGAGGCCTTTTCTTGTTCTCAGTTGGTCATCAATAACGAGCGAGAATTGTTTACACAATTTCACGTTTCTCGATCGGAACCCACGCTTGTTGATCGGGTCCAATGTATTCGGCACCCGGGCGGATCAAACGATTGTTGGCCCGTTGCTCAAAAACATGGGCTGCCCAACCGGTGACTCGCGACAGGACAAAAATCGGCGTGAACATTGCGGTTGGAACGCCCAGGAAGTGATAAGCCGACGCACTGTAGAAGTCGAGGTTCGGGAACAACTTCTTCTCACGCCACATCACTTCTTCGATCTTTTCGGAAACCGGATAGAGCTTTGTGTCGCCCGTATCTTCTGCCAATTTCTGGGCCCAACCTTTGATGATATCGCTGCGAGGATCAGAAACCGTGTACACGCGATGCCCAAAGCCCATGATCAGTGACTTGTCCTGCAGCTTTCCCATGATGCCGGCTTCGGCTTCTTCTGCCGTGTTGTACAGCTCGATCAACTCCATCGCTGCTTCGTTGGCTCCACCATGCAACGGTCCTCGCAAAGTCCCGATCGCACCGGTCAGGGCCGAGTAGATATCCGATAGAGTCGCGGTACAAACGCGAGCCGTGAACGTTGAAGCATTGAACTCATGCTCGGCGTACAGAATCAATGAAACATCCATCGCCCGGCGATGTGTTTCGTTCGGCTGATCATCATGAAGCTTTTCCAGGAAATACCCTGCGATCGTGCCTTCGTTGGAATCAAAGTCGATCTCAACTCCATCTTTCGTATAGCGATACCAGTAGAGCAGCATCGACGGGAAGCTGGCCAGCAGCCTTTCCGTTTTGGCCACCTGTTCGTCAAATGACGTTTCCGGCTCCAAAACGCCCAACATCGAACAACCGGTTCGCAAGACATCCATCGGATGTGCGTCTTTGGGAATATCACGCAATGTCGACAACAATGCGTCAGGCAATTGACGATTGCTCTGCAATCGCGACTTGAAGCTGTCGAGTTCCTTTTGCAATGGCAGGTGACCAAACAACAACAAAAACGCTACTTCTTCAAACGTTGCATGCTCGGCGAGGTCATGGATCGAGTAGCCGCGATAGTTCAGCCCTTTGCCTTCTTTGCCAACCGTTGCGATCGCTGTTTCTCCAGCAACAACGCCTGCCAAACCACCGGTTTTCTTTGCCTTTCCTTTCGGCTCAGTATCACTAGTACTAGTCATTTATTTATCCTTGGAGATAAGGGCATCGAGTGCCTGTTCGTATTTGTGATAGTCGAGAACTTCATAAAGACGATCCCGAGTTTGCATTGTATCTGTTAATTCTTCTTGCGTCCCCTGATTTCTTATTTCGCCATAGATGTTTTCAGCCGCAGCACTCATCGCACGGAACGCCGAAAGAGGATAGAGCACCAGTTCTACTCCGACGGCTCGAAGTTCTTCGACTGTCATCAACGGACTTTTTCCGAACTCCGTCATATTGGACAGCACAGGGACTCCAATCGACTTGGTGAATTTCGTGTATTGCTCCGGCTCAGTGATCGCTTCGGCAAAAATCATGTCCGCCCCAGCCTCCACATAGCGAGCGCATCTTTCGATGGCGGCGTCGAGCCCTTCGCTTGCCAGTGCGTCGGTTCGAGCCATGACAACGAACGATTCGTCCGTCCGCGCATCGACGCTGGCTTTCACTCGGTCAACCATTTCTTCAGTCGACACGATGGCCTTGTTCGGCCGATGACCACAACGCTTGGCCGCCTGCTGGTCTTCGATATGCATCGCAGCGGCACCGGCAGCAATGAACGAACGAACGGTTCTGCCGATCGACAAAGCGTGCCCCCAGCCGGTATCAGCGTCGACCAATAACGGGAGCGAACTGGCCGAGACAATCCGGCGAACGTCGGCCAGCACGTCCTCCAAAGAAGTCATCCCTAAGTCGGGCAGCCCCCAGGACGCGTTGGCAACGCCAGCTCCCGAGAGGTAGATCGCACGAAAACCGGCCTGTTCGGCTTGCCGGGCGCAGTAGGCGTTAATCGTGCCAACGATCTGCAGCGGGGATTCCGCCTGCAACGCGTTTCGAAATTTTTGACCGGGGCTTAAAGACATTTATCATCTCGCAAAGTGAACTGGATATTATCAAAAAATTGCAGATTGCCGCTACGGGGGGAATGATTCACATCGCGAACTCTGGAAAGGTTGGTAAAAAAGCTTCAATCCACCTTACCATTGCTCGGCGGCGATAGTACCTTAAGCGTTTCCATGCAGATTGCTGCACAAGAATACTTTGAGTTGATAGTGCGATATGGCTTCCGTAACCAATTCCCGAATCGAGACGATTTCCAGTGGCAAATTTCCTGAAGGCGTGTTCCGCAATGCGGCGCCGGCCAGGTTGTATCAGGAGGCGGTTCTCTTTGATGAAGCGATGATCACCAGCAGCGGCGGCTTGGCGACTAAAAGTGGCACCAAGACTGGTCGCTCCCCCGGTGACAAACGAGTCGTCGATCAAAAGTCGATCCATGACGACGTCTGGTGGGGCGATATCAACGTTGCCTTGACCGATGATTCGTACGACCAGGTCCGTCAACGGGCGATTGATTTTCTGGACGAAGCCGACCACTTGTACGTCTTGGACGCATTCGCTGGCTGGGACCCCGGAACTCAGATCAAAGTGCGCATCGTTTGTTCACGTGCCTACCACGCTCTTTTCATGCACAACATGCTGATTCGACCGACCGCCAAACAACTGGAAGAATTCGGCGAGCCAGACTACGTGATTTACAACGCTGGTCAGCAATCGGCAGACAAGAGCGTTGAAGGAGTCGAAACGGACACTTGCGTCGCATTGAATTTTGATCGAGGCGAAATGGTTATTCTCGGGACCGAATACGCGGGCGAGATGAAAAAAGGTGTGTTCACGATCATGAACTACCTGATGCCCAAGCGTGATATCCTGTCCATGCACTGCTCAGCCAACGAAGGGCAAACCAAGAAAGACGTTTCACTGTTTTTTGGTTTGTCGGGAACTGGTAAGACCACTTTGTCAGCGGACCAGAACCGGAACCTGATCGGAGACGATGAGCACTGCTGGACGGACACCGGCGTATTCAATATCGAAGGCGGTTGCTACGCCAAGTGCATCAACTTGTCGGCTGACAAGGAACCCGAGATTTACAACGCTATTCGTTATGGCTCAATCCTTGAGAACACGATTCAGGATCAAAAATCACACGAAGTCGATTACTACGATGTTTCGATCACTCAAAATACGCGTTGCTCGTATCCGATCGAATTCATCGACAATGCAAAAATTCCTTGTGTTGGTTCACATCCAAAAAACATAATCCTGCTGACTTGTGATGCGTTCGGAGTCCTTCCTCCGGTCAGCAAATTGACGGCGGAACAGGCAATGTACCATTTCATCAGCGGCTACACGGCAAAAGTTGCCGGAACGGAAATGGGAGTCACCGATCCGGAAACTACGTTCTCTGCCTGCTTTGGGGCAGCATTCCTGGTTTGGCATCCGACCAAGTATGCGGAATTGCTGGCCGAGAAGATGACTGAGCACAGCTCATCCGCGTGGCTGGTTAACACTGGCTGGAGCGGCGGAGCCTACGGTGTCGGGGATCGGATTAAGCTTGGCTACACCCGGGCGATTATTGACGCCATTCACGGAGGTTCATTAAAGGGACCACAATTCCAAACGGATCCAGTGTTCGGGCTATCATTCCCACTCGCGTGCCCAGGCGTTCCAAGTGAGATCTTGAATCCACGCAACACGTGGAGCGACAAGGACGCATACGACAATACCGCCCAAAAACTGGCTGCGAAATTCAATGAGAATTTCAGCGAATACGCAGACCAGGCCAGCGACGCAATCAAGTCTGCCGGCCCTTTGGTTTAATGGTTTAGGCGACCTAAGCTGCAAGACTGAAGACTAGTTGAATTTCCGAAACAGAGCCATCGGGGTTTCGATCGCAATGTCTCGCAACTAACTTTATTGGCCCCTCTTTAATGATCGAAATGTCATGAAGTGAATCGCTGTTGTTTGGATTTAAACTTTCGTTGGTACAACCAGGCAGGAGGCAGATCAAAAGGGGAAGCACCGACAAAGGCAGGATGACATTCTGTGAGAATTTTTGGCCAAACACCCAACTCTCGCAAAAAATGGACCAACCGGATTTCTTAATTTCCATCGGTAAACCCCCAGTTTTAACTCAAACACTGCCTTAAGGGTTTCTTACACTAAAAGACGCCCACATCTCTTCCAGTTGAAAGGGATCAATAAGAAGGAGAAAAATCGGCCGGCGTGGAAAAGCTGTCTTGTGACATATATTCCAGCAACAAAGCCACGTCCGCTAAGTCAACAGCTCCGTTGCAATCAAAGTCACCTTCTGACCACGTCGCGTCGTCCAGCAAAAGATGGTCGATCAAGATCATTTGGTCCAATGCGTTGACGAAGCCGTCAACATTCGCATCTCCGGGCAAGATTTCGCGAACACCATTTTCCTGGGTCACCGGGTGCTGGACGACAAACAAGCCTAGCTGCAATCGCATCAGGTAACTATCAAATTCATCGACACCCTGGTCCAAGTCCAGGTCACCTCTTAATTCGTAACCGCGAGTGGCTACGTGTTGGCAAAGAAGATCGAGATCATCGCTATCGATGTTGCCATCAATATCCATGTCTCCAATCAGAAATGAGGGGCCGTTGCCGTTGTAGCCCGATAACACCGTGCCTACCTCGTCGTCGACGAGGGGACCAGCAATCACCGGGCACTCATATTCGTTCGTGATGTTTTGGATCACAAGGTTAAAGTCTTGTACGCTTACAAATCCGTCGAAGTCAAAGTCACCCGACGTCCATTTATGTTCACCATTGACTTCTCTTAGGTAATTGCGTTTGACAATGGACAAGTCAGATATCAGGCGATTAGCGTGAGCGGGGATGGCATTTGCCGGAGTTGCAACGAACGTGACCTTTAAAGAGCCATTTGCATCGCCAAAGGTTAAAACAAGATTTTCAGATTCATGACCAACCGGAAGTTCGTAAGCGTTATCGGTCGTGTGTGCTACCTGATCCGCAATGTCGTCCATGGTGAACACTCCATCTCCATCCAAGTCATAGCGCCATGCTTCTTCGGAGAAAGTGGACACGATACCGTCTGGTACGTAGTAATACCCCATCATGTCGAGGTCGAGAACGTTAATACAAAAGTCGCCATTATGATCATATTTCGCGAGTATCATTCCATCATGGTTATCTGAGTCGCATTCCTCAAATGGCATTGCGCACGCCAACAAGGTAGTTGAGGAGAATAAAATCAGACATGTTGCGAGAAATCTCAGGTTCGGCATTGGCTTCTCCAATTCAGTAATCTTGATTGACGTTTCATTCAGTCTCCAAAAATCTAATATCTCATCTTATATGTGCGTTTTTGATTAGCAATCATGACACCCAAATGGATGAATTTTGGAAAATATTTCACTTTCAGATCAGTGACAAA
>CAZXLW010000008.1:68168-104543 GCA_964641465.1 uncultured Pirellulaceae bacterium | reverse complement strand
CGTCGCATCGGATTCATCGTTCGATGACAGTTTTTAGTTCACATCGGCGTTTCACGCCGACGCGTCGTAGCCAATTCCGTAGATGCCCTTGATCAACTCCACCAATGAACTTAGCAAGCCGAACGAAACGTTTGATTTTCCGACGTAGTGTTTATCCCGAGAGCAAGTCAACAAATGGTGCCACGTCAAGCAAATTTACAAAGCCGTCACCGTTGAGGTCAGCCTCAAATTGAAACTCGCCACTAGAAATTAAGTCTATGAACGGAGCGACATCCAATAGGTCCACTGCTCCGTCCAAATTCACATCTCCGAGAAGCACGTCAGCGATTAAGTTAAAGCTTAGTTCGTCTAATGCAAAATCGTTTCCACCAAACTGCGATGTAGTGTTTATGATTTCAATCAGGGCAGTTCCAGATGATTCCGAATTCCATGAGCGGGTTGTCAATTCCCATTCGCCATTTGTGGCAGGAGTTGAAAATTCATCTCCGTTGTCGGTAGAGTTGATACGCACTTGTAGACCGGCGGGACCAATTCAGATCTGGCAGAGACGTCACAGCTGCCACGAACGAAGAATGGAGAGTGGTTTCATGCTTTGAAATCTGGTCCAAATACGACAAGATATCAAAAGCGGCAGAGCAAAATGCGAGATAGCGAATCAAGTGTTGTTAGCTGCGACTCATCAAAAGCAAGTGCCGCCTCTGGAATTTGAAGCCTGGTCTCCAGCTGCGTGGACTCGTCTTGGAGCCACTAGCAACAACAACTAGAATCGGATTCTGTTGGCGTTTCTGCCTACCATGGACCCTTCCCTCGCGACCCTGACTATGCCCCGCACGAATCTATTTGCAATCGTTTCTGGAGCTATGATGCTCATTTTCTGTGGTTGCCAAAACAGCGTCAGTCAAAATGACCAATCGGGAAACTCGGCAAAGCAACCAACGACACAGGAATCACCAGAAGTCAACAACACGGGAATCGCCGGGCTTGCGGGCGACGAAGTCATGACGGCCGAGCGACAAGCCTCGATCTCACCCCAGTATGTGATGCAGCGATTAAAGGACGGGAACAAACGCTTTGTCGACAATTCGTTGACGCAACGGGATCATACCGCTCAGATTCAAAAAAGCACCAAGGCTCAGTTCCCCAAAGCGATCATTCTTGGCTGTGTCGACAGCCGCGTGCCGGTCGAAGATGTTTTTGATCTCGGACTGGGCGATGTTTTTGTCGCAAGGGTCGCGGGCAATTTCGCCAACACCGATATTCTGGGCAGCATGGAATACGCGTGTAAGGTCGCTGGTTCAAAACTGGTATTGGTACTTGGTCACGAACATTGCGGTGCGGTGAAGTCAGCAATCGACGGCGCAAAGTTGGGGAACATCACGTCGATGTTGTCAAACCTGGCACCAGCTTTGGAAAAATCGGCCGAGTTTAAAGGTGTCAAGTCATCAAAGAATCCTGAATACGTGCAAGCTGTTTGCCAAAACAACGTGCGACTGACAATCGACTTCATCCGCGAGCGGAGCGACATTCTCAGAGAGATGGAAGAGAATGGACGAATTATGATTGTCGGCGGTGTCTACGATCTTGATACTGGCGCCGTGACGTTTCTGGAGTAGTGTCTGCCTCCAAACGGTTCAGATTCCGTAACGACCACCGTTTTCAAACCTCCGCAAACGCAACCACACCAATGTTTGCACTTCGTCCGTTGCCAAAAGAGGGGTTGCCTGATCGCAGTCCATGTGTCTGCAGGAGCTCCGATTACTCAGAACAGATCGATTTCAATATTGAGGTGCCCCAACTCGCCAAAATCCTCAGCTGAGTCCACGTCTTGTTGGCCGTCAAGCATGTCATCCCCACCTTGACCTGCCAGCGTGTCATTGTCTCGGCCACCACGAATAATGTCGTTCCCGAGTCCGCCTCGAATTACATCGTCTCCTCTGAAGCCATTCAACTCGTCATCGCCGTCGCCTCCAGTGATGACATCGTCACCGCTAAGCCCCAGTATGCGGTCATCGCCGAGGCCACCTGAGATTTCGTCGTCGTAATTCGAACCAAATATCTCGTCGTTGCCGTCGCCTCCAGACAGGACCGAAGGACCGTCACTACGAATGTCATCGTTGCCAGCCTGTCCATAGATTTCATTGAATCCCAATTCCCCGCGAATCAGATCGTCTCCAATTCCACCTTCCACGAAGTCATCTCCATCTCCAGAAAAAATCCGATCGTCGCCGGCGCCTCCAAAAATGCTGTCGGCAAATCGGAAGCCATGCAGTTCGTCATCGCCATTGCCACCAAAAATAGTCCCGAACTGGCCACCGTAGATCGTATCTGCGCCGTCCTGGCCATGGATCTCATTGGTGCCTGCCGCCCCAACGATGTAGTCATCGCCGCCTCGGCCAAAAATCAAGTCGTTTCCTTGAGCGCCGAATATGTTGTCCGTTCCTGAGCCACCGAAAATCGTATCGTCGCCAGCCCCGGCATAGATCGTGGTTTCCAAAGTAACCGAAGGGTGGATATCAATCGTATCGTTGCCTTGACGAGATTCGATTTGTATCCGGTCGGCATTGAAAACACCGAAATCTATACCGTTGGCGACAACTTGGATGAAATCGCCAACTTGCGAAACAACGATGGAATCATCAGCAGTCGTCGTGCGCACGGTTAGCTCGCCGTTTTCAACGAACGCCAATCCGTCACCATTCAGCAAAGCAATAAATGGGCCCACGTCGAGCAAGTTAACGACTCCGTCTCGATTCATATCCGATTTGTCGACGAATGTGCCGGTGGAAACCTGCTCAACGAATGCGGAAACATCGAGTAGACTCACAACGCCGTTACAATTCGCATCCCCCAGCAAGAACGGATCGTCTGTTCCGCCAACCGTCAGAGTCTCTCCCTCCCTCGCCAATTCGCCCGCCTCGATTACCAAATCATCTTCGGATTGGAAGTAGACCTTGAACCAGCCAACATTGTTTTCACGAGTGCAGAATCCCAGGTACTGAGGCGAGGCTTCCGTGCCAACAAAAAAGAATTCGAAAAAAAATCCGCCAGTGAATGCATCAGGGTCCAGTTGGTCCCCTGGCGACACAGGACTAATCCCGCTTACGTAGTTCTCAGGAAATACGAATTGATTAAATGTACTTGGAAACATCAGATTCGTATAAGTATAAAAAGTGTTCAGCACACTGAACTCGGAAGCTCCAAAAATTTGATCCACATTCAATCGCTGTGCCGTACTAAATTCATTGAGAACAGCTTGCTGCCCCCCATCCCAGGTAAAATCCACAATATCCGACTGGATTTCGGTGTTTACGAAGATAGCCGACATGGCGACCCCAAAACCGATTCGTTGTTTCGTGTTCGAAATTGGCTTGTTGTTTGCCATCGTATCCTCAGTCAGTTGTGTTGTTGGCTGGTCGGCTGGATCCTTAACGACTATATCAAATTTAGACCAGTCGCTATCTCTTAGAAGCGAACAGGCGAGCGAATCGGATGAGGATTCGCTTTTTTTTCAGGAAAAAACCAGCGACGGTTCCTTTCACCGACGCATCGCCATCCAAATCGCACCTTCTACCGTTGAATCGGCAATCAAGCAAAGTGCAATCGCCTGCCTTCGCCGGACACCATATCGGCAGATTGGATTGATCTCGTTGCGGGCTGCTCTTCACGGGAATCGCCGGGCTTGCGGGCGACGAAGTCATGACGGCCGACTCGTTTTCAAACCAGGAAAACACGCCAGTCGTTGCCGCCTGGCGTGCAGTTCAAGCCCATGGTTGGGTTGCCAATAGCTATCGAAGAATGTATTGAGTTCGCGATCAAGGTAGAGGGTGAAACATCCGAGGCTGTGAAGTCAATGCGAAACAAGCTGAAGTCTACCAACAAGACTGATGCCCAATCGAAGTAAGGCATTGCGATGCCAGCTCGCGGATTAAAAGTTAAAAGCAGGCACCAAGTTGCGAGTTAAAACCGGGTAACACCGGCTCAAGCAGTGAGACATGGTTCAAAACTAGAATGCATCATGCCAGAAACGAGTTCAGCTATCGGGCGACGTTTTACATGGGTGTGGAATCCATCGTTCGAATGTAAAATTGGAATGGTCAGAGAAAAACCACAAACTGTTGCAAGTACGAATTCAAATGACAACCGGTTGCTCGCCGCCCATTATCGTCAACGGTTCATATCGCTAGTTCAGAAATAAGGAAATGTACATGCAGCCGAAGACCATTAACCGACCGCCGATTGATCTTACCATTGCCCGCCAGACCAGTTCTGCCAGCCCCACCAACCCTGGCCATGGCAAGGACCTTCAAACAGCAACGTTTGCACTGGGCTGATTCTGGGGGCCGGAATCCCAGTTTGGGATTATCTCAGGTGTTTATCGGACGCGTGTCGGCTACACCGGCGGCACGACTTTGAATCCAACGTACCGCAACATGGGCAATCATACCGAATCTTTGCAGATTGATTTTGCACCCGACGAGATTAGCTTCAGTCAGATTGCGCAATTGTTTTGGAAAAGTCATAACCCTTGTGGGCGACCGTTTAGCCGACAGTACATGTCAGCCATTTGGTACCACGATTCAGATCAACAGCAGACGTTGCTAGAACAGAGAGACGAACTTCAAAAGTCGAACGGAGCGTTAACTACGCCAGTTGAGCAACTGCAGACGTTTTACCTTGCGGAAGACTATCATCAAAAATACCGCCTGCAAAATTACCCCGATGCGATGCAGAGGTTCGAAACCTGGTATCCGGACTTCACCGATTTCATCAACTCAACTGCTGCTGCACGGTTGAACGGCTTGATCCGTAGCGGGATCGGCATGGCTCAAAACAGCATCATCCGAAAAGAGGCTGACCAGTACGGTTTTGAGCAAGAAGAATTGCATCGCCTGATTCACGGCTGAATTCCCAACTGCTAGTCCGTCCCACCTTGGCGATCCAGTACCGCGTGATATCGGAGCGACGATTCTAAGAGATCTGAACTACTGGAATAGGGCATTTGAGCGGGCGAATCGCGTGGTTCGCCTGGCTGCTGGTTCACATCTTCTTCCACACCAGGTTCCGAAACCGGCTGCTGGTAGTCTGCAATGGGCCTGGCCATATCTGACCTATCGATGAGACGCGAGGCTATTGTCGGACGACCCAACCTTGAACGGAACGGGAAATAGCATATTCTGGTGCTCGACCAATAGAGCGAGGTTCGCGATAGTGCAGCGTTGGTACGCCAGTTTTCGTTAGCAAATCGCTGCTACCGTTATGGTTAAGCACAACTATGTATCAGTGGCTCATCAATCAAACCTGAATGAATGGTTCGTAGTCGCCTGCAGACAGAATCCCGGCTTACCGCTTCCTGCTAAGGGAGACACTAGCGACACTAGCTATAGCCGGCATTAGCCGTTGGTAAAGCCGGCACTACAAACTAGTCACTACGGTGACGTACTGGAGAACAAATGAAATTGAATTTTTTCGCAATTGGATGCGCCTGCCTGGTAGCGTTGTTTTGGGGCATGTACGGACCGACTCTTTCGCATGCTCGGTCGCCGAACAGAGAATGGGGCCCGTTCAAGCCATACATTTTCATCGGCGTGGCTTACCTGGTGATCGCGATCATCGGTGGTTCGATCATGATGAAAACGGTGTTCAACGACAATTTTGACTTCACCGGCCAGTACGCTCCGGCAATGAAGTGGGGATTCCTGGCAGGCTGCCTGGGCGCATTCGGCGCGCTGGCGCTGACTTTCGCGCTGACCCGCGCTGGAGGAAAACCTGCTTATGTCATGCCGATCGTTTTTGGTGGCGCGGTAACGGTTAACGCCATCGCCGCGTTCTTCGCTCATCGCAGCGAGCCAATCAACCCGCTCATGTGGGTCGGTATGGTTCTGGTCGCGATCGGAATCTGCTTGACCGCGGCCAACACTCCGCATGGACATCCGCCCGGAAAAGCCAAAACGGACGAAGGACACGCGAAACAAATCCCGGCTGCCGGCGAAATAGATTCGCAGCCGGATAGCTCGGCTTAGCTTCGCTTGGCTTCGCTTGGCAACGAAGAATAAAACAGGAACTTCATCTCTCGACGATACGGAAAGCAATGTCGATTAAACGAATAGCAGTAACCACTGGTGGCGGTGACGCCCCAGGTCTTAACGCCGTTATCCGAGCCGTCACGCTGGCGGCCGTGAAACGCGGTTGGGAATGTTTTGGAATCCGCAACGGATACGATGGGTTGATGCACCCGGAGGATTTCCAGGAAAGTGGCTTGAGGCCGCTGACGCCTGATACCGTGCGCGGGATTGCCCATACTGGCGGCACGATCCTGGGTACGACTAACCGAGGCAACCCGTTCTCGTATAAAGTCGAGCAAGCGGATGGCTCGGTGGTAACGGAAGACATTTCTGGTCGGCTGACCGACGGGTTCAAAGAACATCGGTTGGACGCACTGGTCGCTATCGGCGGTGATGGCTCGATGGGAATCGCGGCCCAGACTGCGAAGCTGGGGATCAAGGTCATCGGCGTTCCCAAGACGATTGATAACGATTTACCCGGAACGATCGCCACGTTCGGGTTCGACACGGCGGTTGATTTTGCGACTGATGCAATCGGGCGCTTGCATTCGACTGCTTCGGCGCACCAGCGAGTGATGGTCGTCGAAGTCATGGGACGTCATGCTGGCTGGATTGCTCTTCATTGTGGCGTGGCTGGATCGGCGGATGCGGTTCTGATCCCGGAGATACCGTTCGACATTGCTTCCGTTGCCGCGAAAATCGAAAGACGCAACAGCAGCAACCGTGCGTTTTCGATTGTTGTCGTGGCCGAAGGAGCGATGCCGAAAGACGGCGAGGCGAGCTACGTAGAAAAAGGTGGCGTGAAGAAACTTGGCGGCATCGGCGAGTATGTGGCGGCTGAATTGCGTAAGCACGTTTCCAATGAGGTCCGTACCGTTGTGTTGGGGCACCTGTTGCGAGGCGGTTCGCCAACGGCGCGAGATCGGTTGCTTTCGTTCCGATTCGGTGCGGCTGCCGTTCGTGGTTTGGATGAAGGAAAGCAGAACGTCATGGTTGGCTTGGATCCTCCGACCGTAAAGTACATTCCGCTTACCGAATGCACCAAGTCGATCAAGACTGTCCCGCTCGATTGCGATACGATCCTGACCGCCCGCGATCTGGGTACTTGCTTCGGAGACTAAGCGAAGCTCGCGGATTTGGATTTCGGTTTCAGGATGATCGAGGATAATCCGCGCCTTCGATTTTTCGCCTTCGATTTTCGCTCATGTCCGTTTAGCGGAACGGCGCTAGTGGTTAGTCAGACCTTAATTGACGGGTGCCATGTTTACGCGAGCGGAGGTGGTTATGTGTGCCGTACCGCCCAAGCATGCTCACGCCGCGTTGACCATTGCCTCATCACTGGCGTAAGCATGCCGTTGCGGGGAGTTGGCGTCGTTTTCGCATGCCGTCGCTCCGCGACTTTGACGAACGGTAAGCAATTGGACATTGGGTTAAAACCCAATGCTACCTCATGTCGTCGCTCCGCGACTTGTGTTGACACGTTGACTTGTGTTGACACGTTTCAAAGGAAGGCAAGTTGTGCATCATTTTGTTCTGGTGGAACAGGGCACGTGAACCAGGACATACTGTTCGCGGCGCTAGTGCCGTACGGCTAAAAACTGTCGCTCCGCAACGATTATGTGGATCGAGCTTGAATATACGCATTTTTTTGTGGCGGGCCCGATTGATTTTGCTATACCAATTTGCTGCCAAGGCTCGATCTACCTATTATTGGTGAATCCACATTGGTGAACCCACCGGTTGCCTGGCGACGGCGAACGAACAAGCACTGGGGCGAATACACGTCACGTAAGCGGAACATGAATCATGGCATTAATTCGAATTTGCATTTTGTTGTCGTTGTCAGCTCTCCTGGTTGGCTGCCAGGACTCAGCAACGGTCTCCCCGGATTCTCCTGTTCCCCTTGTTTCAAAATTGGATGACAAAGACAACAAGCTCCAATCGTCAAACGACGGTGCCCTTGAACCGGATCCAGTTCGCGGCAAGAAATACCGCAATATCTTGACAGAGAAAGCGCTCCGTGGCCTCGATTACTCGACTGGCAAAGTCACCATCGACCGGTCGGTTGCTGAGCAATTAACAATCGGCATGACCGTGTCGGACGCACGATCGCAATTTGAACTGGGTCGAGCAGCACTGGAAAGCGGTAATATCATTGTCGCGATTGAAAAGACAACGCGTGCAATCATTCTCGACAACACGAACGCAGAGTATTTCCAAACGCTTGGTGAATCCCTGTTCCGCAACCAGAAGATCGACATGGCCGAAGCCGCCTTCCGAACTTCGTTGGACCATGCCCCGGACTCGGTACCAGTCCATCAACGGATGGCTTTGATCTTGAGCGCATCGCTCGATCGCCTTGATGAATCAGAGTCGCATTATCTTCGCGTTTTAGAATTAGATCCAGAGAACGGCGAAAGCTACAGCCGCCTGGCTGTCTTGAATTACTATCGCGGACGCAACGACGAAGCAAAAAGACTGGTCCGGTTGGCGGAGGCCAACGGATATGCCGTGCCACCTCAGTTCATCCGTTTGTTGAATGGAGCTGGTGGAGGACAAGGTCCGGCACCGCTGCTTAACGGACTGCCGACAGTCGGAGTGCAAACGCGAGTCGACATCAGCAACAATGCACAAGCCAACGAGACCACATGTTCGGCAAGCGATGCTGACGCCAGTAACGTCGTCGCCGGTTGGAATGACTATGGCACCGGTCCGATTCGGTCCGGATTCTCGATCAGCAATGATGGCGGCGGTTCGTGGCAAGATGTTTTGCTTCGCCCACCAGCAGCATTTCAGGGTGGAACCGAAGGCGACCCGATGACCTGCGCCGACAATCGCACCGGCGATATGTGGGCAGGTGCGATTTCCTTTGACAGCAACGGTGGCGTTTATGTTGCTCGACTGAACGCCGGTGATTCGACTTTCCAACCATCGGTAATGGCATTGGTATCCGGAATCAGTGATAAGTGCTGGATGGAAGCAGGAGTCGACCCCAACGACCCGTCACAAACGCGGTTGTATATCGGACTGACTGATGGCGGCGCCCGGCTGCTCGTTTCTGAAGATGCGGGTGACAGTTGGTCGGCACCAATCGTGATACCAGCGTTCGGGCTGGGTTGGCTGCCTCGCGTTGGCCCGAATGGCGAACTCTATTTGTCCGTTTGGGACTTTGCGGGTGGCTATCAGCTCATCCGCAGTCTTGACGGCGGAGCTACGTTCGAAGGTCCGTTTACGATTGCCAATCGAATGGACTTTTGGTCCGTCGACGGCACCAGGTTCCCTGGCCGATTTCGAGTTGCTCCACTGGTGACATTCGGCGTCGACCCCAACGACGGGACGCTGTATGCCGCCTACGCTGACACGACTTCCGTTTCTGGTGACAACCGAAACGTGGATGTGTATTTCACTCGTTCGATCGATCAAGGCACAACCTGGACAACTCCCACCATTCTCAACACGGATGCTGCGACGCCTGGCGACCAGTTTTTCCCGTTTGTTGAAGTCGACAACAGCGGACGCGTTCATGTCGTGTTCTACGATACGCGAGCGGTTATACAGAACGACAACACCACCGATGGTGCGGGGCAACCGCCGGCGATGATTGAAGCCTGGTACGCGTTCAGTGACGATGCCGGTGATTCGTGGACGGAGTTGGTTTTGACAGATCAGCCGTTTAGTAGTGCCGATGATGGCTTTAACGATGGATTCATCGGTGACTACCTGGGCATCGGAGTATCCGGAACGACGGTTTACCCTTGCTACATGTCAACGCACGAAGGCATTGCCAACATCTTCGTTCATGAAATCACGAACGATTTTCTGGTGGGCGACATCAACCGCGACGGCATAGTCAACCTGCTCGATATTCAACCATTCGTCGATTTGCTCGCGGCAGCCGATTTCGACAAAGCCGCAGACATCAATGGCGATGGTTCAGTAAACTTGTTGGACGTTGCCGGCTTCGTCGAATTAATCATCGGCGGCAATTAGTACGGCTTAGATTTGCCGATCAATTTGCAAGTCATCAAGCCTACAAAGATTCAATCCGTGTTCATCAGTGCCAATACGTGGCAATCCGTGGCCAGAAAAAACGGCCCCTGAACGCTAAGACTCAGAATCAAACCTGGTTTCCAGCCCGAACTTCTCCGAAGTCTTATTAAATTTGTTCCGGACTGCGTCGGTCAAATCAATATCCAGATCCATCGCGATCAAATCAACACAGATCAACACATCGGCCAATTCTTCTCGGAGTCCATCCAGATCCGTTTTGCCACCGGCAAGCCCAAACCGTGATCGCTCGATTTTCTTAATCTCGTTAAGAACTTCTCCGGCTTCTCCGCCAAGTTCGACACCGCGAAAAGAAAGCGAGACTTCCCCGCCTTTGGCCCATTCAATGTGACGACGACTATTCGCGTCACGCAATTGTTCAAAATCCATAGCTAGCCACCAAATCAATCGTCATCGTAAAAGCGTGATATGTAAGTTCCAAGATCCGCTTCACCATAACAAGCAGCAAGAATTGCCATACTCAGATGGATCGCTTTGCCACCTAAATCCATGTTTTCCAGCGTTAGTTTTTTCATTCTTGGAACGCATTCTCTCAAGAGCTGGCTATTGGGCAAATGCTCAACATGTTCTATCGCCTTGCTGAAATGAAAGCCAAGGTAGTGAATATAGTCTTCGCGAACTTCCGGTGAAATGTTCTCAACGATTTCCAAAAGATGTGGCAACAGGATCGGAAACTCATCGTCGACACAATCCGAGCACCCAACAGCGTCCAGGAAAGCAACAAATTCGTCAGCGGCCGGCGGGACCGTCTTCCATAAATTCAAGTCAGGCCGTTCGCTTGCCGGCAAGCGTTTCAAGATATCCAGCGACTCAAGTTTCATGTCAAGCCAGTGTTGTTCTATTTCAGAATATCACAATCTGACGGTCAGCGAACTGACCATCAAAGATAGAACACTTGGCTGGACTTACCAGCGGTGATTCCGTGTGGGAGAAAGACAGGCTTGCGGTCCTCAACGCCGTCTACGCTGATTACCAGTTCGGCTTCCGATTCCCCAAAAGATTGAATTGCGTCCCGAACAATGCAAAACTGGGAACCCACATGGGATAAGGCAAGCTCGACACCACATACGATCAATGTCAGGATCACGTTGGAAGAGTGACTGGTTGAATTCATGGCTGAGATACTTCTTGAAAACGCGAAACGCTACTGCACTATATCAGGAGCAAAACTAATTTCAAATCCCGCTCTAGGGCATGGGACCGATGGTAGTGTCTGGAGAACCCCTTCTGTGCCAACATCAAAACTGCCGTAAAGGTCTTTCACCACGGGAGAAACTACCGCGACGAACTGGAGTGTTATGGGATTCGCATGTCATTCGTTGAACCCGTTGCTAGACTCACTAACTCAACCCTCTACGGCTCAACTCAAGACTACAGGCTTGTAGCTACTCTGGATTACTTCTCTTTCAAGAAGATGGATTGATCCAGTCGCGCGAACCAGATAAGGCTGTTTTCGCTCATGGTTAACGTGTTGGCGATTTCCAACTTGACTTTCTTGCTGGACGGTCCGATACTATTGATAAGTGGATCGGGAGTGCTCGATCGGCGTTTATTGCCTCGGTTTTGCCGGGGCTTTTCGCTTTTAGGGGTAGATTCTCAATCCCCATTTCTCTTCTCCCGAATTCGGGGCCTTCGCAAGTTTTGTCTCGATAATTTCGAAGGCGCGGTTTTCTTGGTCAGGCTTGATTACCTTTCGCCCAATAGGACGAGCGATTAAGTCGGCCAGTTGCAAACCACCACTGTTGGCGAGCTTATTCTTGATGATGCAGTTAAAGCTCATTCGCTGCTTCAAAGAATTTAGTCCATCGCAGACTCTACGAAATTCCAGCTCCAGTTCGGCATCCTCTTTCTTGCCTCGCGCCTCGAAGACCACCATGGTTTCTTTTTCATGTTCATTCACTGCACTGAGCCATTGATACAATCGCTCAAGTCCAAACTGCATCGCAACGTTGTAGGGGTTGGGGACGTCGCTATGCTTTTTGACAAACGGACTCTTGTCGATGGCGGCTGCAATAATGGTCATCGGCGACTCGGTGAAAATCTCATTTAAACCTTCCATGAAGTCTTTACGGATCTCAGGATTCATGAGCATTTCAAAGGGTGGTTCACGTTTCCTGATTTCACGTTCATGAAGAATGACAACATCGTGTCCAAAATGCTTGAACTTGAATCGTTGGATCTTAGGAGTCACCGAGTCGATGTAGTCTGAAATTTTAAAGATACAAAAAGCGAGAACGAAGACAGGAAATTCAGGGTTCACCGATTGCAGGCTGTGGTCACCACTTTCATCCACGTAAACGATGTAGTCACTGAATTCAGGCATGCTTCTTGCCTTTCGTTTGGCCGTTTTTTTCTTCGTCTTTTTTTGCCAACCTAGCCGGAAGCCCAGATTGTAGTAGCAGTTAGCACTAACTTCAAAACCTGGATTCAACGATCAAAACAAGACTGGCCTGTGCGAGTGAGCCTGGAACTCGGGTTCCAACTACGATTCATCCATCCGTAGTTCCACGTTGCCGTTGTTCCATTGCAGCCAGCTCCCCAGGCGTCAGCTCTTTCCGATACAGGTCGATGGCCATCTGCTTCATCTCTTCTGTTGTTGATCCGGGTAGAACCAGAGTACGGTCGGCTTGGATTGGCTTTTCGTTTTCGCTCATTGCTCTACCTGTTCAGAAATCGCCACGAACGGCGCAACATTCAATAAATCCAAGACCGTCTTGGTTCGTATGGTGGCGGCATGCAGTCGAAGCGGGGCGAAGGGGAATACTTGGCATTCGAGGCAGCGCATGAAAAAACCTCGGGAAACGTTGGTTTACCCGAGGCTTTCAAAAGCGACGCTGACGAGACTCGAACTCGCAACCACCGGATCGACAGTCCGGTACTCTAACCAATTGAGCTACAGCGCCTTTTTTCTGAAGTGCTAATTATATCTAAAACACCCAGTTTGCAAGTCCTGTTGAGGGAGATATCGGCAGTCAACCCCTCACTTCATTACCTTCTCAGCCGCCTTTTATTTCCGGCTTGATTCGCTCGGATTTCCCGGACAATTCGCACGTGGTTTTCCCTATCGGGCCGCGATAGACCAAAAATCGGGATAACCGGCACAGGCCGACCGATTCACTTCGTGGCTCTGTTTTTTTCACGAATCACTGCCGTAAGCCGGAATCAGAATCGTAGATTTTAACACAACTTTTTGGGAGTTAGAAAGTGGATAAGATAATCAGAGTTCTTGATGCGTTTTTCGGACAGGCTCATCAATTCGACAATCAAACGTGGTGCATCCTGGCGATTATCACCGTCGTTTTTGGCTATTTTATGTTGCGTGGAAACGTCCTTCGCTAGACACAGCGAAGATTCGATTCACCAGCGGCTAAAAAACGTGGCCTAGCGCCGTACCGCTATACAATTTGGAACCACTACAGAGCCGGAAAGCTGGCATTTGTTGTGGCTTTTTCCAGTGATCTGCTGCTCGCATGCTGCTTAATTAAGCTTGCTGCAGCCGCTCCGCTAATAGTTTCTTGGCTCGATTGCGACGCGAATAGACCGTCTTCTCAGAAATACCCATTCGGCTCGCCGTTTCGGGTACCGCTTCGCCAGCCAGCTGGGCCTGGATTACCTCGAAAAACGAGTTTCCGTTTTCCTCCAGACAGCGTCTGGTCGATTCCGCTTCCTCCTCGCGGATCAACGCCTGGATGCCCGAAAGTTCCTCCCGCTCTCGAACAAAGTACGCATTGCAAAGATGCTCGTGCATTCGTTCCTGAAGCTTCGACTTCCGCGACTCGTCGATTAGGCAATTGCGAGCGATCCGGAACATCCAGGCAGAAAAGTCTCGCCCATCGAAACGTTTACGACTTTTCCAAATCTTTAGCCAAATCTCCTGAGCCATGTCATCGGCATCGGCTCCTCGCACGCCGCGTCGATTCAGGAACCCCGTTAACATACTCTTGTTTTGTGAGTAAAAGTAACCGAAGTCCCGATCATCTTTGATCCCGCATCCTGTAGTAATCACGCTTCCGCCCCGCATCTGGTCTCTTCTTGATGTAGCCTTGAAATGGCGATGGCGTCTTGAGCTGCGAAAAGCTGAAGCAACCATCCCCATATGCTTAGCGAGCGAGGAAGTCGCCAGGGGACACAGTAAGTCAGAAATTTTCAGGCTCGATGCAGAATCAGCCAGTTGAACGGCTATTTTCGGCCGCGATCAAACCGTAAGCGCCCGGTCGGCGGTCCTCCATTCGGTGGACTTCATGTTCGCCCGGAATACTTACCAAGTGCTTGGCACGGGCGAATTCCGGGTCGATCTCCGCAAACAGGATCCCTTCGTTTCGGTGATCAGCCACGTCCAGCTTCGCGCCCCGCGGGTCACAAATCCGGCTCTTGCCGATAAAGTCAAACCCATGTTCATGACCAACTCGATTGATGGCCATAAAGTACACATGGTTTTCGAGCGCGCGGGCGGCCGGAACGACGTCGGCAGTCAATCCAGAAGTCGGCGGCCAATTCGTCGGCAGCACAATCAGATCAGCACCTTGCAGGGCCAGTACACGGGCCGCTTCCGGAAACGAACTATCGTAGCAAATCAACATCCCGATCCGCATCTCCGGCAGCTCAATAACGTTGAACTCTGTGCCCGCAGTCATAAACCGATCAATCCCCAACGTGGGCAAGTGAACTTTCCGGTAGCTGCCCAGCACACCGTTGCCGTCTACGAGAGCCAACGAGTTGTAAACCTTGTCCTCGTGCGATTCCAGGAATCCGAATACAAAACGGGTATCGAATTCACCCGCCATTTCAATCGCCCGCTTCACCGTTGGTCCAGTGATCGGTTCACACAACGGGCGTGCTTGTTCGAGTGAACCAAAACAGTATCCGGTTGTCGTGCATTCAGGAAACACGGTCAGCCACGCCCCGGCCTGGCTGGTTTCCGCCAGTTTACTTCTGATCGTATTCAGGTTCGCATCGACATCACCAAATTGAATATCCATTTGGACGCCGGCAATTTTGAACTTCGCCATGCTAGCCATGTCAGCCCTTATTTGTTGTCTTTGTTTTCAGCAGAGTACTTCGTCCGAATTTGTTCTAACAGTCGCCGGTAGCCCTGGTTGTCGCCATCCAACGCGATCAGTTCCCGGGCGAATTTAACCGCTTTCGAAAACTGACTCGACTCGTTATAGAACGTCGCCAGAGCCAGAACATAGTTCTCAAACTCGGGACTTTGCTCGTAAGCCTTCACCAGATGCTTTTCCGCCAGGGCCTGGTCACCCAACAGATAACAAGACAGACCGTAGCGGTAATGCAAATCGTGAACCCCGCTGATGTTCTCGGCGCGAGCAACTTCACGTTTCAGCAATCCGTTTTCTTCGACCCGCAATTTTCGAGCGTCCGCAGTCAAAGCATCCCGCTTCCGACCGAGCGCGGTCTTGTCTGCTTCAGGTGGCATGCGGAGAATCCGATCTCGTATCTGCTCCGCTTGCTCATCTATCAAGGCCGCCAAATTCGTTCGAATGCGTGACAAACCTGGCTCGACCGCGATCGCCGTTCGATAGGAATTCTCGGCACCCTGCAGATCTCCTTCCATTTCCGCTAGTGTTCCCAACATTGCATGGCTCGTTCCATGGTCGTTGTCGGCGCGAATTCCGGTTTTGTAATTCTTTAGTTCACGTTCGTATGCTTGGCGGTCAAACGAACTGGAAAGCTGCGTCCGCCATTGCCGCGGCATGCTCGAGATCACCCGGGCAGCTTCGGCTCGAACGCGTTGAAATTCATGAACCAGCATCGGGTCGATTGACTTCACGATCTTCCGTAAACGCCGAAGTGATTCCGATTGGCTGGAATCATAACCCGCCCGCGAGATGATCCGGTCAATCCGAGTCCCCATCACCCGCAGTGCAGCAGCAGCCACTTTCGGATCTTTGTCTTCCAAACCAGACTCAGCGGTCGCCAAGACAGTTTCCGAGTCACTGGATAACAACGACTCCATGGCCGACGCGCGGAAAATCGCCGGGGCCGATCGGTCGACTGCAAGGGCACTGAACAGCTTGTCTCCGTCTTCGACACTGGACTTTGCTGCTGCCAGTTGCTCGTAATACTTCGAACGCTCGTTTTTACTTGCCGCATCGGGATACCATTCATTGAACGCCGCGGCCATTTGCGCATCCACACGCTGCACCTCTTCCGACACCACGGAATTGCCTTTACGGACTTCCACCAGCCAATCCTGATATTGCTTTATCTTTTCACGTTCCTCCGCTGGCAATTTTCCTTCGTCCAGGTGACAAGCTGTACAGGCGTTGGGAGTTCCCAGCGAAACGCTCAAGTCAGGACGGGGCACACGCAGGCTGTGGTCGCGACGAGGATCGACTTCCATGTAAGTCGTCGCAGGCATATGGCACTCAACGCACATCGCACCGGCGGACCCAGGTTGATGCCGATGATGGCTGGGCGAATCATACTTACCGGCTGGGTGTTGGTGACATGAAGTGCAGAGTTGATTGTCGTCGAATTTCACTTTAGCAGAATGCGGATCGTGGCAGTCCGTACAACGGATTCCCTGGTGAAACATCTTGCTTTGGATAAACGAACCATAGACGTAATCTTCTTCAAGGATCTGGCCATCGGCATGGTAAATTCCGTTTGACAACAACTGACACGCATAATGATCATCGAACCGATCCCCGGCCTTGAAGTTCGGCGCAACTTCACCGCGTCGTGAATGACACGGGGCACAAGTTTCGATTTGAGGCAAGTTGTCCGAGCCCTTTAGCTTCGCCAACCCGTAGCCGTGATTGCGGTCCCAGAAGAACCGGCGGTTATTGGCGATTTCCACATGCAGGCTACCCGGTCCGTGGCAGGCTTCGCAATTCACGTCGATGTCGGTAAACGTCGTTGCGTACGAACCGCTCAACGGGTTGAAATCCTTCTGCAGATTCGTGCTATGACAGGAAGCACAACTGGTGTTCCAACGCTGAGTGATCCCGGTCCAATGAAGCGGATCGTCCGGTTCAATCTTTTCATTGACGTCCCATGGAGAAAGATAAAACCACTCTTCCTTGCCAACGTCCCAGCTCAATCGCAAGACCTGGAGCTGTCCAATGGCGTCGGAAGATGACGACGCCTTGGTTTCGACCATGAACTGTTGCAGAGGTTCACAACCAAAAACATATTTGACCTCGAAGTCCTGCATCGTCCCGTCCGGAGCTTCCGTGTTCACCATGAATCGTTCTCCCGATTTGAACATCGTCGAAGTAACTCCATAATGTTCAAGCTGGCTGCCATCGAACCGTGCCAGGACCGTTTCGTCATTGGCAACATCCATTGCCCGATCATGATGCGAACCGTCAAACAGCTCGTATTGTTCCTGATGACAGTCGATACACGCAGCTCCGCCAACGTATCGAGCGCGGGCGTCTTCCGGCAGTCCGTTCAGCCATTCGTACGCAGCCGCTCCAACCACCAAAACGGCGACTACGGCGAACAATAGCGGTAGAAGCAATGCGGGACGTAGTTTTTTCATTGGGTGACTTAAGAAATTCGAATCGTATGACTCCTATCGTAGCTCGATATCGCAATCGGTTCTACTGTTGAACGGCCGCGAGAATGAGTGACAATTAATGTATGGAAGATGTTGCACTCAAACTTGCTGCCCAGCAAATTCGACTTTGGCTGGAACTAACCGGCGCGGATGGATTGTTTTCGCTGAAAGAAAACGTTTCGGCCGTTGGCGAGAATTTCCTGCTTGATCAACGACAAGGGTTTCTGAGTGTCGGATTGCCAAACGATTCCTTCGCTTGCAACGATGAAGCCAATCGACGGGTTTTCTGGATGCCCAATCAAATTGTCGATGAAGTATCCGGGGAGTTTCCTAAAGGCAAGTCGCTGTTGATCGCCAGTAGCCGGATCGGAAATTCACCGGAAACGAAACCCGCTCTGTTCGACGCCATGCGTACGGTGGCTTGTCGAATGCAGCCAGGAGTTCAGTTCGCGATAACGCACGAATCCATTGCTACTCACCAATACATTCGGCGGCTGGCAGAATTGTTCGACTTTCCGGTCGTCGAGTTTCGCCCGTTCCCCCGCGAGCTATCCGTCGATTGGTTTGAGCAGACGCTGCAACGGAAAGATTCTGCCCGAATTTGTTTTTACGATCGACCTTATGATGAATGGGACGAAGACCATTCGATTGACCGCTTCAAGGTTGACAGTTTCCTGGCGGGGATCGCAAAAGAGGCACGATTGCTTTCCGTTCGCGGCGGCGGCAATATTCTTGATTCGGCAATTGACTGCCTGCAGCAACCATCATCCGAATCGACAACGTACGTTTTGATGAACCGCCAGCTTACTTCCAGGAAAGTAACGGACCAATTGATCAGCTCTGGCGCGGTTCCGTGGTACCTGTACCGCGAAATTGAAGATTCGGAAACTGATGACTCAAGTAGCGAGACTGAAAGCGACGCCCGCGACTCGCCACGCAATCGCTGGCAAACGTTGGCGTCGTTTGCTGCTGAAAACAATTTGAACGAATACTTGATTCATTGGACGCGTCGCAACAAAGGGCCCTGGCCAAACCAGTCCGAGAACGGATTCATTGACGATCTGATTTTTGGCACAACGTCCGCCAACCATGGGAAGCTACAAACCCTCGCCAGAATCCTCGCGTCAAAAAACCTGATCGCAAACAATCAGATTACACGCGACAACACGCCCGTTGTCTGCTTCTCCGAAATCACCGTCGACGAATTGCCTGAACTCCGACGATTTCGATCGCATCTCGGTCGCTGGGATTTCGAAACAGTCGGGTTGGCTATTAAACGTGACGTCCTGACGTCACTCGGTGCGCGGCCGGTAATTTATGGAGACGAACCCGTCTGGGAGCAACTGGCAGCTCACGATCGCCCATACTTTCAAAAACAATCCAGCGGCTCGATCGATTGGACTCAGGAACGCGAATGGCGATTGACCGGCAATCTCGATCTTGCCCAACTTGCCACAACGGACGCTTTTGTATTCGTCGAGAACGAAAACGAATCTAGACTGGCAAGCGAATTGAGCCGCTGGCAAGTCGTGGTCATCGGCAACGCTTAGTAGCTGCTCGTCATTTTCACAAATCCTGGATTTGTCTCAAACATTTCTGAACGCAGTTCGTATTCACTGTGCATTACTTTTTGCAACAGATTCAAAAGCGAATTGCTGGCAATTGCGGAATGTTGAATCACACCGAAACCACTGTTGTCAGTCTTGTTTCGGTCCGAGTCTCAACTCACTCGTGATACACCAATGCTCAATCGGCAATCGAATCGGTCGCAAAATTAATCGTTTGTTTCAGGGGCGCGCGAAGATGCTATCACCAAATCTGCCTTGCTGACATCGCACCGTTCTTGTAATTACGCAAAACTTCGAAAAATCACTAAAGTGCTTCGACTTGTGCACGTAGCGAAATTTCGGTGATGGTAACCAAGACCATGGCCGGGAAAATGCGTGGGTCTGGCAAGGGAGATTGGCTCAAGGATGGACCAAATCGCGCGAATTCGCGTACAAAACATACTTCGCCCGTTAGCGGACGCCGGGTGCAGGCGTCCCTTCGCCTGCACGGCCGCGCTAGCGCTCGTGACGACTCTCCTGTTCGCGTTGCCGGAAAACACGCTGGCCCAATCAGGCGGCGGCAGGGAACCGATCGCTCCGATACCTCGTAAAGAGCGGGCCCCTGATATCAGTCAGGTTGCCCGAAATGTCAGTCGCGATCCTGCCAATCTGATCGCTGACGTCCGATTTCGTGGGCTTCAATTCATCCAGGAACATGAGCTGACTCGCAACATCGGCACTCGGCCGGGGCGGTACTTCGACCCGGATCAACTGCAGCAAGATGTCGACCGGCTGTGGAAATTGTCCAAGATAAAACGAGTCAACGGACCGTTTATCGACAAGACCTCCAACGGGATGGTGATTACTTTTGACGTCGTCGAACGGCAAACCATTCGTTCGTTGGAATTCATCGGCAATCGGGGGCTGACTGATCGGGCGCTGAAAAAAGAATCCGACCTGGAAGTCAACCAGCCATTGGATCTGCACAAGATTCGCATGGCCAAGAATCGCATCGAAGAAATGTACAAGGAAAAGGGTTACCCGCGGACTCAAGTAGAAATCCTGAACGTCGATGAGGTGGAGCAGGGGAATGTTCAATTCCTGATCCACGAAGATCAAAAACAACGCGTCTGGAAAGTCGAATTCGCTGGCAATCAATTTGTATCCGGCGCGAGATTGAAGAACTTTGTGAATTCCAAACCGGGCATTTTGAAAGTCTTCGGTGGTGTTGCCAACGAGCGAGAAATCGAACAGGACATTGTTCGGTTGGAGTCTTATTACAAAAGCTTCGGATTCTTCAATGCTCGGATCGGCCGGGAAATCGAACAGAACGACAATGGGCAATGGCTTACCATTCGCTACATCATTGACGAAGGGCCGCGGTACAAGATCCGCAACGTGTCGTTCATTGGCAATCGAGTCTTCACTGCCGAACAACTGGATACACAAATCGGATTGAAGCCAGAAAACAACGCAATGCCTTCATTTAATGTCGCCAAAATGAATGAAGACGTTGTCAGCCTGCGTGATCTATATGGCAGCCAGGGATTCATTCACAGCAACGTGGAAGCTGAACCTCGATTTTTGGAAGAGCCTGGTGCTCTCGATATCGTCTATCGAATCTCCGAAGGCAAGCAGTATCGGGTCGGCAAGATTAATGTGCACATGGAAGGTGATTTCAGCGTTACCAAACGGGAAGTCGCTTTGAAGCGATTGTCGCTGGCGACCGGGGACTGGATCGACGTTCGCGAGATTCGTGCCAGCGAACGGAGGCTAGGCGCCTCTCAGATTTTTGCGGATGCATCCGGAGGCCCCGGAACCGCGCCGCCTCGTATTGTCGTGAAACCTCCGGAACTCCAGGAACTTGAACGGACGGCGAATGAAGCAGCGGCATTTGGAAGCTCTGGAAGAAATTCAGGAGGCTCTTCGGGAAGTTCATCCCGAGGATCTTCGACGCGTTACAGGTAACCAACAGATGATAATCAGCAATTTGACAATCCGAAAAATCGCGGTCGCTTTCAGCTTGATGTTGGCGGTTACACTGTCGGGATGTTCGTCCGGGTTCTTTGGTCCGCCACAACCGTTCGACCGAAATTTCGCCGCGAGCTATCCCAACAATGGCGTGGGGGCTCAGAATGTTCAAGGTATTACTGGCACGCAATCCAATGCGGCTTCGACATTCCAGTCATCGACAGCCGCCCAAAACGATCCTTTCGGAAACAGTACATCGCAAACGGTGGGATCCGGAATCCAATCAGCCGGCGGCGCATTCCCAACCAACACAACACAAAATCAAAATTCAAACCGGTCGACTACATTTTATCGCAGCCAGAGTCCACAAGACGCTATCCGCATCCCCAGCTCCGACGACGGACAAGGTGGCGTGCAACAAACCGCTGCTCAGTTCCCGGAAGTCTCCAGTGGGTTGCAAGGCGATCCAGTACCGAACTCACCGTTCTTGAACCCATCGATCAACATAGGCGACCCGAACGAGCAAAACCCCTTGGTCCAGCGGAACGCACCCAGCGGTTCAGTTACTTTTCCACAGAATTTCCCCGCGAACTATGCCGACCTCGACATCTTTTTGAGTGAAACGTCGACCGGGCGAATCAACTTCGGTGGTGCCTTCAACTCAGACAGTGGCGTGGTCGGGCAAATCGTGGTCGATGAAAGAAACTTCGACATCGCCAGATTCCCGAGAAACTTCCGAGAAATCATCGACGGATCAGCTTGGCGCGGTGCCGGGCAAACGTTTCGTTTGGAGTTAGTTCCCGGTAGCAATGTTGAACGATACCTGGTCAGCTTTTCCGAACCGTTCCTGCTTGGATCCAACGTCAGTTTCAGCAGCAGCCTGTACCTGTTCCAACGCCAATTCTTTGACTACAACGAAGAGCGTCTGGGCGGCCGGTTTGCACTTGGCTATCGGTTGACACCAGACCTGTCAGTCAGTGCTGGACTGCGGTTGGAAAACGTGGAAATCTCCGACCCACGACTCGACACTTCGCCGCAACTGAACGATTCGATTGGCGATTCCGATTTGTACATCGCAAACGTCAGCATGATCCGCGATACGCGTGACCATCCATTCCTGCCGACCGAAGGTAACTACACGGCCCTGACGTTTAGCCAGGGCTTCGGTGAATTTGATTATTCGCGTGGCGATATCGACTTCCGAACGTATCGTTTGATTTACCAGCGACCAGACGGTTCAGGCCGACATACATTAAGTTACGGGACCAAGCTTGGTTTCTCTGGCTCCGACACACCATTGTTTGAGAACTATTTTGCTGGTGGATTCTCGACGTTGCGTGGTTTTGACTTCCGCGGTGCGACGCCTCTTGAAAACGGAATTCGAGTCGGTGGTGAGTTTCAATGGCTCAACACACTTGAATACACTTTCCCGTTGACAGCCGACGACATGATCAAGGGCGTATTGTTCACGGACTTCGGTACCGTTGAACAAGACATTGACATCAACAGCGAGAATTTCCGGGTCGCACCAGGATTCGGGTTCCGAGTTCACTTACCAGCAGCCGGCATCGGCGCACCGCTTGCGTTTGACTTCGCTTTCCCGGTATCCGACGCCGAGGGTGATGAACAAGAAACGTTCAGTTTTTACATCGGTGTTGCCAGATAAAAGCCGGAGCGAAATCTCCAACGCTCTCGCTCGCGATTAGTCGATTTCAATCCAGTAAAGACAGCCTAAAAGAACCGCTACTAAACGCCAATAAAACCTGAATTTGTATTCGCGTTTATTTACGTCCATTCGCGGTTGAAAATTTAGCAATCAAAGATTCTCGCCTAGTCTGTTGATAAAAATGGTGGCAAAATTTGAGTTCCTTTGATTGGCTACCACCTAGTCGGAGCGAATGGAACTTTGGTGGCTTCTGCCGATTCGGTGACTTCGTACATCGCATCCAACTCCACCCCTGCCAGCTCCTGGGCCTGATCACTGCCGGGCCAAAGAACTGACGCCGACAAAATCGCGGTCGCCTTACCCAGGCCAATCTCCATTCGGGACGGAGATCCGCCAAAGCTACTCACGCTACCGACTGCCCGATGAATCTCGCGGGGCTTGCCGTCTTCTTCAACAACCAACTTCACCCGCGCACCCACACCGCGACGATTCGATTTAGTACCAATCAACTTCAAAACAATGAAACGATTGTCATGTCCAGGGTTCTCGAACAACACGTTGTGAAACTTGTCGCCGGGGAAGAATCCGCCAAGTTGATGATAGATATCCTGGTCGCCATCATTGTCCAAGTCCGCAAACGCAACGCCGTGCCCTTTTTGCAGATGCCCGAAACCGCCTGACGTTGTGACATCGAGGAACCGCTGCCCGCCGTCGTTACGAAACATCACGTTCGGCATCAGCGTTTGAAAGAGCGGGTCACCGGTGGTTAAGTAAAAATCAAGAAAGCCATCGTTGTCGAGGTCACCAAAATTCGCACCCATCGGCAGGCAAGGAATATCCAGCCCCACCTCCTTGCCGACTTCTGCAAACGTTCCATCACCCTGATTGCGATACAACCGCGGCCTGGTCGCGCCATGTGGCTCATTCAAATAGTACTTGGCAAGGTTACTGGGAGTGCTGTCGTATGCGGTCACGAACAGGTCCAGCCAACCGTCATTGTTGTAGTCAAAAAACCAGGTCGCGAAACTTCGAAACGAAGGTTCCACTAACCCCAGCCGAGGTGCGACGTCTTCGAATCGACCGTTGCCGAGGTTATTGTAAAGCCGATTGGGGCCAATGTTCGAAACGTAAATATCCAAGTCGCCATCGTTGTCGTAGTCACCAGCCGTCACGCCTTTGCCAAACCGACGATTGGTGACACCGTACTGGCGAGCTTGATCGACAAACTTCCCATCGCCTTGATTAATAAACAATTGAGCCGGATAGAACTGTGCTTCATTCGCCGATTTTCCGCTCGACTCGTTGACAATGTACAAATCCAGCAGCCCGTCCTGATTGAAATCTCCCCAAACCGCAGCTTGAGTCGGACAGAAAGCGTCGGCCAGTCCGGCTTGGCTTGTCACATCGGTGAAATTTCCGTTCCCATCATTTTGCAGCAACGAGTTTCTCATCTCACCTAACTCGCCAAGCCAGGCACCTCGTAAAACCAGGATGTCCGTGTCGCCATCGTTGTCGTAGTCTGCCCCGATACAATTCAATCCGCCAAGCTGCTCAGAGAGATTCGAAACGCTCGATTTGTCTTCGAACTTCCCGTCTTCCGTTCTCTGGTAATAGTGCAATGGCTCGTATGGATCGTACGAACTGGTCACGATATCCAAAACCTTGTCGCCATCGAAATCTTCCACGATGACTCCGCCACACAGATTGAATGTGTTAATTTCTAATTCACCGGCAACGTCCCGAAACCGGCTGATGTCGTGTTCTGATTCGAAAGAAGACGCCGGAATGCGAAATGGTTCTGGCACGCCATCGGGATACTCGCCAAGGGCCATTGTCAGCAAGTTCAAGATCCAGACGACATGCAAATTATCCGGCGCTTCGTCGAGGTAGCTTAACAGACATTCTCGTGCTGTTTCCGCCGGCGCGCGATCAACGTGTACTCCGCCACCAGTCAGCGGAAAGATACAGCAGTCACAGTTATGACGCTGGATACAGTTCCGAACTTCAGCCAGCCGCAAGTACGTCAGCGCACGGGTCATCAGAATCGCCAGCTTACCGGAACGCCCAACCGAATCATCAAGCAGCGCGTAGGCTTTGTCGACTTCCGCAACTGCCTCATCGACATGGCCCAGCCGCAACAAATGCCATGATTGTTGCATGTGATAACTGCCCAGCCTGGTCCCGGTAAGTTGACTTACATCAACCGCCTTCAGCTTTTCTAACTGCTCATGGCCATAGTATTCGTTGGCACTGTTTTTCAGGCGCTCGGCATAGGCAAGAAACTCTTTGTGCTCAGTTCGCAAGTCATCAGCCCGGACGTCCGCTTGTGTCGTTTGAGCAGGCACCTCCGTCGCCTGCTGTCGCGAACTTAGCGCATCAGCATCGGCGTGAGGCCCAACTTCAAGATCTGTTTCGACGCCCGCTTTCCCGCCACCTGCGTCAGCCGCCACAGGAGGCGATTGCTCACAGCCACAAATCAGCCAGCAAACGGTAACCAGGGCCAGAAACAAGCAGATGTACTTTGTACCGACAGCATTCCGTCCGGTCGAATTCTGTAAATAAGTTCTCATGCCTGAATTATCGTTGGACCTCGACAATGTCGAAACCACGAATTCATCAAGCGGACATGATTTTCCGCCTGCATTCAACAGAAAACGCTGTCTGGAAAACGAACACTCAATAAAAAAACGCCCGCAGAGAATACGGGCGTCTGATCTTCTTATGTTGTCGGCGACTGTTTACGCGTTTCCATTGACGCGTTCGTACGCTGTGCTAAGCGATTTCGTCGAGCATTCTTTCGACGGCGACATCAATTTTTTCCGCGGTCTCGTAGCGACCGGTCGCGATCTGTTCGCGGAGCTCGGCGACTTTCTCAGTCCGGATACCGTTGTTGGACTGCAGGGCCTGAGCTTCGGCGGAAATCTCCAACTGGTCGACAGGAACCGTGTTCTGTGACGAAACGTTGGAAGTTGAGTTGTTTGTTTTAAGGTTAATTGAGTTCGTGTTTTGAACCGTTGTTGTTCTTCGAATTTGCATTGTATTCTCCCCGGTTACGGGCTGTGGTGCTGGTCGTTCCAGCGATCCATTGTTAGTTGGCACAATAGTTCGTAACAACTCGGATGTCCATACAGGACGGCCAGGCGCGCTACTTTTGGGCTCTGACCTCATCTGTGATCATTTCCATGACCGAATTGCTTCCGATGCGTTTCCAGTGGCTGCTATCCATGTCGATCGTGCCGTCCGTAACAAAATTGACTTTGCAGTGGTGAAGCACTTTTTTCATCGACTTGAAAATTTTACATCCGTTGAAAAACGTTTCGAAAATGTGTTGTGCGTTTTAGCTTCGCCGATTTCGAATTTTTCGACCAACTGGTTTCGGTAAAACGCAACAGGTTTTACTGTTAACCGCCAGCCATTCGATGTCGGCGACAAACGCACGGTTTGTTCAGTCATCACACCTTGCAAGAATGATGCCAAAACCTGGCGATTCCAAAAAAGTTCTATTTGACTAGGCTAATTTACGTGCTTTCGAACCGGCCAGTTCGGCATCGGTTCAATTTACAGCAAGTTTGTCGGTTATGCTGCTTGCAAGATAATTCAAGCCGCCCGAAGTATAGAAAATCTACACGATATGAAGCAATGCCAGCCCGTACTGCATGGTGCGTGCTAGCGGAATTATCCGCGTAGACACCGAACCAAATGCTTGGAGAATTCGTCATAGTCATTCACAAAGGTTTTAAAGGTGTCGTCAGGATTGCACGTCGCTTGTCTGCAAGGATTGCATTAAACCACAAAGGTGGAACTATGTTAGTCCGAACACGGCAAGACGATTTCTCGTCAACTTCTGTTACATTGAACAACCGATTTAGCTCACCGCCACTGACCATGGAACTGGACCAGTTCTTTGAATTCAGTTTCTGGCTTGCGGAAGAACTGACCGATTTAGAATCGCGATTTGCTAGCCAACACGTGGCTGCGATTTCGAGCAATCAAACATTCGACGCAAACGGACTTCCGGATAACCTGGAAATAGATTTGTTTTGATCGACTCGCTTAATCGACTGGTCAAAGACAGACCGAAGATTGGCTGCGTTCAGTTCCCATTGCTCCCGACGACCAGATCCCCTACGGTTCTCGCGCCTCGGCCAGTAAATGGGATAAACCATGAAGCCAATTCGAATCACAGCCTTATTGTTGCTGCCATTGATCATGAGCGGCTGCTACTTGCGCCCCAACTTCGGACCACCAGGAACGATTGGCATGCAGCGGAGCAGGGCAGTGCTACACGATCCGTTTCCCAGCAATGAACTGGGGCCACCGATTCTCGGCGGCCGCCCCTTAGGTTTCGATCTCCCTCAACCTGAGACGCAAAATCTTCAGGAAGTCCGCGGAGCTCTGTTCACGTCTTCGACAACTCAGACCCCAGCCGCAGCTTTCCCACAATTCGCACCTCAACAACAAATCCAGCCACCGCAGCAGCAGTTTGTTCCTAGCCAGCCCAGCCTCCAATTCGGGCAACCCCAACCATTCGCGCCGGTCCAACAGCAACAATTCTCGCCGCAATCCTTCCGGGAGCAACAATTCTCTCAGCCACAACAATTTAATTTCAGCGGAGGTTAGCCGCGGATGCGATCAGATCGGCCGGCAGTCCCGATCTGCCTGGCTTGCTCGCAACGCAATTTGCCAAGACGCGGCTTTACCTGGTTCTCTGCTCCTGCTGAAGACAAAGATCCTTGACAGCTCTATTGGCTTGCTTAAACCGCGTTTCCCAATCACCACTCAACAGCACATAGTTGCGATTCCGGTCCTCCAACTCCTTGATGCAACGATCCAAAAACGACTGCCGCTCTTCTGGCAGGTATCGAACCGTGTCATCGATCCAGGGCACATCGACGTCCGTCAACAGATAGAGATCGTACGTTCGCCGATTGGCTTCTTCTAAGATCCAGTCTGGGCAAGAATTGAAAAGCCAATCGCTCCAAATCGTCGTCGCGATTAAATCGGTGTCGCAAAAAACGAACCGATTCGCATTCAAGGCAATCGCATCCTCGGCGGCCATTTGCCCTCGGGCAATAAGTGGAATGTCATCGAGCGAAAGTTCAGTTCCGTTTTTTGCCGCGTGCATTTCGATATGAGTTCGCGCGTACTCAGGAACATAGACCGTATCAAAGTGCTCAGCCAATTGTCGACAGAGTGTCGACTTGCCCGTTGACTCGGGACCAAAGACGCAGATTCTTTTCGCAAAATAGGGACGAGCAACTCGCGGGATAAATTCCCAGTTCCCAATTGGATCGTCACGGACTGCTGTCCCACTTACCGGCATTACCGATCGCTCGACATCAACGGGGATAAATGTCGCGCCCATTACTTCCGCTAACTTCCACCCGTAATCTTCGGAAGCAAAAAGGTAGTCTGGTGAGAACGGCAGGATCTTTTTCAAGCTTTGCTTCCAGACCTGCCAAAAGTCCGGATGCTCGCCTGGTTCCTGCGGGTTTTCATCCGTCATCTGAAGCACGTTTGCATCTGGAAACATTTGACGAACCCAATTATACCGAAGCTCGCCCGGGATCGGTTGCGTTTGCTGCGTTTCCACGACGATGACTAGTTCGTCGACGTAATTGCGAGCAAAATCAATCAAGTAAACGTGCCCAAGGTGCGGCGGTATGAACTTCCCCAACACCATGCCGGTTGTTTTGCTTTTCACGTGCGAACAGACTCCCTGGATGTTGCACCAATTACTTGCCTGATCATCGCTTGAACAAATTCGTCGGTGAGTCCTGGTGCTTTCAAACCAGCGCCGCGACAACAATTGTTAGTGTTAGTCATGTCAAAAGTCGTTCCAGTTGCCTGAAATAAATCAGTTGGCCGTGGCTCGTTTTGCGGCAACATTTCGCTTTGCAATGCTCGCCCAAGAGCCAAAAATGCCGCTGACGTCCGCCACTCCAACCGACTGTCTCGCACTCGCTGTTCAAACTCTGACACGGGGACGACTTTGACACTGGGACAAACGTGTCGCAAATTTCGAAACAACGATTGAGCCGACAGTCCGGCTGGATGGGCAATGTGAAATGTGGAAGTATCCGTTTGCTGAGCGAACAAATGACACAGAACATCGGCTGCATAATCGACCGGAGTAACATCAACTTTCAACTCAATTTCACATTCAGGAACGACATCCAAATCGACCAGACTCTGTATCGTCAACGTCAACAAGTCCATTTCAGGCACCGCCCACGTTTTCGAATCTGCCGTCAACAACCCCATTCGATAGAACCGCGCGACAACGTCAGCCCGCATCCGAAGTAATTTTTCCGCAGCCCATTTAGTTTGTGCGTAACCGCCGTATACTCGCTTGGTCTCTCCTAACTGATCTGATTCAAGCATCATCCCTCGGTAGCGATCGGTTCCAACGAAAACAGACAAAGTCGATATATAGTCCAGTAATTTTGAACGACCTGTTACAACAAAATCCGCAATGTTATTGGTGCCGACCACATTGGCCGGTCTAAGTGACTCATAAGAAGCCGATGTGCTCACTTCGGCGGCCAAGTGAATGACCCGTTCGATCTCTTGAGCAAGATCGTTGTAGCCTGCAAGGTTCATCCCGAACCGAGGTTGCGACAAGTCTCCTGCTATTACTTCTATAGTTTCAAGGCGATCTGGCTGCAATTGCATCCGATTCTCAATCAGCCTTTGCTCCAGCCGCTGGCGGGCATGATGTGAGTCGTTACCACGAACCAGACAGGTAATCTTGGTACTTTCGCTGTCCAAAAACCGTGCAAGAATTCTCGAACCCAAAAACCCTGTCGCGCCCGTTAGCAACACAGTTTGGCCATCAGTTGGTCGTGAACAGGCTCTGATTTGCCCGGCTCTTTGTGGCGGAATTGGTTCAGCATCAACGATCGTAGCAACATCTGCGAGAATCGCTTCGGTAGTCATAAACTCAAAGCGTTTTGGATCGGAATGTGGGCTGGAATAGCGGCGGCAAATTTCTCGAATACTTCCACCGAGCACCAAAAGTTGCGGCGTGACGTCCAGCCCTTCGATTTGCGACATCGCGCAGACTTCCATTACTCCTAGTGAGTCGCCGCCGATTGAAAAGAAATGCTCATCAACAGAAAAGTCGCCATGCCCAAGGACGCTCTGGAAAATCGAATGAAGCAAACTCTCGTTCGACGAAAGATTCTCTTCCAAAGCCTGCTCGACGATTCCGCTTGAACCAAGCAATGACAATTTGGCCATGTCAACTTTGCCACTAATCGTGAGTGGCAGCTCTTTCACCAGCCGGAATTGTTGCGGGACGCAATACGCGGGCAGGTTTTCGGCCAACCATTCGCGAAGCTCTTTGAGAAGGCTGCCCTGGACTACATTTGCTTCGGCATCGTTCGAGTCGAAATAGCAAACCAGCTTTTGGTTTGCGTCCAACAGCACAAACGCGCGGTTTACTTTAGGGTGCTGAATCAAGACCGATTCGATTTCGCCTGGCTCAATTCGATGGCCACGCATTTGAAATTGACGGTCGATCCTGCCTTGGAAAACGTATTCGCCATCTGCGTCTTTTCTTACCAAATCGCCAGAGCGGTACATTGTTTTACCATTGATTGTCACGAACTGCTTTGCAGTCAATTCAGGGCGATTCCGATACCCACGGGCAAGGCCAACACCACCAATCAACAACTCTCCAGACTCGCCATCGCCACTTATCATGTATTCAATACCGTCAAGCGGCCTACCGATCAAAGGTCGAGACCAAGTCGTCGAATCGCAAATGGAAAAGCTACTGCAAATCGTTGCCTCTGTTGGCCCATAGACGTTTAGCAGACGCAATTTGTTTGCCCAGTTCCGTATCACTTCCGGCGAGCAGACTTCACCACCAACCAAAACCGCTCGCAAACATTCTGGACAAGAGTCCGGGTCTATTCTTGCCAAAACAGCTGGTGGAATATCAACGTAACTGATTTGCCGCTTTGAGATGACGGCCAGTATCTCTTCCGCAGTTGCAACCAAACGCCCCTTTGCAAAGAGGGCATTTTCAATCCAAAGTGACGCCCCACTCAACAGCGCAGTCCCGATATCAGAAATAGAAGCGTCAAACGAGGTCGAAAGCAAAAACAGACTTCGCGAATGCGGCCCCAGTTGCAATGCGGCGATTTGCTGGTCTAGCACAGAGACCAACCCTCGATGCGTCACCTCAACCCCCTTGGGCTCGCCTGTCGATCCAGACGTGTAAATCACGTAGGCAAGATCGTTAAGCCCCAGAACGTCATTACACAAATCGAGATCGGAAAAAGAAGCCCCGGAGCTCAACTGGCGATTCATATCGCGCACTTCCAGATTGTCGAACTCCTTCCCAAACTTTGCATCAGCTACAACCATCTGGCAACCAGAATCGGCAATCAAGAATCGAATCCGCTCGATCGGCAAACATGGTTCGATCAGCATCCAGGCGGCACCACTTCGCCACACTCCAACCATCACTGCAATTGTTTCAGCTGATTTAGGAAGACAAATACCGACGAGTGATTCACACCTCAGCCCTCGCTCGCTGATTTCGTTTGCAATACGCGCCGACTGCTCCCAAAGCTCCCGATAAGTCAACGCGGTATCGCCATCAACAACCACCGCTGGACGGTCGGCATGAACAGCAACAACCGCGCTCAATCTGTCGATAAATAAATCACGAATCATGAACTAACCTGCTGACTCGGATCATTCCTGGGACGAACAAACTGAATCAGCGATGATCCTGTTGAGCGGTTGTCGACGTTCGTTGCTTCCAATCCTTTCTCGACATCCGTCAAATCAACGGTGCGAAAATCCAAACTGAACCTTGTTCGCTCCGATTCGTTGTATCGGGTCTGGTGCAGGTGCTGCCCGGAAAACAACAGGAGATCACCAGCGCGAGCCACAACGGGAATCGCTTTTCCCTGTGGAGATTCCTGCAATGATGGGTAACCCGCCGTTTTTCCAGTCTCCTTGTTCTGCCAACCAATCCGTTTTTCCTGGCCTTTTGAAACCCATGCGTCAAAGTCAAAGATCTCTGAGTTGTTGGCGACCGGGCGAGCGAAATCATCCGGGTAGAATTCAAACGTTTCCTCTGCAACCACATCGTGTAACGGAATCCACCAGGTAATCGTGGCCTGATGGTTTGAGTACCATGTGTCGCGATGTCCGTAATAAATCGGAGCGGCAGCTGACTGAAGGTGTCCATTGTGAGCAACCACCCTCATTCGAGCTGGATCGTAGGCTTGGGAATCCAAGTCAAAACCAAGAGACTGAATAACCCCGTTTACTTGCTGGTGGAATTCTGGCGACGTATAGATTGTCTTTCGCAGGCGTCCGATACGAGCGAAGAATTCGTCATTGGATAGTTCCTCGTGGACGGCGCGATATTCGCTTCCCAGTTCATCGATAACTTTTTTTAGAACCGCTTGAACGAACGTACTTGATTGCGCATTGGCAGGAACAAGATAAATCTCACCATCGTAAAGTGAGTTTCTTACAGCTTGATTGGGTTTTGGCAAAACAGATCTGAATTCAGAAGTCACTTCGGTTTCCTCCCAACAATAACTAAACGCGGGCTGTCCAATTCAATACAACTCGAATCAATTCCCCCAAAGAGTTCGATCTTGTCAAAACCGACTGACCGAAGCATTTCCGCAATCTCGTGTGGAAAGTAAATGCGCAGCGCACTTTTTCGCTTGTCGATTCGCCGACCTTCGACGATCCAACTCCAAGTTTGCTCGAGTAACCCCGCCTGCAAGTTAATACGGGACTCGCGCACGCAGGTGACGGTCCGCCCATCACTTTCACCAGTGCGAACCAAATGGCGTTGAAAGCCGCGTATCAAACCGGCGAAATTTGGTACATCCATTGCATATTTGCCACCGGGCTTCAAAGACTCATAGGCCCGAGCCAGCATCTGTAGATTCTGTTCGTTTGTTTTTGCATACCCAAAACTGCTGTACCAGTTGAACGCGCCATCGCAAGTTGCCGCCGGTACAAACTCGAACGCATCGGCACAATGAAACTCACAATTCTGCGTCTCTGAAGCTTGCACCGTCTCATTGGCACGTTGGATGTAGGCTTCGCAAAGATCAACGCTCGTTACATGAACGCCGTGCTTAGCAAGTTCGAAACTTAACGTCCCAGTCCCACAGCATTGATCGAAGGCATGGGAAGCGGCGCCCAAACTGAGGTTACCTAGCAAAAACGCCGTTGTTTCATCAAGTTCCTTTTGACTGGAACGTTGCAAGAACAAGTCGGCCATTTCGATCACATGAAACGACTTCCACCATTCTTGAACTTCACAAACTTCAACTTCACTCATTAAGCCGCCTCAAGCTTGTTGGATTTCGAAATCAAATTCTGAACGCCTAGCGCTGAGCAAATCATCATCAAGGCAGGATCCCACACTTGGCGCTGCAGAGCATCCATCATCGGTGATTGATTTAACAAACCAAGAACTTTGTCCGCATCAAACATCTGCATGGCTCGAAAAGAATCGCTGTTGATATGGTCATACAAAAAGTCACGAACGGTTGGCTTTGAACTCAACAGCAGCGGAGGTGAGTCGAAAGGATGTTTTTCGCGACGGTAGACCTGCTCAGTAATATAGGGCTTCACGGCCTCCCGTAACAAATGCTTTGCCGTTTCCCCTCGAAACATTTGATGGATGGATTGGTTGCGGGCGAACTCAAACAGCCGGTGGTCCAGGAACGGCAGGCGGCCTTCGATCGAAGAAGCCATTTCTGTTCCGTCACCCAGCGTTTTCAAAATGTATCCAGCCAGCGCATGCCTTGTCCACAACCAAGCCGACTGATGAACTGGCGTTCGTCCTTCCAATTGACGACTGCTAACGGCGTTTTCGATCAACTCGCGATAGGCATCTCTTGTAGTCCAACTTTCGACCAAGTCGTCATTCAACAGCGAATAAATCCGAAAACCTAACGTTGCCTTGGCTGCCAGAAATGTCGGCACGTAGCCTAGTTGTTGTTTCACGGCATCCAGCGAAAGTGAACTGCCGTGTCCCAACATCATCCCAACAGACGACTGGTTGGTCGCTTCCACCGTTGCCTGTTTGAATTCTTTCTGCTGGCTATTCCACCAGTCCAACTTCAAATGTGCGTATCCCAAAAACGCTTCGTCGGCACCTTCGCCCGTGATTGCAGCCGAAAAACCCTGCCTCCGAATCTCCTGATTCAACAGAAACTTGGCTGGCAAATGCCCGTTGATCGCGAGGCCTTCACTTGCCGCTGCTGCGGGAAGGATATTGCTAACCAGATCGTCATGCTTCAACCGAAACGGGTGCAGGTGAGCGTTACAAAACTTCGCCGTTTGAACTGCCACATCGCTTTCGTCGTAATCCTTGGAGTCAAAACCGATTGTAAACGCGTGTTGCGTTTCGCTCGATTCCAAACTGGCGATGCCGAGTGTTGAACTTGAGTCGAGTCCGCCGCTCAAATGAAAACAAACTGGTGCATCAGCATCCAAGCGTTGCATCACCGCAGACTTCAACAGCTCGCGAGTCTTCAAAACTGAATCTCTCTGTTCCGGCGGTGTCACGTTTCGCGTTGCCGTTATTTCAGCGGGATAGTTGATATCCCAGTACTTTGACAAACGAAACCCAGACGCGTCGACAACGGCAAAATGTCCGGGCGGAACCAGCTTGATACCGGCAAACAAAGTTCGATCTTGAGGCAGGTACTGAAGACTTGCTGCCCAAAAGAATGAATCCAGGTCCCAGCGATTCTCCGCACGTTGTGGCAAAAGAGACTTTGCTTCGGAGGCAAACGAAACGTTGCGTTGGTTATCAATCGTGTAAACAAGAGGCTTGATCGCAAAGCGATCTCGAACCGCGACAAGCCGACAAAGCTTTTGATCCCAAAGCAAAAATGCGAACTCGCCATTCAAATGGTTGACGAAATCCAACCCGTGTTGCTCATACAAATGCACCACGACTTCACTGTCGGAATCCAATTGAAACTGATGGCCCAGTGACTCAAGCCGTTTGCGAATTTCTCGATGTCCGTAAAATTCACCGTTCACGACCGCGACGACTTTGTTGTTTTCGTTGAATACTGGTTGGTGTCCGTTATTCGGCGCGACCAAATTTAGCCGACGGTGCGCTAAACAGACTCGGCGATCAGGACTTTGCCACGCGCCATCGCCATCTGGCCCGCGATGAACCATTCGTCCCGAAGCGGCGACCGCCTCCGACAGTAACGCCGTTTGATCAGGCGAGTAAATTCCGAATATGCCGCACACTCAGCTAGTTTCCCGGAACAATAAAGATTTTTTTTGATTCATTTTCAGCCGCCAACGCCAAAGCGTCTGCATAGTCGTCGAGGGCGAATTGCTTGCCAACTAAGTCGTCGACTTTGACGCTACCATCGACAAGCAACTGGAGCGCGTGATCAAAACGGCCGTAGTTCACTACCGAAATGGTTGGTTCTTTCTGAATGATTTCTCGCAGGCTTAACGCGATCGGAAGATGCTGCCGGCTCTTGAGGATCATGGTTCCTCGCGGGCGAACGAGCCTCGCCATTTCGACAAACACTGCAGTCGTGGCCTCAGTTTCAATCACAAAGTCGAATCGGTCCGGCGACAACCCACGTGCTTGGTCAAGTCTGGCTACTTCCACGTTTTTGAATTTGCATGCGATCAATACGCGTTGAGCAAGCTCGGTAATTCTACTGTCGCCAATTAGCAGCCCCTTTTGTTCGGGATAGATATTGGCTTTCAAAATCGCAAGCGTTGCAGCAATCGGCTCTGCAAAGACTGCGTTTACAAAAGAAAGAGAATCCGGAATACGATAGGCCCATGATTGATTAACCGTGATTTGATCACAACAGGCACCGTCAAAGTCGACACCCATAAACGCCGTTTGCGAACACAAATGGCCGTTTGCCGATTTGCAGTCACCACACTCCGAGCAACTAACCAGAGGATTCACCACGACGCGATCACCGACCGCCAAACCAATCTCACCTGAGCCTTTTTCCGAAACAACCCCGGAGAACTCATGCCCCGGCACGAACAGTTTTGACCACGTGGGGATTTCGCCAGCGATTGCGTAGAGGTCTGTTCGACACAAGCCAATGGCTTTTACATCGATTCGAATCTGGTCGAACGCAAGAGGTGGCAACGGGATTTGGGCAAGGCCGAGGTCACCATCCTCACAAATGAGGGCTTGGGTTTTCGACAATACGTTGGTATCGGAAGTCATTTAAACCTGCGTCTACGTCTACGTTATGCCAATGAAACCACCCGAATCATAAGCAAATATATTGAATTGGGTGAACGAATTCAACGACTTCATGAATAGCGAACCGCAGACTCTCCACTTAACGCCATTAAATTAACGAGTCACTCGCCAAGGCACTGCCTGAAGACGGCGTCTTTGCTGGCGAAATGGCGAAATGGCAAAACAGTAGTGACAACGAACGAGAAGGGATGGTTCATTTTAATTTGCACAATCTTGGCTCGAAATTCGGTGCACCGTTTGAAAGCAACTTGATTGGTTTTGCTCTTACA
>CAZXLW010000008.1:0-68068 GCA_964641465.1 uncultured Pirellulaceae bacterium | reverse complement strand
TGGCTCGAAATTCGGTGCACCGTTTGAAAGCAACTTGATTGGTTTTGCTCTTACAATGGTTCGAGAAGAGGTCGCGATGCACCCCTCGGTGGATAATAATGTTTCCAGACAAATGTACTGCCACTGTAAATGCCCAGTCTAATCGTATGACAAGAACAACGACAACGACGCTGATAGTTTACGCTGGCATTCTCTTGTTGATATCTGTCTTCGGCTATTTGGCTGTTCCATCCAACTTTGACCTTGGATCGGTTCGGGTAATCGTTGAAGGCTCTCCCCCTGACGACGCACCCTTGATTACTTGGTTAAGCAACCAAAATGGAATACGAGATGAGAGCATTGTAATCCAACGAATCTCGGGAAATGAATTGCTTGCTGGATGGTCGCGCCAATCAAACGGGCTGGATTGGCCGCCACATCCAACAATCACAGATGAAATAAATTCTTTGGGGTATGAATTTGTTTCATCAACACGCGTTGCGCCAAGTGAACAACTCAAATCAAAAATCCATCGACAAATTGAAGCGTTTTACGAGCGAAACGACTAGCCGTTAAACAATCAAAGCGGCTTCCGATTCTGAAAACAAAAAAGCCGCGTGAGCAAATTTGCTCCGCGGCTTTCTTAATTTGAATTCGAGACGCACTTTATGAGTGCGAACTGCGACTCGATGGTTTACTTCATGCGTTGTGCGAGGAACTTGGCTGCTGCTTCGCGACCGCCGAGTCCGAACGAGAGTGCCAAAGCTAATGCCACGCCACCGAGAGCCAGGCCGAACCCCAGATCTACGATTTCGCCGGCAAGGCCCATTCGCTTGAGTGCGATTACACCAGTAAGCACCATCACTCCGGTGAATGCAATGTTGGAAACATATTCAGCGTTAGCCATGCTGCTACCTTGAATGGCTTTGCGTGCCATGTTTGCCAGCCATAAACCAATCGCCAGAATCACAACACCGATCACGACCGGAACTGCAAAATCTGCTGCTTCTTTGAAGAACGCGCTGACGATATCCAGCTGCAACATTTCAACTGCCTGACTAACACCCATCAGCAGAATAACGCCCATCGATGCTTTACCAGCCAACTCTGACGGGTTCGCTGACATTTCAGTAGCTTCACTGACCAATCCAAGGTGTTGAGGAATCTTGTTGAATCCAGTGCCGCTGAGAAGATTGGTAACCAGAGTCGATGCGAGTTTAGCAATCAGGAAGAAGATTCCTAAAACAATTGCTGCACTCAACATGTTAGGCAGGAAGCCGAGAATCTTGTCGACCATCTCTTGAACTGGACCACTCAACTCCTTCATCTGCAACGCACCGAAAATGACCGGCAGGAAGAACAGCAAGATGAAACAAAATGCTGCCAGTGGCAAAGAGTTAGTCAGCGTACCAGGTGCGAGCTTCAGCCGCGAATCGACGTTGCCCAACGTAAGTCCTTTGTGGACACCGATCTTGGCCAACGTTGCGACCAGATAGGCAACGGCACCAACGGCAGCTGCTCCGATGATCTTTGGAATAAATCCAAAAAACTGTTTGAGCATGTCGTTCAATGGTTCGCTAACGGAATCAAGACCTAACGCTTTTAAACATGCGATGGCAACAAACAGCATGGTGATCCAAAACGCTCCGCTACCAAATCCGGCACCGACACCTTCTGTACCTGCTGAACTGCCCATATAAGGCGCCAATCGATCGCCGACTCCCGTACGATTGATAACGTTGGAAACGATCCAAGCGATGATACGAGCAATGATATAGCCGACTACCAAAACGATAATCGCGCCCATTAGTTTGGGTAAAAATTCACCCAGTTGCGGTCCCATCGTACCGCCAATGTCGCTCCACAGATTGCTGAATGTAGATAGCGTGTCTTTTGTTGCAACGACGGCTGTACCGCCTGCGTCGCTAGCGACGTTGCCCATCGACTCAACTGTCGACGAAGTACCGTCTTGGAATGTAGGTAAAAATTTCATTGGAAGAAAACTCCGATCGGAGGATGAGGTGGAGGGGGGAAAATTCTGCAAACGGAATACAGTGATCTGTAAACGTCAAGCTTGCAGGACACTATAAAGGTATCGTTTAGTGCTAGTAACATCAATAATCCATCAAGTGATCGCCGGTGTTTCAAGGTTTGCTTGTAAAACCTTGACAAAATTTCTATTATCAAGTCACCGAGCGGTTTCTAAATATTGCTGGACACTATTTCCAGACCTGCAGTCGGTCCTACCTCACTTCTCCTTCCAAGATCGAGTTTCTTATGAATTGTCAGACATACTTTGCCAAACTGCCGCGCATAGCCTGGTTTGGTGGATTGTATTGTTGCCTGAGCCTGTGCATCGTCGTGTTGCAACCGTCGGTTGCGCAGTCACAAGTTCCAGGGAGCCAGCGCCAACAAACAACAGCGCCAACCACCCAACCAACCTATTCCCCGGCGCCGCAGTTTCAACGATCGCCAAACTACGGCCAGCCCTACCAAGTCATTCAGCAACAGTACCCAACTTACCAACAGCCATACCCGCCAGCCCAACAGTACCCGCCGCCAGTCCAACAGTATCCGCCGGCGGTACTTCCAACTCGCCATCCCACAAATCCTGCCTCGCAGCAACTCAGCCAGTCTCAGGCATACAATCAACAATTAACCGCGAAGCTCCAACAACAGCTCAAGATAGTTACCGAAAGTAATAGAAAACTCGAATACGAACTGAGAAGTTTGCGCCGGACGCCTGGGGCAGCTCAGGCAGCCCAGGCAGATCAATGGCGGTCGTTGGTAAATAAACAAAAACAGCAGATCGAGACAATTTCTGCCAGGAACCAACAACTGGAAAGCGAACTTACCAGTTTGCAACAAAGTTCCAGGCGTGTTCAGTCTGATGATTCCATGCAGCAAAAGCTGGAGGAATTACGTGCATCGCTGGCTGCGCAATCCGACGAGCGTCTCGCGGAACTCAACAGTGAGCTCGAGGTAGCACGCTTGGAATTGCAAGAGAGTGCTAACTCGCTGGGGGAACAGAGAAATGTTAACCTGGAATTGCAAAACCAAATCGACACGTTACGACAGTCCAACCAATCCAGCCAATCGACTGACGACCAGCAACTCGCCGATCTCAGAAAACAGGCAGAGCTATTCCAGAACGAGAACGTGACGCTTGTGGAGCAATTGAACCAGCTGCAAGAATCGCAGCAAAATCAAGGGCAGCAATTGATTGAAGCGGAAACCCAAAACCAACAGCTCAGACAAGAACTGCAACAGGCGCAGTCACAATTCGATGGACTAAACAACACAAACGCGCGTCTGGAAGAACAGTTGACGTTGGCTCCAAGCATTCCAAGCGATCCGGTTGCTGTAAATGTTAATAACACTCCGAGCTTCGATGACAGTGGATTGCGAAATCAACTTGTAGCTGCGAATCAGCTTAACGAGCGACTTGAACGGCGAGCCAACCATTCCAGGTTGTCACTGAATTCGCTGAAAGCGGAAAACGAAAGTCTCAGGCAAGAGATTGAATCGAAACCTGAATTGAGTGCCGCGAACGTTGCAACTGTTCCAGCCGTCGAAGCAACAGGAATACTCGCATCGACGTCAGTCGCTCCCGGGATCCTGGATGAAACCATTGCTGTCGACACAGACGAAGCTACCAGCGGCGGTTCGTCACTGTGGCCAGTTAAGTACTGGGTACTGGGCCTGATGTTGATCGGGCTTTCAATCGCACTGTTCGTAGCGTGGGCCGAAGGTGGCGAGGCGAAAAAGTCCAGGCAGACGATCGCCAATTAGTGGCTGTCAGACCTGAATTGACGGGTGCCATGTTTACGCGAGCGTGAGTGGTAGGTGTGATGGTTATGTGTGCCGTCACGACCAAGCATGTTCACGCCGCGTTGACCATTGGCTCATCCTTAGCGTAAGCATGCCGTTGCTGTGAGTTGGCCTATTGCTGGAAAGGCGTGAACATGGCACCCAATAAGAACGCTACTGACGTTTGGCTAACTTGTTCAATGCCTCGATGCCGCGTTCAAGCATCTCTTCGCCTACCGCGTACGAGATACGGAAGTGCGTATCTTGATCGCTGAAGATGTTGCCTGGTATGACCATCAGGTTGTTCTCGATCGCGGCTTCGATAAATTCATCGCCTGTTCCCCAAGGCAATTTCGGGAACAAGTAAAACGCTCCGCCAGGCTGAGTAATTTCGTAGTTATCTCGCAAACCTTCGATCATACGATTCCGACGCTCCCGATATGTGTCCAGGTAAGGAGTGATGTCGACATCCAACGCCGACGCGCTAGCGACTTGAGCAGGATGCGGGGCACAGACGAAAGTGTATTGTTGCAACTTGAGCATCGTATCGATTACCTCGGCTGGACCATGCACGTAGGCAACTCGCCAGCCAGTCATCGCATAGGTCTTAGAGAAACCGTCGATCACGACTGTCTGCGGATTGTGATGAGCTGGTGAATAGTGATCATCATCGTAAGTAAAGCGGCTGTAGATCTCGTCTGACACCAAACAGATCCCGCGTTCCATCGCAAGCTTGGCAACGTCTTCAATCACCTGCTTCGTATACGTCACTCCTGTTGGGTTGGAGGGACTGTTGACGATAATCATCTTGGTTCGGTCGGTGATCGCGTCTTCCAGCTTGTTCATGTCAATTTGGAAATCCGGATAGGAATTGATCTTCACCGGAACCCCGCCCGCCAATTCGATCAATGCCGGATACATTACAAAATACGGATCGAAAAAGATAACTTCGTCACCAGGGTTGACCATCGACAGCGCAGCCAACAGCAGCCCTCCGCTGGTGCCTGAGCAGACGAATAACTTGCGGTCGTCGTGCCCGAACTCATTGTCAATCTCCGACTGTAATCTCTCTCGCAGACTGGGGATGCCTTGCGTAAGCGCATATCCGTTATGCCCATCCTGAACCGCCTGAACCATTTTTTCCTTAATCAGGTCTGGCACATCGAAATCCGGCTGACCGATAGAAAGGTTGATCGGATCTTCCAGTTTTCCGGCCAAGTCAAACATGCGGCGAATACCACTGGAATCAAAACCTCGTGTTCGGTCGGCAATCCAGCTATCAAGCAAAGGCATCTCTATTTCTCCCATGGCGAATTCGGCAACCTATATTGCCTCAATCGGAATCTCACTGTTGTCTGCGAATTCTGACGAAATCAGGACGACCGTTGTATGCTATGCTGCAACGCGTATTTTTCAATGCGGGGACCGATTAACCAGATGGATTCTCGAAGGTGTTGTGGCTTGGCAATAGCGGCAATACAATTCTGCTCTATTGCTGCTGAACAATGCCGTTGAAAATCATACGCTCCCAGCAAGATCGCTGGCCAATCAGCGTCTAAATGCTGACGAAAAATTATCTAAGGAACAACTTTCGAATGTGCGGAGTCATTGGGATAGTCGGCAAGTCGGCGGTGGCCCAGTCGTTATATAACGGATTGTTGCTGCTTCAACACCGAGGTCAGGACGCAGCCGGGATCGTCACGGGCAACGGAGAGGGGCAGATCTTTGAACGTCGGTCGCTAGGACTGGTCCGAGATGTCTTTCAGCAACGGCACATGGAACGATTACAGGGAAGCATGGGCGTCGGGCACCTTCGATACCCAACCGCCGGCGCGCCAACGGTGGCCGAAGCACAACCATTTTATGTGAATTCACCGTTCGGAATTTCTTTCGCCCACAACGGAAATTTGACCAATGTGGAGCCGTTGCGTGAACATCTAATACAGTTCGATAAACGTCATCTGAATACTTCGTCGGATTCAGAGGTCCTGTTGAACGTCCTGGCCAATGAAATGCAGTCAATCTGCACCACGCCTTTGACACCTGATGATTTGTTTCATTGTGTTCGCCGTGTCCACACACGTGTGAAAGGTGGCTATTCCGTGGTGGCGATGATATCAGGCCGAGGAATCCTGGCGTTTCGCGACCCGCACGGAATCCGGCCGCTGTGCTATGGAGTCCGCGAGACTCCAGACGGCGCGAAAGAATATATGGTCACATCGGAAAGCGTCGCACTGAGAGGCTGCGGGTTTACCTTGGTCCGCGACGTGCGTCCTGGCGAAGCGATCTATTTTGGGCATGACGGCAAAGTGTTCGACGAGTCATGTGTTGTTCGCCACACCGAATACAAACATAGACCATGCATTTTTGAGTACGTTTATTTCGCGCGGCCTGACAGTTTGATCGAAGGCATTTCCGTACACCGTGCGCGGATGCGAATGGGTCAAAAGCTCGCTGAGAAAATTCAGACCGAATGGTCGGATAACGATATTGACGTCGTGATTCCGATCCCGGATACCAGCCGGACCTGTGCCTTGGAGATCGCCAACTCCCTGAACATCACGTACCGGGAAGGCTTGATCAAGAATCGTTACATCGGCAGAACGTTTATCATGCCAGGGCAGCGGGAACGACGTCTGTCTGTACTCCGGAAGCTAAGCCCGATTGATATCGAGTTTGCGGGCAAGAACGTCCTGCTGGTCGACGACTCGATCGTCAGAGGAACGACCTCGCAGCAAATCGTGCAAATGGCACGCGACGCGGGAGCCAAACGAGTTTACTTTGCGTCCGCCGCCCCACCTGTCAGGCATCCGAACGTCTATGGAATCGACATGCCTGACTCGACCGAGCTAGTTGCCCACGATAAAACCGTGGACCAGATCTGCAAGGATCTCGGTGCGGATAAACTGATCTACCAGGAGCTTGAGGACTTGATCGAAGCCGTCAGGTACACCGGTGCCACGGTCAACGACTTTGATTGTTCTTGCTTCAGCGGCGAGTATGTCACGGGCGATGTGACCGATTCGTATTTGAAGCGTCTCAAAGATACACGCAGTGACGCCGCCAAAGCCAGGCTGGCTGAATCCGTCCGGGACCGGATGAACGACTAATCGCTTTCTGTACTACATGGTATGCAGTGGGGCACCAGGAACATGGCAACCGAAATTCGAGAACGAGTTCGAACCGCTGCGGAACGCGTACTCGCAAAAGAAAAGTCGATTGGGCCACTGGAGCTGATGGTCGGGCTAGGTTTCCTGCACTTCACGCACATGAATCAATGGAAAGGCGGAAGTCCGCACTATCAGGATATCCAGTCCCAGATTCAGTGCGGCGAGAAGAAGCTCAAAACCGTTTACGCGGAGTTCTTCGCCTGGGTCAACGAAAAAAAACTGGAATCGTTTAAGGCCGAATACTTGTGTGCGTCTCGCGACGGCAGCCAACAGTTGCAGGTTTCGGCCGATGGTGATCCGGAAAAAGAAGATTTCTTTCGCACACACTTTCGTTCTGCCGATCTTACTGCCAAACAAAAAGAACGAATCGAAAAGAAACAGAACAAAGCACCCGATCTGGTTGTGTTTCAACTCACCGGCGAGTCTTCCAAATGCGAGGAATGCTCAATCGAATTGGAACGAGGGGAAATGTTCCTGCTCGAAAAAAAGCTACCGCTTTGCCTGACCTGCGCCGATCTTGATCACCTGCAATTCTTGCCTAGCGGCAATGCGACTCTGACTCGTCGCGCACGCAAACACAGTCCATTGTCAGCGATCGTGACCAGGTTTGATCGGCGACGCAAGCGATATCAGCGACAGGGAATCCTGGTAACGACTGCGGCCATCGACGCTGCTCATGCGCAAAATGAAAGTGATGCGGACAAACGAGCTAGGCTCCGCGAGCGGGCTGCGGAACGCCGTGAGCAACAAGATGTTGAATTGGTCAGAGAAATGACAGAGTTGATTCTGGCCGAATTTCCCGGCTGCCCAGTTAACGAAGCGGAAGAAATCGCCAGCCACACCGCCGAACGAGGCAGCGGACGAGTTGGTCGGTCGGCCGCTGGTCGGGAGCTGGATCCCAAAGCGATCTCGCTGGCCGTCAATGCCTGGATCCGGCACCAACATACCGATTACGACACGTTGTTAATGCAAGGCGTCGAACGCATGACCGCCCGCGATCAGATCAGCGATGCGCAACAAACGGTTCGTGAGCAATGGAAGTCCCCAAACAAGCAGTAGCATAGAGTCGTCGCGTGCTATCGGTAATTCTTGCGTCCGTTCGCCCGCCAGACACCATTGGGCAAGTCCGCGCACAACTCAACCTGAGTTCAATCAACGCTTCGTTCTCGTACGACGGCCTGTTACTCGAACCGGCTTATTCTTTCCAGCGCCTCTTCTTGGTCGTCCACTGGCACTGGTACTACTACGCGATACCGTTCCTTTCTTGCGGCCCGGTGACTTACGAGTCGGCTTCTTGCGTGCGACAGATTTTTTCTTCTTTACAATTTTCTTTTTGGGTTTCTTGGTTGTCGCCGTCGCTTTCTTCAAAACTCGAATTTCATTCGCCAGCAATTGCCGGTGCGTTCCAGTCGGCAAGTCACCGAGTTGCAATGGGCCGATAGAAACTCGCTTCAGCTGAACGACCTTGTGTCCGATCCGAGCCAGGATCCGTCGAATCTCACGGTTCCGCCCTTCGTCCAAAATGATTTCCAACCAAGTTGCGTCGCGGAGGCGTTTCTTAATCCGCACGTTCGAAACCTGAACTCGAGCTTCCGCCAGGTAGATTCCTTGCTTCAACGACGTCAGCTTCTCGCGACTCGGGCAGCCCCGCACAAGCACATGATACTTTTTCTCAACGCCGTATCGAGGATGTGTCAGTCGATTCGCCAGCTCACCATCATTGGTGACCAGGATCAGCCCTTCGCTGGATTTGTCCAATCGACCAACGTTGTAGACTCGAGACTCCGTCTTGATCAAATCGATTACTCTGAGGCGACCGGACGGGTCACTGACAGTCGAAACAACTCCCGGCGGCTTGTTGAGCATAAAGTATTGCAGCTTTTGCTCGACCACGCGTTCACCGTCAAACGTGATCTTCTGTTCGTGGGGATCAACTCTCGTACCCAGTTTATTGACGACTTTTCCGTCAACGGTAACACGCCCCTCAAGAATGTACTCTTCGCAACCACGCCGGCTGCCCAGCCCATGCGAGGCCAGGAGCTTCTGCAACCGCACCTTCCCGTCAGCTGGCTTGTCTCGTTTGGAGCCCCTGCTCGCCTTCGACTTACCCGCCGTAGTTTTAGCTGCAGCAGGCTTGCCTGCCGTGGCCTTCCTTGTCGCAGATTTCCTTGTCGCAGATTTCCTTGTCGCGGATTTCCTTGTCGCGGATTTCCGCGTTCCAGGCTTGCGTGACGCTGGTTTTCGCGAGCTGGTTTTTCGTGCCGTAGTTTTTCTTTTTGCCATTTGCCTAGTTTCATCCCTGCAAGTCAGGTGTCAACGCATTCGCTGAGCAACGCGACTTTTTCGCCAGTTTCCTGAAACTATTCTCCGGTCTGTCCATCACTTTTCCTCATCATCTGACGTAACTGTTCGTCAGTCGTCTCGATTCTGAGAAACGATACGGAGCCATCACACCGGGCAACGATAATCCCGCCCACTGCCCACGTGCCAGCAAGGGCAGGGCGTATTTGGTCGTAGTCATCAGGATCAAAATCATCGGGCTTGGTCCAAATCACAGCATGGTCGGCGTTGGCATCCACATACAACAAGGTATTGCTGGTTCCATCCGTGATTTGGGCAAGCGATACTCCTTTAGTCATCTCGCCGTTCTTAGAGGCGATCTGGGGAGCAGCCAACACCGTGTCATCGCCGGCAACACCGAGAAACGTCGTTGTACCTGGTTCCAAAGCCAAAGCCGGATTGTCAAAAACTGGTGGCATTCGTTTGATCAGTTTCTTGTTGTGCGGACTATCCCACGGCTCATCCAAATGGAACTGTTCGTACAAAGCCTGCTGGTCCAAAAACGGCAGCAAGTGGACTCGCCAGCTTAGCAGCTTTTCACCGTCCGCATTTTTTGTGTATGCGGCCGGATAGCTCTTAGCGCCTAATTCATAGTTCAAACTCGCCAGCACAAGTTGCCTGATGTTGTTCATGACAGTCGTCCGTCTAGCAGCATGTCTTACTGCCTGAACTGCGGGAAGAAGTAAACCTATCGAAATTCCCGACGACGCAATCAACGAATTCCCAGGCAACACATTCCGCTCAACAAGCTTAAATCCAGATTCAGTACGATAGACAGCCAGAACATTCGGATTGACACCTCGCGTAAGCGCCTCAACTGACGGAAGGTCATTGACTGAAAACGGAAAGTCGGGATGAGGCGTTTGGCCACCCAGAAACGCATTCACCGCAGGCAGAACAGTCTTCAGAGTGTCGGCCAGATTCGTGTACGACAAGGCTATCGGGTTGCCGTTTGCATGTGCCCAATTGCCAAACATTTCCGCAACTCGTTCGTCTCCGGACAGCTTACCATCATCACGGCTTCGTTTGCGAAGGTGGCTGCGAATTGTACCGCGATCCAACGCAACGAGAATTTGATTATCAACCAGGCACCACGAGAGATTGAATGTTCGTGACGACAATCCAAAAACCGTCGTGCCGCTCGATTCGCGGGAGCTGAATTCACCCGCGGGGTTACTGTCAGCAATGCGTTCAACCGCCTCGACGAGTTGTTGGTACTTGGGGCGAAAGGCTTCCGGATCTCGCAACTGCAATGACATCAGATTACCCGCTCTGGGATTGATGAGATTGATCTTTGACTCGATCGCGAACGTACCATCCAAGCTACCAATCAGGTCTTCATTGAAATCGAGACCAGTCAGCTTTTTGAAATCACGCACGATTGGACCCAATTGGTTCACGTCCAATTCATGATCAATCATCGCAAGCAATTCGATAAAATTCTCAGGCGAAAACCGAAACGCTACGGCGGAATTGACACCAGCCGACATTTTGGAAATGGAACTAATCGGCATCGGCTCTGTATCCAGCGGCGACAAAACCCCACGAGGCTGTGGCCTGGATCGCAATAACATAGTCGACACTGATTCTTCCGATTGCACATCTAACGCTCCGACCAACTCCGTCACATCCTCAAGAAAAAGCCCATCCGGCACTGGCACTTTTTGTGCTTTGAGAATTTCCCAGACGTCGAGGAAGTTGATTCGAAAAAACGCAGCCAGCCGGTTTCCGCGAAGTTCTTTATTGGCTTGAGCAGCCCAACTTGGGGCCGGCGATTCCAATTGCTTTAACAGCTTTTGAATCTCTCCTATGCCAAACGTTCCAACAAATCGCTTACCGGCGATTCCAAAATAAAGTTCGTTGTCGCCCTTTCTTGAAACGTATAAATCATGGCCAGCGATTGGTTCGATTTTTAATTTTGTTTCCGCTGGCTCGTCCTCACTAATCAATGAGACTACATCTTTCAAGATCCTGGCAATCCAGTCCGTCTTCTCCCCCAACTCCATCACGAATCCAAAGTTGGCGCTGGGAGTTGCACCGAGCGAATCGAACTCCGAGACGTAAACGGCAAACGGACGCTGGAGCATCAACCAAGGCAACTCCCCAACCAATTCATTCAAAGCCGCTGACTCGAAAGGGTTCGCCTCGAGATACGAACCGATCGCTCGTTCGAGCTTGAGCATACAATCCTGCATCTCCTGCTGCGCCAACCAGCGATCAGTGGCTGTGCCGTTGGCATCCGCTCTCAACTCGCCTGTCGATGCGAAGAACAACATGCATTCCTCGGGGGCCGCTCGAACGATCGAAGCCAACTCCTGTTGACTGTGCCCGACGGCAGGAAGCAGCGTCAGAAGAATTGAAAGAGCAAAGGGAAACGCAAACGAAAAAGGAAATCGAGAATTGTGCATACTGGCCCTCACAAAGCGAACAATAATTGGCCAGCATTGTAGCACTGCAGAGGGCCGCGTAGATTTGTTTGCTGAAAAAAACGGATCTTAAAATCCGCTGCCATCGTTGCGGGTACCGAATTCCTGCTGAACCTCAACCGGCAAGTTTTCTGGGGATACGCATGTCCCCGATTGGCATGACCCGTGGGCATTTGAATGTTGGGCAGCTTCGACAAATCTCGCTTGAAGATTTTGCAAAATCTCCTGCTCCAGTGAAAAATCACGTCCCAGCGGGATCCACCCCTTGCTAACGACTTCAAAGATCTCGTTGCGATCAATGTCCAATGAATTATCAATTCGCAATGGCCGACCACTGACCGTTGACCCAATTGGCTGTTCAAGATCTTCCAATTCCTTGTAGACCTTCAAATCGACCAGATAATTCCCGGCAGTCGGAATGACTCGGATCTTGGCGAATCGACGCACCGTCTGCAATGTAGCATGGAGTCGTTCGAAACCACGCGTTGAATCGCGCTTCCACGGTTCTAATAACTGTCCGCCAATCTTCGGACGAGTCTCGATCCAACCTTCGCTGAGGATCCCATCCACGTTCCGAATACGCTCCTCTTTCAGGATCGGGAAGTAGTTATCAATCTCATCGGAGACCTCATCCATCACCACTTCACGAGCCAACAAAGGCACAGGAAGCGGGTTGAGCGGACTGCCGACTTGAAAACCCGACTGCTGCTGCGTGAACTGATCAGGGGGTTCACGAAAAGCACGGCAGCCAAACAGGCAAGCCGAACAAAGAGCAAGCGCACAGAGTTTTCGCGTTAGCATCGTGGACCATTTCGCGTACAGAGAACCGGCGGGAGTTTGAAAGAATTGCTGTCCACGAGCAAGTTCAACCTTGCTAGCTATTCAAACAGAGCGTTCCTGCACGACAAATCGGTACGATGGATATTCTCGCTTTGATAAATTCATCGCCGAATTCCCAGCAAAATCCAGGTCACGCCCGTCACGCCTCGTCACGCAATTTCACCAATGAAGGATCGTAGCCCTCTGGTGGATCGTAGCCCAGGCAATTAGTGACGGTTGCCGCCAGACTGCTGATGCCAGGCTGGTCAAGATTCGCCGACACGAACGGCAGCTTGCCAGCCGGATCAAACAAGTAACATGGCACCGGGTTCAGCGTATGGCTGGTCTTAATCTTTGGCTTGCCGTCTGCATCGATGGCTGGCTTGCCTTCCTTGTCGAGCTGGTACATTTCGTCGGCATTGCCATGGTCCGCTGTCACGATCAGCACACCGTTTACTTTTTCGATTGCTTCGATCAACCGGCCAACGCACAAATCCGTTGCCTCCACCGATATTTCTACCGCCAAGAGATCACCGGTGTGGCCGACCATATCACCATTGGGATAATTCACGCGGATAAAGTCATGCTTGCGGTTGCGGATCGAATCGAGAATGACTTCAGTGATCTCGCCGGCTTTCATCCACGGCCGCTGCTCAAACGGACAATTATCGGATTTGATTTCGACGTACTCCTCGAGTGACTCCGAGAACTTATCGCTACGATTACCGTTAAAGAAATAGGTGACGTGCCCATACTTCTGAGTCTCGCTAACAGCCAGCTGACTGACACCTGTTGCGACCAGATATTCCCCGAGCACGTCATCAATCACTGGCGGTTCAACCAAAAACCGGCTGGGGATCTTTCGATCGGAATCGTACTCCATGATCCCAGCGAATCGAATATCAGGAATCGGTCCACGGTCAAACTCGGTTAGATCCGGATCGTCAAACGCGCGCGTGATTTCCATCGCGCGGTCGCCACGGAAATTGAACAGGACCACGCTGTCGCCGTCAACAATCGGACCGACCGGCTTCCCATCACGGTGGATCACGAACTCCTTCAAGTCCTGGTCGATAACTCCGGGATCATCAGCTCGCAACTGTTGGATCGCTTCGGCTGCTGTTTCGAAAGCCCGCCCTTCACCCAATACGTGCGTCTTCCATCCTCGCTCGACCATCGGCCAATCCGCGTTGTAACGGTCCATGGTGATGTAGAGCCGACCACCACCAGACGCAATACAGTAATCGAAGTCTGAGTCAGCATTTATTTCGCTAAGGCAAGCCTCTAATTGCTCAACGTAAACCAACGCCGACGTTGGCGGCACATCACGACCGTCGAGCAACGTGTGCACACGAACTTTCTTGACACCTTCCTTACTCGCTTGCCGCAACATCGCCAACAGGCAATCAATATGCGAGTGGACGTTTCCATCTGAAAGCAATCCGATGAAATGCAACGCTCCATCATCATCCTTGGCACCCGCGACCAAGTGCTTCCAGTTGTCGCCCGTGAACATCGCCCCCGAGTCGATCGCGTTTTTAACCAGAAGTGCCCCCTGGTCGAAAACTCGGCCCGCTCCGATCGCGTTGTGGCCGACTTCGCTATTTCCCATATCAGAATCGGAAGGCATTCCAACAGCTCGCCCGTGAGCCTTCAATTGAATCGCGAGCGAATTCTCAGCCAGCCAATCGAGATTGGGAGTCGTTGCCTTGGCAACCATGTCACCGGCGTCTCCATTGCCAATCCCAACGCCGTCCATGATGATCAGGACTACGGGCCCTTCCGGTTGTGGGATTTTTTCGTTCCGTGAGAGAGGCTGCATTTCAGAATTTTCCTTGGAGACAATAAGTTCATCGGCAGGCTACCAAACGGCAAAGTCGACATTTGAAGCTTCTGCAAACTCAGAGGTAACACAACACTAAAACGTTGTGACATCATTCAAGCACGGTCGGCCTAGTCGCTAGTCTTTCGCCAGCATCGAGTTGCAGAATGATATTCGCTCAGGCTCAGGAACGGAAGTTCTGGTTGAACCACCGCAATAATCGTGCCCCAAGCGAACGATAACCGACATTGATTCTGGCTTGCCCGCCGAGCCCGATTTTCAACTGATTGTCTCCGGGATCGAAAGGCACCCGAGCAAAGTATTGGATATCGGAATGAAAATTCGCCGCCACCATTTCAGTAACAAGGTCCGGCAATCCATCGCTCTGTTGCGGAGTCGCTGCTGGCCCGGTCATGATGGAAGCATTGTTCTTTTGTTCGCGACGAATCGACTGATCGGCGACTCCAAGCGACTCGACCTTCGATTCAACTTCTTCGCCTGGTGCCGAATAGAGCCTGATACGAACTTCCTGACCTGTACGGGCAAGGTTGACTTGATTCTCAGTCATCATCACGACGGCAAACCATTGCGTCAAATCGGCAATCTCGCAAAAACGTTGCCCACGTACCGCGGTCAGATTTTCATTCAACTTACTCAGGATCGGCTGCTCATCAAGCAATGGCAAATCAGACGATACCGGCCCGGCAGCCTGAAACGGTGTTTCTAAAACGGTACCGCGAATCGTCGAGCGGACGTCCAACTTACCAATGCGTGTTTCGTAATCCTGAACCAACCGCCTCAATTGAGAAATCTCGGCTTCGACGGTACCAATACGATCCAGATTGCTACCAGAGTCCCCGCCAGCTCCACCTTCATACAAGATCTTGCGTTCGACCTCCTTGTTCTCCAATTGACCTTTCGCCTGCTCCAAAGCGAGCGTCAAATCAATATTGTCGAGAACAGCCAGCGAAGTTCCAGCATCCACCACATCACCGCTGACGACTTTAATCTCGTTCAGCAACCCTGGTTCCTGGATATAAACCGTCTCCATGGATTGCGGAATCATGATCAACTTACAACGCAACGAATGCGGGAACGGGATCAGGAATATCACCGAGAAAACCACCAACGCGATAATCGTACCGATCGTAAAACGAAGCTTTTCGATTTGATGCATCCTTCCAGGAACAGACATGTAACGAACGAACTTATAGCTGGGCCAGAACAGCATTCCGAAAGCTGCAAACATCGCGATCCCGCGCCCCAGTGAATCCAGCCCATACGGCTCAAGCCAACGGGTCAGGAAAATGATAATCGATGCCAGAATGACCCAGCGATAGCAAAACGCCGCCACAGTATACAACGCGAACGCCCACGGCCGGTTTGATGGCATCAGCTGGTCGTCCGGAATCTCCAACCCAAGCCAATGCCTACCCAGCAACGTCGTCAACGCCTTCGTCGACTTTTGATACATGTTCGGAATTTCAAGGATATCGCTGAGGATGTAATAACCATCGAAACGCAGCAACGGGTTACCATTGAACAAAACGGTACTGACGGAACTGACCAGCATGACTTGCAAACACAGATCCTGAACCCAGCCTGGCTCAACGAACCACCAGACAAACGTAGCGATCGTAGCCAGGATAATTTCCACGTACATTCCTGCCGCACCAATCGCCGCGCGGTGCCACTTGTTCGGCAACCGCCAACTGTCCGACACATTGCAATACAGACAGGGCGTCAACACCAACAGCATGAATCCAATTTCGTGACACTCACCGCCTAGCCGTTTACACGACAAGCCATGCCCAAATTCATGCAACATCTTGGTGCCCGCTAACACTCCAGCAAACATCAGCCAACGGCGGGGGTCAAAGAACTGGTCGAATCCCGGCAGTCGCGATTGGAATGCCTCGATATTGACCAACACCGAAAACAGTGCAACGGTTGCCAACACCAGAGTGATCACGATCGCGGTCGGCGTGAACACCCACCAAATCCTCCGGTCCAGAAAATTCAAAATCCCTTCCGGATCAAAGCCCCGCCAGCGAACGGCCAGGATATTTGACAACGAAGTCACCTTCTCCATCGCCGCGCTCTTGCGGCCCCGGCGAAGCAACTCGATGCCTTGACCTGGAACACTTGAAATGACCAGCCCATCTTTGTGAAACCGGGTCAACAACTGTTGTAACTCTGAACGGGTAATCCGTTTGGGCGCATGTTCGCGCTGAAAGCCATCAATCAACTCTTCGATGGTTCGCGTACCATCGAGTTGTTCAAGGATGTAGAACACATGCGGCGGAAACTGATAGAACTTCTGACCGAGTGGCTCCTTAATGACCCAGTATTCAACTCCCTGATACGTGATCAAGTCGCTGGTCAAATCAGACCGCATCTTCATCCGTACAACGGGGCTGGAATCGTTACGGACAGTCGATACCGACACGGGTGGCAGACCTAAAATAAGACTCGAGTGCGGAGGAAGTCGATCAGTTGATAGAACCAAACGAATCCGGTTCGATGTTGACCACAGTAGATTTTCGCAGTCAAACCAGCACCCGGACGCAAGTCTTCCAGATCTGAAATGTCAGCGTCAACAATCGCACGAAACTCGGGAACGCCAGACTGGCCGGGATCGGTGCGATCGGCAAGCTTCACCAGCTTCCCCATCAGTAATTTATTCGGGTTGGTCGCCAATCGGAATTCAACTTCCAACGGTTCGCCGTCGCTTTCATTCAAAGCTGCAACCACATAGCCAACCTGATTCTGCGGCACACGCAGTTCAGCCTGCCAAGCGCCTTCGAAATCCGCAATCGACATAATGAACTGGTTCTGGGAAATCGGAAGGTCCGTCAGTCGATTCTGGGCATCCCAGGTCACCACCGTCCCTCCGATCGGACTGGCAATGGTCTGCATTGTTTTCTTGCGTTCCATCAACCCGAGGCGATATTCAAGGTTCGCCTTCTGATAGGTTAACTGGTCTTTCTGCCCCCACAACACTTGCCTTTCCTGCTGAGGAAGTACGTTGATATTGCTAAGCTGTGCTTTGACTTCGAGGATTCGTTGTTCGGCAATACCCAATTGGCCACGTGTCTCTTCAATGCTGATATCCAAATCTGGATTCTGCAATTCCATCAAGACTTCACCCTTTTTGACCACATCACCCTGGTCAACATTAATAGTCTCAACAACGCCTTCTGTTTTGGCAAAGATATTCCGGCGCTCGGCTGGTTGGATGACGCCACTGACGCGCATCTTCAGTTCGGAGGGCCAAATCACCAAATAAAGAACAAACAAAGCCAACGCGGCCAAAGCCGTCATGGTCTTGGCGAAATGGTCGCGGAACAGGAACGAAGAAAGTTCTCCCAGTCGTTTCCAGAGCGGACGCAGGAAAATCTTCTTGTGCTCCAAAGCGTTGGCAGTCGCAATCTCTGAGTGCTGCGTTACCAACTGGACCGAATCGAGTACTTTCTCCTGAGCCACATCGTCATCGAAATATTCGATGATCAAGGCACCCAGTTTCTTGGGCTTCTTGCGACGGCGTGGATCAAAGTCCAGCTCGGCCTGGTCTTTGCTTTTCTTCAACAATGGAATCACAGCCAACGTCCGACTGTGAGATTCGTCCATGTAATCGTTTACATGACGAATGATCTCAGGAGGCAAGCCTTCCGTGTCACCGGTCAACCACAACGGAACGTTCCCCGCGACGCTGGAGGTCGCCAGTTTCCCAAGCTTCCGTATCACATTGGCACGATTGTCGAACCGGTCCTGCCCACTGACGGCAATCACTTTGCAAGAGCTGCCGTTCCATGCCGCGAAACTAGCACGGTCACAATTGAGTAATCGCCTGGCCTCGTTCGCAATCGCAAAAGCTGTTTCCTTGAAATCAATCGAACCATGGACTTCGGAAACAAAAGTCATCGTCGTTGAATACTGGTCTGCGTTTTGACTCAGCCGAGTCAAATCGTGACTCTCATGCCAACGCTGAAACAGTTCAGCGATCCGCACCAGGAATTTCAAATAACCGTCGCGGGCAGCCGGCGAAATATTGCTGCGTTGCAACAGTTCAATCGAACCACAACTCTCATGCTTGCGATTAAAAACAGGAGCGAGCAACATCAGGCATTGCATCGCGGAAGAATCCGCTGGATCACTATCACTGTTGCGCAGTGTCGTCGAGTCAATACAAACCGGCTTCTTGCTTTCGATGACCTGATTGATCGCTTCACGATGCCGCAGTTCGTCGATGTCCAAAGTCAAACTCGGTGGAATCGCTCGGTGTGAAATCGCGGCCGGTCGACCGGGGCCTGGAGATTGCCACAACAACGCTCCGTGGCCGCCCGTTAATTTCACCAACGTCGTCAGTACCTGTTCGCAAAACGCTTCGAACGTCACATCCGAACGGCTAAGCTCGCTGAGCTGGCGCACGGCTTGCCGAAGTTCACCTTTGACTTCTTCGACCGTGTAAGTCTGTTTGGATTCGCCAGACATGAATGCTCGTCGGAATTGACTTGGAAATTAAATGTTGTGAATGCTCATACACATACGTCTCAAACGCGGAAACTCGCTATTTGAAGTATACAGAAAACTCGGTATTTGAAGTATATATGTAGGATCGCAAAAGAAAACGCCTTGGTTAGCGTTTCTTAAATTGTTTACCGTTACGGCCACCCAAAGGGCACCACAATTCCGTACCCTTCCGTACGAATTAGTCGTATACATCTAGTATCGGGTCGAGTCCCATTTCGCGATGGGATTTCGCCAGTTGTTTTTCGTTGTACATAAGAATTTTGCGCGCTCGATAGTGTTGTTTCTCAACCTTTCGCTGGGCTTTGCGAAACAATTCAATCCACCAACGGGCTGACCTGATTTTTCCAATTATTCGATATCGGTCAGCTTTTTGTTTGCCGAAGGCTGATTCGAGCAACTTGTCGTCCGCTGAAACAAACTGACGGAACGAGCCAGGGTCACCTTGCCGGCCACATCGCCCCAACAATTGAAGATCAATCCGGGCCGATTCGTGCATCTCCGTGCCGATTACGTGCAGGCCACCAAGCCCCGCAACCACCGAGCTAATCTTAATATCGGTACCTCGGCCCGCCATATTCGTGGCAACGGTGACACGTCCACGCTCGCCAGCAGACGCAACAATATCCGCTTCGCGTTCAACTTGCCTGGCATTCAAAACCGAGTGCAAAATATTTTCCTTGTTGAGCAAGCGGGACAGCAATTCAGATTTCCCAATCGACCTGGTTCCAATCAACATCGGGCGTTGAGTTGCGAACACCTCTTTGATCTCCTTCAAGACCAAAGCCCACTTTTCACTTTCCGTCTTGGCAAAAATAATCGGCAGTTCCTTCCGTTGACTTTTCCGGTTCGGCGGAATGACAGTAACCGGCGTACGATAGATTTTGCGAAACTCGTTTGCCGCGCTGATCGCAGTTCCGGTCATACCAGCGATCAGCGGAAATCGACTGACAAACGCCTGCACCGTGATCTTGGCTTGTGTTTCCGTCTCGACACTTACCGTGACGTCTTCCTTGGCTTCAATGGCCTGATGGATACCACGACTCCAACGACGGCCTTCGGACAAGCGACCGGTCGCTTCGTCCACGATGACGATCTCATCGTCACGGACCACGTACTCACGATCACACTCATAGTCCCGATGCACCTGGATCGCGCGTTCAACGAAGTCGTACATTTCAGGCAACCCAACACCAGCCAGGCTATCTGGTTTCGAGAGCGCGCGGACGAGTGCGGTACCGTCGGGCGTCAGATCAACCTTGCGGCGTTCTTTGTCGTACCAATAGTGGTCATCTTCGACATACTGGCCCGCCGTATCGGCACACCAACGATAAAGATTCAACTGTTGCTGCTGCGCTTCTTCGTCGGCGGCAGCACTGATGATCATTGGAGTCCGCGCTTCGTCGATCAGAATACTGTCCGCTTCGTCGATCAGAATAAAGTTCGGCTCGCGATGGACTGGCATCGAATCATTTTCCGGCGCCGCTGCCCCAGAACCACCAAACCACAATTGTTGCTCAGCCTTCTTGCGTTCGGACGAATGGTCTCGCAAAAAGTCGAATCCAAACTCCTTCATCGTGCCGTAAGTAATATGGCAATTGTAAGCCGCTCGCCGCTGCGGCCGTGACATCTCTGTTTGAACAACCCCAACATCCATCCCCAGTGCCTGGTACACGGGCTGCATCTCGACCGCATCACGCCGCGCGAGATAGTCATTCGCCGTGGCAAGCAATGCTCCACGGCCAGCCAGCGCATGAATAAATAGCGGGAGCGTGGCAGTCAGCGTTTTGCCTTCGCCGGTACGCATTTCAATGACCTGGCCTTCACTCATTGCTCGCCCACCAGACAACTGCACATCGTAGTGCGTCATTTTCAGGTGCCTTGTAGCAGCTTCGACCACCAGTGCAAATCCGCGGACCAGCAGGTGCTTAACCTTGTCTGACTTACGCGCTTCGTACCCCAGGTCCAGAGCCTGATCCTTCAACGCTTCGTTTGAAAGCGAGCGGTATTCCTTGGCTTGCAGGCGAACTTCTTTGATTAACGAGATTGGCAGCATGCGGTAATGATACGCCCGACGGACCAGAACGTCCAAGCCGGAAATTCTCGAGTTGACCGATCACGCAAAAAGCCCGTGCAAATCAACGCACGGGCTTTGAGCGATTTTTCGATTGTATGACCTACGTCAAACCTATGCGGTTGCAGGACAAGAAGCGTCAGCGAAAACCGCTGCTGGACCGTCAGTAGTGACAAACTCGTGCATCCGCGTGTCATCCGGTAGCATAACGCAATCCGTATCTGTATCGCCAAGAACCAGGTTGCGGCTCTCTACCCGAATGAACTCATCGACGTCAATGACCGCATTGGTGCCGTCAAATACATCAACATTCGTTGTCAAGCGAAGCTCATTGGCGGTATTTGGATTATTGTCGGTTCCAAATATGAAAATCGAACTGTCAGTATTAGGATTCGCGAAATTGGCAGTGATATCCACATTGCCAAGTGCACTGAAGTTCAAGTTATCAAAGTTAATGGTATCGGAGGCGTTCGCTCCAAGCGTAACATCAGAATTCGCCGTCACGAAGAAGTTGCCCTGAGCAAACAGGTTGGCACCAGCTTCGTTGGAAATCGTTCCGGCTTCCGTAAGACTGCTCGTTGCGGTCAATCGCAGAACGTTTGCGGAATGATCGGAATCACCCATCAACACAAGGTTGCCGTTGTGTGAAATGGAAACGTCGCCACCAGAACCAAATCGCAATCGACCAACGCTGAACACGTCACCAGGGTCGCCTGCATCGACTGGAGCATCCAAGTCACCGAGATCAATCTCAGTTCCGAATATCAACGCGTCGCCGTCAGCACGAAAGAACGATTGACTGGAATCCTCAACAGCTCCGTCAGCAACCAGGACGACGTTGCCGCCGACAAACGAGTTTCCGGTCAGGAAGATCCTACTATCCTGATCCAGTGTCGCGTTCCCATCGGTAGTCAATGTCACAGATCCGAACTGGACATTATCGTTTTGTCCGGCTTGCCCGAATGCAATGTTGCTACCAGCCAGGATAGCTGTGGTGTCAATGTCGACAATTGACCCGATGTCGTTAATAAGGTCACCAGCCGAACGGATGTTGGCAGCGTTGGCTGTATTAACAAACCCGTTAGGACTTGCGACCACAGTCCCATCGTTCTCGCTCAAGCTGAAGTTTCCATCGGTGACGTCAAAAGAAACTGAGCCAGCGATAAAGAAATCGCCTTCGGTATCACCAATCTGAACTCCGGCTTGTTCCATCGCATCATCGACTGACGAAATGAACGTGGCGTTTTCCTGCACCACGATAAAAGCCTGATTTGTATCTGAGATAAATCCTTCAGAATTAACACTCAGGTTAACAGCAAAATTCGCCAAGCCACCGATTCGAGTGCTGGAGTCCTCTGTGTAATTAACATCGTTGCCAAAGAAACGAACCTCACCTGAGTTGAACAAGTCACCGGCAGCGTTGCCGATATCAATCGTTCCAGTCGATTGCAAACTGGTGATTCCATCTACCGTGATAGTCGTGTTGGCCTGATTGACGATAGGGCCAGTCGCAAGAATACTCAGATCAGGAGCTGTATTTTCACCGAACAGCTGTACTCCGGAATTTTCAAAGATAAACGCGTTGCCTTCAGACTGAACGTTAATGCGTCCAGAGTTGAATGTATTGCTACCACCGACACCCAGTCGCAATCGAGCGACATCAAAGACTGCGTCGCCAATAATATCAACGCTCGCAGCTGGTCCCATCGAAACCAGGTTACCGGCCGTGATGTTGGCCGAACCCAAGACTGAAGATCCGCGCCAGCCAAATGCGTCGATGTTGTTCAGTGAGAAATTGCCAGTTGTGTTTGAATTCAGCGTAAACAGATCAACAACGGCGTTGTCGTTACCAAGATTGACTTGAGCAGCGGCGAATGTCGACAGGTTGTTGACAGTGATGTTTGCGTCAACGGTGTCATTGATTGAGTTGACAGCGTTGACCGTCAGGTTCTGCGCCGATACCTGATCCAGGTTAACACCATTCGAATCACGGATATCTACGTTGCCTTCTGTGGTAATCGAAAGTGAATTAACGAAGTCATTGCCGCCATTGTTCAGAACGAAATTAAATTGATCCGAACTGTTCAAGTTCGTTGCGCCTTGCACGACAATCGAACCACCTGGTGTATCCGCGAAGAACCCACCGTCTCCGGAAAAGTCACCGCTCAACGAACCAGTGACATAGTTCCCGGTGAGAACGACTTCATTGATGTTGTTAAACAGAACCGCATTGAGCGAGCCAGTGTTGAAACTGCCGCCCATCTGTACCGTAAGATCAGTTAATCCATCGAGTCCATTGAAATTGATCGCCGTTACCTGGTTCGCACCAACCGTCTGGATTCCGGCAGTATTCGTATCACCATCCACCAGTTCGCCGTTGACCGCAACGTTACCATTTCCGTCTGTTACCAAATTTACGGTGTCACCGGATTCAGTCAGTGAAATCGTCAAACCCCCTGCATCAAATAATGAGGTCACGGCCAGCATTTTGCGATCTTCTAAACTCTCGTATTGATTGCTTGCCGGTTGCTTCCGCGCAGCTCGTTGAGGCGTCTTGCTAAATCTCTTAAAAAACATGTTGTTACTCCATACTGTTTTGAGGGGAGGTTTATAAGTATTGTTCAACAGGCATCGTGCCCATCTTTATGAAGGTTCTCTCTACCTCTTGTGTCGGCCAAAACTATGTAAGTTTTTTACGCCGAGATGCGACTATGCCACATATTCTGTCGGTATTGAAGCACAAACGTGCTAGCGATTTGTTTTGCTGATAACAAGCGATTGAAGGCGATCAGGTTCAGGCTTGAGAATATGCCGCGATTTCGCTAACGTTCGCTGCGCTTTTCTTCACAAAGTGTTCCCAGTCCATACGATCCTGCACGCGATTCACCATTTGAAACTCGTTGCATAAAAAACCACCACAATAGGTGGATAACTACAAATTATTACTAGCACGTTTTAGCAACTACTTTTTTTCGGCGATCGAACTCCACCCGATCGCGCTCGCCATGATCAACTTCGAACTCAAACGGACAAATCGAAAATGCTCCGTCACCCAGAGAGCGTTCAACAGCGGTGAAGAGTACTACTCCGTACTGATCGATGAAGACGGTGAACTGGTGCGGAAAGATATCGCAGCCGAAGAATGGGACGAGCCGCCAGAGAATTGTGTCGGCTGGTGGATTTCCAAAGTGCCGGATCTTGAACATGGCAAAGTCTACTGGGCGCCAAAAGACGTTTTGATTTCGTACTTCCAGTACCTGATCGATCAGCCGGATCAGACGGACACGGCGTACGTGATGGCGATCTTGCTGCTGCAGAAAAAGCAGCTTCGGTTGCTCGACACGACCACAGAAGACGAAGTGGAGTGGATGAATTTAAGCTGCAACGCTACCAAGGAAAAATTCACTGTCCGAGTCGTGACAGTTCCCGACAACCGCGTTGCTGCCATTCAAAACGAACTGGCTGAAAAACTGTTTACCGACGTTGCCCCGGCGGAGGAATCATGAGCAGATTCCGAACTCAATTGTTTACCGTCCTGTTCCTGATGGGACTCATACTCAGCCAACCTGGTTGCCAGATCTTTGGCAGGTTCCGGAACCGTCCGATTCTTGACACACCACCAGTCGCGTTCTCGGAAACTCCGACCAAAGACCAACTGCTCGCGCATATTGGGCAGCAAACTGAAAAAGTACAACAACTCCAATCGGACGTTCGAATCTCAGTTGCCGGAATGCCGACTCTGCGAGGTACGCTGGCAGTGGAAAAGCCCAATCGGCTCAGGATGAACGCAGGGCTACTCGGTGTCTCTGAGCTAGGTATCGATGTCGGCAGCAATGACGACGTGTTTTGGTTCTGGTCCAAGGTCGCAGGGCCAGGACAGGAGCCGGGAATCTACTATGCCAGACACGACGAATACCAAACCAGTGCATTGCGACGATCCATCCCAATCGAACCAGGCTGGCTGATCGATGCGTTGGGCCTACTACGGTTCGAACCAAACGACCGCGTCGAAGGGCCGTTTCAACGTCCCAATGACGGGCGGCTGGAGATCCACACTTACCGAAACGTTGGCAATCAACCGACGATACGCGTGAGTGTGATCGACCCTAAGTTTGGATTCGTAAATCAGCAAACGATCTATGATGCAAACGGGCGGCGGATAGCATACGTTGACTCAATCAAGTACGAACACTATCCAGAACACAATATCAGCCTGCCAAGTCGTATTGAAATGACGGCTGACGCACCCGATGGATCTCAAATAAAACTGACCGTTGATGCGGGTAAGTTCAAAATCAACTCGCTTTACGGAGACCCCAAGCAACTCTGGTCGATGCCGAATCCTGGCGATGTTAAGTTGATCAACCTGGTACGTGGCCCTGCCAACAACGGGCCCGAAATTCAATCGAACCAACGACAATCCCAAAACAAGCCGCCCCACCGAACCTCGTCAACAAGCGGCCTCGGACAGCCACAAGCGGGCATTCACAAGCTTCGTTAAGGACGGTTGGTGGATCGCCGACTTAAGCGACCATACGTTTTTCGCAGATCTCTCGCTTCACGAATACCAGGTTCTTGCTGAGCAGCATATCAGTACTCGGACAACGCTTGGCATCCGATTCATCGACCAGCTGAAACCCTAACCCGGCCACGACGGCAAGATAGTCGCTATACGACTTACCATTGTTCTGGTTTTGCGACAGATCAAGCGTGACGATCATCACGTCCACCAAATCACCGACCAATTGCCGGCCGCCCGCCAGCACCCGCAGCAGGTCGTCGGTGGATTCAATTTTCAACAACACGGAACCTTGCAACTGCTTTTCGGCAGCAAGTTCGTCCAGTGAAATCGAAGTACGGCTGGAATCGAAATTACGAACCGTCAACAACGCCGGGCCGATGGGAGGATGTTCCGAAGAGCTCCCCATTTCGATCTGCTGCACGTCACAACTGTTCAGCGATCTGAAATACTGTTGGCAGTCGGACTGGTTGTAATGCTGCAGCAACGGCTCGACCAACAAGTAATTTGATTGCGGAAATATCTGCGAGGTCGTCCACGACCAAGCGCCGTCGCCGGCTCCGACATCAACAACATGATCCGGATGAATGCCCTGCTTCTTAAGTCGACCAAGCAATTGCCACAACTGCTCCTTGTTCCAATTCGCACGCCGCTCACAAACACCTTGTCGACCCTGCAGACGCAACTGAACGCCATTGTCAAACAATGTTTCAAAGCGATTGTCGATCGGTTGCTTGATTCCGATTGAATCATCTATCCAGCTCGCCAGATCACGAGCCGAAAAGGAAGGCGCGAGGGCGCTGGCGCGGCTGCGAATTGCTGCTTGGGACTCTTCCGTAAGCAATGACTCCACCGCCGCTTGAAACTGGCCATGTTCATAGTCGACGACCTTACCTAATGAAAATCGCTCGACGAACCTGGCCGCCGCTGTTGCCGGACTTCCCATGACAATGATCGGGATCTGCGATACAGCAACAAAGAATGGCAGCCGACTGGGCAGGCTTAACCTGGCAAGACTCTCTTGTTTCTCATCGCTGCTCAACATACCAGTCGGCATGATCGCGTACGGGCGTCGACGCAACTCGTTGACCAGTTCTTCACTCCACAATGGTTTTTGCAGATGAATTCCCGAGCTGATCAATTTGTCCTTATGGGACGAAAGCATGATCGCATCCGGATTGTTGGAGTACCAGTCGACTTCGAACCCGCTGTTGCGAACCGTCGCCTGCAAATTCTCCAGCCACTTTTCGTCCCAAATGTTTCCGATAATGATCCCGCGTTCTGACTCCGATGGCGACGCCTGCGATGAGCGCTGCGGGCGGACTTTCCGTTTCAGGAATCGAGTCAGCTTACTCATTGGCCCCGCGGCAGCAGCGTCTGGTGAATTTCCTTCGCCACCGCCCACAGCAGCTTGACCGTCCCACTTTCCAATCATGTTCTCAGGCACAACCGGCGGCAGTATATATATCCTGGTTTGAAATCGTTCCTGATACGCGTCCCGCATCTCCGGCGAGATCACGAATGTCAAAACAGACTTATCAAGAGCTTCTTGCATTAACGCGAACGGAATTTCGTCCTCATAGAGACATTGGTCATCCATTACGTGCAGGCAGATTTCCGTTCCAAACAGATCTCGCAACGCAATCGCAACAATCAACTCGGTCTGGTAGTACGGAACGATGTAGGCGCGTTTCGGCGGGCAGGACTTGAACCAGTTCAACACCAACTCATAAATCTGATGGCGCTCGAGTTGCTGAAACGGCACCTCAAAATGCCTGGCAGAACGAACTCGATCCCCATGAAAACACCGCTGTGAAGACACCGTCGTGATCTGACTGAAGTCCTTAAACATATATTGAATCAGCAGCCCGGTACCGTGCCGAGAATTGATCTCGACGCTCGAGACGATGACGAGATCTGAATCGGGGCCCGCATCTTCTTCTTGCCCGGTCGTTTGTCCGCGAAGCGATGTCGATACATTGGGCAACTTCATTTCCCAGATCGGCAACGAAGGGCTCGGCGACTTGATGCCGACCAGCTTGCGAAGCGTGGCGAGTTTCCGAGAATCACGACGCCAGAAACGTGATCGCGTTTTCGTCGGGTTGGCAAATTCCGGATCCGCCGCGCCCGTTTGCTCCATGTGAATCCACTTGATTGGCAGCCCAAGCTGCCGGCGACCTTTCTCAGCCCGCAGCGGCTTGCAGCTGAACGTCAACCGTTGCTCATCGTTGCGGATGAACATCGCCCGGGAAACCTTGAAGACGATTTTGCCTTCGTCCAACCGAACGTGCTTCTTGTCAATTCGCTGATCGTTCCAAAAGATGCGAAACGGAAACGACAATCCACCACATCGCAGCGAACCAGTCTCGATCGTTATTTCGTAGTCACTGGCTGGCACATCCAGTCGGACCATGGCAACTGGCTCACTCCATCGAAAGCTGTGCCCTTCGACGGACTCCGGCTCGTAGAAATTGACCAGGTGCATCGCGGCCTGGTCATCGAAATCGAGATGAAACGACTTTGTCGAATCTTTGGCGCAGTCATCGGATCCAATCGCCGGACAACTATCTTCTTCCCGAGATAACATGCTGGGATTGGATTCCATTCCCTTTATTCCTTAGCTAGGCAGCTTTCTGTTCCGATTGACTGAATGTCGCGGAAACCTTTTCAGCAGTCGTTGGCTTGAGTTCCAAATTCAGGAACATCATCGCCAAATCCCGCTGACCAATCTGCTCCTTGATCGTCTTGGCAAACTGCAGACGGACCACGTGTTCGCCAGGTGCGAGATCACGAACCAATTCGAGTTGAATCGACTTATGGAAAGTGTCCCGATTCTCGGCAATGACCGTACCGACTTGCGAACCATTGCAAGTAACATCAATTGACTGGTCGGCGACTGGGTTCAAACATTCAGCAACAAGCGTTTGAGGTTTTTCCGTCGCATTGAACACCCGCAACTCACAGACTTGACCAACAGCCCAGCGAGCTGAATGTTCCTGACCGTCGTCGAGCGTAATGTTTTCTTTGTCAGCGAACCCGCTGCTGGGTACCACCTTGGTTTCAATTTTGTCCAGCAACCCAAACCCGTTGCCATGCTTGCTGACCAGTCCTTCAGTCTTGGCAGGATCAAACGCGATATTGGCAGGTGGCAGGAATCCAATATGTTCCGGAAGTTGTCGCAACAGACCGTTGAAGTGATGGTAAGCGCTGCGGTACGACCATTCGTTTTCAATCTCGATACGTGCCCAAATGCCAAGCTGCCGGCGGTACTCGCCATCGGAGTACAGCTTGAGGATCTCATCCGCCAACGCAGAAGGGTGAACGTGCTTGGCAAGACGACCAGTAACGCCATCAATGATCGCGTCTTCCACGCCGCCGATGGGGTATGCGATTGACGGAGTCCCGCATGCTCCGGCTTCGACGAAGACTTGACCGAACGCCTCCTGAAGACTTGGGCCAACAAAAATGTCCGCGGCAGAATAAATCAGTGAACCGCGTCGAGGATCGTCGACATAGCCAAGTGCAATCGTGCCAGGATACAGATCCGCATGATCGTGAGCGTGGCCGATGCAAACGGGAACCAGGTTTTCCAACTGCAGCCGATTCAATGCTTCAAACAGATGACGCAAGCCCTTGCGCTCTTCGGCAACATTGACGGACGCAAACAAGACAATAAATGCGTCTTGAGGCAAACCAAGGAGTTCGCGGCAGAGTTTTTTGTCTCGAGGCTTGAAAATGTGTGTCGGGAATCCGTATTTGACTCGCTTCAAAACTGACTTGCTCGTAATCGCACTTTCTTCGGCAACCTGCCGAGTCCATTCGCTGTTAGTCATCACGACAAGCTTCCGGGGCTTGGAAATGACATTCAGTTTCTTCTCAAATGCAGTTTCGATCTGCTCCGGATTCATTGAAGGATATTCCGTGGCGGTCGGGCAAGCCGAATCGCAACTCGATTTGAATTTGTTACAGCCGCCAAGATAACAACAACGTCCCGTCGACATCCACAAGTCGTGCATCACAAAGCAGGCTGCCCAGCGATCCGAAACACGATCGACCAGCCCCATACCGATCGAAGCATTGTGCAAATTGCCAAACACGACCAGGTCCGGGTTCGTCTCTTCGATTTCCGTGTACAGCTCGCCTTCTGTTTTCGGCCATGGCCGTTCGTCCGTCGTTGCTGCAACGAATTGGGTTTCATGTCCCGCCGCAGCAATCGAGTCTCGCAATCGCCCGTGCGCGATCCCAGCGCCGTAGCGTACACCAACATCATTGACGAAGGTCACTCGGTATTTTTTCGGCTGCAAAGTTGTCAACGGAGAAACGCGACTTCCAAATCGCTCGATGTAGCGTCGATTTACCGATCGCAGTTCCGGCGTGTAATCTTCATGCGTTTTCTGTTCGTCGTGGACGCGATACAAAACCGTCGGGCGTCCGATCACGTGCAAATTGGCACCAGCAATCGCAAACCGCAACCATAACTCGTGGTCCATGCTGTAGTACAGGTCCGTGTCGACATACCCGCCCGATCGTTCCCACAAGTCGCGGGTGAACATCAGTTCCGGCTGGTAAAAAAAGCGTCCCTTTAACCAGTTGTTATCGAGGTCCAACAACTCAGAAAGCTGCAATGGGCCATTTTCACAGGACGTGAGGTGCTCGCTGACGACTCGATCGTCCTTGAGTAGCTGAACGGTGCCGACGACCATGTCCGCTTTGCTTTTCCAAAACGCCATCGCCATGGCAAACAGTGTTCCGGGCGTAAACATATCGTCCGAATTCAACCAGGTCAGAATCTCACCAGTCGTGAGGTCCATCCCTTTGTTGATCGCATCGCTTTGCCCTTCGTCCGGCTCGCTAATCAGGTGGTCAATTCGATCGCGATAGGCTTCCAGCACCTCCGAGGTCTCATCGGTCGACGCCCCGTCAACGATGATGTACTCCAGATTCGGATAGCCCTGGTTCAAAACGGAGTTAATCGTTTGCTCGATGAACTTGCCTTGATTGTACGTGGGCGTGACCACTGAAATTTTCGGCCAGGCCGTTCCGTCCGGCAGGGTAGGGGGGTAGTCGATTTCGCAGGAGCTAAACGGCCAACTCTTGTTCGTCTGCGCCCGTGAAGACGTTGCGAACACTTGTTTCAATTCGGCACTTTCTGATATCGAGGAAATATCCTGCTCGCCGCGTGCCGTGACCTGTTCACGCAGATTTTGAAATTCTTCGAACGAGCAGGTCTTTGGTTTATCAATCTGCTGCGACTTGCTGACAAGCAAAATACTCTCGCCAAATCGCCCGCAGTAATCGTAATGCTCAGCGTTCGGCTGCGGTCGCAAGTCAGCTCGCGACGTGTACCAATCGCGAACAAACACCGGCGTTCCCTCAGACAGAAACAGCGCCAGATGGCTTAGCGTTGAATCAACGTTTTGCTGATTGTTGACGATCACCATCGTCGGGGTTACCGGAACAATGTTTCTGAACTCGGCGAGCGTACCACGAAAGAAAACGGCGTGGCTGTCAATCTGTTTACGTTTTAACCTGCGGTTGGCAAAATCGATGGCTCCCGCATCCGATGTGATTGCAAAGTACTGAGAATCCTGATGCGCTTGCTTGGCTGCCTTGATAGCTGCGCAGCTATTCGAGTCATTGGACAAGCCAATCTCGAGAATTACTGAACCGGCATAGTGCCCCAGCTCGTACAGCTTGTACCGCAACGAGCGAGTGTTTTGATCCTGTTTTCCACGGGCGGTTTTGGTTGTTAACCAATGGTTCCACGAAAGGTATTTTCGCTTACGTTGCCAGCTGGGCGCGCAGAATTCGATTTCAGAGTCAAAACGAACGTCAGGCGACGAAAACGTTCGACTTTCCATGTTCCTGATCCATCAAGAAAAACGAAACTTTCAACGACCTACTCACCTTCCTTGGCAAGCAAACCAGCTGCAGGCGTGCAGCCAACGGGAATTTGGGTCGCTGGGTAATTGATTGTCGCCGAATGTAACCCTCATCGAAAATTGACGCAATAACAAAAGGTTAGGTGAAAAACTGTGGTTAACCGACGGCGATCCCGCTTGCCAGCGTCACCCCACAAATCGCTCTCAAAGCTTGATATTGGCGTATTTACGAATCAGCCATTTCGCTTTTTGAGCCCATCAGTATGATAGCGTTTTTGACTTCCAAACTCCCACCAGGATAACACGATGAGCGAAGGCGTAGTTCAAGGCACCGTCCACGTTGTCGAAGACACCAAGTCGTACGGTCAAAACGGTTTTCGCAAACGACTGATCGTTCTCGAACAAGAAACCGGTCGATTTACAAACTATATTCCACTTGAATTTGTCCAGGACGCATGTGATAGCGTTGACGGGCTAAACGTCGGTGACAGTGTTGAAGTTCGCTACCGTCTGAACGGCCGCAAATGGCAGAAGGACTCAAACAGTGAAGTCAAATTCTTCCTGAACGCGGAAGCGTTGTCATACAAAGTGCTATCACAAACTCAGCCGGGAGCTGCTGGTGCAGACGCCAGCCCACCTGGAGGTGGTGGGGATCAAGAGCAGCCGATCTATGAAGACGCGCAAGACGACATCCCGTTTTAAGCGGACGATTTGTCGATCGAGCCTGTGGCCAACGGGCGAACGAAAAATCGACAACGCCAAGGCCAAGGCCAAGGGATAGACGGCGCCAAAGGAGCGCCATAGCCGGAGGCTAACAACGGGAACGAATAGTGTGTTCGTGAAAGCAATTCGTGAACATGCTGAGCCGGCCAAACAAGCAGTCCAATGATGGCGGCGGGTGAAAAATGGCGGAAGTGCATGGGAATCGAACCCACCAACCGCATGTTTTACATACGGCTCAACGGTTTTGAAGACCGTGGCCAACACCAGTTGTGCAACCACTTCCACTTTCCATTTTGCTCGGCAGTTAAAAATTAGGTCTCATTTGGCTCTCGTTGTCAATCGCCAAAACATTTCTTAGCTGGACTCAGGACTAAAGCCTCTCATGTGGACTGTTTTCTTTGACATCGATTGTACACTGTTGCGATCCGGTGGTTCCGGCCTGGAAACGATCCGCCAGCTGATGCACGAACGTTACGACATCGACAAGTTGCCAGATATCGAATTGCACGGGCGAACTGATTTTGGCATCTGGCAGGAGTTGTTTGAAAAGCTGAATATCGCTTTTCCCGACGATCTCTCACCGATGATCGACTCTTATTGTACTCGGCTTGAAACAGAAATCGGCAATTTCAAAGGACAACTGATGCCCGGGGTGCCCGATGTGTTGGCTCGATTACAACCCCGCGACGATATCGCACTCGGGCTGTTGACTGGGAACGCCAAACGGGCGGCGATGATCAAAGTCGAACATTTTGGATTGGCCGAGTACTTTCAGCCATTCGGCGGTTTCGGGGACCAACATCCAGATCGCAACGATGTAGCGGCTCAGGCACGCCAATCGGCGCAAGAACATCTTGGCGACCGATTCGATCCGGACAAGATGTGGGTAGTCGGCGACACAATTCGAGACGTCGAATGCGGCCAGTCGATTGGAGCCAAAGTGATCGCGGTCGCAACCGGAAACCAAACGTTGGAATTCCTTCGCGAATCCAACCCTGATTTGGCCGTCAGCGATTTGACCGACGGTGACTTGATCGAGAAAACGATCACGGGTTCGAACTGACCGACTGCCGACTGCTAAAGCGGGCGTTATTACTGCTGCTTCCAAACCTTTAGTGTCGTAAGGTTCAGTTGATACCTGAGCCCACTATCGGAAAGCACTTGAGAAACGATCTCCTGCACCGAGGCATCTTTGACCGTAATTTCGACATACTTGTCTAAGGCAGTCGTATCTGCGGTATCCAGCTCCAACTCCAGGCCGAGTTGCTGGGATAGTCCGTTCAAGATAGAACGCCGGCTGCCGTTGAGCGTTCCGTTAAAAGTATTCTGGGCTTCCTGATTCTTGAAGGCTGATTGCAACCGAATCGCTTCAGCAACCGCTGCCGCAATCTGGCCGTTTGGACCGCTGATCTCCACGGACTTGTTCCCCGGCTCAAAACTGAGTTCCGAGAATTGGGACTGAAGTTTTTGAATCGCATCATCGGGCGATTTCAACTTGCCAACTGTGAAACGCGTTTGGTCCCATTGCGGATACGGCACGACCTTGAGCTTGGTTCCCGACTTGGAAATGGAGATCCATTTGTCGAACCCAACGACCAGCAACGCCGCTTGCAGAATCATCGGGCGGCTTGGCGAAGCATGCTCGTCCCAGACATCCAGCGGGATCCGCTCCAGCTCGAAAGTCTCGACGTTCCTCGCCGAACTAAGCTCAGCCAGTAAATTCGCAGGTTGGCTAAGCCGTGGCCACGAGCCGTCAACTGGTTGCCGCCAGTTAACGGTTGCTTGCTTGCGGTTCTTCCCAACCCAGTCGTTCAACTTCTCGAAATGCTGCGGCAACGTGAGTGCCACGTCGTTCGGCCCGAAGTAGTACATCCGCCCCAATCGACAAAACCCCAAGCCATGCGGTTTTCCAAACTCAAACAGCAACTGCTCCCACGTAAGATTATTGACGGTCAATGAAACGAGAATTTCCGGGTCAACTCGCCGGTCGATGAACAGCGGGATCCCGAGCCCTTGGGAAAGCTCGGTGAGCAGTGGGCGCAGCGGCGCTTCGTACCACTGTGCATTGAGGGCCACTTGCGTCCGGCGATCCAAGTCACGACCACGCAACCATCGGACCGTTTGCGAGTTTTCTTTTTGTGCATACGCCAGCTCGAATGCGAACACCCAAACCAGTAAAACCAAAACACTCCGTCTCACACAACCTCCCAATCGTTATATCCGGCACCATTTAATATTTGCCGATTACAACCGGACCCAATCAGTCAATTTTGAAAATAAATCACTTGCCTGTTCGTTGTTTGTTCTCAGCGGTCAAATTAGACTCAGGACTTGAGCAAAGATCAAACTGATCAACTAAGAAGATCAGGACAGATCACTGTATTTGCATTTTAATTTTACGACTTGACCCACAATGAGCCGCCGGAGTTCGATAAAATGTCGGAAAATCAAATCCGATATCCGAGACTGACAAAGTTCTACCGAGAATTTCTGTCAGAAGAAGATTCTGCCAGCTTTATCAGGAGTGTTTCCGACAGTTATTTGATCGGCACATTGCAGCGTCTCTATTCGACGGGAGATCGAAATACGAGGCGAGCGGCAATTCTTGCTATCGGATTTCTCGGAGACTTCTCCCAGAATGAAACAATGGGAGGCGCGCTTTCGGATACAGACCGAGCTGTACGCCTGCTTGCTGAACACAATATCAGACAAATCTGGTATCGCCAGGGTTCACCAAACGAACAACAAATGCTCAACCGCTTGGAATCACTGAACGCCAGTAAAGAACCCAAAGAAGCGGTTAGACTGGCAACCGATATGATTCAGTCGAATAACGCGTTGGGCGAAGCCTGGAACCAACGTGCGGTCGCGTTCTCAACTTTGGGTGACTATCACAATTGCATTAATGATTGTCGCGAAGCTCTCAATTGTAATCGCTTCCATTTCCCGGCAGCAGTCGGTATGGGACAGGGGTATCTGAAACTCGACGATGCGTTTACCGCCCTCGATTGTTTTCGAGTCGCGATTGGAATCAACCCGGACCTGGAATGTCTGCGGGGCCAGATCCGAAAAATCGAACGGTCAATCGAAGGCTATTGATCAGCCGAGAATGAATGGATCGTTCTTTGATTCGTGAAATAATTCGACCGCTTTTCGACTGCGGATAATGAGTCATTCAGAGCCGAATTCTCTCCGCAATTCACTTCACCGTCGCAGACGACGGCTCTCGGACTCACAGCGGTACTCTTAGCCGGTCGCTCTCTTAGCCAACCGGAAAAGCCAACCTCGCTACCCTTGGCGCCGGTTTGAAATCGCTCGTTCCCGTCAGCAAGTGCTTGCGATTTCGACTCAAATATGCGATATTCTAACGCTTTCCGGCCCGGATCGTCCACGTTACGGCAGGGTTAACGCGAACTTGATTCACGAAAGGCGCCTATGCAGATCTGGCCAGCCATTGACTTGATCGAGGGAAGCTGTGTTCGCCTTTCGCAAGGGGATTTCAGCCGCCGCACGTCCTACGGGTCCAGCCCGGCTGATATGGCTTCTCGCTGGGTCTCGGAGGGCGCTTCTGGTCTGCACATCATTGATCTGGATGCGGCGACGACTGGCACCTCCAGCAACATGTCCGCGATCGGTCAAATCATTGCCCAAAACGACGTCGACCTGCAGGTCGGTGGCGGAATCAGAACCAAGGAATGCGTTGAGGCGTATCTGGAACTTGGTGCCCAGCGATTGGTTATCTCGACTCAGGCGGTTGAAGATTGTAAATGGGTCGAACACGCCGCCCATAAATACCCCGAACATTTGATCGTTTCGATTGATGCCAAAAATGGCAAAGTGGCTTACGACGGCTGGTCCAAGACCGCTTCCGCTTCCATTCTGGAGCATGCCCGCAAATTCGCGGACCTTCCGCTGGCGGCGATGATCTTCACGGACATTGACCGAGCTGGAATGCAGACTGGGCCCAATCTGGAAACGATCAGTCAAATTAAGGAGATAGTTCGCGTGCCGTTTATTGCGTCAGGCGGAATCAGTACTTACGAGCATCTGCGCCAGCTTGCGGAGGCGGGCATTGACGGATGCGTTATCGGTAAAGCGTTGTATGAAGGCAAACTTTCGCTAACGGATGCGATAGCGTCTTTGGCAACAATAAATCACTAGCAAAGATTTGACAGAAAAAGGCGGTAACATGGCAAATGTTGATGTGATTCGTAACGTTGTTTTGTGTGGCCACGGTTCGTCCGGCAAGACATCTCTGGCAGATAGCTTTTTGACGCTCAGCGGCGCTGTTGACGGCAAGCCCAACGTCGACGACGGCACCAGCATTTGTGACTTTGACCCGGAAGAAAAAGCGCATAAGTATTCGATCGAAGCTGCGATGACCCACTTCGATCACGCCGGAAAGAAGTTCCGCGTCTTCGATACTCCTGGTTACCCAGACTTCCTCGGTCAAGCCATCGGCCCGATTTGGGCAGTCGAAACAGCAGTCATCGTTGTCAACGCAACCTCCGGAATCGAAGTCAACACACGTCGCGTTTTCGAAGAGGCTGGCAAGGCCGGCGTCGGACGCGTTATCGCGATCAACAAAATGGACAGCGATAATATCGACTTCCAGGGCCTGGTCGACGGCATCCGCGAAATGTGGGGCGCGAAATGTGTTCTGTTAAATGTGCCAGTCGGCAGCGGGGCGGATTTCAAAGGTGTCGTTAGCACGCTGAACGTTCCCGACGATACCGCCGGAGCGTTGGTCGATCCGAATCAAATCAGCGAGCCGTTGCTGGAGTCAATTATCGAAGTCGACGAAGCGGTCATGGAACGGTACTTCGAAGGTAATCCTCCAACGGAAAAGGAACTGAGTTCCTTGATTGTACGAGCGGTCAAGGAAGGCAGTTTGATTCCGATCGTTTGCTGCAGTGCCAAGACGGGCGGTGGAGTCAAGGAATTGCTGGATTCGATTTGCATGGCAGGTCTTTCCCCGGCCGATCTGTTGATCAAAGGGAAAAAGGGTGACGAGGAAATTGAGATCAAACCGGATGCGGGTGGTCCACTTGTCGCCCGGGTATTCAGAACTCGTATCGATCCGTTCGTGCAAAAGCTGAACTTCATCCGAATCTATTCCGGGTCGCTCAAACGTGATGACAACGTTGTTGCGTCAACTGCTCGCAAAGGCTTAAAGATGGGCCCATTGTTGACGGTTCAAGGTGAGGCCACAGAAGGTATCGAATCAGGTGGGCCGGGCGATATCGTCGCGGTTGCCAAAATAGATGAACTGCACACCGGCACGTTACTGGGCGAAATTGAATTGGAACCATTCAATTTCCCCAAGCCAATGGTTGGGCTCGCGGTATCACCAAAGAGCCGCGGTGACGAGACCAAGCTTTCCGGTGCGTTGAACAAAGTCGTCGAAGAAGACCCGACTTTCAGTTTGGACCGCGACGTTCAGACCAAAGAACTCGTGATGACCGGAATGAGCGAACTGCATCTGAACGTTATCCAGGAACGCTTGATTCGACGCGACAAACTGGAAGTCGAAACCAAGGAACCTCGGATCGCTTTCCGTGAAACCATTCAGGCCAAAGCCGAGGGTGACTACCGTCACAAGAAACAATCTGGTGGTCGTGGTCAGTTCGGCGAAGTCCACATTCGCATGTTCCCGTTGCCTCGCGATATTAAAGTTGAGGAGTACGCGGTCAAAGCGAACTTCAATGCGATCAAGGATTATCACTACGACGAGAAAGCCAATTTCTTGTGGATTGATTCGATTGTTGGTGGTGTGATTCCCGGGAACTTCCTGCCCGCAATCGGAAAAGGGTTTGCGGAACGAATCGTCGGCGGCGTGATTGCCGGCTATCCGGTGCAGGACGTTGGCGTCGAAGTACACTTCGGCAAGCACCACCCCGTTGACTCCAGTGAGGCGGCATTCAAGGCAGCGGCTCGCATGGCGTTCAAGCAAGTGTTCGAGAAAGCTAAGCCCGGTTTGCTGGAACCTGTCGTCAAGATGGACGTCACGATCCCGGAAGCGAACGTGGGAGACGTGTACAGCGATATGTCAGGACGTGGCGGTCGTGTTTCCGGTAGCGATTCTGCCGGTGGTACATTCACGACGGTGCATTGCGAAGTCCCGCTTCGCGAAGTAACCACGTACTCTCGAACTTTGAGCAGCATGACAGGCGGTTTAGGCAGCTATACTATGGAGTTCAGTCATTACGATGTGATGCCTGCAAACATCATGCAGGAAGTTATCTCGAAGGCGTCCCTGCAGGAAGAAGAAGATTCCTGATTAGTGAAACAATGCATTTGCAACCAAGCCAAAGAGCGAGCCGAATCATGTCGTTTCGTTCTTTGGCATTTTTTATGCTCGCATTTAAAATGCGGCCCGTGATCTTTCTCGCCCTCGCCGCGCAGTTGTTGTTTGCCTGTGGTTGCCAGGAACAGCCTGAATCTATTGCGAATGATCATGTGACCGATCAGCAAGACAACGCGAATTCGGTCACCTCTGACCAAATGAGCCTGATGAGCAACGCTCATTATGTCGACGACAAGTTGTGCGCGGAGTGCCATCAGGAAATCTATGATTCGTACCAGCACGTCGGCATGGGCAAGTCGTTTTATGACTTTGATACAGCTAATCAAATCGAACAGTTCGAAAACGCGCATTATTATCACGAAGCTTCTGACAATCATTACGAGATTGCCATTGTCGACGGCAAGCTTCAACAAACGCGTTACAAATTAAAACAAGATGGCAGTCGAACTCACGAGCATTCTGTTTCGGCGAAGTACGTCGTTGGATCCGGAAATCATGTCCGAACCTATTTGTCACGGAACAATACTGGCGAGATGTTTCAACTCCCGGTCGTCTGGTACACACAGGACAAGAAATGGGGCATGGCTCCTGGCTACGACGAGGCGACACACCCTGACTTTTCACGCCCGATCACACGTCAGTGCATGGCTTGCCACAACGCCTACCCGGAATTGGAACCGGGAGCAGACGCGTTTGGCATGCCGCACCGCTTCCCGGAAAAACTACCGCAAGGCGTCGGCTGCCAGCGCTGCCACGGACCGGGTTCGGAACACGTACGCATTTCGAACTTCGCCGATGTTGATGATACGGATGAGTACGAGCAGGTTTTGAATTCGATTGTCAATTCTGGAAAACTCAGCCCGGAGCTTCAAGACGATGTTTGCAATCAGTGCCACTTGCAGCCAATGAGTCGGCGGACGAGTGTTGTCAGGCTGTTCGGCAAGGGTGATTTCGAATTCATACCGGGGCAATCATTGAACGAACACATCGCCCATTTCGAACCTGCACATGACAAGCAAACGGTGGACGAATTCGAAATTAACCATCACCCATATCGCCTGCATCAGAGCAAATGCTTCTCGCAGACTCCGGGCGGGATTCGCTGCACTCACTGCCACGATCCGCATCAAAAAGTGCAACCGGACGAGCGTCCGGCTTTCTACCGCGAGAAGTGCTTTGCCTGTCATGATTCGCAAGATTGCCTGGATCAAGAACAGGGACGTGCTCCGGATGCGAACTGCATTGCCTGCCACATGCCTGAACGACGCACCGAAGACGTCATTCACGTTACGATGACTGATCATAAGATCGTTCGTCGACCGTCATTGGCTGATCCCAAAGCTCCGCTTGCCGAAAGAACGATTCCAGTCGATGCTCCCGTCAGCGATTTCCATTGGAACGGCAAGTCGAATGGAAATTCAAAAACGCCAGAATCAAGTACATTGATCAAGTTGTTCTCGCAAATCCTCGACGATGATGAAAACTCGATTGCGGCGTTTGCCAACGAAGTCAAAACCCGCAGACCGCAACACGTCGCACCTCAAATCATGTTGCTACAGAAACTAGTCCAGTATCGAAAGTACGATGAAGCGTACGAAGTTTTCCGGTCGCTCGATCCAGCGGCTGCGAAAATGCCGATCAACTTGACTAATGCCGGAATCGCTGCACTCGGCCGCAAAGATTACGAACTCGCGTTGTCTCATCTGGAAGCAGCAACCGCGGCAGATCCTGACAACCCGGAAGCCTGGTACAACACCGGCGTTGCACATTCGCGAATTGGGCAAACGGACAAAGCAATCACCAGTTGGCAGAAATCCATCAGGGCTCGACCAAGCTACGTCAAACCGAGGTTGAAGATCGGCAGCCAACTGGCTCTGGACGACCAATTGGAAGATGCGAAAGTGCAGTTCGAAACGGCGCTGGAAATCGACACACGCAATCTCGAGGCATATCGAAAATTAAGCTCGATCATGCGACTGCAAGGCGACTGGCCGCAAGCCGTTGGGTTGCTGAAAGACAGTCTCAAAATCTCGCCCGCGAACATCGACTTGTTAACAAGCCTGCTTCTTGCTCTGTTGGAGCCTGGCAATCGCACCTCCCGAGACAAAGCTCTGTCGCTGGGCACGGCAGAACGATTGCGGTCGTTGGCTCCTAAGGATCCCGACAACCTGCTCCTGCTGGCATTGGCTCATTTGGAAAACCAACAAAGCGAAGCTGCTTTAGAATTCATATCGGATGCATTGAAGACGCCTGAACGCAAACCTGAAGCTGGGTTGCTACTCGCGATCGCTCAGCAGATCTCTGGAGCCGAAGAGACAGCAAAGAACAATTTCGCGGGTGCCAGCAACGCTCTTTCTCAACGCGGCCAATCGGATCGGCTCACACGCGTAATTCGCCAGTACGCGGAATCGCATTTCAAACAATCGGATCGGGCCAACTAGTGGTCAGACCTTAATTGACGGGTGCCATGTTTACACGAGCGGTGGAGGTTACGTGTGCCGTACCGACCAAGCATGCTCACGCCGGCCGCGTTGACCGTTGCCTCATCCCTGGCGTAAGCATGCCGTTGCTGGGAGGTGGGTTCTTATTGGAGAGACGTGAACATGGCACCCAAAAACCAGGGACACAAAACAAACTATCCAATTTAGCTTGGAATGACCGCTAGGCTGGCATTTGTTCGCAGGCACACATATAGCTGCGTCAATTACCAGCGAGGCAGGGCAGATTATCCTATTTTTGTGGCAAAACCCACTATGTTTGTGATGAAAATTGACCCCAAACGGTTATCGCATACTATAAGCATTACTCGATCGACTAAGCTGGAAGTAACGTCAAAAATATCATGAACGACTTCAATAGGCCCCTTATGAAGTTTCTATTCCTTGCGACCGCATTGCAACTGACCGTGGCACTTGGCCAGATATCGGCTCAAGTCTCATTCGCGGAAGTGACCGAGGATCGCGGAATTGCTCCCAACGCGGTGGAACCAGGTTTCGGCGGCGGTGTTTCTGCATTCGATTTTGATGAGGATGGCGACATTGACCTCTTCCTGCCTCAGCGATTCAACTCCCCGGATCGACTGTACATCAACGACGGATCCGGAAACTTTACGGATGCTGGCGGGGCTTCCGGAGTGGACATAATGGCTAGTTCCAGATCAGCCCTCTGGTTTGACTATGACGATGACCACCTGGTCGATTTGTTGCTCGCTTCCGACTGCTTCAATTCGGAAAACCCGGATTGCACAGACGCAACCTCCATTCGGCTCTATCGCCAGGATACACCCGGCCATTTTTCAGACGTGACGAATGAAACCGGCCTGAGTAACGCTGGTATTGAGACATTCTTTGGCCATCGTGCAGGGATTTCAGCTGGCGACATCGATAACGATGGCGACACCGATTTGATTTTCGGACAATGGACTGGTGAGTTGCAGTTGTTCATCAACCACGAAGGTGTTTTTGCCAACGAGAGCAATGCTCGAGGAATCACTAATCCTGTCGCTCCTTCTCCAACTGACCCTTGGCAATCCGTAATGTGCGACTTCAACGGTGATGGATGGTTGGATATCTTCACATCCGTTGATTTTGCACCGAACCATTTATGGATCAATCAGGGCGACGGATTTTTCGTCGATGAAGGTGAGTCCAGCGGCACGAACTTTTCGTTCAACGACATGGGAGTCACGCTCGGAGACTATGACAACGATGGTGACTTTGATATTTTTGTCACCAACATTTTCGAGAACAACAAACACAACTTACTGCTTCGCAATGATTCGAAAAACGGAGTTGCCCAGTTCAGGGAGTTGGCGGGCAAAGTAGGCGTAGACGATGCGGGCTTTGGCTGGGGCTGTACTTTTTTTGATGCAAACAACGACACGCTGCTGGATCTTGCCGTCACAAACGGCTGGTTTAACGGCGTTGGGTTTCAGGACCAGTCTCGCGTCTTTCTGCAACGGACGCAGGTTCCTGGCACATTCGAAGACGTCACAACCACAAGTGGTTTCGAAGACGACTTTTACGGCAGTTGTTTGATCTCAGCGGACCTCAACCGGGACGGCGACCTGGATTTGCTGCAGGTTTGCAACCCGTCGCTGTTCGAAGGCCCATTTCGAATACTTGAAAATCAATTGAACGAGACCGCACCAACAAACTGGCTCGCAATTCGACCACGGCAGGCTGACAAGAATCACTGGTGCTTTGGAGCCGTGGTCACTGTCGAAATTGGCGATCTGTCCATGACACGTCCGATTATTTCCTCAACCAGCATCCATGGGCAACAACCCGCGGAAGCTTATTTTGGCTTGGGCGATGCTCAAGCTGCAGACCGAGTCATCGTGACCTGGCCATTCGGAGACCAATCGGTTTGGGAAAATGTTAGCGGCAACCAAGTATTCGATTCGTCGGATGCCGACTTCAACCTGGATGGCAACATCAGCTTGCTGGATATCGGGGCATTCGTCCAGCAGTTCGGTCCTTGCGATCAGGACTGCCAAGCCGATCTGAATCACGACGGAGTTGTAGACTTGCTGGATGCAGACCTGTTCGTTGATTCGCTCTTGCAGCGATAGATCGGTCTACTAGGCTTCGCTTTCTTCTTCGCTCGCCTGTTCAATTGCACTGCTCGAAGACGATGGTGGCTTGACCTTGGAAGTCTCACGGACGTCACCAATGATCTGATCGTCTGACAGATTTTCTTCTGCCATTTTCATGATGGTGCCCATGTCTTCGCGTTGATATTTAAAATCATCAAAGACCATGGTTTTGGACACTCCCGCCTCATCCGAATATTCGACTTTGGCGATGCCTTTTTTATTCCACTTGTGTTTCTTGATACTTTGGATGCCTTCAAATTTCAGACTCTCTCCCCAACTCGTCTGCACCCCAGACTCATCGGCCTCAATCCAACTGCTTAGAAGCTTTAAGTATTTGAGCAGAAAGAATACCCCCAACACTAACCCGAGCCCAAACAGGAACCATTGGAAGTAGATATCTCCGTCGACATGCTCAGACGAATCAGGCAAGGTCGATGACCAGCCTTTTTCTTCGGTCAGTGCATCCCACTTCTCGGCTCGTTCAGCCTCTGTCAGCCCCCCAGCCTCTTGCTGAACTGTCAATTCTTCATATGCGAGTGCACGTGCCTTTTCACGAGGCATCGTTACGACGGCATCGTAGAGCCCCCAAAGCATCAGAAAAAAGCAACCGATTGCCACAAAGAGAAACCGGCGGATGAATTTCTTGTCGACTTCAGCTCGAATCGTGGTCATTCCAAGTCCGTTTACGTTGAATATCTTAAGGATCAGCGATCGGAATCATGCTGAGGAATCTCCGATCAATTCGCTTACTCCATGTTTTACTATCCCTATTTTTCCTTACAAAAATCGGCACGAATAGTCGTAAAACGGTGATTCTGTTTGATTAACGATTATTGGACTTATCCTAACGATCGTACGGATATGTTCGTTGTAAATGGTAGCCTCCTGATCCAAACATTGTGAAGCGTTTCAAGAATCAGCCAGAATGCAGCCAGCCGACGGCCGATCCAACCAATGATAAATGAGCAGGTTGTGGCACAAATCGAGTAGATGAGCCTCGCAGGCGGCACCAGCCAGACGTACTCATCGAATCAGGCTATCCGGCGTTTCTATCTGATCATGTTTTAACGTATTTATTGGATCCGCTCCGCTGGAGCTGTTCGCAGCGAAAGCCGTAGCTCGATTCACTAATGCATGACAACAAAAAAAGCCCACGGTTGGATCCGCAAGCTATTTGTAATTCTTCGTTCGTTATTATTCGACTGGCGAACTAACGACAACCGCAACGACCGAATGATCGGCGGCAAGTTGGAACTTCCTCTCGCTCCAGGCGAAGACGTGGAACACGCTTGCGTACGCACACTTTAGACAGACGTGAACAACCACAACGATCGGTTGTGCAAACACGCTTCGATCGGCAAACGTCCTTGCAAACAATCTTCAGACGCAGGCGAGTACGAGTACAACAGTCGTTACAACCACTGTTACATGAGTTGCAACAATCGCAACTTGACTGGCATCCGCAGCCAGTATCACAACAGCTGTTACATCCAGTATTGCAACAACTGTCTTGAACAGCGTCGCAACCGCAACCACTGTCGACAGCGATAACAGCTGGACCATCACAGCCACAACCGCAATCAGCGTTTACAAAAGCAGGCAAAGCCAACACAGCAAAAAACATTACAACGGCACTAAAACGATTCATCAGAGTATCCCTTTGGAACTTAGCATAAAGCCACCCGAACAGGCGGTTAAATTGGCGACCAGTTCGCCGGACAAACCTACGTGAATTTTGCTAAGTCGCGAAAACAATGGGGGGATTTTTTGCAAGTTTCGCCAGGCGATAACTCGAATGACACTTATAACCCGTATAGCCGGTCGGCTAGCCAAGCGCATTGACGCGACGGGCGTGAGCATTCCAGCAACTGTGCGGAAGCCAGTCCTCTCTCAGACTGCCAACTCACTCACGAGCTGGAACTACGAACGACAGACGGCCAACATCGAAGGAAGGCATGCTCACCACGCCAACCAACCACTGCGCACAAAAAATGGCCTCGCATTCGCGAGGCCACAAGATACTTATCAATTAAGCTTTGTTTAAGCTTAGCTACGACTCAAGAATTCGACGATGAATTCTGCGTCGCCACCAGTGCCTGAGCCGCCATTAATAGAGTCAACGAATAGTGCGACATCCAACAGGTTGACGGCACCGTCACCGTTGAAGTCACCAGCAGGATCAAAACCATTGTTCGACAACAAATCAATGAACGGTTGGACGTCGAGCAGGCTAACTTGACCGTCTCCGTTGAGGTCGCCCAACAGGATTCCGCCACCACCGTTGTTAGTGACCTCAATGATCACGTTGCTGTTAGCAGCTGCCGTCTGGTACTGAACACCTTCAACAACACCTTCACCAGTTCGGTCAGAAGCACCAACTTCAACTCCACTGACTTGAACAGACAATCCTAGATCCGCTGCAGATCGAGCGACAACAGAAAATGTTGAATCAAAAGGAATACCGGCAGCGATAAATACCTTGGTTTCGCCTTCAGCAATCGTTCCAGAAATCGCAATAGGACTTGCGTCATGGAAGCTTGGAAGAAGTCCACCAGTCAATGAATCGAAGTCAGTGACAGCTGCGGTAGTATTTTCAAACAAGTGATCATTGGTGTTCCCACCAAACATGATGTCAGCTCGGCCATTGCCAGTGATATCGGCACTGTTCGCTTGCCATCCGTCCAAAGCAACAGTCATGTTAGCTGGAGTCCACTCAACGAAAGCGACATCTGTAGCGGTAGAAATGTTACGGTAAATGAAAGGACGAGTATTGTCACGCATGACTACGATGTCCGGCATTCCGTCACCATCAAGGTCTCTACAACTAACCTTGTTCGTTTCGTTATTGTGGACAGCAAAAAACGGCTGACTACTAAACGTCGCGCGATTATTGGCGTCGTTGCCAGTGTTGATAAGGATTGAGTCTGTACGTCCAGGATTACCCGCGTTTGCGAAGTAGATGTCCATCATTCCATCGCCATTGAAATCGCATGGGAACATACCTCGCTCATCGGCACCACCAATTGCAGGGAACGAAGAACTCGCACCAGCACCACCGTAACGGAAGTCACCCGGTCCAGAGCCAGCGCCTTCATTGTTATTGTAATAGATGAACGAAGTAGAACCGGTCCAGTTAGCCATACAAATGTCACACTGACCGTCACCGTTCATGTCAGCGGCTTCAGCGTGAACGCCATAAAATTGTTCTTGTGGATAGTTCGTGTTCGTAACAACCGTGAACATTCCCGCTGGATTTCCGTTGATGCCGTTAAGCGTCATGCTGTCCTGCGAAATGTTCGGGTAGTTACACATGACCAAGTCAATAGTGCCATTCCCATCTAAGTCCTTAGAGATGCCATTACAAGCCGCACCCGTTTGCCCCCCCAAATTCTGTGAAGTGTTGACAAAGTTGCCGGCAGCATTTTGCAAGAAAAGCTTAGTCGTGCCAGGAGAGTCGTTGTTCGCAGTCCCGCTGTTACTGTCATTAATAATGATAATGTCGAGATCGCCGTCATTGTCGTAATCTCGAAGGAACGCACTTCGTGAAGTATCAGTCAGGGAGAAACCAGGAATGACTGACGATCCACTTACTTCATTCAATACACCGTTGTCGTTGCGATACAACTTGTTCCGACGTTGGCCGAAGTCAGACTGGGCAACAGCGATAACGGCGTCGATGTCACCGTCTCCGTCAATATCACCAAAGTCAATTTCCTTCTCATTCAAGCCAGCATTTTCAGCGACTGTTTGATTGATATTCGTCGACGTTATGTTTTCGAAATCAAGTGTAGTATCAGTCAAGCTCTGAGCGAACAATGGGGCTGCACTACAGCATGCCATCGCCAAGCAAGACAAAAACTTCGAGTTAAAAACTTTCATAATTCATCCCGTGTAAAACGTGTTTGCGACGTCGTGAAATCGTCCGATCCGATTTCAGTAAAGCAGCAAGATTGCCGCAAAATAAGTTCTTTTACCTCCAGATAATGTAGCTGTTGTTCCCTTTAAGTTCAAACCCGCAATTCGCCGTAACCGAAATTGGAACCACCAGTTAACTCACTCAGAACTCAAGAATATAAGGTTTTCGCAGTCTGACCACTGCATTTTGATCGTTCCCTTCGACAGGCCCGACCCGAGCATTTTCCGCTGTAACAAACTGCACGGATTGCCTGTCCTGTACAGATTGTGGAATCTGGTTGCTTGATAGCACAAAAGAGAGTGCCAGCACAAGGCAGCCTGGGCAGGTAGCAAGTCAACTAGCGAGTTTGCTTCAACACCTCAGGATACGCAGCTGAGGTCAAAAAGGTCAGGCCGCAATCCCTTTTTCTTGCTTGCGACGCCAGCTCCAGATGGAAAATCCAACCAGTCCCAAAACGGCGATCGAACAAAGCGTTTCGACAAGACTTCCATGAGCATGACCAACTCCAGTCGTTTCGGAAACTGTTGCCACCAGCAAGTAATCAAACAGCCAACCGAATACCAAACTGCCAAGTACAATCACGCTTAAATAAATCGCTAACACGCGAATTCCAAAGCGACCAAAAATTGCACCGATCGTACTCGCATTTGTCGCCGGACCTGCAACCAAAAACACCATCGCCGCAGCCGGCGGAAAACCACCCGCTACCAGAGCTGCCGCCATGGGAACAGATGCCGTCGCGCAAACGTAAAGCGGAACAGAAACCAGCAACACTAACAACATCGCACCCCACGTTCCCAAGCCACCAGCTTTAGCTATCCACTCATCGGGAATCGCGACGTCAATCAGCGCCGAAACAAAAATCCCAATAACCAGCCACAGCCAGATCGAGTCAAAAATTTCAAGACAATGTCGCCAGGCGCGAATCCACCAGGCGGTATTTGTATCTTCGTGTGCGTGTTCGTGATTGCCGGAACAACATGATTGGGCGATCGGTAAGCCGGGCGAATCGTTGACTTCTGCCTTACTCGATTGTGAATTCGATACTGAATTTGTCAGCCATCCTCCGAGCACGCCCAACACCAACGCGGTAAGCATTTTGAAAATAGCAAACGGCCACCCAAAAAACGAAACGCTAACCAGGATCGAATCGACTCCCGTTTGCGGAGTACTAATCAGGAATCCCACTGACGACCCATCATCCGCGCCGTCATTCTTCAAACCGATTCCGGCTGGGATAACTCCACAGGAACAGAGCGGCAAAGGAACACCGATGGCGACCGCTTGCAAGACTCCCAGCCGCCCCTGGAAACGGCGGCGGACGAAATCTGCCGGCAATAAAATGTGTAAGGCCGCCGACAATACCAGACCGAGCAGCAGCCAAGGTGACAACTGACACAGGAATGACCAACAGGCAGCAATTAGATCTAGCACTTCGGCTCCGCAAATACGGATGAGATTCGCGTCTACATTCGGAAACTGCCCGTGATTAATTTCAACCGGGGCAATACAATGACGATGAGATAAATTATGAAAGCGTTCACGTCAATGCGTTCAGGTTGATGTCACAATGCAGAAAAGAGACCGTCAAACGTTGATGTTAAAGTCCAATGCACCACATGAGCAATGACAATGATGAACATGGAAGCCAAATTGTCGAGTGAGGTTGCGGCCCAGTTGATGGCAGGCATGAGCACTAGCCGACCACGTATCACGGAGTTGGTGCAAAGCCCGATCCCGGCCGGTTCGGCGATTGCCAGCATCCTCGAACGCACCAAACAAATCCTGTTCCCAGGCTTTTGCGATTCGCCCGACTATCAAACGGAGTCGCTGCAGGAGTACCTGGAGTCTCAAGTCGACAACCTGACCCAACAGCTTGCTCGCCAGATCACGATGGCGTTGGCGCTGGATCAGAAATTCTCCGGGCGAAATACCGAAGTCGTCTTCGACAAGAACATTGAACTGGATGAGTTCGCTGCCGAAGGGATCAAACTCGCCACCGAATTCATCAAGCGATTGCCCAACATTCGCGAAACTCTGACGACTGATATCCAGGCCGCCTTCGACGGAGACCCGTCATGTCAGAACGTTGGAGAAGTCATTTTGTGCTTCCCCGGTGTGCAGGCAGTGATGGTACATCGCGTTGCCCATGAACTCTACAAAATGAAGACCCCGTACCTGCCACGCATGATGGCTGAATGGACACACGGCGAAACCGGAATTGATATTCATCCCGGCGCGAAAATTGGCAAGCATTTTTTCATCGACCATGGAACGGGCGTGGTCATCGGACAAACGTGCGTCATCGGTGAGCGGGTTAAAATTTATCAAGGCGTTACGCTCGGTGCGTTGAGCTTCCCGACCGACGGCAGCGGCGCATTGGTTCGCGATACGAAGAGACATCCGACGATCGAAAACAACGTGGTTATCTATGCGAACGCAACGGTACTGGGCGGACAAACGATTGTCGGGCACGATTCAGTGATCGGGTCAAGTGTTTGGCTTACCCGCAGTGTCGATCCTTTCACGACGATCCTGATGGAGAGGCCCAAACTGCATCTGCGTGATCAAACGCCGGACGATTTCAAACCGCCACTCAACTATCAGATTTAAGATGGCAGATCACTCAGTATGGTTGCACGTGCATGTGCCCAAAGCCGGTGGATCGACGATTCGCCAGTTGATGAATCGGAATTTCAGCGATGGCTATTACAATTCCAATTCGCTGCTGGAAACAAAACAGTACACACGCGAAGAAGTCAGCGAAATTATCCGTTGCCATCCCTGGCTGCGATGTTTCAGCGATCACAAGCTGTCGCTCGACCTCCCGTTTGACAGTGAACATGCGAACGTCAAAGCACTTTGCTTTGTCCGCGACCCGGTCGAACGGTTCATTTCACGGTACAACTTCCACCGCAATTTTGAAGAAGTAAACTGCATCGCGCAGAAGATGACGTTCCGGCAATTCGCGGAAATGGAATTGGTCGAGCAGTTTGTTCACCCGCAAACCAACAGCCAGATCTATTTTCTCAACGGCGGGCTCAGCAACACAGCACTGGCTCCTGTCCAGGCAGCGGTCGATACCGGACAAACACTGTTGTTGCCAATCGAACAATTTGACCTGGCCTGCATCTATCTGGAAAATATGTTTTCCGACGATTTCAAAGATCTTTCCTACGTGTTGGTCAACACATCCAATCGCAAGGAATCCATTAACGATACCGACCGACAGTTCGTTGCCGACCTGCTCAAAGACGACAACCCGCTGATCGACATGGCTCAGAAACAATTACAACAACGTCTGTCCGATGCATTTGATTCTCAAGACGATCAGGATGCAGCACTGGCAGAATTCCAAGATCGCTGCTCCCGGCGTTATCACAATTTCCGCCCGCTACGCGAACCGGGCGAGCCGCTTCCCACGGACGAAGAAAAAGCAGCCGACAAATCAACCAATCTGCCAGACCACACCAACCCGGCAAAGACTGGTTAACGATCGTTCGCTGAACGTTTTGCTCGCACGGCAACCGCACAGATCACCCCCAACGTCAGCAGCATCCACGCGACCACGGATATCCCGGCACCGACTTTAAGTTCCACGGGATCGTAGACAAGCTCAACGATCCACCTCCCGGGATTCACTCTGGCAAGTACGAAGAAATCGCTACCGTCTATTTGACAATCGGTTACCAATTCTCCGCTTTCCACATTGGTCATCTCAATCCGCCATCCGCTGACAGGAAGGGAGTTGAACACCAGGATGGATTCTTGGTCGACTACAACGTCCAGTGCCAAAGTGTTATTCGACCAATCCAACTCCTTGCAGTGGTTGTTCGGTTCGCTGAATCCGAAATCCCAATACGCCTTCCATTCGCGATCAATGCTTTCCACATCAACGGCACCCGGAAGAACCCAAGCTCGATTCGCAACTTGTGAATTCAACTTTCTGGTTTCGTATTGATCAGCTTCATGCACTTTCAGCATATGCGTCCATCGCAACCCAGTGGGGTCCGAAACCAAACGCTTATTCAGCCAACTGGCATGCAGGGAAGTGAAACGCATGTTGGACCGGTTCTCGATGGATGAGAAGCTTGAGGCAACTCGACAACCCGTTCCCAGGTTGCACTTGGGATGCAACGACTCACGCCGCCAGCGGACGACTTCCTCCAAACGACTTGCCGATTGCTCCGCCGCCCAGTTTTTTGGCAACGCGTTGTTGCGGACGAAACTCACCGGCCTGCCAGCGGCTAACTTGCTCGCCTTTCTGATCGCAAGATGCTCTTCAGCCTCCAACTTCTCCTCAAACGTCTGTGCCGGAACTTGCGCTAGCAGCCAGTAGTTCGACGTCGCGACATCCACAATTGCAACCACGAACAGCAGCAAAAACGCGAGACCTGAGCCACGCTTGGTCGTTCGAATGGCAATCGCGAACATGAACACTGTCACCGCGATCGCCAACGACTGTAGCAACGAATAGCGCAACGACCGAATGGCTCCTTGCTCGTCGAACGGCCCAAAGAATGCATCAGCGTTTACTGTCGGCAGCGAAATGACGTCCCCTGCAACCCCTACAGTCGCAAACAGTCCGATCAACAGCGGGGCCACGAAGGGAAAATTACCAACTGGCTTCTTCTTACCAAACGTTAACCCTGCCAAAACGCAAACGGCCAAACTGCAGATCGCGAACAACTTGGCTGGATAGCGAAACAGATAGAATTTCGGCACCAGAACCGTCATCGCCCAGTAAACTCCGCCGACTGGATTAGCAATTCCGTCCAGCGACTGTTGCCCCAGCCCTAACCGCAATTCGTTGACCAGCCAGACTGGACCGTACCAACCAAACGAAGCCAATCCAAAAAAGATCGCCAGGCAAGAAAGCCAAACCAACTTCCGCTGCCGACCCCACAACCGTATTCCCGACAGCGCAAACAAGATCGCGATCAGGCCAACATACAGTGACGGCGTCCAGAAACGATCATCACTCGGAATGCCACGCGTCCAACGCTGGTGGATCGGAAATGGCTTGCCGGAAAAATCCGAGACAAACAACTCGGCCAGCGACCACGGTGGTTGGCTGAATTGATACGTTGCCTCTCGAGCCGACCCAGCGACCAACGGCTCATAAACCTCTGACCAATTCTTGCACGCGGCATCGTCTCGAGTGCTGTTCTGTGACCAAACATAAGTCGGCAGGATCTGAATCGCCGACAGACAAAATGCGACCATGCCGAAAACCATAACTTGCCGCCCGGCAAACATTGCATACCGCCAACGAGACAGCTTGGCACCCAATGACGGTTTCCCATACAGCCGTCGACTCTTTCTCCGCAGGAACATTGTCGACGTCGCCAAACCGATCGCGACCAACAGAACCATGTAAGCCATCTGCGGATCGCCACCGAGCACCATCATGGCAACGGGGACTGCCGCAATGACTGCCGACGCGATGTGGTTGCGTTTCAACATCTGCCACACCAACAACAATGCGAACGGCAACCAGGCTGCACTGACCAGGAACACCACATTCGTTGTCTGGAACAAGACACTGCCACCAAAGGCATACGAAAACGCGCCGAGCCCCGCTCCTAACGGGCCGCCGCCAAGCTTACGGACGAAACACCATGTTCCGATCGCGGCCCACAAGACATGCATGGAGAGATAGATACCGTATCGCGAGGGATAGCTCAGAAACCGCAACCAGAAAACCAACTTCCCCGGATAGAAAACGCTGCTGGTCCCATCGCCGACGACTGGGTGCCCCAACCCGCAATACGGATTCCAAAGCGGAATGTCACCAGCCGCCCATTGCTCGTCGATCCACTGGAAGTACGGATAGTACAGATAGCCAGAGTCACGAAAACCGACCACCGTCTGCCCCGTATTCACGCGCCAGAAGACAATCAGCCAAACGACAAATATCAAAAATAGCGGCCAGCACTGAATCAGGCTGGCTCTGGTTGGTAAGCGACTCAATGTTCTTTCAGCCGTATATTGAAATCCGCGAGCAATGTTAAACTATTCGCGTGCAATTCACATGAGTTGAACGAAAATTGGTTTAACGAATCAGCAATACGCGCACGAAGTGCTGGAACGCAAACGAGTCGACCGGCCATCGGTGTACCAGGCAAGCGTGGATACTCGCTCATTTGCAATTCGTTTTCTTGCATTTGTTTTTCATTTTGTTCCGAAGTGTCGGAAAAACAGGAGTTCCACGTGTTTTGGCTTATCGGACTTGGCGTTTTGCTGCTGCTGGCGTTAGCAGTTGCAATTCTCGACTTGTTACAAACGAAAGACCCGGTCCGGCGGAACTTCCCGTTATTCGGGCATGGTCGGCACGTCCTTCAGGAACTGGGGCCAAAGCTGAGGCAATACATTGTTGCCAGTAACGACGAAGAACGCCCGTTCACTCGCGACCAACGAAGCTGGGTGTATCGTTCGGCTGATAAAGGCAACAACTACTTCGGATTCGGAACCGACAATGATCTGGAAAGAACGCCCGGCTATCTAATTATCAAACATAGCGCCTTTCCGTTGCCCGCAAAGCGACAAGGAGATGCTGGTTACGATCCGCTTCAGAACATTCCGAGCGCGAAAGTTATCGGGGAATGGCGAAATCGCAAGAACAAGTTTCGCCCGAATTCGATTATCAATGTTTCGGCGATGAGCTACGGTTCGATGAGTGCTGCGGCAGTGATCGCGTTGAATCGCGGCTCGAAAATCTGCGGCTGCCTTCACAATACAGGCGAAGGCGGAGTCGCCCCGCATCACGATCATGGAGGTGACTTGATCTGGCAGCTGGGCACGGGATATTACGGAGCTCGCGCGGGTGATGGTAACTTTGACGAGAAACGATTCGTCGACACGTGCCAGCAGTACGAATCGATCAAAGCGATCGAAATCAAGTTGAGCCAAGGCGCCAAGCCAGGCAAAGGTGGTGTGCTGCCAGCGAAAAAAGTGACCGCCGAAATCGCCAACATCCGAGGCATCCCACAAGGCAAATCATGCCTGAGCCCTTCCTCACACCGAGCGTTTGGCTGTGTCGACGAGTTGCTGGACTTCGTCGAACATGTGGCTGACCTTTCCGGTCGCCCAGTCGGCATCAAGTCGGCAGTCGGCGACATGGAGTTCTGGCGTCAACTAGTGGAGCTGATGCAATCGGGCGACCGCGCCGTTGACTACATCGCGATCGACGGCGGCGAAGGCGGCACCGGCGCAGCGCCTTTGACTTTTTCGGACCATGTTGCGTTGCCGTTCAAGCTGGGGCTGGCGCGAGTATTTCGAGAGTTTTCACAAACAGGCCTGCAGGAAAAGATCACATTCATCGGAGCTGGGAAGCTTGGATTTCCGCAAGAGTCTTTGCTTTCGATGGCGATGGGTTGCGACATGATCTACGTCGCTCGAACAGCGATGCTCGCCATCGGTTGCATCCAGGCTCAGATCTGTCACACCGGAAAATGCCCAACGGGCGTCGCCACGCAAAACAAGTGGTTGATGCGAGGACTCGATCCCGAGGACAAAGCGCATCGGTTTGCGAATTACGTGACAACTCTGCGAAAAGAGATCCTTGAATTGTGCCATGCGTGTGGAGTCAACCATCCGGCGTTGATGACTCCTGATCATTTTGAAATCCTGCACGAGAATTTCCAAACGACCAGCGTGAAGGAAAGCTTCCGACTGCAAGGCGTTTCCACTTTGCCGAGCGAAGAAGACTGTCGGGCAATTTCCGACATCATGGATAAATAGCCAGCATGGAAAAATCTGATCGGCTACAGGTCGCATTAGCCGCCGCCAACGAAGCTGCTGACATCATCCAATCATTCGCCGGCTCGCTACACCATGGTGCTGGCGTCGAGAACAAGGTCGTCGATGGTTCGCAAATGGGCTTGGTTACCGAGGCCGACTTGTCCGCTGAGAAAGCGATCATCAACGCCATCAAGAAAGAGTTTCCAGGTGATTCGTTCCTGGCGGAAGAATCGCAAACCGTTGCAGTTGAAGCCGAGCATTTATGGGTCATTGATCCACTCGACGGCACGAACAATTTTGCCCATGGCATTCCTCATTATTCGACTTCGATCGGATACTACCACGACGGGACAGCCAAATGCGGAGTGATCACAAACCCTGCCACTGGCGAGACGTTCCTGGCAGAGCAGGGCAGGGGAGCCTGGATTGGTGATGATACTCCGGTTCAAGTTTCGCCGTGCAGCGAACTAAACGATTCCATCATAGCGACCGGTTTCTACTACGATCGGGGAGCCATGATGCGAGCGACCTTGGCGACAATACAGGACCTTTTCGAGCTGAACATTCGTGGCATCCGACGATTCGGTTCGGCTGCACTTGATCTTGCCTTTGTCGGAACAGGTCGATTCGATGCATTTTTTGAGTACTACCTGTCACCCTGGGACTTCGGAGCCGGTCGACTGTTCGTCGAAGAAGCAGGCGGGAAAGTCACCGATTGCGACGGAGGTAAAATCGGTTTGAAGCCAACTCACTTATTGGCTTCAAACCATCGTTTACACGAGCAGTTACAGAAAGTTATGCGACACGAGACCGACTAGCGGGCAATTGTTAACGACGAAGGTTAACGACCAAGAATAGCTGTCGGTTCGTGCATGAGCTACTAACCATCCACTTTTTCCGGCGCCGGCCGATGAACGAGTTCCGTTGCCTGATCCAGGCGTGGATGCCCATCCATCAAATCCTTGGCCGTGATACCCTGACCACCATGCATCGTGTCCATATGCGAAAGCGTATGAAAGATCGCGTGGATTGCAGCGTCAACGTCACCCGTATGACCCGATTCGGAGATCGTATGCATGTTGCGAATCGGGAAACCGATCGAAGTCGAAGCCGAATCAATCGACGCAAAGAAACTGGCCATGGCATCGGTACCCGTATCGCGACCGGCCAGTTCGTGCTGAACCGGAATCCCTTGCTCCAACGAAACCTGAGTAATCATCGAATTCAGCGCAGCGCTGGTGATCGCGCCATGAGTTAACGTATAGCCATCGCCCATGGTGACGGCTTCGTACCGTCGGTCCGCAATGCCGGGTGCCGCGGTAAAGTCATGGGCAACGTCGACGGCGATGGTAACATCCGCCTTGAAATGACTGGCCAACACGCGGCTTCCAAATCGACCGATCTCCTCATGAGATGCCATCGCGCCTAAATAACGAACATTCTTCAGACCGCTGGATTCCTGGATCAAGCGACCAATCTCCGCCGTCACGAAACAGCCAAGCCCGTTATCCAGATAGGCACCTGAAAAAGTATCCGGCGAAAACCCGCGTTCGATCGGGCGGTCGTACAGGATCGGATCACCGGGCCGGATCCCTAACGCTTCGATCTGTTCTTTCTTGTCGGCACCATGAATATGCAGCTCGAGGTACAGCATTTTTTGCTTGATACCGTCGTCCCCTGACCGCACCTTCGGATCAGCGAAGTGAATCGCACCGAGTGCTTCAATCGTGCCTCCGCGAATCACCCGCCAACTTCCTGGCTCGTCCGGGCTTTCGCTGTACAGCTTGACCCGGTTACCGATCAACGTTGTCGGCAACATTGAATCGCAGTTCACCCAGATCTTACCGTCTTCTCCGATGCTTCGGACCTGCATCCGAATCTTGTCCGCGTGTCCAATCACCATGACCGAAAACGCATCTTCGTTTTCCGGCATGGTATCAACAACGATCCCGGCATTCCCTTTGAACGTGTGAATCTTCCAACTGTCCGGCATGAACGATTGGATGTAAGGCTCCAGAACGCCGCGCGTCATCGAAGCTTCCAGCCCAATTGGACTGGGCGCGTCAAGAATCGACCGCATCAATTCGAAGCGGTCATCAGACATTTGTTGTTCCCACGGCTTACCCGACATTTAATTCTTCCTTCTGGTTAATTGCGAGAATCCAGTAAAGGAAGAATCTTATCGTCCGTTGGCCTCGAGGCGGAGGGGTGGCAGAGCGATGGCCTAAGTTCAACAAAAATTGCCCAACACGCCGCCAACGCGTTCGCCTGCTAATTGACCTCGATCGCTACGCTTCCGCTATGGCTGTTAAATTCAGGCGCGTACATACACTGCAACTCCGCAATCCCCGTCTCGTATTTCCCTCGGTGCTGAACCCGCACCGAATATTCAAACACGTACGTCCCGCGTGGCAGGTAATCAATAAAGAAGTGACTGGCCGTGTCCCGCGTTGATTCGTAGTACGCCAATCCATCCTGATACTTGTACCTTGAGAGAACGTTGACGGGCTCGGTTCCACTTCCGCGATAGTCCTTCAAGTGGATGTACTCAATGTCACGATCAACCCGCAACTCAACTCGCGTAACCAACTGGTCGCCGACCTTCACCGGCCCGGAAACTGGCTCAATCACAGGTCCCGTTTTCGTGTTCTTTTTGATGTACAGTCCCTTTTTCAAAGTCAGCGGCGTGCCTTCGTACGGTTCGATTTTGCTGACGTCTTCCAGATATTGCCAATGGATACTGCCCCAAGCAATCCCATCATCTTTTTTGACAACGTTGATCTGACCCATTTCCGGCTTGATTTCGCCGCGAACAAACCGCTGCTGGTAGAACCCGGTTCCCGCTTCCACATCCACCGGTTTGAGCTCGGCACCGCCCAGACTGACCTGCACCAATTGATCCGAAGCCAACAGATTCTTGCCTCGCAGGAGCAAACCATAAACGGCATCGGCCGTGGACTTGGTCGTTTTCCAGTTCTGAGTCTGCTTCTGTTTGAGCAACCAGATCTTGCATTCTTCCACTTTTTTCTGATCGCCCAAAATCTCGTCATAGGCCTCGATCATCATCGCTTGCGTTTCGATCGGTGCTCGATACCACCACCACGAAGCATCACCGTCCAACCAGAACATACCCAGCTCATCACTGGCCTGCGATCGTTCCGTTAGCGAAGCCATGATTTCGCGCGGCGTCGCCTGATCACCAAACCGTTTCAACCCAACCGCCAGCTGTCCCTGAGACATCCGATTGCCGACTTTAGGCCAGTATTGTTTTGCCTGCCCAAGAAAATAATCAACGGCTGGCTTGTACTTCGGATTGACTGCAGCGTCATTCAAGAAAAAACTGCGTCCGTACAAATAGAGACAGATCGTTGGACTCAGATGGTTCTTGTCTTTTTCCGATTTTTCAAGGATCCGTACGTACTTCTGGTGAATCCAGTGATCCAATCTATCAAGTGCTTTTACGGCCGGACTCACGTCGATATTCTTGATCCCCAAATGCCGCAGTCGCCCGAAACCAGTTGTCACATACAGCGTGATAAAGTCATTGGCCCGACCACCCGGGAACCAGGGCCAGGCACCATCGCTGTATTGCATTTGCTTCAGTCGATCCAACGCATTTTTTGTCTCAACGCGAAGTCGATTCTCTTCGAACAAAATCCCCACGTCGCGTCGCGCCTTGCTTTCCTTCTTGGCGGCTCGCAGCCATGGCGATTCGGCAATCAGCACATTGCGAATGTCATCATTTTTCTCCAGCGGGCTGTCCAATGCATCGGTGCCTCGCCATTGTTCAAATATCTGGCTGATCCGAGGATCGGAAGCAACAATGTGTTGCCCAAGAACATTCGCATACATTCGATTGAACACCTGTTCGCTGCATTGATGCGGGTACTCCATCAGGTATGGCAAAGCCATGACCGCGTACCAGGACGGATTCGAAGTCATCTGCACGGTGAGCGACTGGCTCTGCAACGAATCACTTTTGCCGGAATTCTGTAAACGTTCAAACTGGAAGTCACGAGTCTGATTGCCGCGCATTGGCAGCGGCAATGACTCGGTCACCAGAATTCGCTTCGACAGAACGGGAAGCATTCCTTCCTCACCATCACTTACACGCTCCGTCCCGCCGACTGCCTTGTAAGTCAATACGCCGACGTAATCCGGAACCGTCAATTTCCAAAACAAGCTGCGTGATTCGCCTGCCGGAATGTCGAACGATTTATCCAATTCCACGTTGCCCAATTGCTCGTCCATATTGGTCTGGTCGCGAGCGTCAGCAAAACTCAACCGAACTTTGCCGGCCTGCTGCGTAGCCGATTGGTTGGATACTTTCACGGAAAACTCAAGCTGATCGCCTTCGCGGAGGAAACGGGGCGGGTTAGGTTGGACCATCAAATCCTTGGACGTAACCGCCGTGCCTGTCAGCAAGGCCGTCTTGAGCTCAGTATCGTGGGCGAAGCCAAGGAACTTCCATTCGGTCAACGCTTCCGGCATCTCAAATTCGATTCGCACCTTGCCGTCATCATCCACCGACAGATTCGGAAAGAAGAAAGCCGTTTCCTGCAGGTTTTTCCTGGCCGCAACTTTGGAGAGATCGACCGCCGGTTCGACTGCCGACTCATCCGACTCATCCTTGCCTTTTTGGAACCGAACGCTGGCCGGTTGAGCAGCGGCTTCTAAAGCAAAATCTCCCACAACTCCATTGCTCATGCCGAAACTTTCACCCACCATGCCACCGCCTCTTCCGCCTCTTCCGCCTCTCCGAACAAACTTGCCAGACCTGCTTAGCAACTCGATCCGGCTCGACCGATCATAGGAGTAACCACTTCCAATCGAAGGGACCTCGTTCGTAAAATGGCGATAACGCCAATTAACACTTTTCGATTTTGGCGACAGGTTGTGAATCACCGGCTGCAGACTCAACATCGAGTTCTGGAACAACAAGCTCACGGACGAACGGTCCTGATAGAAAACCCCAAATCCCTGACGCCAATTATGCTTTACGTAGGCGTCGAGTGACGCGTCATACATCGTCGCCACCATTTCAGCAGAAACTCGTTCCGCATCCGGACCGGAAATCACCGCGGTCCAGGTTTCGCGATCACCTGGCTGCAGCTTCGACACGAAATGTTCCCACTTGATTTCCAACTTCTTGTTTGACCAGGGAACGTCTATCCGACGAGTCTCCACGTAGGCCCGATTCTCACGAACGAATGTGAGACGCATCGTGAACCCACCACGAAGTTCCTCGGAGACTTCCTGCCGGATACTCGCCTGTGTTTCGTCCGCTTTCGTCCAGAAGCTGCGAAAGACTTTTCCGCGATTCTCGAACTCAACGAACGCTCGTCCGCTCTGATAGCCACTTCCCCAGAATGCTTCCAACGTCTCCCCGACCTCCACAGAAGCGTCGTTGATTTCGAAATAGTGCGGCACCAAAGTCGCAAATGACTTGGCGTTGCGGTCGAAAACCACGATTGGGATTTCTGACTTGACCGCCAGGCCGGATGTATCGGCCGTTTCGAATACGGCCTGGAAGGCACCTGCCTGTAGCTGCAAATCGGCTTCGTAGGAACCGTCGCCGGCAGTGGTCACCTGCTGCTCAGAAACCAGTTCACCCAGCGGCCAGGCATTGATCTTGGAAAGGTCCGGTTTGCCACGGCCAGCCTCGCCACCGTTTGGCGTGTACGAATAATTCCGAGGTTGGCTCAACCTTGCCCGCTGAACTTTCTCTGGCGATTTCAAGGCATACACTTTCAAAACGCCATCAACTTGCTGGCCTTCGCCGTCGAGCGTACTAACGTTCAACGAAAGCTTGACTGGATTGTCAGTCGTCTGCCAGTCATCACACTTCAACTTGGCTTGCAGCGACTTATATCCAACTCGAACAGACTGTGTATCGCTACGAGTCTCGCCCGTCGTATCTGTCACGTCGGCAGTAATCGAATACGTGAAAACCGGATCGCCTTCCCGATCGACTGACAGATCCGGGATCGCTTCGAAGGCAATTTCAAAGCTGCCATCGACAGACGTATCCAGTTCACCATTGGCAATTTCCTGTGCCTGCCCCTGCGTTGGCGGGCACCACCAACATCGCCAATACCACCAATCTGGAAAGCTAACATTCCGAACCACCCGCCACGTGACCTTGGCACCGTCAATCGGCGCGCCGGTGTATGCTTTGGCCCGCCCGACAACCGAAACTTTCTCTTGCAATCGAAACGCTTTTTCTGGCTTCTCAATTTCGACGACGAATTTCGGCCGCTTGTATTCTTCCACGCGAACACTGGTCCTGCCGCTAGGACCGCCGACAACATGCAACTGCATCCGGCCGGTCCCTCGATTGCGGGGAGCAACAAATGAACCGCTGATCGAGCCGAACTGGTTGGAACGAAATTCCTGCCGTTCAATCTCCTGGTTGTTCGGATCTCTCAAACTGACCGAAACCGAACGATTGGGTATGACTTCGTATTCGTTGGTAGCCTGGTTGAAACGAATGCAGGTCCCCTTGAACTGAACCGTCTGACCGGGCCGGTAAATCGAACGATCCGTGAAGAACACGAGTTGGTCTCCCCGGCTGAACGAACGAGGATTGTTGGAATTGTAATGTTGGTCAATATACGCAAGAACATGTTCATTGTGTTTAACGATTACTCGATGAAGCTTCCGGTTTTCCCCCAGTACCGCAAAGAACCCCGAATCATCGGTCGTCGTCGAAGGCAACTTCTTTTCTCGACTGACGCGTCCATCTCGCACCCAGGCAGACACATCCACCCGCGCGTTCGCAATCGGCTCACCAGAAACAGCATCTACCACATGCCCCGAGATATTGGGGGCCGAATAGTCGTTCCGCATGATAACCGACAAATCGCTTCGCCAAACCTCGCACAGCGAAACAATATTGCTATCGTCACCAAACCCGCGCCTGATACTGGCAATCAAATAATACGCGCCTGGCGGAACATCAATATCAACTTCCACCGATTCGACTCGTCGTTTGAAGTCATCAGTTTTTGGAATCGTGGATGTCCATTCGCGGATCGGCTTTTGCTGTAGAACCCGACCTCTTTCTTGTTGGGACATGCTCGCGGGATTCCGTTGGTTACCCCAGTTGTGTTTCGTGTAATCAAACTTGACCAGACGGAAGTGAACTTGCTCAATATTGCGGTAAGACACTTCAACAACCGGTCCTGACGAGTTCCAAACTCGCTCCGCTTGAATCGTTACCTCTTGAGCTTCGATCTGCTCGACGAGGTTGAAACATTGCTTGCCACCGATACTGTCGGGAAAACGCCGCTGGCCCTGATTCGCAATTTTATGAGCTTCAACGTAATCGTTGTCGCTGTGTAGAGAACTTGCGATTCTTGCCAACGCGACGCTCGACAACGGGTGTTGATTGTGTTCGTCGGCAAACCGTTGCAATGCCGCCCGGTACCTGACTGACGATTCGCTACCGACCGCAGCCCTGCTACCAAATGCCAAGCGGTGCAAATCCGTATCCAGCCTGGCAACAGGCTCTTGATCATCCGCGTGGAATTCAAGCAATTGCTGAAGTATTTTGACTGCGTTCAACAAGAACGAATCTTCGTCTTCGCTCTGCGGCTTCCAAGCCAGAAAATCATCGACTGGGGCAAAGATCGGACTGTCGGCGCGCAGGTCGAAGGCTCCTTGTTGGCGGATGATTTGTTCATCGAGGGAATAAAACTCCAATGCCTGGTAGGCAACAAAATCGAACAACGTCGGGCGATGCGAATCCGGAATCGTGCCTTTGCTAATCAACTTGTCATATTCACCGATCGGAATTTGCCTCAACGCGTCTGCCGAATCGAGCGCACTGGTAAACAGGTCGTCAATTTCGTTCAGGAATCTGGGGAGGTCCCAGGTTTCGAAATCTTCGCTCGGAACCTGCCCCGTCTGGGATCGTTGTGCGAAACGCCAGCGGTTTTGTTGGTAGTAGCTGAAGAACCAATTCGCCAGGATTGCCTTCATCACAGGCCGCACCTGTTCGGGAAAACTGTCCATATCGCTGGCCAGTTTTCGAATCACGTACGGAGCAATCGGCTGGTTGTTTCTGCCTTCCAGGAAATACTTTTTAGCTAACGCTCTGACAGCTTCCGGATACTCTTCATCCTCCACCGCGGAATCGTAGATTTTCTCAAGCGCATCGGCCGCTGATTTCGGCAAGGATTTACTTTCGGCATCTTCGACCTGCTGCCAAAGCTGTTGCCGATCATCATCGCTGGCCGAGTTATTCATTTCAACAGCTCCCCAAACAGTCAGGGTTCCTAACACCAAGGACATTACCAGTCGAACCATCTTCACTCCGCGAATCAAATATGATTTTCCGCCCGTTGGGCGTAGTCTAACGAAATTGACTTTCTATTGGGATGCGACCCAGTTTATTACGATGCGTTCCAAGCCCCGGTAGTTCCCAACTTTTGGCGATTCCAGCTGATTGACCGCAGATTAGTTTCTTTTTCCCGACGTCTGCGTAAATCACAGCATGCCAAAATAGAACGCAGCAACGCCAGAAAGCGCACAAAAAAACCGCACGGCGAAAATGCCGCACGGTCAATTGGAGACCTAAATCCTCTAGTTGCTTCGACTTAAAAACTCGATCACAAATTCTTCCGAAGTCTTATTTGACGAGACCGCGTCAATCAGCGGATTAACCAGCAGCAATGTCAGTTGCCCGTTGTCAAAAATGTCAAATGGTTCGCAATCGGTCGAATTGCCAGACAAACAGTCAACGAAGCTGTTGATGTCTAACAAGTCGACCTGTCCATCACCGTTTCCATCGAAACTCAACGCCGCGGCTTCGATTTCAAAAATCACGTTACCAACCACAGGCATCGTGAATTCAAGTACTTCGTCGGACCCGTGTCCAATGCGATCAGAAGACGCAATCACAGTGTCTCCGACCCGCGCAGTCAAACGCAAATCACCGAAAGAACGCATGAGCACTTTGACTTCCGCGGCAAACGGAATTTCCGTCGCGATCAATGTCAGACTTTCGCCGAACTCAACCTCGCCCTGTAAACTGATCGACGCGTCATTGTGAAAATCGGGCAACACCATCCCACCGGCCAAATCGCTTGTCACCAATGTCTCACTGACTCCTTCAAACAGGAAGTCGTCATTGAATGCTCCGATCAACAAGTCAGGTCGACCATCACCAGATAAGTTGCCGACTTGAGCATCCCAGCCTACATGCACAGCTGAAATAGCAGGAGAAGTCCACTCCACGAAACTCACTTCACCATTCTCAGACGTATTGCGGAAAATGTGCGGTCGAAAATCCTCCGACATCACCACAATATCAACTCGGCCGTCTTGATCCATATCGGCAACCGTAGCTTTGGTGGTTTCTTCTTCCAGAATCGGACTCAACAATTGCACGTCGAACATCGCTCTGTTGTCGGCATCATTGCCAGTATTCACATACACGGCATCCGAAAGATTGGTTCCCGACGCACCTTCATTGAAGAAGTAAAAATCCATCCGGCCATCGTTGTTGAAATCTCCAGGAACCATTCCCCGCTCAAGAATCCCACCCGGGATCGTTGGCATCTCTGTATTTGCACCAACACCCGCATAACGAAAGTCACCGGGGCCGGTCCCGGCTCCGTTATTGTTGTTGTAGTAGATGAAGCTGTTGTCGCTAACATGGCTCGCGACCAAGATATCCGGCCAGCCATCACCATTCATATCCGCAACCGATACATGCTTTCCATATTCATTGTCCACTGGCAGATGCGTACCCGTCAGGTCCACGAATTCACCGGGGCCCAAACCGTTGATACCATTGAAAGCAATTCGGTCTTGATTGCTGTTGGGATGGTTGCAAAGCACAATATCTATTAATCCATCGCCATTGAAGTCAGCTGCATTGGCATGCGAGACGCCGCCGTTGAGGTCATTCAGTCGAAACGTTTCATTGACGAACCTCACCCCATCGACGTTTCGGTAGTAGCGGGTTCGCCCGGGAGAAGTCGGAGTAGCTGTGCCGCTGTTGGAATCGTTCGCGATCACAATATCGAGCCAACCGTCATTGTCGAAATCTCGAAACAAGGCACCGCGTGACACGTCCGCCAACGAGAATTCCGGGATCACTGATGATCCAGAAACTTCTACCAGAACGCCATCGTCATTGCGGTAAAGCTTGTTTCGCCGCTGAGAAAAGTCCCCCCGCGCGACGGCCATAACAACGTCCAAGTCTCCATCGTTGTCATAGTCACCGAATTCCATTTCTTTTTCATTCCCCGCGTCCTCGGCAACGGACTGAACTACGTTACTGGAAGTCACATCGTTGTACTGTAACGTTTGCGTGGTCAAATCTGGTAGCTGACCAAACGACGTATGTTGTGTGCAAACAAGAACCGCCAGTGCAGCCGCGACGCTAAAAATTGATTCTCCAACTCTCACTTTAATTCCCCTAATTACCAAAACAGACATGATCGCAGTTCATCCTATGCGATTGACAGTGAGTAATGTCACCTATCGAACGATTCATTGCCTCCGCTTACGAAATCCCTCCAACAGGTGGTTTTCGACCTGTTAGCCGGCTCAATGTCCACCAACCTAAACTCTTTAACGACAATGATTTACAACGTTTTTGAGAATCGTCGAGCGGTTTGGAGTAATATTGAAGTAGAGATCAGATTACTAATTCTTATGTGGCAGCAAGCCCCAGCTGCCGTGGGATTGCCACAAATTCTTTTGGCACGGATGGCAAATTTGAGGGAATCCTCAACCAGGTTTCGCCAATGCACGCTCCGAGACGACATCGCCCGAATTCTCACCGTCGCAAAATGCGCGGTCAGCAGACTTCTGCGCGAGCATTGTTCCGTGAACGGGCCAAGGCCAGGCGAGGCATGACGCCTCGCAAACACGATAGCTCGTTCGAGCCATCTGAGGATTGGTATGAAGCGACCGGCTCCAAAGGGTATCGAATTGTGGTACGAGAACCGGGTTACGAGTCCCGCCACGTTGTTACGCCCCGGCAGATACGTTCTCGGTTAGCAAAACTTCCGCAAAGGTTTATCAAGGATCTGGAAGTCGTCCAACTTTGCACGATGACTCGCAAGAAGCATTTCAGTCCGTGCTACGGGCTTCAATGGGGTAACGCGATTTACCTTTACCCATTCGAAGAAACACTCGACGAGTATTTCTACGAACCACCGCCAAGACCATTGGTTATCGAAACCACGATGTACGGTGGACGCTGGGAACACAATGAACCTGGTGTTTGGCGATTGGTCTGGACCGAACACTCCGCCAGAGATTTCCAACTCAACAACGTGTTGATTCACGAGCTGGGACACTTGGTCGACAAGTGGAATACCAATCATCAGGATCAGGAGCGATACGCCGAGTGGTTCGCAGTCGAGTACGGGTATCGCCAGACCGGCGGCATCGACCGACGTCGACCAAAACGAAAAATCCGCCGCCGCCATCATGGTAAGTAACTTCAAATAAAAGCTGTGCCGTGAGGCCCACTTCTTTAATCGACTTGCTGCGTCGAAGACAGCATGGCAGAATCGACGAACTGAAACTGACTCGATTGGCTTTGTCTGGTGAATTATCTCGACCTCGTGGCTGGGCAACCTCTAAAGGACCGGCACCAGTTTAAAGCTCTCGAGACGGTAAATGACCGTTGCAAACCACCAGCCGTCGACCATGTTCGACGACGCGATCCGACCCATTCAGACCCATGAAATCGTATTTTGAGCAAGACGACTCATCATTCTCACGCTCGAATAGCCTTCGGCCAACAAACAGAATTGGCTTGAGGTTTTTGGTCTATTCGCACGTTTGCTTTTTTGGGATCGGATCTTTGTTTTATCTATCTATTGCCAGCAAACTCTTAATTGGCGTTTTTACTACGGAAGTACTGGGGGGATTGATTATATCTGCGGGCTTTTTTCTTTTGTCGTTTTTTGTTTTATTAAGAATTGCGCCAGAGTACCTTCGCAAGCGATTCTTGCGACATTCATCTTTCGGCATCATTAAAACTCGACTTCGGCAATATAAGAAATCAAATCGCATGAGAGTTTCTGGAAAATACGTCAAGTCAATGCGACTTGGTGCATTTTTTTTGGAGGCTCGGCCATCGCGGCGTTTGCTCACTTACTCGTGACTTGAAGGGTGAAAAAGGCCAGGTCGCTGCGCCCCTTTTTTTGTTTAAAATCCCCATGAAATTTGACCTTAGCCCGATAGTCTCTTAATCTAATGGATTCAGATCACACAACTAATTGAAGGCAATTTGATGAGAATACTAGTATCAACGTTGTTGTGTCTCGTAGTGGCTACTTCTTCATGGGCACAATCGAGCACTGACATTCGTAGCGTGGGAGCAATCGGAGGCGCAGGCGCTCCTGGTTCTCCTGAAGGTCCAGATATATTTTGCGAAACATTGAATTCACTGATTGTGGCCGATGGCCTTCCTCAGCTTGCAGAGTCGGGAATTTGTATAGATGGCAATCCTGGCACAACGCTCGTTGATGACGGCACCGGTGATATTAAGCTCAACACCGAAAACACTGTTGGTGACGGCATTTTCATTGTTGGTTGGTTCCTGGACGTTACGCCCGCTGTCGCTCCATTGGCAGACGAAGGCTTTACAATCGCTTTTGATTACGAATTTTCGGACCTCAACACCAGCCGTTTCTTTACACCTCAAGATGCTAACCAAAACATTATCTTTTCACGCATCGGCGATACGGATGGTAATGGCACTTGGGATGTATTGGAAACCGATGGTTTAGGAAACGGCGTTTTCATTGACACTGGCGTCATGATCGCGCTGTCAGGTCGTATGGAAATCGCCATCAATGATTTGGCATTGGATATTTCAATTGATGGAGCTCCAATTTACTCGGGTGGTATTGTTGGTGCTAACGGTGATGTTACTCCCGGTGAAACGCTGACCAGCGTTGCTTCTCAAACAACCAATGACGCAGGGGGCATCGGTTCCGTTGAATGCATAGACAATATTTCTCTGAATATGGAACCATGTGGGACTGGTGGTTGCGGTTTTATGATTGGCGATGTCAACATGGATGGAATTATTGATCTGCTTGACGTAGCACCTTTCGTTGGAGCTATTACAAGTGGCTTTGTTTGCGAAGCAGACATCAACGAGGATGGTGTTGTGGACCTCTTGGACGTCGGACCATTTGTTGGAATTTTGACAGGCGGATAACAATTAATCCTTCGCCATTGAAATTGAATTCAAAGGCCAGCACGCTCTCTCGTGTTGGCCTTTTTCTGTTTACGAATCCGATACGTCATTGCAACTAGTTGTTGCCTTCGATGTGTCGATTGCCGGACAAGAAACAGGGACAGTTCGACCAGCCCCTGGGTTTCAGCAAAGACAGAAATTTTGCAGTTGCAAGAAAGTTCGAGACTCCGCCAC
>CAZXLW010000007.1:89870-108982 GCA_964641465.1 uncultured Pirellulaceae bacterium | reverse complement strand
AGTACATGGAAAAGCACAACCTGAGCCGTTTGATCGGTGCCCCTCCGGGATACGTCGGTTACGAGGAAGGTGGTCAGCTGACCGAGAAAATCCGCAGACGACCATACGCCGTGGTCTTGCTCGACGAGATCGAAAAAGCCCACTCTGATATCTTCAACATGCTGTTGCAGGTGATGGAGGAAGGCCGACTAACTGACAGCTTTGGTCGCAACGTCGATTTCCGTAACGTGATACTGATCATGACCACGAATGTCGGTGCTCACGCGATCAAGAACGAATCCGAATTCGGGTTCTCAGGTGGTGGTGATGATGCGAACTTCGAAAGCATGAAAGAGCGTGTTTACGATGAAATTCAAAAAGCATTCCGCCCTGAGTTCCTGAACCGTCTCTCCAATGAGCCAATCATCTTCCGTCACCTCGAGAAGAAGGACCTCAAACTGGTTATCGACCTCGAGCTCAAGAAGATCCGCGAACGGCTTCTGGAACGCGGCTACGAATTGGTACTGTCAACCGATGCCAAGGACTTCTTGATCAAGAAGGGCACGAACCTCGACTACGGTGCACGGCCACTCCGTCGAGCGTTGGAGAACTTTGTCGAAGATCCGCTCTCAGAGGAACTGCTGCAAGGCACGTTCACTGGTAAGAACAAGATCAGCGTCGATGTCCACCGGGATTCAGACGGCAAGATGAAGCACCTGAAATTCGACAGTGAATTTGTTGAGCCACCAGCGAGCTCGGAACCTGAAGAGCCAGTTGGCGTTGGAGCTTCCGACGACAATGGCGGCGGGGACGGAGACAACTCCGAAGAGTAACGAGTACGTTTAGAAATACTAAGCCGAGGCGGAATCGACAAGAATCCGTACTCGGCTTTTTTATGCGCATCCTCCCGCTCCCGTAACCCAAGTAAATCGCGAGGGTTCCACAGAATCCTGTCACTCAGTATTCTATTGAATTGACCGATTAACGGACAATCAACACGATGGATGCTGTACATGACGCTGGATACTGACGCCCTTCGCGAAAATTTTTCGATCGAACTCAGGCACTGCCGACAAGTCTACGGCCGTGCGGCTTCGATCATGGCTTTCCAAAACAGCCATCTGCTCCCGGGCAAGCCCAGTGAATTCATGGGTGCGATGGAGGATTTGTATCGCGGATTGGTCCTCAAACTCTTTATCTCCATTGCGTATTCAGACGGCAAGCTTTCCGCTAACGAAGAGAAACTCGCGGGAGTGTTGTTCTACCAGTTGTTTCAGAAACAGCTAATCGGGGATCCCTTGCGGTCTGCTCTCAAGGAACTTATCCCGCACTCGGAGACGCAGGATTGGGAGAGCCTTGTGCAACCGTTTGCTGCCTACGAAGCGTTGGAAGCCGAAACGGTAGAACTGCAGACGTCCGTGGTTCGGCTTGGGAACATGATCGCCAAAGCAGACGGACAAGCCAAACCAACCGAATTGGAGAACCTCAAGCGCGTACAGGAAAAGCTGTTCTCGGACCTGGCCAATCGCCGTCCTCCCATACAGGAAACAAGCAGCAAAGCTCCGGCCTACGAATCCGTTCGGCAGATGACCAGGAAATATGACGAAGGTGCAAAAAAGGAAGAACAACAAACAACTGCCAAGGTCCAGGAACCCGAGGATTCCCTCGAAGACGCGCTCGGCGATTTGAATCAACTCATCGGACTCAAGAAGGTCAAAGCCGAAGTCAATCAACTAACCAACTTCATCAAGGTGCAGCAACTGCGTGAGAAAGAGGGCCTGTCAAAGAACAAGCTGAGCCTGCATATGGTGTTTGGTGGCAATCCTGGAACCGGAAAGACGACTGTCGCGCGGTTGTTGGGACGAATCTACGGTGCCATGGGCGTTTTGCAAAAAGGGCATTTGGTGGAGACCGACCGGTCCGGGCTGGTTGCTGAATACTCCGGGCAGACTGCACCAAAGACCAACAAAGTGATTGATTCGGCAATGGATGGCGTGCTGTTCATCGACGAAGCATACAGCCTGATCGCTGACTCCAGCGAAGATCCGTTCGGGCACGAAGCTGTTCAGGCATTATTGAAAAGGATGGAAGACGACCGCGATCGCCTGATTGTGATTCTCGCCGGATACCCGAACGAGATGACGCGACTGCTGGAATCGAACCCGGGCCTCTCGTCTCGCTTCGCGCACCGCATCGACTTTGCGGACTACACGCCGGAAGACTTGGCAGGCATCTGGATGCTGATCGCACGGAAGAATCAATACGAGATGAATGCCGCTGCGATGGGAAAATTACTGGTTGGTTTGCAATGGTTGTTTGACCGCCGCGACAAGCATTTTGGAAACGGACGATTGGTTCGCAACACGTTCGAGAAATCAATCCGCCATCTCGCCGACCGCATTGTAAACTCGTCACCAATCACGAAAGAACTGCTAACGCAAATCGAGGCAGCAGACATTCGGTTCAAAGATGTTCCAGACGATGCTGTCTCCAGTGAAGTCGTCCAGAAAACTGAATTTGAGGCGACCTGCCCGGAATGTGACGTCAAAGTCAAAATCGAAATGGACCAACTGTGCAACAACCTGAAGTGTAAAAAATGTGATCACGAATTCGAAGTGAAATCTGCGACGCCGTTGGTTCAGCCTACTGAAGAAACAGCAGAGAGAGACGAATCATGACACTGCCCAACGCCGCAACTGCCGCAGGCTACACACTTTTGCGAGGCAGTTGCCAAAGCACTGATTCCGGTAGAAAACCACCTGAGAAACGCGGTTTAATAATCGCTCACCAACTCGCTACCAGCCACCGTTCCGAGCGCTCGCCATGTGACCAAATCAATCGAGTCGTTGATCGAGCTTGTTGAACCGTCCAGAAACCCAGCGTTGACCAGACCACCAGCATGATAGCTGCGAGCGGTGATTGCTGCGTAAGTCGATTGATCGTCTGCACGACCCTCCTGCACCGAGTTGAAATCAATATCGTACATCTGGCCTTCGTATTCGTACGGCACGTACGTGTTAGGAGCAAACACCGTCGTGATCCCTGAGTGATGAACTCGCCCGTCACACCATTCAGTATGACCAGTGTTCTGATTGGTACTGGGACCGAGCTTCGGATCACCGGCAAAATTCATGAATGCGTTAGATTCTGTCGGAGGGGTTGGCCCCGGGTCTTCTGTGTTTCGAATATAGGATGTAAACGCCTTTACTTCAGCCACACACAACGTGTTGCTCGAACCATCTGACAGTTGCCCAAACCCAACTTTGCTATTCACGTAGAACGGCCCGTCGCCACGATTGGCGGAAACTGGATCGTAAACCAACCAGGAACCGAAATTGAAACCAAAATTTTGTGGATAAACTCGCGGGTTCCCGTCGGAACCAACACGCACCATGTCATGCACTTCGCTTGCACATTGATAGACGCCAACTCGTGTTGTCGGCACACCAGTGTCGCCTTGAGCATCCCAGGCAACATTCAAATCGATCAGGTTAAACGCGTTGGCCTGTTCGCAATATGGCAACAGACGTCCTTGAATCGACCATGACCCATTGTTACCTTCCAAAATCGTGCCATGCTCAATCTCGAAGCTGGGCGGAAACTGGCCAATAGCTGATTCGTAGCTATGAACTTTGAGCACAATCTGCCGAGTATTATTCAGGCAGCTCGTCCGCCTGGCAGCCTCCCGGACGGACTGAACAGCCGGCAACAGCATACCAATCAAAATCCCGATTATCGCGATCACGACAAGCAGCTCGACTAACGTGAATCCACTTCGCTGGTAAAACTTGTAAGATTTGGATTTCATAAAAACAACGAAAACTTCTCCCGTCTCCTCATTTGGTTTCATTGGAAATCTCCAGATCACGATACTCGGACTTCATCTTGATATTTTTGCGTTCTAAAGACTTCCCGTCAACTTCGACATGCGGATATATGAAGTAGTTCAAAGGCGGCGATTGTTGTTTAGGATGCAAATTGACATCTCTTCCAGTCGAAAAATGTACGCGATTTTCAGACAAATTTCCGAAATAGTAATTGTACATTTCGGGCGTTTTATCGGCTTCTGAAATGTCTACTGGAACCCAGCCCATAGCCGTGTCATAAAACTTGGCCCAACAATGGTAGCCACCAAGCTTCCCCGCTCCCCGTTCTTTCGGCAGCGGAAAACCAATTTCAAACTTCGCCGGAATCTTGCGACTTCGCGCCAGGCTGATGAACATACTATGGAAATCAGTACAGTTCCCGGTCTTGCTGTCACACGCCCACATCACATCTCCGCGACCATAGCCCGGCTTGGACTTATCGTAAGCCATGTAGTCATACACGAACTGATAGAATTGCTCACCCTTGCCGGTCGTCGATGGCTTGGGAGTCCAGCCTTTAGTCTCCTGATACTCAGCAAAAAGCTCTATCGGGCGGCCGTTCGTCGGCACTAGTTTGTTTGCGGGCAGGAACTTTCGCAGTTCCGCTTCACTGGGTGATGCAGTCTGTGGCTCGGTTTTACCAAGCGATTTAACTTCTGTCCGAGTAATCCGATACACAATTTCAAATTTTGTAGCCGAACCATCAGGTTCAAAATAGTAAATCTGATTGCCGAACTTTTCGTCTTTAGTTCGTTGTGGTTCACAAGGAAACTGGGTGCTGACAATCTCAACTTTCTGATCAGGAGTTTCGACAGCAACCGGAACCCACACACGGGTCTTGCCATCTTCACTCGCGGGTATTTCAAACTGATATTTGAATTCGAAAGTCCTCGAAGCAGCCTGACCACAGGCTATTTCAACTCGACATCCAAGCACGCAGAGCAATGCTGTTGCGACAACCGTCCATACGTTTATTGTTATTGGCTTCATCATCTTTTTGATACGATTCCTGATTCAATTAGTTCAATAGTGACCGACAACACTGCACGATAGAAATCGGTTTGCGCAACCAGGCTTGCTCGGCGGCAAACCTCGCTTCCCCAACGAACGTGCGAGTCAAAAAACTGCTCCGCCATTTGGCCCACCGGTTCCCCCTGGCCATCATCAGCAGCAAGAATCGCACTGTACACCGTTAGTTGCAAACCAAGATGGTCGACCATTTGCCCCGAGCGAACTGGTACACGGACGCATTGGAGAAATTCCTTCATCGACGCAACAGCAGGCCCATCCAGCAAACCAGTCTGCGCCACCGATTGGTGCAACGAGACATGACCACGAGGCCCCAAAAACGTCTGACAATAGTCCACCGCCAACAGTCCAAGACTTTCCTCAGTCAGCTCATCAGTCTGAATCCCCATCGAAATGAGGCAACGCTGCATCTCAACAGTCGACAAAGATGCCAGGAAATCAGCGTCGATCTCAGCCGACAAGAATCTTCCAAGCAACCCGTACGCGACCGCCAGATCGCGACGACCATCGACATCGGTATCCGATTCCTGTTGATCATCAACACTACGCAAGGTTCGAAATCCTTACGACGGTCGAATGAAACGCCTGCTGCCCAGTCACCGGATCTGGCGCAATCGGCATTAGTTTATTCTGATTCCAGCCATTGCCGGTATTCTGTTTCCATTTGGTGTGATCGCCGCCAGACTGGTCTTCCCACCACATGTTGCGTTCCCAGTCGGCGTCGCGGTAAGCCACCGGATCGCTTCCAGCCAGATGACTAGCATCAGCACCAGGCGATTTCCTGGCCTGAGCGACCGACGTGTATTGCGTGTGACCACATGAGTTACTAATCGCAATCACAGCGGGATGGATCCCTTCCATGGTCACGATCGGCACACGCATCTTGCTAACCACAATTCGCCCTGACTCATCCTTCTCGCCATGCACCAAATGCGGCGAAACTTTCTCCAGCATTTGCGAAAAGTAAGATGTGATCTCGACCCAACTCCCGTCTTTGATTCCGAACCGCTTTGCCGTTTCTGGATTCAACCAAGCCGGGTTCGTGTGAACGATCTCAGCCAACCATTTAAGGTTCATCGTACGGCCGTGATTGTGCACGTTCCATTTGAAGCTGGTCATGATCAGCTCGTCAGTCTTGAGATCTTTGTGCTCTTCTGGCTGGAACCAGATCGGCATCGGATCCACATCCAGATTGTGCCCTTCATGCTGTTCAGGTCGGTTCTTGGTCTTGGTAACACCGCTCTTTTTAATCAGCTCGGCGCAATCTTCGTTTTTACTTATCTGCTGCACGAACAGACTACGAATCTCAAACTTACGGCTAGGAGTCTTAAAGCCTCGCACAACACGGTCGTCGATCTTAATACCAACTCCAACGCCGTCTCGTGTACAGATTCCGGTCGATTCGTCGATCTCAACACCCTGCAACTGGTCTTTCTCAAGCTCGACGTTGTACGGCTCGTAAAACGGCTCGCGCGAGGTGTCTTCCCAGGCGCCTTCTTCCATCAGCCGATCCAAGCCAGACTTGCCAGTCTCCTCGTTCTTGGGAACGGTCGAAGCCCACTCTCGCATATAGTCTTCAGTGGTTCCGTACTCGTACCACTTTTCCATACCGCCACCGATTCGACGAGCCAGCTCAGGGAAGAACTCCCGCACGTCTTTCGACTCACCCAGCGGTTCAACCATCGGAGTCCGCAAACCAACGTACGGACGCAAGTTGTACGCTCCTCGTGCATCCAGATCCCAACGTTCCAGGAACGTCGTCCAAGGCAACACGATATCGGCATAGTGCGCGGTTTCGTTATAAAAACAGTTGATGCAAACGTGAAACGGGATCAAGCTTTCATCGGTCAGCACATCCTTGGTCAGACTTTCCTCCGGCCACGTCATCGGCGAGTCCAGATTGTATGTCATGTACGCCTGCATCTTGCCGCGACCTTGCTGCAGGTAGAGGTAGATGATCTCTCCGACCCGCATCCGCCGCCAAACATTCGCCAACGGATATTCTGGCGGGTCTTCAAGCACGCTCCAGGTTTTCGCCCCCGGCGGCATCTCAGGCGTCTTCACGACCGGATCAAGCCCACCCCATGGCGACCAACACCAACCACCTTTACGGCCGACGCTACCGACAACCGCGTTCAGCAACTGAATCGCCCGATCATTGTAAAACCCATTCAAATGCGCCGACGACCCACGATTACACATCGTTGTCGCCGCTGGCGCCGCGTCGGCGAATTCGAGTGCGATACGACGAATGTCCGCTGCCGGGACCCCGCTCACTTTTTCCGCCATCTCGGGCGTGTAAGATTCCAGGTGTTGACGCAACTCTTCAATCGTGACATTGGTCCACGTCTCCAGAAATTCGGCATCATGTTTTCCTGCCGCCAGGATCGCATGAGACATCGCCAACGCCACAGCACCATCAGTCCCCGGATACGGCGAGAACCACTCATCACTGCCGCCGGCAGTATTCGAAAGCCGAACATCAAACGTGACCAGTTTCGCCCCGTTGTTGAATCGACCGTTTTGAATCCGATTGGCAAACGGGATGTGTCCCTGATGTGCTTCGAACGCGTTGGAACCAAAGTTAAGGATGTATTTGCTATGCTCAACATCGTTCAGATCCCAATCGCTTTCCCACAGGTAAGTCAGATTGGCGGCCCGACGATTCCCCGAGCACAACGACCGGTGACTGAGCTGTGTCTTGGTTCCAAACGCGTTCAAGAACCGCTTAAGCGCGTCCTTGCTGCGCTGACGTCCTTGATGGAACGCAAACTCTTCCAGTCGCCCGGAATCTCGCACCGCTTTCAGCTTGCCCGCGATTTCATCAAGTGCCTCATCCCAACTAATCCGTTTCCATTTTCCTTCGCCACGTTTGCCGACACGCTTCAGAGGGTACAACAGACGTTCGGGATGATAGAGGTGGTTCAAACCAGCATGCCCACGAGCACACAGTTTCCCACGGCTGTTCGGATCTTTTGGGTTCCCCTCAAGCTTGATCAGCCGCCCATCTTTGACATGCCCGATCATTCCGCAAATGGTACTGCAAAGCTGACACATCCCGGGGACTTGCTTGGTGTCTTTGTATTTGTCTTTCGGCGGCCAATCCCTTTTCGCGCCCGGGCCGGGCAACTGACATACGCCAGGCATTTGCTCGTCGCCTTCATAGTCGAGCCCTTTACCAAGCTTCCATTTCTCGATGTCGACTCCGAACGGAACAACGTCGTCGTCTTCATCAGTAGTGCCCGCAGCAAACGACTTTGCCGTAAACCCGAGTGCACCGAGTGCGGCTCCAAATTTTACAAAATCGCGACGAGTTCTCTTTTGGTTTGAATCAGTCATTTTTCTTTTCCCCCTTCCATGAATAGATGTTGTAGGCATCGTTGCTGTACGACTGCCCTTCCCGGGGTACTCGCTCTTCGACTTCCTGCGGAGCGGGGCCGGAGAACCACATCCGCGGCTTGGTATTTTTTTCTGGTCGCAGCTGAGAGACTTCTACACCTTCATCTGCAGCCGCCTTCATTGCCAGCGAAACTTTGGAGTTCGAATCGTTGAGGTCTCCGAAGTAGATCGCGTCCGCCGGACAAGTAGTCGCACAAGCTGGCTCCAGGTCATGTTCAATTCGATGAACACAGTTGTGACACTTCACTGCCTGGTTAGCGACAGGATCCATGTAGATTGCACCATACGGGCAAACTTCCACGCACGTGCCATGCCCACAGCAAGTGTTGTAGTCAATCAGCACACTTCCGCCGGCTCCCTTCGACAACGCGCCACAGGGACACGCTTTGATGCAAGGTGCGTCTTCACAATGTTGGCAGGCCATTGGCAGGAACATGCGAGCCACTTTCGGATAAGCGCCGACATCCTTGTAAATCGTCTGACGAATATAGTTCCCCAGCGGCACATCGTTTTCCGCTTTGCAGGACACCTCGCAGCCGTGACAGCCGAAGCAACGCCGGGTGTCAACGAACCACCCGTATCGCTTACCGTCGTCCGGAGCTTTGATACGATCCTTCCAGTACTTCTCCGGTTGGAATTTATCGTCAACCGAACCTGGATCCGAAACTTTGCCGCCCGATTTCGCGGTAGCCCCAAGAGCGACCAGAGAAACTTGCGGGACTGCCTGCAGGAACTCTCGGCGAGACTGCCCCGCAGCAACAGCGTCGGGAGCAAGTTCTTCCCGTGTTTCCGTCCGTGACGCATTCGATGCGACTTTGTCCAGAGTTTCGTCAGTTGCTGATTGTCTTGAAGAGTGCTTTGGAACTCTGGAACTCATCCATTCTCCTTGACACCGACCGGTGCCTTCAAAGTCATATTCAAACGCGAATTCTTTTTCTGAATCCAGACATGCCCACAATTGTAGCCAACTCGTTCCGAGCCATCAATTAACGTACGGCTGGACTCCAAGCTTCTAAAATTTAAATGTGTTTCTGGAAGGTAGAGGCTCCACCTCCCAAAATTCACGCTTTGAGCGGACCATCTCCCCCTGACCAGCTAAAAACGCCAGGCGAACGAGTGTATCAACCCGCACAAACGTTTGGACTTGGAATCCCAGGCCCGCAAATGCAGGCATTCTAAAAAAACCGCTTTTCCCGACCGTACTGACCAGCGATAATTTGTACGACACAAACTTACATCGGATCAAAGATATGCGGAAATTCATTCTTACAGTTCTTTTGGTAGCAGGATTTGCTACGAATTTGAGCAGCCAGGAACCGGCAACCGCGTCGTCGCCACAAGTTGAGGAACCCCAAAACAAAGACACGCCCAATCGGGACGAACTTGTTTATGGCATTCTCAAAGAAATCGTCAACAAGAGTGAACTCGATGACGAGCAACGCAAAAAAATCAACAAGATCATTGACTCCGCGGCCACACGAATCGCGGAAGCGGACAAACAGGTTGAGGATTCCATTTCGGCCGACCTGCAATCCAAATACCAAACAGCTTTCCGAGCCGCCCGTAAGGTTGGATTCGATGTCAAACAGGCCGAAAGTTATGCCTTGAGAAAAACCGATATCACCGAAGAGCAAAGACTGCGTTTTGTCGGAGCTACCGAGAACGCAAAACTCGTCCGGATCAAATTGCACAATGAAATCGCCTCACTGTTGACTCCCGAACAGCGAGCCAAGCTACCGATGTTTCGGGAAAAGAAACCAACTGCATTCCATTTCGAACTTCGCCTTCCAAAAGCAGACACGGAAGAAAAACTGAACCAAGTCCGAACGGAATTGGGCAAGGTAAGATCTTCGTTCGAGTTCCATGGCAAAACCGAAAACGAGGTTCCTGGGTTCCGCCTTCGCACGGAAGACATTGAAAAAGTCCGGGTGATCCTGGACACGTTCCGGGACAAACGAGGCGTGGAACTATTGCAGGACTATTCAATCGAATCAATCGAGCCAATTTTCACGAGCAATAAAAAGAAACCGACTCGGCAAAAACGTCGCAAGTAGGTAGCTAGGCAATGATCACGCAATCACAACGATGTTCGCTCGCCAGTCCAACACACAAAATAAAGGCCGAGAGTTCAATCAAATCAGTCCGCCTCAATGCGCGAGCAGCCAGTGATAGCCCGCTCCATTCGAGGGCCCTACGTTTGTTTAAGGGTAACAACACTGCGAGGGGCAAAGTTTAACGACTAGCCGGCAGGCGAAGGCGAGGGCACAGTAGCAGGGGCACAGTAGTTAGTTTAACGACTAGCGACGGCGGGCCTCACGCTTGGACAAAAAACAAACGACGTGTTTCACAGGCCACTCAGCAACGTTGACTGCGCATAAAAAAAGAAGGCAGAGCCAAAACAACTCTGCCTTCAATACTCGTCTGGGACGAAGACTAACTATTTACTAGCCGCCCAGAATAGCTGCAATGAATCCATCAACGTCAAGCAGAGTGATCATTCCATCACCAGTGAAGTCGCCTTGACACTGGCTACCACCACCTAGAACTGCCATCACGAATGCGTCGACGTCAAGCAATGAAACGATTCCGTCTTCATTCATGTCGCCAGGCTCAAATGCGCAGTCCATCATCTCAAACGGATTGCCGCAGAATTCTGCTGGCTCAATGTCAGATAGGTATTCGATGACCAACTGGTTACCTCGAACGTTACCGCCGACAGTGTCTTGCGTTGAGCAAGCGTTACCATCAACACCAAAACCAACACCCATATCACCAATCCAGTTTTTGACGCCGGTGAACGGATCTGGCTGGAATGTTGCGAAACCACTGAGATCGAATCCTCGATCAGCAACGCCGTCACCGTCAGAATCGCCACCATCAATGATTCCATCATTGTCGATGTCCGCCAGAGTGCCATCAGCACCCAAGAGCTGCCAGTCAGCAAAGCAAACAGTAACGTCGCCACCAGCAGGATCGAATGCGACTGGATTACCACCGGCGTTACCACCAATGAATAGACCTACACGAGTGGCTGGGCTTGGCGGATCGTTAGTCGCATCGCCATCGCCATCGAGGTCGATCATGAAAAGCAGTCCAGTAGGATCGAGTGGGAATGTTGCATCGAGAGTACCATCGCCCGTGTCGCCAAATCCGTCCGGTGCAACAACGTCATCCATGGTGAAGTAAAGTCCATCAGGACCTTTTCCAGTAACTCCGTCCCCGTCCAAGTCAAGCGGATCCTGGTTGTCGATTTCGTTGGTGTCCCACTGCAGGTCGGTACCCATTGCAGCTGTACCCATTGTCAATCGAACCAGGAATCGTCCAGAGCCATCAGGATCCATGCCCAAATTCTCGAGGCATTCGTAAGTAACAACTTCGTTAGCAGCAGCAGCACCAAAGACGTCTGCAAAGTCGGCGCCAGTCACGTCCAATTCGCCATCCATAACCGCATCATTGACCACACCGGTCACTGGATCGGCATTAATACCGAAAAAGAAACCACCCATCGTTGGGTCGTTTGGATCTTCTGTACCAAGACCGTGAACAAGCGTGTAAGCGCCACCAACTACTGGCGACAAATCATCAATCTTGTTCTCGACAACAGGACCAATTGTTCCTCTGATTTCAATCGGCGTGAACTTACCGCTCGATGTTGTCTGGGCATCCAGATTAGTACCGAACGCAAAAGCGATCGCCACCATCAAACAGACTTTCGTGAATTTCATTTGCGAATCCTTTATATATGGGGAAACAAGTTTGCGAAGTTCCAGTTTAGCCGGATATACGGTTATTTCAATCAAAGCCATTTCGAATTCCCGAATTTCGCAAAAAACGCACTGGCAATTTCAATCGAATGCCCAGCCAATACACGCTGGTCGTAAACTAAAATCGAAACAGTTTCTCACAATATGATCGAGCTGCTAACACGTTCAGAAATTTGCCAAAAACAAAGGCTGTAAAAAATTAGAGCCTTGCCTTCGCAAACTGTTCGACCGTCTGGTTTTGCTGAAAATGCGAAAATCGCGACGCACGATGGCACCGCCTGCCGCTCGCGTGACACTTTCATTAGCAGACTAATTCAAACTAATTACTAATTGATAGGCGCTGTTAAAGTGCCGCGTTGAATATTGTTTCGAAGCTGGTTGGCGCGATCGAATAACAAGCCTTCATCAAGCTGTTCTTTGGGTTCGAGAGAAAAATCAAATATGCGATCGTCCCGGATTTCGCGGCCGGCAAAATGGTTGCTGAAGAAACTGATCGGGAACTTATCAAACCAAGGCGCGCGAACGTTCTGGTCGACTCGAACCGTTTTGAAGCCTTCCTTTTCCAGTTGCAGCTCGCGGGTACCGTTGTAAGTAAACGGAACCGACAGCGGAGTCAGCCCGACTGGCTGCCGATCAATAGAAACCAGTGCTCCCTCCGGTTGGCTGCGAATTTGCAATCGACGTTGCACGCAGCCCGAAAAACAGGCCACGGTGATTACGCAAATCAGGCAGTATCTAACATATCGCCCAAAAGTAACCCGATAACGCCGCCGATTACGTAACCCAATGCCCGAACCGATACTAGCCAGTGCCGCCGGCCTGGGTAATTGATTCGAATCCGGTTGGGATTGCCTGTTTACCAACTCAAAGTCACCGCAAATGTGTTTTTCAACCAATTCCATTTAATTTTGCAATTGCCATGCCTGAAATGAGGTTGGCTGCGCATTCTGTGAAACCAGCGAAACTATAGATACACTGGAAATTGTCGAACAGATCGGTTTTCCGGCATTTTGATTACCGCTCAAACACGTTAAGATAACAAGATTACTTTTTGGTATTCAGATCGCCGATGAGCGAAAGCTTGCAAAATTGGGAAGCATACCTTGCTGTCGCGTCACTTAGCGACATCGGGATGCGTCGGTCTAACAATCAGGACAATCTGTCCATATCTCTGGCTTCCAATCTGGAACAGTGGCAACGTCGAGGTCACCTGTTCATCGTCGCTGACGGGATGGGAGCACACGCCGCCGGCGAACTCGCTAGCAAAATGGCTGTCGACCACATCCCGCACCTCTACGCCAAATACGACGACATCCCGGCTCACGAGGCTCTGCAAAAATCGGTCGTCGATGCGAACACCGAGATACACAAGCGCGGGCAGGCGAATGAAGAGTTTCACAACATGGGGACCACCTGTAGCACACTAGTGTTGTTGCCTCAAGGTGCTGTCGTTGCGCATGTCGGCGACAGTCGCGTTTACCGGCTACGTCAAAACCGTTTTGAACAACTGACCTTCGACCACAGCCTCGTTTGGGAAATGCGGAAGAGCGGTCAGATTTCCGAAGAAGAATTGCAATCAGGTAAGATCCCAAAAAACGTCATCACTCGATCGTTAGGCCCATACCCCGATTCCAAAGTTGACCTTGAAGGTCCGTTTCCGATTATGGTCGGTGACAAGTTTCTTCTCTGCAGCGATGGATTGACTGGACTCGTCACCGATGCTGAATTGGGTTCGTTGATGGCCAACCTGCCACCCGATGAAGCAGCCCAGGTGCTTGTTGACCTGGCAAACTTGCGCGGAGGGCATGACAACATTACCTGCATCATCATCCAGGTAAAGCATCCCCAACTCGCGACAACTGCTGACGGCCATGCGATTTCTGTTGAATCACGCGGCAAAAAGAAACCGGGACTCAATCCGCTGTCGATCGCCGCACTAATCGGCTCGGCAATCATGGCCGCCATGTTCTACTTCCTCAGCAATTGGATGATGGCTATTATTCCGGCGGTACTATTCGTTGCGAGTTTGATTTGGATCATCGTTCAATTGGCTCGGTCGTCGCAGGGAATAAATGATCAAGACAGCAGCCAACAACTCGGCAAAGGCCCATACGTGCAAATTAAATGCGCGTCGGGACGTGAGATGGTGAAGCAGTTGCAACAACTTCGAATGCAACTGGTTGAAGCGGCGGAAAAGCAGCAACTACAAATTGATAGCGCCAAGCTCGACAGCCTGACTTCTGCGGCTGAATCGGCCTCAGGGCCGGAAGCAGTACGTGGATTTGCCCGCTGCATTCGATTCCTGATGGACGAGTTGCGAAACCAATCTGGTCGCTAACTTGCCCTTCGCTGTCACTTACCATTGTGCACCATATGCCACTCAGGCAAGTGTCCAAGTTATCCAATATGCGGCAGTGCTATCACCTTCATTGGCGTTTCTGACGTTTGTCACGTGAGGTTTAATTGCTAAAACCTCGCTGTCATCTTTTGGCCCGAGCTCTGTCAAGTTCGAACGACATGACAGATCGGAATTGAACCATTCATGAACCGAATAACCCGCTACGTACTTTTCGAACTATCAAGCGTTTTCGCGATTAGCGTTACCGTCATGACGTTGCTAATGGTCCTGGTGTTTCTCGTTCAAGAAGGCATGCGAGAAAACTTGACGCTGGAGACGATCGCCGAGCTGATCCCGTACACGATTCCAACTGCACTCAGCTTCGCGATCCCGGGTACCTGCTTGTTTGCGACCTGCATCGTCTACGGCCGCATGTCGGCATCCAACGAGATTGTTGCGGTCAAGGCGCAAGGGATCCCACCCAGTCGACTGATTTGGCCAGGCCTGGTGCTGGCATTCATGTTTAGCCTCGGCACGCTCTATCTTAACGACCTGGCCGTTTCGTGGGGCAGGGCAGGGGTCTATCGAGTGATCCTGAACGCGAGTGCCAAAACGATCTATTCGGTGCTCGGCGCGCAAGGCTCGTTCTCAAAAGAAAAGATCTCCATCCTTGTTGATGGCGTCGAAGGTGATGAACTTATCAATCCCAACATCGAGGCATTCGTCAACGAAACAGACAAAGCTTACATTCAGGCAGAGCGGGCAAAAATTCACGTCGATCAAGAAAATGCTTCGCTTGTGCTAACAGTCAAAAACGCCAGAGTCAAATACGGGGACAATGTAAGTTTCGAAACGCCATTGCACTCCATCCCGTTCCCGCTCGGCAACGTCACTAAACGCGGAGGGCCAGGTCGAAGCCCATCTAATCTGCCGTTACGTGATATGAGGTCAGAGCTCGAGTATCAGATTGGTTACCTGAGCGAAATGCGACGCAACATGGCGACCGAAGCTGCCATGCAACTGGCGGGCGGAGATTTCATGGGAATCACAAAAGCCTCATGGAACAGAAAGCGTCTCGACCTGGAAACCGAAACTTACCGTATGTATCGGCTTAAGTCAGAGCCGTGGCGACGATGGGCGAATGGGTTCAGCTGCCTTTGTTTCGTCATCGTCGGTGCTCCACTGGCGATCCGAATGAGAAAGAGTGACTTCTGGACTATCTTTGGAGTTTGCTTCGTCCCGATTTTGCTCGCCTACTACCCACTGTTGATGTTCGGCGTCGAGCAAGCCAAATCCGGCGCCATGCCGCCATACATCGTTTGGCTGGGCAACCTGGTCATGCTGTGCTTCGGAATCTACTTGATCACCAAAATCGAAAAGCACTGACAACCGCCAAACGTCGAAGCCACTAAACAATAAGTATCCCAGTTCTAACTGATAGCACCCAAAAGCCCTAACCCAACAGCTGCAAAAGCCGCTTTGAAATTGTGCCATTGCCACCAGGTTCCCACCCCTGTAAATATTTCAAACCCTTCCAAACGCTGCACGGTACTTGCCTGCAATTTAACGAGTTTTTGGATTAGCTTCCGTTTGGCCCGAAGATTGCATAACGAAATCGATCAACGAGTGTGAATCAAGTTTCGGGCACTTTCAAATCGGAAGGTCAACGGCCACAGCGAGGTCGTAACGTAAAGCGACAAGGTAGTCGCGATGATGGAAGCAAGCGACAAGGAGGTCGCGATGTTGGAAAAACGAAGAATTCGATCCCAAATGTACTTCGGCGTTGCCATGATGTTGGTAATCGTTGTGGTACTGTCCATCTCCAGCTTCCATGGCTCGCTCAAGTTCCGCAAGCTAATCAAAAGTGCTCGCGGTCGTGCCTACGAAATGCCGCTGGTCGCAGAACTGGCCGTTAAAATCAGCCAACTGCGAGCGACGATCGGCGATATTGCTGGCGCGGCCCCATGTGATGTTTACCAATCGGCAACCAACAACCTGCCGATCGACGAACTGCCCGACGGCTCATTGACTTCGATTCGACATGACCTGCTCTCCGTTCGCAACGCCTTCGAGAACTACCGCTATCAGCTTGAGAACGCGGACACCGATAACCCGCTTGGCAACAACGAACAGGAACTGGAGTTCGTCGAACACTTCCACGAAGCAATCACAAAAATTGAGGCAGTCGCAGAAGGCAGCGAGCGCAACTGGATCTGGAACGGACCACGTTCTCTGGACGAACTGAAAAACAACGTCGACGAGCTGCAGATCCAAACCAGCCAGCTGCCTAAATTCCTCAACCAACGACTTGACGATTTCGCCAAATCAGCTCGTACCGAATACCACGTCTGGATGACACTCTCGGCGATATTCACCTGCAGTGCCGTCTTGCTGTTGTATATCCTGATCCAACGATTCAACCAGCGAATTTTTCGACCGCTGGAGATCCTCGTCAACGGTTCGCGAATCGTCGCTAACGGACGCTACAACCATCGCATTGAACTCGAAACGAACGACGAGATGGCTGAACTGGCCGGCGCACTCAATGCGATGACCAGCAATTTCCAGGAAATCAAAAGCGACCTGAACCAGCAAGTCCGCGTCCGCACGAAAGAGGTTGTCCGCAGTGAAAAGATGGCCAGCGTCGGTTTCCTGGCAGCCGGAGTCGCTCACGAAATCAACAACCCACTCGCCAGTATCGCCTGGTCAGCCGAGTCGCTGGAAGCTCGCATCCACGACATTCTCGATCCCGATCAAACGCAAAGCGAACTCGAGCAACAACAACAAATCGCGGACATGAAAAAATATCTTCGTCGCATTCAGGACGAAGCGTTCCGCTGCAAAGGGATTACCTCCGCGCTGCTGGATTTCTCCCGCATGGGCGACACGAAAAAACAATCGACGAACCTCACCGAGATCGTACAAACCGTGATCGACATGGTCCGGCCACTGAGCAAATACCGCGATCGCAAGATTACTTTTGATAGCGACCCAACCACCCACGCGTTGGTAAATTCACAGGAAATCAAACAAGTCGTTCTAAATTTAATTACAAATTCGCTTGATAGCGTAACTCAAGGCGGAAACGTAAACATCCGCCTTGAAAGGAACGATAAGTTTGCCGTATTAGTTGTCCGTGACGATGGCTGTGGCATGTCCAATGAGGTGCTACAACATCTTTTCGAACCGTTCTTCACCAGAAGACGGGATGGTCAGGGAACCGGTCTGGGGTTGTCAATTACTTACCAGATCATCCAGGAACATGGCGGGCAGATTGTTCCACACAGTGCCGGCCCTGGCAAAGGCGCAACGTTTACTATCACCCTGCCGTTGGTAGAAAATGAAGAAGCAAAAACAAGAAAAATCGCAGCGTAAACAACTCAAGGTCCTCTTTGCGGATGATGAGATTCATCTGCAGGAATTGATCGCAGCAGAACTTCCTCGCATGGGGCATCGGGTCACGGTCTGTCCGGACGGACAGCGAGCCGTTGCCGCCCTCGAAGAGGATTCGTTCGACTGCATGATCGTCGATCTTGATATGCCTGGTATGAGCGGTATCGAAGTCATCGAGCGTGCCAAACAAATCGCGCCGACCATCGAAGCCGTCGTTTTGACCGGAAAGGGATCCACCGAAAGTGCTATTTCTGCTCTGCGCCTGGGCGCTTTTGACTACATGCAAAAGCCATGTAAGTTGGTTGAACTTCAATCGCTGTTGCAACGAGTGGCAAAACGACGCGAACTGACAAATCAGATCCAAGCCCTTGAACGCCAGCTTAGTCGTGTTGAAGGCGAAGCCAAAATGGTGGGCAACCACCGCAGTATCCAACGCGTCCGCGCACTCGTCGAACGCGTCGCACCGACTAATTCGACCGTGCTTGTACTCGGCGAAACCGGGACCGGTAAAGAACTGGTCGCCAGATCGGTTCATGACATGAGCGGGCGAGCCAGCAAACCATTTGTAGCAGTCAATTGCGGCGCGTTGCCAGAAAGCTTGATCGAAAGCGAACTGTTTGGGCATCGTAAAGGCGCGTTCACAGGAGCAGACAACCATCGTCAAGGCTTGTTCGAGGTGGCTGACGGCGGAACCATCTTCTTGGACGAAATTGGCGAGCTTCCGAAAGCAACTCAATCGAAACTGCTACGCGTACTTGAAAGCGGAGAGATCCGTCGGGTCGGTGATAATGAACCGTTCGAAGTCAACGTGCGAATCGTCTGTGCGACACATCGCGATTTACCGCGCATGGTCGAAGAAGGCGGGTTCCGTGAAGACTTGATGTTCCGCATCAATACTTTCGAAATCCAATTGCCTCCGTTGCGGGACCGCGTCGAAGACATCCCTCAATTGGCTGAACACCTGCTCAGAAGAACACGCAAAGTTACCGGGAAAGAGAGCTCGTTTGCTGCGGACGCAATTGGAGCCCTTTCGGCTCACAATTGGCCTGGCAACATCCGGGAGCTGGCCAACGTCGTCGAACATGCTTCGATCCTGTGTGACAAGCTGCCGATTGCCGGTAAGGATCTGCCACAGAAGTTTGGTAGCAGCCAGAGCCGAGCGACGATCGCGTTCAAAAGCAGCGGTGCAACTCTGCGTGAGATCGAGATGCAGGCGATTCACCATGCGTTAGAAAAAACCAGCGGCAATAAGACGGCGGCTGCTCAGCAGTTGGGAATCAGTTTGAAAACACTTTACAATAAGCTCAATCAGGACGCGATTAAAAACGCGGCTGCGTAAGTAAC
>CAZXLW010000007.1:84393-89770 GCA_964641465.1 uncultured Pirellulaceae bacterium | reverse complement strand
ACTGGCAGGTGGAATATTCATCGGGAACGATCTTGCGATGACCAAACTCGATTCCCAAACCGAACCCCGCCTCGATGAGCGAGAGTTTAACGGGAACTCAAAAAGCCAATTTGGAATTTCGGCAATTTTCTGGGCAACGTTCGTAATCGCGTTGGCGATCACTTATCTCCAACGAATGGATGAGCCGAGCCTTCTAGTCGAAGGAATCGGCAGTGTCGGGATTGGACTGCTGGTTGGCTCGATCTTTGGTGCGATCACTAAGCGTCTTACCGACACGATCATCTGGTCAACTTTGATTGCCGCTTTTGGATTCATTTGTGTCGCCACGGATAGTCATTTCACACTGCCGTTACGGATTGCCTGGGCCACCGTGGGTGCATTTGCCGGCGCTGTCAGCGCGAGCGTCTTGCCTAACAGGATTCCACTGAACGTACTCGCCAGTGGATTGGCTGCTGGCATGGTGATGTCGATCTACCTCTTCCTGATTGTCGGTAAGGCAACTTCCGTTCAATTGGTTGATGCCGTAGCTGCTCCAATCATTGGCGTGCTAGTTGCTGTGTTGATTCAAATGCTGACATGGGTGGAAAAGCATCAAGACATTTCCCGCTTCTTCATGGCAACTTTATTGATGATCACGATTCTAATCGGCACACTTAGTTCCGGCGGGCTCGGGAGCTGAACTCTTGCATCAGCAAACGGCTGCAGCAGCACTTTCAATTAGGCTACAATCCGGGAATGATAGATTCTGTCCTACGTGAATATGCTGTTTCGCCAACCATAGCAACAGATCTCGGGAATGCCGGTGGATTTAGTGGCGTGCAGATCTGGCGAATTGAAACGTCTGAGCGGAATTTCTGTTTGAAGCGCTGGCCGACTTCGTTTCAGGACAGCGAACGGCTGCAGTGGATCCATCGCGTCGTTCGATTCGCGGCCGTCAACGGATGTCCGGAAGTTGTCGTACCAATGCCAGCCAACAGCGGTTCGTCGTTCGTCAACATGCATTCGTCGTTCTGGGAACTGACCAGATGGATCACGGGAACCGAAACGCTGGAATCGAGTACCACAGAGCAACTAATCGACTCGGCGTTAGAAACAACTGCTCGATTTCACCAAGCGACCGCCCGCTTCCATTTCAATATCGCAAAATCGAAAAACATAGAATCGTTGCAACGAAGACTTCACGGCCTCCCGGTTGCATTGAAAAGGCTCGATCAGCATGTACGCGCCAACGAGAAAACCATTTCCAACGAGAACTGGCGATTCTATCAATCGACCGCACCTGCTCTGGCTGCGAAACTGCACCGAGAGCTCGCGGCATTTGAGGCAACCGAGCTGACTGTCCAACCAGTTATTCGCGACCTGCGTGCGGATCATTTTTTCGTCTCCGCAGAATCCGTAACAGCATTAATAGATTTCGGCGCGATGCAAATCGATTCGATCGCCTGGGATCTGGCCAGACTGCTGGGTAGCCTTGACACCTTCGACCGCGACCAGGTCAACAACCATATCGCGAAGTACTGTGAGGCCAGGTATTCCAACACCACCGGCGGTATCAGCCTGCTAGGTGCTCAACTTCGCGCCGAACGAGAACTGATCCCTCTGCTGCAAGCCGCCAATCCGTTGGTTGGAATCTTAAACTGGATGAATTGGCTGTTTGTCGACCGACGAACATTTGAGTCGGAGTCCGTGGCCGACAGGATTCATTTTATCTTCAACGCTTATCGTAATGTCACTTCACAACTTGTGATTTAACTTCTTTAGCTACCGCGAAACAGCCTTCTCCATTTCGGCGAGGCTCGCGGTGTGTCCGGCTTTTAGGCGAATGAAGAATTCAAACGTCACCGCTATCAACAATAAAACTCTGAAAACATTTGATTTCAGGAAATTCGCATTAATCGCGATTTTGCCATAGACTACAGGCCTTTGCCGAAATCCAGTCGTTCTTCCCCGGGCAACATTTTGCGTTTCAAGATTAGGACTCTACTGATTCTCACGGCCGCTGCAGCGATCATGGTCGGCGTGGTTGTGAAGCCATACCTGGATGCTGCGAGAGAGCTACGGGCGGTACAGCGATTGGAGAAGAACTGGAAGCTACTAAAGGACGCGGACGCTTACCTTGACGGTTATGCGACGACACGTAAACCGTCAGCCAACGGTGACGTGCAGCTGCGACACTGGAGTCACTGGCCGGCACACAAACTGTTCGGTAAAAAGAATCTATCCCGAATCGAAAAACTGCGTTTGGTATCTCCGTTGAATGACCAACCGTCGTTGCAAGAACTGTCCAAACTGGACTTTGTCACGCACCTGCACATCAACCAACATCGAAAACAGAGCTTTGCGATCGGCGATGAAGACTGTCGGCACATTGCCGGAATGAAAAATCTGGAGGAGCTGGTTATCGGCGTGGATTTCAAAGAAGGTTTGCGCCATTTCCGCTCGCTTCCACTAACCAAACTCTCAGTCCGGGGCTCATCCACCTGGCAGCAACTGGAATTCGATGCGATAGGCGATATCGAATCCCTGCAAAGCATTTATCTAACAACCAACAAGATCATCCGCGAAAATCTTGTTCCGCTTAAGAACCTCAAAAACCTCAGCCACCTGATACTGGTTACTTCGCAACGTCCAGGAGTTGAGGAATTTTCGATCGAAGGACTTGCGGAAATTGCCGAACTGCCGAATCTCAAGAGTATCGTTTTGTACGGGCGAATGAGTTCCCACGAGATAGATGCTTTGGCATCCATGAAACAATTGGAAACTGTTGATATTCAGGGAGGAGGATGGTCCGATTCAAAAATTTCAATACTGGCAACATATACTCGCGGTGGCACAAGCAAACTGAGACATGCCTCGTTTGGTTACATGAAAATTTCAGTTGAAACATACGACAAGCTGGTCGATGCCGGGATTGAGGTTGAGCACCTGGGGCTGACCAATGCAGAATTATCGGAAGAATATTTTGCCAAGAACAAAATTTACTACCCCGTTGATGCATCCAAGAGCAACCTCACCGCCTATTGCAAAAAAGGCTCAGAAACTGCCGCATACTTTTTGCAAGTCAAAGCTGCTCCAAAGCCGCGCCACGATTGGTCGGCCATTCTACCACCTTACCTTCAACTGTACGGGTTTGCATTTTCCAAAAATTGGCAAGAACTCGTCGGCTTCAAGAAAAGCATCACCACAGATTGGGACGACGTCGACGCGGACGCAGGTGGGTTCTACGACGGGATTCATTGTGGCACCAACAACCACGAACTTGAATTCGTCTCGCGTAAAGGCGATCAGTTCCGCATCAAATGGTCGTGCAAGGTAGGCGACAGCGCGGACGATTCGGTTCCGTGCGAGATCGACGCACACATCCCATTCACGAGTGTGTACGTCACCAACTACCAATACGATATCACTCTGGAAGCCGCCTCTAAGATCGTCGCAAAACACTTTGATCTCAAGGAATTCGAACAGCCTCGCTTCACGAGCGAAAAGAAAACTCTGATCGAATTTAAATTAAAACAGCAGACCGAACCGAGCGACTAGTCGAGTTTGCGAACAACGCCGACGACCACACCGATGACACGCGCGTCCTTGGAGTAGATCGGTTTCATCCGTTTGTTGGCAGGCTGTAAACGAATACGATTCTTTTCGGGAAACCAGTACTTCAAAGTGGCTTCGCCATCCGAGGTTCTGGCAACGACGATATCGCCCCGATCAGCAGTCCGACGCGATTTGACAACCACATAATCGCCATCGGTTATATGGGCATCGATCATCGAATCGCCTTCGACCTGAAGGACATAGTTGCCCCTGCTATTCCAGAAGCTGCCCAAGTCAATCCGCTCGTTCTGCTCGGTAGCTTCCATCAACGCACCGGCATGCACGACGCCGGACAGAGGCAGCCCTTTGATTTCATCCTCAATCTCGTCCGTCAAGCTGATAGAACGTGACTTGTTGCCGTCGCGATGAATCAGCCCTTTCTTTTCCAGTGCCGTTAGATGGCACATGACTCCGTTCGGAGAACGAAACCCCATTTCGTCGGCAATTTCTCGAATCGTGGGCGCATTGCCGTTCTCGATATGCTTCCGAATGAACTGGAAGACTACCTTTTGTCGTTTTGTCAAAGTTTCCTGCAGCATCATCCACCTGCTCCTCGAATCCAGCTCGCCGATCGCATTCCGCTGATTGGAATGCTCCGGGACCGTCCTAAAATCTATCCAATGCCAATTATATCAATCGACCAACGCAAAAACACCGATTGGTGTCCTTTGCACTCAAAACAATCCTGCGTAAATTGAAGCGCTCAAAATTCTATGAAGGATTAATGATGAACAAAGTTTACCCAAACGCAGAAGAAGCAATCAATGGCATCAAGGATGACATGACATTGATGCTGGGCGGATTTGGTTTGTGCGGCATTCCGGAGAATTGCATCACTGCCCTGGTTGCAACTGGTGTCACTGGACTGACTTGCATTTCCAACAATGCGGGTGTGGACGATTTTGGCTTGGGCCTGCTACTGCAAAAGAAACAGATCAAGAAAATGATCTCGTCGTATGTCGGTGAGAATGACGAATTCGAACGGCAAATGCTAAGTGGCGAATTGGAAGTGGACTTAATTCCACAGGGTTCCTTGGCAGCACGTTGTTATGCTGGCGGCGCGGGGATACCGGCGTTTTATACACCTGCCGGGTTTGGCACCGAAGTTGCCGAAGGCAAAGAAGTTCGCGAATACAACGGCAAACCGCATTTACTGGAGTCGGCTCTGACCGCGGACTTTGCGATCGTGAAAGCCTGGAAAGGGGACCGGTTCGGTAACCTGGTCTACAAGGGACCCGCCCGAAATTTCAATCCTGCGATGGCAATGGCTGGTACGATTACGATCGCGGAAGTGGAGGAGTTAGTTGAACCAGGCGAGCTGGACCCAAACTTTGTCCACACGCCAGGCATTTTCGTTCAAAGGATCATCCAAGGTGTTAGCTACGAAAAGCGAATTGAACAACGAACTGTCCGCACTCGTTGAAGACGAGAATCCTGAATCCGATTCGGCCCGGCCAAGATTCCAGTTTGGCTTGCGGTCGCTATTGATCGTTTGGGTTGTCATCAGCGTGATCCTCGGTATCGCGTCACTGATTGCCAGGCATAGTGACGTTGAACTGCTGATCCTCTGGGGTTCTTTGCTGCTGCTCGTCTTCGGTTCGATGACTTGTTTTTTCTGCAGCCTGTTCGCGCTGCTGATGTGTTTCGGCAGAGGCGACAGTGAAAAACGGAACCGCCAAGTCAGAACGATTGCGAAAATTTACATATACACTTTGGTTTTGACGTTCATCCCACCGCTGCTCCTGTTGATGGTTTTATCCCTGTCGACGGTCTTCGGTTAGCG
>CAZXLW010000007.1:0-84293 GCA_964641465.1 uncultured Pirellulaceae bacterium | reverse complement strand
ATCCCAAGCGTTAGCGGATCCCCAAAGTTCGTAGTACCTGCACGGTTCACTTTCGCCGGAATGCAGTGACTTTCGCGGGCTGGCTTTTGCCTGTACAAAGTCCTATGCCATAAAAAAAAGGAAGCCCGCAACACATCCGGACTTCCTTTTTCGAACTCGTTTTCAATCAGGCGATGTTCGCCTCGCGAAGGGCCTAGCCTCCGAACTCAACTCGGCGACGACCAAGTTGATGCTGCAAACGCTGAACGATGCTGCTGTGCATCTGTGAGACACGACTCTCGCTCAAATCGAGCGTAGCCCCGATCTCTTTCATTGTCAGCTCTTCGTAGTAGTACAGGATGATGATCAAGCGTTCGTTACGATTGAGACCTTTGGTCACCAAACGCATCAGATCATTCTTCTGGATACGACGAGTTGGGTCTTCGCCCTTTTTGTCTTCCAGGATGTCGATCTCACGAATGTCTTTGTAGCTGTCAGTCTCGTACCACTTCTTGTTCAGACTGATCAGATTGACTGCGTTAGCATCGGAGATCATTTTCTCCAATTCCGGCACAGTGATTTCCAGCTTGCCAGCCAATTCCTGATGGGTTGGAGCACGGCCAAACTTGGTTTCCAGAGCCTTGGTAGCGACTGCCAATTTACTGGCCTTCGAACGTACGAGCCTCGGCACCCAATCCATCGAACGCAGCTCGTCGAGCATTGCCCCTCGAATCCTGGGAACACAGTACGTTTCGAACTTAACGCCGCGAGACATGTCGAACGCGTCAATCGCATCCATGAGCCCGAAGACGCCGGCCGAAATCAAGTCGTCCAATTCGACACCGTCCGGAAGACGCTGCCAAATCCGCTCGCCATTGTACTTAACGAGAGGAAAGTATCGCTCCATCAACCGGTTCCGCAGTTGCTTATCGCTGCAATCCGGCTTGTAGGCTTTCCACACCTCGAGGATCTCTTCCTTGTCCTTCGCTGCAACCGTAGTCGCCATAAACTCCTCCTTGATCGCTTCTTTGCTGTATAGCGATCCGCTTACGCGGAATATTTTTAAATCTCAATTACCGTTAATCGACAATGTGTTAAGCGGTGAATATCAGAATTGCGTCTGTTGAGTCAATGAAATATTTACATTTCTTAGATTTTGTTACGCAAATTCTTACGTGCCGCGAGCGGCAAAGTTCAGCAAGCGCATATTGCCAAACAGAACTTTGGTTATTTTGAATGATCGTCATAACGAACTTGAGGCGTTGGCAAAATTTGCGTCATTTTAGGATAATCGAGACTTTTTGCTTCGACCTGTTAGAGAAAAGGCTAGCGGTAAAACTTACCTTGCCGGTAATCTCACAGATCTTGAACTAGGCAGCAGCAGATTCGGGCTGTAACTCGTCGAACGAAACCTCGCCAACCGATTCAACATAGGTTCCGACTATCTCTTGTGATCCCAGGACTATCAGCGGCAAGGCCTGCTCTTTAACGATGCTGCTGAGAATCGGCCGAATGTCCTGCCGTACGCAGACAATTGGCGTCCGACCCTCGTTGGCCATGTTCTCGGCTCCGGCTCGCAGCGACCTCAGGAAAGCTTGCAGCATCTCCGGCGCCAGACTGGTTTTCACTTCGCCAGATTCAATAGTACAGTTCCGGTAAATTTTTTCTTGTAGCTCGTGCTCGATGGTTACCGCTTTGATAGCGTGGTTCGTTCCAAGCAAGCGAGCGGTGATTTGCGGCGCCAGACGCTGCCGGATTCTTTCGACCAGACTGCCCGTCTCGTCGTCGCCCGCACCGATCGCATCGCCAATCGTTTCCAGGATAAGCCCCAGCGGACGAATCGAAACCTGCTCAGCAACCAGTCGTTTGAGGATCTGCTGCAGCTTCTTGATCCCCAGCGGTTCGGGCACAAGTTCTTCCACGATCGCCGGAGAAGTTTTGCGTATTTCTTCGATCAGTTGGTTGGTCGCGTCACGTGTTAGCAGGTCTGGTGCGTATTGATTGACAATATCATTCAACCGCGTGGTCAGGATGGAAGTTGGATTGACAACTTCGTAGCCCAGGTCGATGGCGTCTTGCCGATTCTCAGGTCGGATCCAGAACGCCTGGCCGTCTTGTGTCGTTTCGGTTGCAACTGCGCCACGGATCGGGCCGGAAGCATCGCCCTGGTCTACAGCCAATTCAAATTCAGGCAGGATCGTTCCAATGTCGACCGGGTTACCTTGCACAAGAATTCGATACTCTTGCCGCGGCAGTTGCAGGTTATCCCTGATTCGAATCTTGGGAAGCAGCACTCCGAGACTCGACGCCAACTTCTTGCGAACGTTGGTGACGGCCGGCAGCAATGTTCCACCTGACTTGGGATCCGCCAGTGGAATCAAGTCCAAACCAAGCTCGAGATCCAGTATTTCATTGCCCAATAGTTTTTCAATGGTGACTTCGGGAGTCGCTTCGTTTCGATTGGGAGCTTTAAGTTCTTGTGGTTTGACTGCGACAGGCATGTACCTGGCACCAAGCAAAAATATCGCTGCCAGAATCAACAGTGGGATCTTGGGGAGCGACGTAAACAACATGACCAGCAGGAAAATTCCAGTGATCGTCAGAACCGTCGAGTTTCCAAACGTCTGCTCGAATGTTTCGCGTGGCAGATTCGAGCGTGTCGTCGGCCGGGAAACCAACATCGCCGCAGCGACAGAGATAAACAAAGCCGGAAGTTGGCTCGCCAAGCCATCACCGACTGTCAGTTTTGTAAAAACACTCGCAGCCTCGGTCAACGACATGTTGGCTGTCAATCCAACGACAAGTCCACCGACAACGTTAATAAGCGTGATCAAGATCCCGGCAATCGCGTCACCACGAACGAACTTGCTGGCACCATCCATCGCCCCGAAAAAATCTGCATTCGAAGACAATTCGCTTCGTTGTTGTCTGGCAGTCGCTTGATCAATCGCGCCCGCATTCAAATCGGCGTCAATCGCCAGTTGCCGACCGGGCATCCCATCGAGTGCAAATCGGGCCGTAACCTCACTGATCCGATTCGCGCCTTTAGTTATCACGACGAACTGAACAATCACGATGATTGAAAAAATGACTAGACCGACTGCGATATGATCGCCAGCTACGAACTCGCCAAAGCTGCGGATCAACTGCCCAGCAGACGATTCAAGGTCGGTGGCACCATTAGTTAATATCAATCGCGTCGTCGCGATGTTCAGCGATAAGCGAAAGACTGTTGTCACCAACAGCAACGACGGGAAGACGCTGAACTCCAACGGAGTTTTCACATACAAAGTCGTTAGCAGAATGATGACCGCAATCGAGATATTAGCCGCTAGCAATATGTCGATAATCCCTGCCGGGAGCGGCACGAAAATCACAAAAAGGCAGGCGATTACGCTGATGGGCAGAATCAGCTCAGGCCAATTCTCTTTCCAATTCTGCGAATTAATCCCTGCTCGTTGCATCTCTCTACCTGGTCGCTTCCTGCGTTTCCATACGGGGCACGAGGCGAGAGTAATGAAGGAGCAAATGAAGGTCTACGGCAATCGCCGAACAATCTGATTGCCCTTAGATTCCCTACATTCCTAATTACCAAGTCGTCGTTGGCTGTACGAAAAACACTAAACGTGATTTTACGAACCGACGGGTGCCTGAATCCTAGAGTTTCTAAACCGTACTAAATTGCGATAAATCGCGAAAACTAGAAGGCTTAGGAAGCATGGACACCAGTCAGACACCAACATCGTTAGCAGGGCATGCTTCGCCAGCGAGCTTCCCGATCAATGCTCCTACGCAAAAAGCAGACACTTCAAGCGAATTGTTAGCCGCAAACATTGAGATATTGGCGACACCTGAGACCGCTAATTCAATAAGAGCACACCTGAAGGATATGGGTTTCAGCAATGTGCGAACGGTAAATCAAGTTGAATCGCTAGCAGCTCAAATAAGCGAGCAATCCATTGACTTGATTCTTATTGGCTGTGAACAGCTTGAATCGGACATCGTGAATTCGGTCATCGCTGAGTGCAAGCAAGAACCTCGCATCCCAGTACTTGCGATTACGCGCCCTCAAGATACACAAGGCAAAAAACTGTCCCTGGCATCCGGCGTAGAAGATTTTGTTTGCCAGGACGCTGATGCGTTTGAGTTAGCCGCCAGAATCAAAAACACTTTGCGAGCAAGAATCGCAACCACTCAACTGAACAGGTACTCGGCTCAGTTCCAATCCGACAGCCTGATTGATCCGCTGACCAACGTCGCCAACCGCCGCGCGTTCGACTTCGAGCTATCAAGGAAGATGATTGCATGGCAGCGAGAGCGTCAGCCGCTAGCGTTGATCATGATCGACATCGACTTTTTTAAGCAAGTCAACGATCAATACGGGCACCAGGCAGGAGATGCCGTTCTGGCTCAAGTGGCAACAGAGATCAATGACGCGGTTCGAGAAATGGATCTCGTCTGCCGATTTGGCGGTGAGGAATTTGCAGCAATTGTTCCTATCAAGCGTTCGGAGGAATCGACGCAAACTGCAGAGCGAATTCGACAACGTGTTGAAAGCAAAATCTTCAGAGCCAGCGAACACGAACTAAAAATCACCGTCAGTGTCGGCGTTGCGGAAGTCATGAAAGGTGACGATCAAGAATTGATCGTCAAACGTGCAGATACTGCACTTTATGAATCAAAACAAAACGGTCGCAACCAGGTTACCGTTCACGACGGAGCTCGCTGCGTTGCCGTTTCCTCGCTCGACGAAACGAACACAACTCAAGTCCGGCGCCGACAGGAAACTCCGCTGGAACGCTCAATCAACGACCAGGCTTTCAACATCAGCGCATCGCATATTCTGATCGCAAGCGACGACGAGAAAATTTCCAGGCAACTGTGCCAAGCACTGAACGAAAAGGGTTTCCGCAACGTTTTGCACGAGAGCAATCGCGAATTGGTAATGGATTACTTCGACAAGGACGCGCCAGCGATGTTGATGCTCACAATCAATTCTTCGGATTCCAAATACCTCCGCACGTTGGCGCAAGTACGGGAAAACAGTCGCCTGAATGACATCCCGGTAATTGCCATAACGCCTGAGTTCGACCTGGAAGTAAAAAGCAAGTCGCTCGAATTCGGTGCCAACGAGTTCCTTGTCGAGCCATTTTCCGACAGCGAGATAATCACTCGTGTAACCAACACGCTCCTGGCAAGTGCACACAGCAAGTTCATGGCTGGGTACACAATGAAACTTGAGCAGGAAGTCAAAGTTCGCACTTCCGAACTGATCGCTTCGCGTCGAGAAGCGATCCAGTGCCTGGCGAGAGTAGCGGAACTTCGAGACGACCGATCGGGCCGGCACATTGTACGCGTCGGTAAGTATGCGGCACTGATCGCCGAGGAACTGGGATTCACCGATTCCCAGGTAATTGAGATGGAACATGCCGCCCAGTTGCACGACGTGGGAAAAATTGACGTACCAGATACGATTCTCACCAAACAGGACGAGTTGACGGCGGAAGAATTCGACATCGTTAAGGCGCATTGTGGGCAAGGTGGCCAGATCATTCGCGATGACAACCTCACTGACGAAACCGCTCATCCTGCCGACTGTTTTCTGCTGGATGCTTGCAACTCGAACGTAATGCGAATGGCAGCCCTGGTCGCCGAGTCACACCACGAACGCTGGGACGGGTCAGGCTACCCCAAAGGACTCAGAGGCGACAACATCCCTATCGAGGGACGAATCGCAGCCGTTTGTGACGTATTCGACGTCATCAGCAATCCCAAAAGTTACCGACTTGCATTCGATCTGGAATCCTGTTTCCAGATAATTCTTGACGGCAGCGGAACGCAATTTGACCCCGAAATTGTCCGGGCATTCTTTAAATGCAAAGCGGACGTCGTTCAGATTCATCAGGACTTCAGCAGTTCTGAATTCGAGAGCTAGATAGATCGTAGCGTTTTCTTGATTGTTTAACGGCATGGCCGGAGGCCCTTAACACACCACCGTTTGGTGGCTGGCCCACCTATTTATTTGGGCAATCACCGTGGACAAGCGCCCGCCTCGCTGCTGCTTGCTCCAAACGAAATTGCGACTTCTTGATTCGTTTCTGCCGTACTTGGCCAAGGCCCTATTTCCAGAACGGGGTGTTTGCAAATATCATTGTCATTGCAACCGCGAATTTGCATTCACTTAACTAGTCTGGATCGGATATGGATTTCCTGCTTGGCCTTTTGTTCCTTACCCTGATGGAAATCATTCTGGGTATCGACAACATCGTTTTCATCACGATTTTGTCCAGCAAACTGCCCAAGGAACAACAACCCCGCGCTCGTCGCCTCGGCCTTGCGCTGGCCCTGGTAACACGCCTGATGTTGTTGGGCCTGCTATTCTGGATGGTCCACGACGAGGCTTTCAAGACTCCCATTTTCCACCTCACCGACCTTGGCGCTCCTACCGAGTTGATTGAGCGAATGGGCTCGGGACATGCGATCCCTGACAATGTGATCGAAAACGCTGACGAGGAAACTCGGAAGCATATTGAAGGCATCGCCGACGCGATTCATCACGAACACATTGAAGAAGCCAATGCGATTTCGTGGAAGGACTTGATACTATTTCTTGGCGGATTATTCCTCGTCGGAAAAAGCGTTTACGAGATTCATGATGAACTTGGTGAGGTCGAGCATGAAGTCGTTCCCTCCAAGGGAATGTTTGTTTCGGTGCTGATTCAAATCGCGCTGATGGATATCGTATTTTCACTGGACTCAATCCTGACGGCCATCGGTATGGTTCAATCAATCACCGTCATGGTCTGCGCAATTATCATAGCGGTCGCAGCGATGTTGATTTTTGCCGAACCGGTAAGCCGTTTTGTCGAAAAACATCCCACCCTCAAAATGCTCGCGCTCAGCTTCCTGATTTTGATCGGTGTTATGCTGGTTGCCGAATCGGTTGGGGCACACATTGACAAAGGCTATATCTACTTTGCCATGTTCTTTGCTTTGGTTGTCGAAGTGCTTAACATCCGCATCCGATCATCACATGAAGAAAGTCCTGCCACGCCGACGCAATAAGATTTTTGTGACGTTCAATCCGACTGAAAAGAAAAATGGTTCGTCGTATCGCCGTCAGGCATAACCGTACGACTTGAACCAGTCCCAGGCGTCCGCCATTGCGGTATCGACGTCACCAATTTGATAGCCCAATTCCTGCATTGCTTTTTGGCTTGAATACCAGTGCGTCAGCGAACCCATTTCGGTGGCCGCCGAATTCACAAGCGGTTCATTCCGAGAGATTCCGCCAATCAAGTCACCAACTTTCCCGGCGGACCAATTGATAAAACCAGGCAGCTTCCCGATAGGCGGGCGGCTTCCTACCACCCGCGCCATTCGTGTCCACAAATCGTAGTAAGAAACGTTTTCGCCTCCCAGGATATAATTATGCCCGGGTCTACCATGTTCAATCGCGGCAATGATGCCACAGGCAACATCGCGAACGTCCACGGCACTGCATCCACCTCGAGGCGCGAGTGGAGTGAACTGCTTGGCAATCGCCAACATCATTTCGCCTGACGAAGGCCTCCAGTCCCAAGGCCCAATCATGAACCCCGGGCTGACGATGACACCATCCAAACCGGCTGAAACTTGTTCGGCAAATGCAAATTCCGCCTCCCGTTTGCTAACCACATAGCTACAAGGCGGCTTGGACGGTTCGATGTCATTTTCCGTAGCCGGACAATCGACACTTCCTGGCGCCAACGCATCGACCGTGCTTACGTGAATCATGCGAATCTCATGCAACCGCGCGGCTTGGGCGAGCTGTCTGGTTGCCTCCACATTCACACGTCGCGACTGTTCCAATTTCGACCAACCGATTTGGATCATCGCTGCCGAGTGAATCACCAACTCCACGTTGGCAAGTGCCTGGATGACCGATGCTGGTTCCATCAAGTCGCATTCAACTTTCTCGACGGCCAGGTCACGCAGCGTTCTTTGATCGGAACTGTTCCGATACGTAACCGCAACTTCATGACCGTCTTCAAGCAGCAACCTCAAGAGATTGTTACCGAGAAAACCAGTGGCACCTGTTAGCAAAATTCGCAATGATCTCCCCCGAAATGATAAATCAATTGCCATGCATTATATCGATTTCGACTCAATCGTCTCCAGCGCAGATTCGCAACAATTTAGCGTCCATTTCGTTTGCCCGCTGCGTCCAACCATATTTCGCGCGAATATCTGTTGCGATTGTTCCATCAAAATCGTATCTGTTCGCGCCAAGTTTCTCCAGAATTCCAACCGCTTCGACAACGGAATCGAACAGGCAATTCCTGCGTTCCGGAAAATTTTCCACATCGAGCAACTCCGGATAAGCAAGGCGGTTTGGCAGCAACGGCATGCAGTCCATCGCGATTGCTTCCGCCGCAGCGATTCCAAAGAACTCATGATTCGCGGTCGAGAGAAAAACATCGGCGTTCCCCAGCAATTCGAAGTATTGCTGGCGATCAGCTACAAATCCCCAATTGGCAATCCGCTCTCCAAGAACTTCCTTGATTTCGTCAAACGAATCTGGGATTTTACGATACTGTTGTCCGACGACACTGGCAACAAAACTCACGCCCCGATCGCAAAGCGATTTCACAATTGCCAACAGATCGTCCGGATTCTTGTCGTGCTCCCAGCGTGCTGCCCAAACAATGTGCAGAGGCCGGTCAACAGCCGTATCCCGTGGCTTGGATTTCGGGACTTCAATCCCAGGTGCCTGAATACTTCCTTTACAGGCGACTTGTTCGACAGCAGACTCCGGCTGAAAATCTGGCCATCGCTTCAACATGCTTCGCAAGTGACCAACGAAAGAGTCCAAGTTGAAACGCGAGTTGAACCAAACTGCGTGCGCAGCCAGGGCCGAAGTAAAATTCGTAAAACCGTAATGGAAATCTCGCTCAGCCTGAACTCGGTTGGGGTACTCCAACTGATTTTCGTGAAAGTAGACAACCACAGGTATTTCGCGAGCACCTGTTTGCAGCAAGCCTTTGAACTCAGCGACGTTCAACATGTCCGTCGTAAAGATCGCGCCAAACCGTTCACCCGCATTCCACTTCTGATCAACCTGCGATGCAAACTCGATCGCAGCATGCCGCATCCGCCACTTCCAATGCCGATCAGGCAAAGTCACTTGATGCCAATTCAAGCGACTGGCAGAAACCCAACCATCAATGAACTGTCGGTGGCTACCGCCATAAAAAGGTTGCAGCGATAAAATATTCCTGGCTTTTACAAACGCAGCCAAAGCAAATTACTCGATCACTGAATCGTTTCAGCTCTTGGCATCAACGGATGATAACGAACGTTGCTCCGAAGCCAACGGACCGTTCGGTTGATAACCGCCATACGAATACCCGTTGTAGCCGTACCCGCCGCTGTATTGGTAGTAGTATCCGTACTCGGTGTAATAAGGGTTTTGGTCAACGCCGTTGACAATGATGCCAATCGTGTTCGAGTCAACGCGATCCAAGTTGTCTTTTGCATTCTGCGCCGAAACCTTGATTCCTTTGCGAATCCTCATCACCAGATAAGTTGCATCGACTTTCGTGGATAACACTGCCGGATCAGCTACCGGCAAAACCGGCGGCGAATCAATAATCACAAAATCAAACGATTTTTTCAGTTTCTGCAAAATGGCATCAAACTCTTTTGACGTAACCAGCTCGCCAGGATTTTTTGGCCGGCCTCCCGTTGGCAGCAAATAAAGATTTCGCTGCGTACTAGGGATAATCACATCGTTGAGCGAGGCTTCTTTGTTCAAAAATGCAAGCAAACCAGGTTCCGAGTCCTCTTGGAAGTACTCGCTCACAACAGGACGCCGAAAATCGGCGTCCAACAAGAGAACGCGCTTGCCAGCTTGCGCCATGGCGATCGCAACATTGCAACAGATCGTTGACTTACCGTCCCCTGGTGAAGGACTGGTAAACAGGAACGTTTTCAAGTTGGACGAGTTCGCGGCAAAAAACATTGCTGTCCGAATCGCGCGAATTGCCTCAGCCCCAACCGACTGCGGTTTGTGAGCCATCACAAGTGTTGAAAGACCTTTTTCGGTCGGAACCTGCTTGAGGCGGGGCACTTTCCCAATCACAGGAACACCCAGGTTTTCCAAAATCTCGTTCGGGTTGCGGTAGCTAAGGTCAAACTTATCAACCAACAGCGCTAACCCAATCCCCATCAACGAACCCAGCAAAACCCCAATCGCCAGTGAACGGATAAAGTCAGGTGACCTGCGACTCCCCACTTTTGGCGTGTCGATAACTCGCACACGATAACTGTTGTAATCGTTCGACAGCATATCGACTTCGGAAAGGCGATCCAAAATCTCTCTGCTTTCCGCCCGCTTGTCAGCAATTTGTCGCTTCAAAACATTCAGCTCGGTAATGTCATCCGAAATCGCAGACGCGTTGGATTCGATGCTGGATATTTCTTCGTCCAGTTGCTCAATGTTGGCTGTCAGATCCTGAAGCTGTTTTCTCAATGAAATCGAATGCAAATTGATCCAGTAATTTTCCTGAGCACGTCGTAGCGCTTTTTCATTCACTTTGTCACCAGCAATTTTTCCTTGATCCGGCAACGAAAGTTTCACAAACTCATTTTGAGCCTTCTCCAATCGTTTGAGCTCCACTGACCATTTGCTTATGGAGTCAGACAACGTCTTGACTCGGGGAGAACCCGGTCCGTGAATACGCATCAGCTCATCTCGACGAGTCTCCAGATCAAACAGCGACCTGCGCAGACTTACTGCTTGCTGGTTGTAACTGTTGATCAGGACATTGTTAATATTTCCGTTGGCGTTCTCATCGACTTTCCCAGCCGTATAAGCAGCCCCGAGGTATTGCCGTGCCTCGATGACCAAAACCGCCCGTTGGGTTTCATCGCCAGAGTTAATAATTGTTTCTCGCGAGGAAACTTGCCGTTTGACATCGATGTGCTGACGAGAAAGTTGATCTCGGTCTTTTTTCGTGTCCATCAACCGATCGATGTATGGATTCACGAAATCGCCGTCCAGCAGTCGAGTCGTCAAGCCATGTCGTTTCGCCAGTTCGAGGTACCTGACCTCGGCTTTATTTAATTCGCCAACAGTTTTGTCCTGATACTTTTGGAACAGATCCTTGAGGTCCTTCCCGATGTCTCGTGAATCCTGATAGAGAATCTCTTCATACGAGTAAACCACTTGATTCAAAATGACTGGCAGGTCCTCCGCAACCAAACCGGAGTACGTCAAAATAATGGTGTCCTGGTCTCCCGACTCACTGTCAATATCCAGATTGCGTTTCAAGTCTCCAATCGTCGAAACTGAGTCCTCAAACGTCTTGAGCGTATCGAGCTTGGCATTCCTGATCGCATTGTCCAACACGATCTCGCTCATGATGAGATTCTCGTGCTTGGGAGCCGTCGCAGCACGCATCAGCGACTCACCATCAATAATCTTTGGCGGTGTCTTCGACCAAATCATCATCCGCAATTGCGACTGATAAACGACAGGCGCTTTCAAGAAGTAAAAATACCCAAGTACCGCGCCAACGATCGCCAGCAAAATGATCAGGAACTTTCGCCGCATCAAAGCGCCGTACAGATCCAGATTTTGATTGCTACCGTTGTTCAATCCGGAAGCAGGGTAACCGCCCCCAAACGACATCGGGGCCTGCGGCCGCACTCCATTGGGAGGCGGATTGGATTGAGGATTTAAAGGTGCGATCGACATGTTGCTCCGTCTTATCCGAGAAGATCTGCGCCCACCGGGCGAGAGACTCCATTCTAAAAATGCCTATGTTCCTGCAAATTTGGCGATGCTAAATTTCTGCGATCGCTAAATTTACTTTAATTGTTCCATCAACTTTCGTGCTTCAACTCGATGAAGCATGGCAATCTTTTCCTTCCCGAGCCGACGATAAACTTGCTCGAGTTTTTTGTGGACCGGCAATTTATTCCGAAGCTTCCCCAACGCTTTCTCAAACGGTGTTATTGCTTCCTCATTCCGATCCATAAGCGTCAATACGGTCCCGTATGTGTCAAGGTATCTGGGGTCATCTGGTACTTTTTGCAGGACGTCTTCCATGATGCCGAGAGCTCGTTCCAAATCCGGCTCGTCCTGATGAGCGAGCACCCAGGCAAAGTTATTCGCTACCGAGACTAACTTTTTGTCGGTCATATATGCTTTTTCAATATGCCAGGCACCTTCCGTTTTATTCTCTTCCATCCAAAGAATGTTCCCCAGAATGAAGTGAGCAAAAGCCGTCGCCTCACCAGATGCAATTGCTTTCGCAAGCGTATCCTTTACCTCCTCACCCGCATCCTCGGAATCGACGGATTTGTAGTGATCCATCAACCGATTGTAGATTGGCAAGTGACTTTCTTCGCAAGCTATCGCACGCTGCAAGTATTCCATTCTGGTTGCAAACGGTCCGTTCGCATCCCGCGTGACGTCATATCGCATCACAAAGAAATCGGCCGTTGCCCGCCGCATTTTCGCATCAGGCTGAAGACTCAATCCCGTTGTCAGCGTCTTTTCGGCTTCTTCAAACCGAGTCTTTTGAGCCAGAATACTTGCTAGAGATATTCGCGCATCCACTCTCAGTGGATCCTCAATCAATTGTTCGCGAAACGTATCTTCCGCCTTTTTGAGAATTCTTGCCCGGCCATTTTCGTTGTCCATTGACTTGTAAATGTCTGCGATCGACAAGAGGAACTTCGGATTTTTCCTGGCCGCCACTTCCAAATGTTTCACCGCCTCTTCAGATTGATCAACGGAGATGTGATACGTTGCCCAAGCCTGGTTGATTTCAGGGCTATCCGAGTCACCGGAATTCTCAAGATGAAATCGCAGCCTTCGCAACAATTCCGGATCCCGATCCTGATTAGCCTCCATTGAATATCGTAACGCTTTGTATCGATGAGCCTTGGAGTAACCGGGAGAATCATCCGGGGCCAGCTTATCGACAATCTGCCCAGCGCGGGTGGGTTGCCCAGTATTCGCCAGGACAATCGCCCAATAGAACTGGTCATTGGGATCAACGTTGGCATCTTTGTTGACGACGCGGCCAAGAAATACTTTAGCCGTTTCAAATTCACCATTCCTGATCGCCGCCAGCGCTTTGACACGGTACTGGCCGTCAACTGCATCGCCTCGAAAAAACGTATACACAGGAACCAAAACAGCAAACAAGGCCCCAATCACCGCTGGCACGCCCCACAGGAAATTCTGCCGCCGCTCACCTTGAAAGGTTGTCGCTGCATGAAACGGAAACATAATCAGCCAGCCACCAGCAGCGACCAACCCACCAATCATCCGAAGCGGAAACATCAGGATGTTCCGCAACAGGCTGCCACCACCATGTTCTTCGTTCCGACCCAACCGGAACAGGGAACGGTATAGAAATTCCAGCAACTCCGTAAAGTTGGAAATGACGAGAACGAATTGGCGAAATAGAAACTGAATCATTTTCGTAGGGCTACCTGATAATCATTCCACCTGATTGTCGTCCGGCTGGAATCGATGCGATTGCCGGACAACCTTCAAGGCCATGGAAAAGAACTCCTGTGCGGATTGACTGATACCGGCGTCATCTTTGGTTGGCTCGCAGTAGACTTGAACCATTGTAAATGGCAACTCGAAATTTGCCGATTCAATCTGCGTAGAATAATCCATTCCCAAAAACTGGCGAAAGCCCGCTAGCACACGTTGCGGAACGTCCAGCGTGTCTGCTGCGGAAGGGGGTGGGATCACTGCTCCCTTGCGATCCACCGCAGCGTAATTCAGATGGGCGCCCAAACCTTCATACCGCGTCAAATCCATTGTTTTGTACTTCGCCCCAGCAGCTTCCAACACGCGCTCGTTTTCGCGCCGCCATCCTTTTACTTCATAACAAACCACCAAGTCATGGAACTCGTGCCACGGACAATCCACAGACAATAACACCGACTCACCTTGTTCGTTTTGATAAAGCCAGGCAAATGAGTCCTGTGCAAAAATCGAGCTGTGCCCACGCTTGATTGGCTCAAAGGTCCGTCGCTCCCATTCCCCAATTCGGACTGGCAAATCATCTTCTACCAACGCAGGCAAGCGCTGATCAAGCAGCGAAATCATACTCTTGTCCTGAGTAAAACCAATGTAGGTCATTCTGCAACCGACAACGAACACAAACAGAAACAACACTACCAATATGGGTGGGTAAACGCGTGTCGAAAGTCGCCCCCAGATCCTTTGCCCACTGACAATCGGCTGGGCTTCAATCACCGACTCATCCAGTTCCGATTCTTTTTCTTTTTGCGGTAACATTGAAGAAACCAGCCGATCTGTACTGATCGCCAACAACATGATCACAACAAACATGGCGATGCCGAGCACGTCATGCATAGCTCCATCTGCGATTGCTGTTGTGTAGCTACTGGCTACCCAAACGACGATTGCAATTCGGACTGCATTGCCAAAGATCACCCAAAAGAATGTCTGAGCAACCGTGAACGCACTCCGCGCCCAACCGTACCGGCAAATCACACAATAGATCGCCATTCCCGCGATCGAAGAATACAACGACCTGATTCCGCTACACGCTTCCTCCGTAAAGAACTGCTGCTGTTCCGTGACCAGGATCACTCCTTCACGGAAATGCACCAAGCCAAACATGTCGAGAATCCAACCAGCAAACGCGCTGGCAAGAAATTGCAGTTTCACAATGATCAAGTTGTCGAAATTTGCTGGCAATGGAACCGCCAGCAGCAACAGTAGAAAAAACGGCAGCGAATTTGCGCATCCTCGGCTGCCTACAAGCCAATAGACAACGGAAATGAACAAAACATATAGCGAAATGGCCCCCAAAAAGGCCGATACAAGCAGCACTGCGGACAGAATCAGCAGCGACGAAAAAACGAACAGCATAAACGAGATCAGCGGATTCCCAGGACTCGTCCCGTTAGCGATTTCCTCGAAGCGATCGTAAAACAAATATCCAACAACGCCAACAAACAATGGGAAGAACTGATAGTGCCCCTCAAACCACATTCTTGTCAGATATAAGACTCCAATAGGCAACGCAGCAAGAACGGCAATTGCCATCAACGCTCGATTCAAATCGAATTTACTCGGTGGTGCACCACCCGAAAGAGTACCTGTGGCCGACAAAACTAACGCTTCTCCGTAAGTGTCTGATGGTGGGCTTAAACAACTAATCTGGTGGACCGAACCACACAAATCGAAACGCATCAAAAGGTTTGGTTGGGATAGATCCAGCGCCGTTTCGAACACCGAATTCTGAAGCCGCAATTATGCCAAAGATATCGCGGGCAACCAGTCGTTTGGGCTTAATGATCCAGTATTTTGCCAGTCAGCGGTTAGTTGAATGCGAGCCGCTCATGATTTGAACTTTGCATGCACACAAACAGCCCAGTTTACCACGCTGCTCAAATACTTATCGCGTTACAGCGATAATCATGGAGCTGAAAACACCGTGTTGCTTCCAGGTCAAGCCATCGCGAACAGAATGAGATTGAAGGAAACGCTTTGTTCTGTTGGCGATTTGGGTTCACGTTCTTTTTTTCTCAGCTTAGCGATAGCGCGAATTGTTAACGGAAATATTCCGCATAAAAATTTGTGTTGAATCCTGGCTGATGGAGCATCGATTGCAAACAACTTGAGATCGCAACGAGCAACGCAGAGTCGTTGAACAAAAACTGAATCTAAAATATGATTTCGTTTGTCATGCGTCCAAACGTTCAAGGAGGACTCGCATGTCACCATCGTCCCACCAGACAGCAACATGAAAAGCGCACCCGACGGATCGACTGTGAATTCTGTATACTCTTCGCTGGCCGAACTTCAGGATCAGGAACAACATCACTCCCAGTGGTATCGTTTTCTGGTTTGGACACCGGTCCGATTAACTTTGCTCGTATTAGCCCATCTGGCTATTTTCTCGGTAGCCTACCTGGTCTCATTTCAACTGCGATTTGATTTCCGAATACCTGCCAAATACCAAGAAGTCTGCTGGAAGTCACTTCCGCTGCTTATTGCGCTCCAGTCTTTTTGCTTTTTCGCGTTTCGCGCGTTTAGCGGCTGGTGGCGATACTTCACATTTCGGGATCTGGTCTCGTTGGCGCAACCATTGGTTTGTGCTTCCATCCTATTCCTGATTGTCGATGTCTGGTTACATCCGTTGAAGGTTCCCAAATCAATTCATCTGATCAATTTGGCATTCGCAGGAATCATCATTTGTTCATTGCGCTCTGTCTGGCGGCTTTCCCGCGAAAGCCAACTGGTTGGCTCGACGCCCACTGACTGCGAATCAGCATTGATTATCTGCAATAAGCTGGAATCGCTAATCGCCGCTCACCAAATCAATAACCGTCCGGGTTCGCGAATCCGAATCAAAGGTATCCTTTCCGATCATCGCCAAACCATCGGGCATCAACGTGCCGGCATGAAAATCATGGGGCGGCCAACTGACGCGCCAAGATTTTGTCGCCAGAACAGCGTCGGACAAGTTCTCGTATTCTCGGGTGAGATGAGTGGCCGGCAAATCAAGCAGCTCAAAGAGATCTACGACGAAGCCGGCATTTCCCTGAAAGTCATCCCCGAATCGATTGATACGGATTCAGGCAATGGTCGAATACCTCTTCGAGAGATCGACATCAAGGATTTGTTGCAACGGGAACCAGTGGATCTGAACACTGCGTTGATTGCCAATGAAATTGAAGGCAGTCGCGTTTTAATCACTGGGGCTGGCGGCAGCATCGGTTCAGAACTTTGCCGCCAGGTTTTGCAATTTAAGCCGGCTGAAATGATCCTGCTCGATCATCGTGAGAACAGTGTTTTCATGATCCACAACGAACTCAAACAAGTCTGTGGCGAAACGATTCTTATCCCGGCTGTCGGTGACATCCTCGATGAACAACGGATGGATATGCTGTTCCAGGAAAACCTTCCGCAGTTCGTCTACCATGCGGCCGCCCATAAGCATGTCGGACTGATGGAAACGAACATTTCCGAAGCGGTTAAGAACAACGTACTGGGCACCAAAAGCATCGCCGAGACCTGTGACCGTTACGACGTCTGCAAGTTCGTTCTGATCTCAACAGACAAAGCGGTCAATCCAACCAGTGTCATGGGTTGCACGAAAAACCTTGCCGAACGAATCGTTCTTTCACTTGCAGAAACATCAGAGACACAATTTGTCATTGTCCGGTTTGGCAACGTCCTGGGATCCAACGGCAGTGTCGTGCCAATCTTTAAAGAGCAAATTGCTGCCGGCGGCCCGGTGACAGTGACTGATGCCCGGATGACACGCTTTTTCATGACTATCCCAGAAGCTTCTCAGCTCGTTCTGCAGGCTGCTTCGATGGGTGATGGTGGAGAAATATTTGTGTTGGACATGGGCGAGCAAGTCCGCATCATCGACTTGGCAAAACAGATGATTCGACTTGCCGGCTTGCCAGAAGACTCGATCGAAATCGAAATCGTCGGAATGCGAAAAGGCGAAAAGCTTTTCGAAGAATTGCATTGTGATGTTGATCAGCTACTGGAGACCAAGCATCCTAAAATCAATGCTGCCTACCAACCAAACGAGACGTGGGTCGACATCACCAACTACGTCGATCAATTGACCGACATCGCCCACGGCTCACCTCAGGAAATTCGCTTGTTCTTCAAGCAATTGATTCCTGAGTACCGCATGGATTCCAATGAAGCTCAACCGCTAAGAGCAGTGCGGTAAGTAAGAGCATCGCGCTATTAGCAGCGCGGCAAGAATGAAGTGATGCAAAGCAACCAATCCAGCTATACCAGTTGCTCTGCTCACTATTATTAACCAGCCGATTGGTGCAGACGCATGAAACAATCAATCACGCGATCTTGATCAGCCTGCGTCAGGCAAGTACCGCTGGGAAGACAGAGCCCGGTTTCGAAAATCTGCTGTGAGACTTCACCACCGATGCATTTCGCGCTCGCAAACAATGGCTGCAAATGCATTGGCTTCCAGATCGGCCGACACTCAATATTCTCAGCGGCTAACGCAATCCGAATGTCATCATTGCTGGCACCAAACAACGCTGGTTCAATCGTCAAACAAGTTAACCAGCGCGTCGAAAAACATTCCTCAGGCTCTGGCATGAATTCGATTCCAGGCACGTCACCGAGCTTACGAAAGTAGTAATCGAAATTCGCGCGACGCTTCTCAACAATCTGATCAAGTTTCTCCAACTGGCCACGACCAACCGCAGCCACCAGATTACTCATCCGATAATTGTAGCCCGTCATTGTATGTTGATAGTGCGGAGCGGGGTCTCGAGCCTGCGTTGCCAGATGCCTCGCCTGCGTTACATAGGATTCATTGTTGGCTACCAGCATCCCGCCACCGCTGGTCGTTATGATTTTGTTGCCATTGAACGAGAAGCAGGCAATATCGCCAAAGCTTCCTGCAGGCACCCCATCAAAACTTGCGCCCAAGGCTTCGGCAGCATCTTCGATAATCGGAATTTCGTAATTGGCGCAGATTTCTCCGATCGCGTGATAGTTTGCACACTGGCCCATCACATCCACCACGATGATGGCTTTGGGAAGCACGCCGCTTGGATCACGATCGCGATCCCGCAATTCCGACTCCAACCGATCCGGGTCCATATTCCATGAAGCTTTTTCGCTATCGACAAAAACCGGCTTCGCTCCCTGATAACAAATCGCGTTAGCCGTTGCAACGAATGTTAACGTCGAAGTGAAGACTTCGTCGTCGGGCTCCACTCCCAACATCCGCAGTGCCAAATGCAGCGCAGCAGTGCAACTCGAAAGCGCGGCCGCGTGCGGCATGCCAACCCGTTCCGCAAACTCCGCCTCGAACGCGTCTACATGCGGCCCAAGCGGTGCGATCCAATTCGAGTCAAACGCATCCAACAAATACTCGCGCTCGCGCCCCATCATATGCGGAGGAGAAAGGTAAACGCGTTCCTGATTCGAATTCGTCTGTAAACTGGTTTTACTTTTAAGATCCAACATATCTGACAATCCGTTTATTTAGATCCAACACAATTGATAACTCGACCGGGATTCCCAACGACCACAGCGTAGTCCCGAACATCCCGTATCACGACCGCCCCAGCGCCCAAAGTACAATGACTACCAACTTGCACACCTGGAATCACGACGGCTCCGGCCCCAACAAGAGTCCCTTCGCCAATCGTCACATTGCCACAGAGTACCGAACCAGGAGCAACATGAACAAAATCACCGAGTACATTCTCGTGGTCAACTTTCGCACCGGTGTTCACAATCACGTGCTTGCCAAGCTGAGTTTCTGCTTGCACAACCGCCTGATGAAAAACAACCGAACCTTCGCCGATCTGAGCAGAATCACTAACAGTCGCCGTGGGATGAATGGCAGATACGAATGATCCGCCCAACTGTTCAGCAAGCTTCCTTCGAATCTCACAATTTCCCACAGAAACAATCATTGGTGCCGATGGTCGTTGAAACGATTCAGCCCCAACGAGCCCGATGCCGGGATGGACCCGCTCTGGATTGGCATCCACCAATGCCTGGTCGTCATCGAAAAACCCGGCAACTTCCACTCCCAGATCTTTCAGCACATCGGTAACCACCAAAGCATGACCACCGACGCCATACAACCACACTGAGTCCTGCTGAGAGGTCAGCTGCGAGTCCGCCATCATTCCGCTCCCTCTCTCGATTCACTTCCTTGAAACTTTGGCATCGTCGCATGTCCTGCTGCAGAAACCCCGCTTCGTCGCACGACCTTTCCAACGGTCATTACCAGGATCTTCAAGTCCAGTAGAAACGATTGGTTTTCGACGTACCATACGTCCAACTCAAACCGCTCCTCCCAACTCACCGCGTTTCGCCCGTTGACTTGGGCCCAACCTGTGATTCCCGGCTTCACTTCATGACGCCGCTTCTGGCGAGCATTGTATCTCGGCAAGTACTCGACTAGCAACGGGCGAGGGCCAACCAGACTCATATCGCCTTTAAGCACATTCACAAGTCCGGGTAATTCATCAAGCGAAGTCGCCCGCATAAACCGCCCAAACTTCGTCAACCGTGTTTCATCCGGTAACAAGTTACCATGCTGATCGGTTTCGCTAGTCATTGAACGAAATTTGAAAATTTCAAAAACGCGATCATTCTTGCCGGGACGAGATTGAGTAAACAGAATTGGCGCTCCCAATTTCAACCGAACCAGGATTGCCACGATCAAGATGCAGGGTGACAAGAGAATCAGCGACACAGCTGACACCACCAAGTCGAAAGCTCTTTTCATTGCGAAACAATCACTTCGAATCTTGATGCGTGGGACCAAGGATTGTCCTCATTTGCTTAATCCTGCCAATTACTTCGATGACTCGGCAGTCCGTTTTTTCACCGTAGTACAACGACAACAGGCCCACGGTTTCTCCGACGGTGATTTCGTCTCCAACTTCGATCTTGATTTCGTACTTCTCGCCGTCGCCAACATTCGCCTGCCAGCTTGCCTCACCAATCCTTTCCCATTCCAACTCAGGACCAAGTCGCCATCGCACGGTGACCGTTTGGTCACACTCGAAATTGTCTTCAATGCGAAACGACTCACCAATCCGTTCAACCGATCTTTGATGTCGAACTGGAGCTCCAACTTTCGTCTGCAATGTGCAACAAACAGATCGCTCCGAAAACTTTTCCACAGAAACATCAGGCCATTCCAACCAGAGAAAGCTGGGCCCCTTCCGCATCTGTGCAGAGTCTGAAAATTCGGCAGTGTTGTGAGCCTGAACTGACTTGAAATACTGCGCAAGCTCAGCGTCGCGGTGGTAGTACATGTAACTACCCGCATCACAAACCATATTGCGCCCCCGATGCCAAACGTCAACATGCAAGTTATCTTCCTGGGCCGGCCGATCTCGATACTGTGCACACCGCATCAACAACTTACCGCGTTCATGTCGCAAGATGTAATAGCCACCATCAGGCGCGCGCCAACTCGATGTGCGCTCTCGATGCGGTGGAGCATCTTGAAGCTCCACATCCAACCAAGCCGATTTCTCGTCCCAAACGCCACTTGCAAAAACTCTTCGACTACTCGCAACTGCCTGTGCGGCCTGGATCGTCGGCCGAAAATCCAGGTAGCCGCAAGCCGCCAGCGGCAACACATTCGCACCATCGTTCGTCCCAACGTTCGGAGCACGACCATTCTCTGCATCAACCAACTCGTACAACCAATCAATGGCCAACTGAAAATTTATCACAATGCTTTCCGACAATTCTCGGCCGTTGATTCTACCCAGCTGAATCGCCCACATTAAATCGTCCAACATCACTCGATGGTAATAGACCGAATGTTGCACAAACGAACCGTCTGCGTAGATCTGTCTGGGCACTTCACGTTCGAAAATCGTTTCCGCAACTCCCAGCCATTGCGAACTTTCTTTGAATTCAGGAAACAGCAAACCGATCGTCCAAAGCCCAGTGGCTTCGCTTAACGAATGGTTATTCTTCTGACTAATCGCAAAGTTCTTATTCGCATCAATTCGCAACGCCGATTGCCAACACAGCAATTCAAGTTGCTCAAGACGCCCAGTTGTCGTGGCCGGCGAATGGATCATGGCAAACGCGGCAGTCAGCATCGCCATAATTCTGAACGCAACTTCTTGCCCGCACCCCCAAGCCACGGTTTCGTTGACTGGGTTTTGCTTAACCCACGCGTCAAACATCTCCCAGAACCTGACCGCCCACACTTCCTCGCCGGAGTAGCGATATTGGCGTGCCAGATAATAGGCCAACGAAAATCGTGATGCCTCCCAAACCAGTTTGATATCGTTCCTTGGCGGACCTGACTTAGTCGTCTTCGACCAATGTTCACCAACCGGCCAGTCAATATTATGGACCGGGTCGAAGTTAAAATTCGGCGGCCAACCAAGACCGCCACTCCAGTGACTGAAGAATGGATAACGACCTTCGACCGCTCGCTCGCAGACCGCCGCTACTTCCCGCTTCCATACCCCTGGATCAACCATTCGCCGCAGCGTCGCTTGATCCGGCCCCTGAAAGAAACGTCCAGCTCGTTGTTTCCAACGCTCCAGAACATCTTTTTCTTCAAGCGAAGTCTGTTTGGCAAACTCCAATTCGGAGTATCGCGTCGGAGCCGTTTTGTATCGCAAGTAACCGGACTTCAACTCAGCATAGTACCACAACCGCCGTGGTACGTTGTCCCACCCGATTGCTTTGCAGATCCAAAGGTATTTTGAAAACAGATTCAATTCACGATTGGCCGTTTATTGGCATTTGTGATTCCCGATTCGAAAGTTGATCACTTACCGCCTTCGACCACTTGTCGAATCACACCGAGATACTTTTCAGCAAGCAAACGACGATCAAAATTCTTTTCGACGTAACTTCGCCCGCTGTCACCCATAGCCTTCATCGTTTCTGGGGAACCAGACAAACGCTCAATACAACGAACAAACGCGTCCGGATCCTCCGGCTCTGCAAACAAGCCGGAACCGGCATCTTCGACAAGCTTTCTGGCCACTCCGTCTATGCCAATAATGATCGGCTTGGCACAACACATGTAGTCAAAGACCTTATTTGGATAAACCGTCTTGAAGGTGTCGTTTTTCATCAGGACCGCCGTACACACATCGGTCGCGTTGATGTAGTCAGCGATTTTTTCCTTGGCAACCGGAGCAACAAAAGTCACATTCAACAACCCGCGATTCTTTGCATCTTCTTCCAACTCCGGCTTCAACATACCGCCACCGACGAGCAGGAACTGGACATCTGAAAGCGACTGTTGAATTCTCTCCGCAACGTCCAACAACTGGGAAAGTCGGTTCGCGCGACCATGCGCGCCGAAGTACCCGACGACAAACTTTCCCTTCAAACCATGCTCTTCGCGGACGTAATTGTCAGTGGCGGCCGGTGCGAACAGGTCTAAATCCGCCCCATTGGGAATCATGCTTAACTTGTCCTCGTGAACTCCCTTCGTCTCAACCAACTTGTCGTGAAACGCTGGAGTCAACACATTGATCCATTTCGCTCGCTTGTAGGCTTGAGCTTCCATACGGAAAAGCAAATCGGCCAATCGCCCCGGCTTCAGTACGCCCGTATCGAGAGCACTTTCTGGCCACAAGTCGCGAACCTCAAAGACCGTCGGTACACGACGCAACCAACCGAGCCAGTTCATTGTCGTACTGACCGTCAACGGAGGACTGGTTGCCAGGATCACGTCAGGTCGATTCGCTCGGAACAAACCGGCAAGCGTTGAAGAAAACGCAAAACTAAAATAGGCCCAGGCCCTGCCAAGAAAACTGGCGTTATAACTTTCACTGACGTGGCAACGGTAGACGGTAACCCGTTCCGATTCCTGCTCGCGCTGAATGAACTTCCAGCGATACTTGTCCAGCTTCTTCCCGGTGTTGTAGTCAACCATCCCCGCCAAAACCGTCACGTCATGCCCGGCTTCCGACCAGAACTTCGCCATCTGATTCCACCGCGCACCTCCGGCTGCATCTTTGCCAAGGAAGTACTGGTGAATGATCATGATCTTCATGACTAGTGGTTCGTCAGGCCTTGTTAACGGGTGCCATGTTTACGCGATCGTTGGTGGTTATGTGTGCCGTACTGACCAAGCATGCTCACGCCGCATTGACCATTGCCTCATCCCTAGCGTAAGCATGCCGTTGCCGGGAGTTGGCTTATTGCTGGAAAGGCATGAACATGGCACCCAAAAACCAGGGACACCAACTATTAAATTCAGCTTGGAAGGACCACTAGCGAGATCGACGCGTGACAAAATACTAGACGCTCACTTGATCCGCGAGCTCAATTGCAACGCGAGACACTTCAAAGATCTCCTCTGCGGAAATCGGCCAACTACCACCACTTCGCACGGCATCAAAAAAGGCAACCAACTCTTCAGCGTGCCCTTTGCTTGGACTACGAGTTTTCAACTTCCTCTTGCCGCCAAACTCTCGTGATGCTCGAAAGTTGTCACAGGTAATTACTTTCCCGCCTGCAAAAATCTCGACCCGCTCTTTGGGGAAATCTTTGCTACCGTTGGCCAGGTACTGAATCGTTGCAATCGTTCCGTCGTCAAACGCCAGTTGCAACGAAGCACAATCACCCATCCGCCCGCCGGCGCCGCCCATTGGAAATCCGTTCACACTGACGATAGGATTGCCCGCCAGGAAGCGTGCCAAATCAATAAAGTGGCAGGCCTCACCGACGATACGCCCACCTCCGACCTCCTTGTCCTGAGTCCAATGATCAGCAGGAATCTCGCCTGCATTGACCGTAATCAGGATCGACTTGCTTCCGGGTACGGCACTCAACCATCCTTTCGCCGTTGCCATGTGTGGCGAAAACCGGCGATTAAAACCAACCATCAAGATGCGGTCCGGGTTTGCTTGCGACGCTTCTTGCACTTGCCGCAATTCATCGAAACTCAGTGCCAATGGCTTCTCGACAAACACGTGCTTCCCGGCATGCAATGCATCACAAACCATACTCGCATGCAAATCATGCCGAGTCGTAATCATGACCGTGTTGACGGACGGATCGTTGATGACCTCTTTGAAATTCGTGTCTACATTTTTAAACCCGAACTTTTTCGCTGCATGTGTCGCGGACGTACCGTTTTTACTTACCAGAATTTGGCGAGACACCCCAGTCTTTGGCATCGCTGGCAACAAGGTCCTGGTCGTGAAGTTACCACTCCCAACTATCGCGATCGCCGGCTGCTGACCGACCGCATCGGCTGCAATCGCTTGCTTCGAATCCGTCGCGATCGAAACTCGATTGTCCATCTTTGCCGAACCTAAGCCCTCGGGCTCGCCATACTGCAACAACACTCCCATCGCGCCGGGCTCCGCGATCGCCGAATAAGCACTCAACGCATCGTCAAACGCAAAACGATGAGTAATCAACGGCTCAACATTCAGCTTCCTTTCAGCCAACAACTGCAGGACTGCTTCGAAGTTCCTTTGCTCAGTCCAACGGACAAACCCAGGCGGGTAGTCGATCCCTTTGTTCTCGTACGCGTCATCGTAGCGGCCCGGGCCATACGAACAGGAAACCTGAAAGGACAGTTCTTTCTCATAGAAGTCCGCTCGCTGCAAATTCAATCCGATGACTCCGACCAGCACGATCCGGCCTCGCTTGCGGCACATGTTAGCCGCTTGATGGATCAGCTCATCACTTTTCGTAGAAGCGCAAACCAAAACTCCGTCGACTCCCATCCCCCGCGTCCATTCGGACGCGATCGCAACCGGATTCTGCCCGGAACTCAAATCCACCGTCTCCGCCCCGAAACTACGAGCGAGTTCCAGTTTGCGAGCATCAAAGTCAATCCCCAGAACCTGACACCCTTGCGCGCGCAGCATCTGAACGGTCATTAAACCGATCAACCCAAGTCCACTGACAACGATTCGCTCACCAAGGGTCGGCTGCATCAAACGGATCCCTTGCAATCCAATCGCACCCACGACGACGAACGCAGCCTGCTCATCGGAAACTCTGTCTGGCACTTTTGCCGTCAAATTATTGGGAACGACAACCACCTCCGAATGCGGGCCGTTCGAAATGATTCGATCACCGGGTCGAGTATCGCTACTCGCGTCCGATTCCAACACGGAACCTACACTGCAGTACCCCAACGGGATCGGAGTATCCAACTTCGACTTGACGGCATCCAAAGTCGCAAACAGCCCCTCCGTCCTGATTTTCTGGACCACCTGCTTGACCTTGTCTGGCTGCGCCCGCGCCTTGGCCAACAAACCGCTTTTGCCAAAATCAATCAACATCTTTTCGGTGCCTAGCGATACCAGCGAAGTCATAGTCTCGCAAAGGACCTGCCCTCGCCCGCGAGCAGGGCAGGGCACCTCCGCCAGAATCGTTTCTCCGCTTCCAAGATTTTGCAGGATTTGTTTCACGAAACTATTGAACCGGCCAGTATTCCTGAGGATAGCCCTGGTTGGATTGCATCATTTTCCAACCCGCAGCCAAAAAGAAAAAACAAGACAATGAGACCCAGTTGCCAGGTACCGCCAACGACAAGATCCCACTCGATTCCATCATACCGGCCAACACCAGATAACACGTCGAAGTAAAGGCAAGATACACAATCGGATCTCGTCCATAATCGCGAATTAAGGCGGTCATAAAATCGAGCATGAGAAAGTAAAACAACGCCCAAACCACCATCGCCACAATTCCACATTGGTAACCAATTTCGAGATACGAATTGTGAGCTCGTTGGTCTCTGGCACTATTGAGGACAGCAGTCTTGGGAAGGGGACGATCGTATCCAATACCGACAATGGGATTGTCCATCATGACTTCGAAAGAAACCTCCCAAAGGTCTCTTCTGTCGAGCATGTCTGTTTCGATCTTCTTCTCAGTTTTGTCATACAGAAAAAATCTGGCAATCGCAGAATCGTTGTCGAGATTTTTCAGTGCCAGATCGGAAACTCCTCCAGAGATATCCCCGAAGAACGTAATTGCAAAAACCGCAAACAAGACCAGAAAAAACCGCACCACGCCGACGGTAAACCGCCCGCTTAACAGCAACAAATACAAAACGTTTGGAACTACGAACGCCAATGTAGCGGTTCGTGAGCCCGTCAACACGAGAGCCCCAAAACAAAGCACAAGCAATGCCCATCCTGCCACCCGATATCTCTTGTCTGCGGTCCCAAAAAACCCGGCGGCACCGCACAAACAGGCAAAGCTGATATGGTTGCAATACGCATTAGGGTTCCACTCTGATCTTGTTGCAAACACCAGACCCAATTCGATGACTGCAAAAATCATGAATCCACACAGCAACTCGCCGCGATGTAGTGAAGGCATCCGACTGCCGACGAAAACCATCATCAATATCAACAGGAATGCCTTCACCAACGAGGAAATCTCAAGTGCGATCCCGGCACTAACCGTAACCAGAATCAAACCGACCAGCATCAACAACCCGTGCGGTTGCTGCAAGAAATCACTGAGAAAGGTCGTCGCTCTCGTCGTAAACATCAGAAACGCCAAACCTGCCATCACGACAACACCTGAAACATAAGCGCTGTCGATAAACTTGAGCACCATCACGTACATCGTCAACGACAGCAGGAAGCACGCGACTCCGTACGCACTCCAGTTCCGGATCAGCCCGAACTCTTCTACTGGCTGACTGTAGTCAATTGCAAATTCGTTTTCGTAGCCCTGAGCTATTTGGTTAGCCATGTAAATTTTCGCTCAGGCTCAAAGATGAAAAATTCATACCGCGTCCAGGCATTTTGAGAAAAAATCGAATGTGAGATCCGCCGTTTGCTCCCACGTAAAAATCTGTGACCTTTGAATTGCTGCCGCAGCCAGTTCATCCCGCAGTTGTCGTGAAACAACAATCTGACGCAAACTTTCTTTGATCGACTCCACATCCGTCGGATCCATAAACAATGCAGCGTCGTTTGCAACTTCTCTCATCGGCCCGTAGCTGGAACACGCGATTGGCAAGCCAGCAGCCATAGCTTCTACCAGGATATTGGGCATGTTTTCACAAGTACTCGCAAAAACAAATCCATCTGCATTGCGGTATTCCTGATCAATTTCGCCATATTCAAGACGGCCAACAAACGTCGCATGCTGTGAATCAACCAGACTCTCTTCTAACCGCAACATTGGCTTGGCGATGCTTCCACCTACCAGTCGCAAGTTACAACGAACACCTTCTTCGTTCAACTCCTCGATCGCCTGAACGACATTCCATTGATGCTTATAGTAGTTGACTGTCGATACATAAAGAAACGTAAACGGAGGCTCCGTTCTCGCGCCCTTGCCATCGCCGAAGCGAGAATTCACACCGTGGTAAATCACACGAGAATCCAATGATCGGCAGAAAGGCAATTTCGTCTGGATCAACTCTTTGGCATAGTTCGAAAGGAATATGATTCCCTTCGCATACTTGAAACTTTTCGATTGCCGCAAACGAAGAACGTTGTACCTGAATCGGTTCCAACCGTACGGAAAACGTCTTCTTTCAACATCTTCAAACAGAAGCATATTCTGTGACATGGATACATAAGGAATCGTCTTGCTGACAAATGTCCCACCTGGCGAAAACAACAAGTTGCATTGCTGTTTCGAAAACTCGATTCTTAAATCCTTGAAATTCCAAACGGCAAGTTGCCTCGCACTTAACGAGTCATCTGAAATCGGCAATAAAGTAAGCCAGTCTCGTGTAGGCAATTGCTTGAGCAAGGCACCTCCGCCCCATACTACTACTTTGCCAAACCCAAATTCATCTGGCCGCGCATGTTCCAACAGCTCAAACAAATGCGTTACTCCGCCGCCTCCACCTTGAATATTGGAAGCATCAATGCCAAGAGTTGCCCCGGCTTTCAAACGCATCGGGACTGTACTTTAAGCGGGATAAAACAATTCACTTTTTCGAACGCTCGATAATTGCATGAGCAATCGCGGCTTCAAACCCGTCGACCGCATGGGCAATCGTGCAGTGATCCTGGTAATAGCGAAAGGCGTTTTGCCCAAGCGATTGGCTCGCATCTGAAAAACAAAGCGACTTCATGATGGCAGCAAGTTCATCTACCGAGCCATCGAAAAGCAAACCGTTTTCACCTTCCTTAATATGCGCAAATTCTGGTGCATGACTGGCGTCCCGGCGTGTTATCGGTGGAACTCCGTAGGCAAAACTATGCAAAACTCCCAACCCCACGTGCCCAGGCGAGACATAAGCCAGCGCGCTTTGAAAGAGCCGTTTGAGCTGCTCATCACAATAAACCTCACCGCGAAAAGTAACACGATGGGCAATTCCTTTATCGGTTGCCAATTGTTCCAATCGCTCCCGCTCGCTGCCATCGCCAACAATTTCGACCTTAATGTGTTCAGGAATCTCAGATTCAATTTTTGCAAATGCTTCCAGCAGTTCTGCAACCTTTTTCCTTGGCGTAAGCCGGCCAGCAAACAGGAACGTGTTCTTTTCCACCGTGTCATCAAACCCGGCGTTTTGCACTTCAACGGTGTTGTTAGCGACAAAGACTTTCGATGCGACAGCCCCATCGTCGACCAATCGCTGTTTACCGAATTCCGTGTAAACCAGAATAGCGTCACTGCAGCTCACCATCTTCTGGCGGGCAAAATTCAGATACTTCCGACTTCCATGACTATGCCCCCACAACACCATTGGGCCTTTACGCCGCAGGGCCGCAGACCATGTAGACAACTGGTGCAAATCAAACGGAAAGACAACAACAGAATGCTTCGACAACTCTTTTCGCAAACCTCTGAAATAGTACAACGGCCCAATCTGTACTTTAGGAAAGATCTTAACTTCGAATTCTAGTTCGTTATGCTGTAGTGATGGGGCAAAGTCACCAGTCGCAACAACAATCGGAATCTTCAGGCGTTCAACTAACTTGTTAAACAACGGGACCCGATAGTGGGTAAGCACATCTTGAAACACCAAAAGACTCTCGATGGAATGCGTCGAGCTGATGGAACGCGCCGAACTAACGCTAACGCTACTGCTACTGGCTGCCATGCTAGTCATCAGCGGGACGCGTCGTCCTTCCCGTCGCCCCCAGTGCCCTTTCAAACACACATGCAAGTTTTTTCGCATGCTCCGGACGGCTAAACTGACTAAAGAGTCGCTCCGGACACTTCGAGTAATCCAGTTCTTGGTTTTGTATGCGACGATGGAAATTCAGGAACCCATCTGCCACTTCGTTCACCGAAACTGGCTCAGCTACCACTCCAACATCAAAACGCCTGCAGACCTTACCCACTTCGTTGTTTTTTGGGCCAACATAAAAAATCGGAGTACGACTGCCAAAATACTCGAAGAACTTTTGCGGAATCTGCCCGTGGTACCGCGTGTCGTTGCGATGCCAGATCAAACCCGCATCTGACCGCGCCAAAACACTCCCGATCGTTCCAGAATCGACGGGCGCGTGAAGAGTCACAATTCCCTGGTCCACCAATTCTCGGACAATGTCAGATTGGTGTCGGACATCGCCAACAATTCGAATAGCAAATTCATCGGCAACTTGAGGTTGGCTCGCGAGAGCTTCCCGCAGCCCCTCGAAAAAGTAGCGGTCGATTCCGTACCCTCGAAGCCCACCTAAATAAACGTAATTCAGCGGCTTAAGTTTTTCGCCTGTCCATGGAGATTCTAATCCGCCATCCACAAGTTCACGCTCGTCGAATCCATTATTGATTGTAACCAGTTTCCCCGGGTCAACAGCATCGAACTTCTGGAGTACTTCACGGCGATTCGTTCTTGTATTCGTAACAACGAAATCCGCATGACGATAGATCTGCTTCTCAAAGTAGCGGTCACTCAAAAAGTTAAGCGGAGAAAAAGCACGATACTCTGGAGCGAGCGTATACGGATCACGAAAGTCAGCGACCCACTTCAAATTAAATTTTCGCGACAGCCGCAAACCTGCATAATGAACGGAGTGAGGCGGACCACTGGTAAACACCAGGTCAAAACGCGAAGGCTCGAGTTTACTTGCCGCTTTCAAAGCTTTGAATGCCCACGGAAAATGTGGATCAAGAGGTACCAGTCGTCCCGCAACTTTCTGAACCAGCGTTCGCTTCTGGCGTGACATGCTGCCCGTTCTAACAACTTCGACGCCGTCTATCTGGGACAGTCGTTCGCTGTCCATCCAACCGTCGTTTACTTCCGGAGTGATAACCGTTGGCTCCCAACCGTACTGTTGCAAAGCCGTGGCAAAGTTGACCATCCGGGGAGTCCCTCCACCTGATGCAGGCGGGAATTTCCGACAAATAAGCAAGAAACGTTTTCGCATTTTTACGTCAGCAAGCTCTCGGCATCGACCGACTGGATTTGTTCAAGCACTCTTTGCAAGTTACCGAGGTAGTCTCCCTGCTCCGCAAAAAACGCAGCAGCACCATCGCATGCCTGACGATAGGATTCAGGCGACTGCAGTTTACAAATCGCCGCCGCAATCGCTTCCGGACGATTAGGATCACAAGTCACGATTCCGGCGTAACTCGCTTCCAACTTGCGAATGCCCGGGAAGTCCGGCAAGATCACCGGAATCCCAAAACCAGTAAATTCGTAAAGCCGGTTCGGTGCACAATAAACCTGATTGAGAGTCGTTGGGCGATACAGTCCAATTCCGATATCTGCTTGACCAACCACGCCCAAATGAGCCGGCGGTGTCCGCGTTTCCAGATGGATCACGCGATCACCTACTCCCAAACGTTTGGACTCGGCCTCCATTTTCGATTTCACTTCTGCGTTCAAATTCGCTGGCAAAATCGCCAGTACAAATTGGTCATCCGTCATTGCGATCGCCTGAACCATCTCGATCAGACAACGCTTTCTCAAATCCATATGCCCTTGGTACAAAACGATTCGCTTCCCCGATTCCTTCAACGCACTCAGGATTCTATCTCCACCGTCACCGATTTCGCGAGGATGATTCAACGGGATATTAGGAAGCACCAACGGGACATTTTCAATTCCCGCGTTGAAATACGTCATCCAAGCCCGGTTCTCTTCAGGCACAACAACTCGATCGACTTGCTGGCAACACGGAAACCGCCGCGGGTTGTACTCATGCAACTGGTAAACGATCGGGCAGTCGACTCCGGAACGCCGAACGATCTTGACGATATCCGGGTAGTCCCATTCTCCCAACCAAACGAAATCGTATCTGCGATTTCTGTTAAGGAATTTCTTTAACCCACTCCGCGCCTTCAAAGTCTCTTTTGCCCGAACGAGAAAAGGTCGACTTCCTGGATACGGCGTCGAGGATGCCGTTACGACCTCCAGCTTGTCGCAATCAATATCCGACAAAGTCTCCGGTGTGCAAAAATACGAATAGTGATCAACCTCGTGTCCAAGGTGCAGCAGCCCTTTGATCAATGAAATCAATGGAGGCCATTGCTTGATATCCCGTTTCATCGGCATCAGGAATCGCAAAAGTTCTTAGCCTTCGTCTCTTTTGGAACTTTCGGTCTCGGCAAGAATCAGCCGTTCTTTTAAGCACGGCAACAAGACAAGTCTCGCACCTGCAATCGACAAGTGGGCGTTGTCATAGTACAGCGACTCGTTCTCGATTCGAATTCGGTAAAAACTCTCGGTTGGGTCCAGAAAGTATCCCATGGGGTTGATAACTTTGCCGCCCAAACCAACAATTCGGCTTTCCAGATCTTCACCAATCCCAGTTTCTTCGCTGCGAGTTTTTGAACCAACGAGCAGCTCTTGTACTCGGTTCGATGAAATTAAAGGCTGCGAAATCGCCCTGGGAACATCAAAATCATGCTTCGGCGGCTCGCACAACACCCACGGCCTCGCGCCGACTTTGACTAAAGCCTCGACAGTGTCCAACAACGCGGCCTCGAAACCCGTTTGCTTGGCATACACTCGCCAACAAGCGACCAACACCACGTCTGGAATCTGCTTCGCTTGAACGTAGCGAAGCAATTCGGCATCGTAAGCTTCCTTTTGATGCTGAACGCCTTTACCCTCGGCATGCGAAAAACCAATCATTGGCGGTGTCGAAGTGTGCATAGCGGCGACGCCAGCCATCCCCCGTTCGTCGAGAAACTCGTCGATCGCAGGCAACGCCGCCATCGCAAAACTATCCCCCCAAACCATTATCGCAATGCTTTTGTCTGGCTGCACATCTCCAATTCGCTCGAGTTGACTTTGGCGAATATCGTGCAACGAGAGATTCGGATAGACGTTTCGATCCTGCTTCCCCGACCCGAGAGCCAAACTCGATTCTGTGTACCTGCCCGGCATTCCCTGTTGCGCCAACACCACCCAGCCACTCACCAACAGGCAAACAAGCATAGCTCCGGCGTAGCCAAACATCTGCGGTCGGGTCGAACCCAACGCACGCTTGCGAAACGGAGTCTCCACGTAGCGCCAGGAAATTACAGCCAACGCAAACCCTACCGCAAGCATCACGCAACGAGCGATGACCGAAAGTGACTCCAGCGCCAGGTAGTTACTGAAAGCAAGCAATGGCCAGTGCCACAAATACAGCGAATAGGAAATCAATCCAACAAACACCAACGGTCGTGTCGACAATAACTTGCCAAGCCCTGTCGAACCATGACCATGAATGTAGATCAACAATCCAGTGCCCATACAGCAGGGCAGGGCAGCCAACCCAGGAAACGGCGTCGCATCGTTGTAAACAAACACGGGAACCAACAAGCACAATAACGACGACCACGCCAAGGCCTCGCAGAACCTGCGACTATTCTTCAGCCAATCCGACTTAGGCAAGAAGACAATCAGCGAACCCGCTAACAGTTCCCAAGCTCGCGTCGGCAACAGGAAAAACGACGCCGTACGATACCGCGATACGCCGTAGATACTGATCGCCAAACTGCCCAGGAACAACAACGACAAAACCAAAATCAAATTCGTTCGGGTTCTCAACCTCTTTACATGGAAAAGACCAAACAACAGAAACGGCATGAACAGATAAAATTGTTCTTCGACAGCCAACGACCAGGTGTGCAACAGCGGCTTCACTTCCGCGGCCGTCGCAAAATAGCCAGACTCGCGCCAGTAGTGAACATTCGCCGCAAAAACCGATTGAGACGCTGCCGCCTGGCCAAGGCTGCGGTAATCGTCAGGCAACATCAACCAAGCCCCAGCCAACAACACTGCAAACGTACCGACAAACAAGGCCGGCAAAATCCGTCGTGCGCGGCGCTCCCAAAAATGTGCAAACGAAAATTGCCCCTGTTCCAAATCTCGCCAGATCAATGACGTAATCAGGAACCCTGAAATAACAAAAAAGACATCGACCCCCACGAAACCGCCTGGGCATCCCAGTCTCGCGTGGAAAAACAAAACAGCCAGTACCGCCACAGCCCGCAAGCCATCAATTTCCGGACGATAACTAAAATCCGAAACGAGGCATCCGAACTCTTTGGTATCTGGCACCCTGGCCACCACTAGGACACCCTCACTAACGTGCTGCGAATTTTCGCTACGACTTGCCGCGCCTCTTCAATTTTCAAAACCCAGGCAAATCCGCCGACAAGCACTACTGAGATTCCGCCAAAAACAGTTGCCATCAGCAATTCCTGAAGTCGTGTTGGTTCAACGGAAAAATGAAAGAATGAACGCAACAGGAATACAACGATAAGCGATCCAGCAGCAGCCACAAACCATTGCATTAACGCGCTGGCCGGAATCACAGCAACGAGATCTTTTCGTTCCAAACTCAATATAAAGATGGTTGATGCTGCCTGTAGCACGACCGACAAGCAACAGATCCACAACGCTCCGGGAACGCCGAAATTTGGGATGACCAAATAACAAGCCAAACCAGCCAACAACATAACGAACCCGGATGCCACAAATTGTCGAACCACAATCTTCAAGGCAAGATTTGTTCGCCGCGCCACTAAATACTGCGCATCCAACAATAGAGAAACTGTAAACACGACCAACGCGATATAACTCAGTTCAATAAATTGACGCGGGAACTTCTCACCTCCCCATAAGCCGGCAAGCAGGAAATCTCCTCCAGCGACAATGGGAACTGAAACTAGCGTCACGACGGCAACAGACAACGAAAGTGCATGGGTTGCCAACCCGCGAACCTGCTCGGCACCTTCTGCAAGCGACTGCGAGAAACGGTTAAAAAAAAGCACTCCAATCGGCCGTAGTACGATTCCGTTAAATTTTGAATGCAGACGCTTTGCGTAGCTAAACGCAGCGTAGTTTCCCTCTGGCAGAAACGACAACGCGGCCGTAATCGCGAAAGCGAAAAACTGAGCCGAAAACACGTGGACATAGGCAAACGGCATTTTGAACAACACCGTTCGCGGGCTGAAATCTTCGGTCTGCAATACAAGTTGATGCCGATAACCTTTGGACGTCACAAACACAAACTGGCCAACAAGGCGAATGACGGCAGCCGCCCACAGCGCGAGGATGAGCGCCCAAACGCCCAACGTCCAACCGAACATCAGAACAATTAACAAATTCCCGACTCGGCAAACAACGCCTAAGACTTCCTCAACTCCATAAAAATGTTCGGCAGCCAGAAAGTTTCCAAACAGGCCTCCTGCGATCTGCAGCAGTAGCAAGGGAGCAGTCACCAGAAATATCGTCCCGCAAAGCTCGATCTCAGCACTCTCAAAACCGGGGACCAATAACTTGGCGATTGGACCGGCGAACAAACAAGCCAATACGGTCACCACCCCAGCGGCGATCAGCATCGCGTTGACCATCGCCGAAAATGCGTTCCGAGCCCGCTCTTGATCGTGCTTAACTTGGATGTCGTGAAAAATGGGAGTAAACAGATCGCTGACTTGCCCAGTCGTAGCAATTTTCAACAAGAACGCCTGAAATGTCGTTGCTGCAAAAAAAATCTCAATGCTTCTCGTCGCACCAAAAATCCAGGCAATGACAATCGTTTGAATCAAGCCAACAACGGCACCAAACAAATTCAACACAGTTAGCCAACTGAGTGAACCGAGAGGCAATTGGAGCCCTTTCGCCATTAACTGGCAGCTCCCGATACAATGGACCAGTCAACAAAGTCTTCAGGCAATCCGTCGACTAACTGATCGACGATACGAACTATCGGTTCCGACGAATCCAACTCGTCAAATGTCGCTGCGGAATAGCCAGAAAAACGATCGTTTTGATACCGGACTGGCATGTGCTTTTGATAAAGAAACATCATCATGTAAAAGTACTTCATCGCCAGTCGACATTGCTCTTCCGGCAGCAAAGGGTTCTTCAATGCGTTCTCTGCACATTCAAAGAAATGTTCCGGACTGGTGACGTCGTTGGTAAACCCTTTACCGCGATAGTGCGTCTCGGCAACCAGCAAAGTTGGCTTGCCGAGCATTGCCATTTCCAGACCGACGGTAGAAGTATTGACAACGCCGATCGTTGAAATGTCGATCATCGTGAATGAGTTGACTTCGTCTTTCGGCGAGATCAAAGTCACATTCCCTGGAAGCTGATCGCCAAAATGATCGACTACCAAGTCCCAATACCCAGCCTTGGTACCAATGAGTGTTTCGGCCGGATGCGGCCTGATCAAAATTTGAACATCATCACGGTCAGCAAAATATTCGATCGACTTGATCATACAATCCAAGAAGCTCTCGAATGCAATGTCTCGACTGACATTGGCCGCGTCCCAAATCAGGTTACTGAAAAAAGTAATACAGCTACGATCCAACGGGATCCCCAGACGCTGCTTCTCGCTCGATATATTTTCAGCGCGTGGAGCAGAATTAAAAGCAAACACATCCCCGCGCTGCAACTCTCGGTCTTGCAGATATGTCTTCGCAGTGGCCAATTCGACTTCGTCAAGTTCCTGCTCCGAGTGCCGCAACCAGGCCGATTCAAAACTCCAATCGGCAGACGTCTGATTCATGTTGAAGTTGCAGTGCTCTTTAACCTTGGCTCGATCGTAACAGACAAACGGAACCATATTTCGCTGACAAAATTCAACAACAGGTTGCCATGTGATGTTGATCCCATGCGAGAACAACATGAAATCGTAATTGTGTTCTGCGTAACGCTCATTGGCACACAGGTAATTGCTCAGGGCAGTGTGCAACATTTTTCGTGCGACCACATCCACATCCGGCCCAAACTCAGTCGACTGGCAGTAGCGGTACAGGGTTCCCTGAACAATATTCCCAAAGTCAATTCCGTCGTATTCGAAATTCAAGATCGTTTCGACATCTTCCGCTTCCTCAACCAGCGTTCCGGCGTGACTGGAAATCGGAATATTGCAGTACTGCACACGCGCCGCGTCCAGCATTCGTTTTCCACACCTCCAATTTCTCGATGGGGCCGTATCGGGATCAGGCGTCTTGTTAGTCACCGTTTCAAATATCGGTACCGAACCATCATAGACCAGATAGTCCACATCGAATCCTCGCTGCCGCAACAGGTGATACAACAGGATTTCCAAATGAGTGACGAACATCGAGCTGATACCGGCGTACAGCAGCACCTTCCCGCGAGGGTTCGCCAACTGGGGTACCGAACCAAAGAACTTCCTCAGAATCCTTTCGTCGTGTCTGAAATTAAGTATCCGTTTCAACATCCAAAATTCTTCAATTCAAAACTACTTTCCGAACCCGTCAAATCGAACAAGATCCAACACAACCAAAACCAAGCACTTACCATGCTGTCCAACCACCATCAACTGTCACCGTTGCACCAGTCATATACGACGATGCATCAGACAACATAAACAACGTTGCCCCCTGATAGTCTTCGGCCTTGGCCATCCGACCCAGCGGTGTGCGGTCACAATAGTTCGACACAAATTCATCGCCCTGATTGTCGAAGACACCACCCGGCACCAGGCAGTTGACCCGAATATTTTTCTCACGCCAATGAACTGCCAGATACCGAGTCATATTCAGTATCGCGGACTTGCTGCCCGCATAGGAAATCGGTGAATTCACTCCGGAGTCGCCATAGATTCGTGGGTCGGCAGAAACCACGCCATAAGTACTGGAAACGTTGATGATACTTCCGCCGCCTCGCTCCATCATCGCTTTGCCAAACACCTGACATGCCAGCAACACACCTGTGACATTCACATTAAAAACCTGGTTCCAGGCATCGAGCGGATGGTCTGCCGGATCCGAACCGTAGAACCCACTACCTCGGAACTGAGTCGAATTTATCAACCCATACGGCAAGCCAAACTTGTCCTGAATCGTTGCCAACGCATTGCTCAAACCATTGGGACAGGTTGAGTCAGCTGCAACGGCCAACGCTTGCCCGGAAACTTCTGTTCGCACCCGCCCCGCCACCGACTCGGCACGCTCTGCATCCAAATCCAGCACTACCACTTTGGCCCCAGCATCACCAAGCGCGAGGCACATTTTGCTGCCGATCCGGCCGGCACCTCCGTTGACTACCACGACTCGGTCGTCCATGCGAAACAGGCTTTCAAGAATCCCTGCCATTGCTCCTCCTTACAATCAATTCGTCGATAGATTCGATCAGATCGTTCTGTTTCAAGCTTTCAATCGACTCGTAAAAACTCCAAATCGGTCGGCCAAGTCTCTCTGCGATATCCAACAACGTTTCGCTTCCGTCGCAATACGCCAGGAAATTCGTCAGGTCACGAACCGTCTCCCCATTGCCCCTCACACTCAACGACGGATACAAGCCTCGTTTTCCCAGTTGCGGTTCGCAAGCAGTCTTCACACGATAAGTCCGGTTCTCCTCCAACCCTTGCAGACAATTGACCAGCAGCTTCAAACCACCTTCAAGTCCTGTTGGCGTCACGAGACTTAGGTCGTCGAGCGACGTGTGGTATTCTGGATACTCCCCAAACTTGCTTCGCGACAATGTACATAACGGCAGATCAATTCCTGGACTGCAATACTGCCGTTCGTCGCTGCCACGATCCAGAAACGAGTATTTTTTGAAGTGCGAATCGGTGTGGGCAAGCACATGATTGGCCATTCGATCCGCCAAAGTGTTTCCTTTTCTCGATTCGACTACCGAGTAGGCGCGGTCATCGCCGATGCACGACAAATTGAATCCAGCGACCACATGTTTTTTCAAATGCATGTGCCGTCTGCTCAGGAAAGCAATCGAGCCAATTGTCTCAGGTACAAATACGAACCGATAGCTCAACCGTCGCTTCGATTGCGCGACCCAGTTTGCAGCAAAGGCAGCGACGACCGGCCCCGACAACTGGTCGTTCGCCATCGACGGATGACAAATATAAGTCGACACCAGAACTTCGTCCGTCGACTCGCCCGGAACATACCATTCGGCGTAAGTCAAACTTCCGGCTGACAACTCCGAGTCAATGACGACTTGGTATTCACCTTCCGCCAACTCTTGCTTCTGTTTCTCAGCAATGCAAAAACCCCAGTACTCTTTATAGTACGAGGTCACATAGGGAATCGCATCGGGTTGTTGGGGCAACGAATGCAGGTGCGGCAGTAATTCCGTCAGCGTCATCGTTGCTCGCATCGGAACCGAGTAGCCAACCAGATGCAGGTTATTGTCCGCGATGTCGCAGATCCGGTTACCAGACGGGTCGACAATGTACGCCTCATTTACATTCCACTCGCGAGGAATCTCCCAGTCAAAACACTGCGTGCCCGTTGGGACTTCGTGTCCTTTGAGTTCTGGCAGAAATTCTTGAAGTACCGCGACCGTCTCACGGACCCCATTTCCAGTCAGGCTTCGATAGATCGGAAACAGGCGAGACACCAACTCGTGCATCTGCTGCCCGGATTGCACTGAGTTCTCAGGCGCTGTTTTCAGCTTCGATCCGATAAAGCACCCCTTCAGCGTTTCCTTCAGCAATTAAATTTGAAACGAATTCAAACATTTGATTAGCGCGAACGACCCGCAACCCAGATCCTTCCCACGGTCTGCAACCAGAGTACAGTCCGTTCTCCCACATCAATTCTCCAGCAGGATTAACATGTGTTGCGACTCCCTGATCAAAGTCGCGAACATAAAGCGTATACTCTCGATCCCCAACTTCGCCGTCCCAATCGGTATATTGTCCCTCAAACGTTTTCATGTATCGGTACGGAACTGAATTCATTTCCTCGACATGATGATAAAACGTCATGCTGTTCTGATCATCCAAATCCAGCACCGCAATCTTCCCATCCAATCCACGCAAAATCGCAAACGGCGAATCGGCTCCGTAACCACTTTGATTGTTGACACCTCGAAACCTGTCCGCATGTGCGCCAAGTACTGCGAATGAATAAACCGGATGCTCCGTACGAACACTTCCGGGGTAAAGCCTGGCGGCCTCTGTTAACTTCCCCATTTTCGATGGAGTATTTCGAATGTCGAATGGCTCGCCATTGGAGAACCCAAAATTAAACAACGGAAACAAGACGGTGCCAGAGTCACCGACCGCTTGCAAAAACGATTCAACAAACCGGGTGATGCCCGGGCGTTGCGAGTCTCTAGCAAATCGCCGGACAGTCCGAGCCATGCTACTGTGCAGTAGCACAACGTCCCCTTCTTCGATCCCCGCCGCACGCCAGTCGAAATACAAATCCTCAATGCTTAAGGCCAGCTTTTCCACCTCAACGTCCACCAGCAATTACGTGCGAATTCTGGCTCACCAATTCAATGAGCCTCATACAATTCAAAGCGGAATCCAACCCGGGCGGACGGCCAGATGTCGAACCGTTCACGGAGCTGAGAGAACGGCAAAAAGCATCCGCCAATTCAACATACATTTGATTGATGTCGTACTCGCCCAACTCCAACACCGTTTCCGTTTTTGCACCGTCACTGGTTTGCAATTTGACTTGAGCGGACTCCATCGAAAACGAGAGCACGCCATCTTCCCCGACGAATTCGAAACCGCGTGACTGAGGTTTTCGGCAGAAGGAGGCAGTGACTTGACTGGCAACCCCGCCAGGATGCTGCAAACTGTACATGGCTAAATCATCTGCTTCGATTCCAATACTCCCAGTGTTGATTGCGACTCCACTAGCGTTAGTCGCCGGACCCAACACCCAGTTCAAGAAATCGAGTTCATGATCCAAAGTTCGCAGAACACCTCCACCCTGTTCGGGCTGAGCGGCATAGGACTGCGTGTAATCTTCCCACGGATGCCAGTCAGGCAAGTAGCCTTCAAACCAAGCCTTGGCATAACGACAACGACCAATCACGCCCGCGTCGATCTGTGCCTTGGCCAGTCGATACGCCGGATGGTACCGCATGCAGTACGCCATCGCGCAAACTCGGTGATTGGATTCTGTCTTAGAAATCAACTCGCGAACCGCATCGTCGTCCATCGACTTGCAGAGCGGTTTCTCGATTAGCACGTGGCAGTCCGCATCCAAAGCCGCCAACGCAGTTTCCACATGCAAATAAGTTGGATTGCAAACGACCACAAATTCCGGGGAAGCCTGCAAGGCATCTTCCAACGAATAAAAAACACGAACATTCTCTGCTGGCTGAAACTGAGTATTCTGTGATTCCTTACGCCTGACAACACTCATGTTGCCGACACCCAAGTCCAGCATGTTGTTCAAATGGCGGTTGCCAATAGAACCCAACCCAACAATCACGCCGCTCATTTTCCCAAACTCGGAACTCACGACCTAGACGAACTCCAACAGTTCGGAAAAGTTCTCGATATAGCAATCCGCCGGGGCCGCGGGATGATAGTTGTAGCCAATCGCAAACAAACTGTGCCGCTGCGCGCCGGACAATTCATCTATATCATGAGCCACGAAACCGCAATTCGCTTTTGCCTGCCCAGTTTTTTCGATCGCATAATCAAATGCTTTTGCCTCCGGTTTAACGTGACCAATCTCGCAAGACGAAACGACCGCATCAAAACAATGCTCGATACCAAGCTGTTCGAGCGTTTTCCGGATCCCCTGCTCGCCGCTTTCGTTGTCTGACAGCGCTGCCAAACATACTCCCCGGTCTTTCAAATCCTTGAGTGTTTCAGGAACTTGCGGCATCGGCTCTCGTTGCAACGCCAATAACTTCCCTTTTTCTCGAGCGGCAGCTTCCAATTGTTTTCCATCCAAATCTGAATTCCCAAGCTGGCTCAACATCGCCTGGAATTGAGGCCAATACTCGGCGTTCCCTTTGTACACGGGAACCAGAAACGACTCCCAGACCTCCACCAGTTGTTCGTAAGATATTCCGATGCCGTTGGAATTCAATTCGCTGGTCAACCATTTTCGCCATAGCGACGCATCGTAGAGAATATCTCCCACGTCGAAGATAAGCGCCTTGAGTTTTATTGGAGTGGACAGTTTGATGTAACCAATAACCAGAAAGGCTTCGTTCAGACAAACCAAAAAGTTGTCTATTCGAAGTCGGAAAGTTGCAGGGTCGACTGGGAAGGAATACTGCGGGTGGCTTTCTTGCCAAGCAAACGGTCGCGTTCGTTCCAGGACAAACCATTCCCTGGGCTCTTAAGTATCAACATTTGCTCCGTCAGCTCAGCACCAGGCGGAATCTCGACCGCACTAACAAGTGAACGGGCCAGTTTATCTTTTGCTTTTTGAGCAACCGGATTGAATTCTTTGACTCCATCCCCCTTCGCTTCTTCGCAAATGCGGATATACGAAACGAGACGCCGCAATCCTTCTTCCTCGAGTGCAGCGGCGTGATCGGTACCCGGCATAGCACGCGACAACGTAACATGCTTTTCGATCGCAAATGCGTTCATCACAGAACCGGCAACTCCGGTAATCACGCCCGGAGTATGATCCGACAACGCCACCAACACATCAAACTCATCACGCATCGTCTGCATGGCATTCAAATTGATATTACCTGGCTCGGCGGGGTACTGAGAAATACACTGCATCAGCGCCAGTTCACAATCGCTTCCAGCGAACACTGACAACGCTTCACGAATTTCCTGCATGCCGGCCATCCCCGTCGACAGGATCACCGGCTTGCCGGTATCCGCCAGACGCTGCAACAGTGGAATATTCGTGATGTCCCGGGAAGCGACTTTGTAGAATGGGCAACTAATGCGTTCCAACATTTCGACCGACGGCGGATCGCATGGAGTACAAAAATAGATCAGCCCCTGCGCCAGCGCGTATTCCTTTAACTCACGGTGCTGGGATTCGTCGAGTTCCAAATACTCACGGTGCCGTCCATACGTCTCACCAAACGAGTTCGGCCCTTCATAGCGGCGGTGGTAGGCCTCGTCCGTAAGCTCACAACGGATGTCACGCTTCTGAAACTTCACCGCATCCGCCTTACAACGCGCGGCCATGTCAACCAACTTTTTGGCAAGGTTCAACTGACCGTTGTGGTTTTGACCGATTTCAGCGATCACAAAACACGGTAACCCATCACCAACGTTCCGTCCTGCCAGCTTCAACCGCTTCTCACCAGGCTTGGCAGGTTGGTTCAGTAGAGCATTCTTGTTGTCCAGCCAGTCGTAACATTCGTTCAACGACACCGACAATGGCGAATTCGAATTGATGTCGTTGACCATCTCTTCGAAAGCGTCCAGTTGATCAACTCGGTCAATCGTAAACTTGCCGTCATACTCAGGTCTCAGCCCGGCAAAGTCTGGCGGCAGCGAGTGGATTTTAAAATCATTGTCGGACTGACGAAGTGCGACTGTGACGTGCTCTCGACAATACTGATCCAATTCAGACATGTTGAGCTTCCGCAAACAACCGGCTCGCACAAACTCCGGAACCATGTGGGAAAGCCCTTCGAGATGCATGTAGTCCGGCATGACTCTACCGAACTCCGCAAATGCCTCGGCCGTTCGCTGCGGATCGTACATCGGATTGTCAGCCGTGTATCGCAAGAGCAGGTCGTCATCATGACATCGCTGTGACGCACCTACGAACCGTGCCAGAACATCGTCTTTGCTGCCGCGGAATACCGTCACGCCCAAATCATTTGCAAACGCAGCCAACGGGTCATCTGAACTCTGCTCACTGGTTGCGATGATGATCTCGTCAACGAAATCAGTGGCTTTAATATGTTCGATAGCCCAGGAAAGGAGCGGAACACCGCACACGGCCATCAGTGATTTTCCGCGCAGCCTTGTACTCAGCATTCTCGCCTGCACAACTGCGACACTTTTACCCACGAGCTATCCTTTGCAACTTTTTCATCATCCTATTTGCAGCGATTCGGTCGGCGCGCACTCCGTTCCCCTGGGTGACGTCTGCAGGAAAACACCCTTCGAGGATTGTCTTGTTGCGAGAACAAGAACTCGGCTATTCGGCAACCGCAAGCCAAACCGAATTTGACCGGAGGGATTTCGTGAACGACTGCCAAAACGAAACCGATTCAAGACAGTCAGGGTCTCAGGAATGACGCGAAAATCAAGCTCTGTTGCCCCCGTTTGAAAGACTTGATGCGACAATCTGCAAACGTTCCAAGACGTTCACAAACCTGTTCATGATTTGATTTTTATGAGATCGCGTTTCGTTTCTATTTCAGTGCTGATCCGTCAGTTCTTAACAGGAAAAACTCGGCCACTAACGCAAATGCTTAAGCGCAACTTGAAAAATAGCGCATAAAAAAAGCCACCGACATGCGATGGCTTTTTGATGTTCTAACTAATGGCTTACGCTGCCCTTCGCCGACGTGAAATCAGTCCCAAGCCAATCACGAAGGTGGCTGCGGTCATCGGTTCTGGAATGCCTGCCGTCGTGCCAACAAGCGAGATGTTATCCCAACCCGCCCAGTCACCGTTTCCAGACTGAGTAGCCGATAAACGAAGACTAACGCTCGAGGCAGTTCCAATCGAAATAGTTTCGGTCTCCCATCCATCGGTTGAAACGCCGCCAAAACTATTATTCTCTCCAGAGAAAACAGTGGCAATTCCTTGACTTTCCCCGTCAATAATCAACTCATAATTCAGTACGTCACCACTGTCGTAACGAAACGCGTTGTAGTCGAAGGATAACTCAACCGCCTCGAAACCTGATGTATCGATAGATTCAAAATCGAGCGTCAAGGAAGGTCCTTCCAAGTCTCGCATAGCCCAAAAGTTACTGCCGCTGCTGGCCGTGATTGCGTTCGGAGCAAAACCGACGGAAGTCGAGGTTCCCCAAACATCTGATCCGATATCATTCTCTTCTGGGTCTGGCACAAAGGACCAATCGTCTGAGCCGGTACCTTCAAAACCCTGAAAGGCAATCGTTTCCTCCATCTCTGCAGTTGCGACACTTGCAGATAAAAGCAAAATTAATGAGAAGACAATAGTTTTAGACATGATTTCCATCCGTGTAGTTGTGATAGCAGGTTGAATTGCCGCGAAAGCCACCTATGTACTTACAGGCTCCATAGCAAATTTCTCACTTCCGGTATCGTAGAAATTGCAACAACTACATGCAAGGGCCATTTGAAGCAGGAGCAAAATGATGCGGGCAGATCCACTGCTTGAAACCCACACAAATTGACTGAGCCTCATTTCACTCAGCTGCCTATTTTAAACCCAACGCTTCGCCAGTCCTCCCAAACCTCCGCATCAAACACCAACCGATCCTTAGTCATCGGATGTTCAAATTCGATTGACCGGGCATGCAAGGCAATCCAGCGTTTGCGAAAATCAGTTGATTCGGGGCCAAATTTGATTTTTGAACCGTAGAGTTCATCTCCCAGTATGGGATGACCAAGGTTGCTGAACTGCAAACGAATCTGATGAGTGCGCCCCGTTTCCAACTCAATCTCAACCCAAGTTCGTTCCGCATCTCCTTCACGAACCTGGAACTTCAATTTTGCTTCTTGAGCATCTGGATGATCGGCATCACAAATTTCTGACTTCGCTTCGTCCGGTAATTTCCGCATCCAGTCAACCAGCGAGCCTTGGCCCGGTGAAAGTTCACCTTCAACAATCGCCCAGTATTTCTTCGCAATCGTACGCTCACGAAACTGAGCTGCCAGTCGCCGGGAGGCCCGAATGTTTTTGGCGAACACCATGACACCAGAGGCTGGGCGATCAAGACGGTGGGGAACTCCCAAGTAGACTTTACCCGTCTTTGCATCCCGCGTGCGAATGAAGTGCTTGATTCGCAACTCGAGACTGTCGATTCCTGGCGGACCTTGCGTTAGCAATCCGCCGGGTTTGTTAACGACATAACACCCTTGTAGGTCGGCGATGATGCTGGGTTCTGGAAGATCAACCATGATTTAATTGCAACCGGAGAAGATGGGTAGCCTGCGGGGATTCAAAACGGGGAATTGCTGTAAGCTAGCCACCGACTTTTTCTGAATTGAGAGTTACAACACGGACGGGATAGTGTAATTCGTCGATGTCATTTGTGTACTAGAAATCGATTTGCATCGAATTTATATCGACTGAGATTCAATTATGAAAATCCGAGAACATATCTTCTTGAAGCTGGCTTGCCTGTTCCTTTTCGTCGTCGCCGCGTTCGCATCAACCGGCTGCGCCTCTATGAACCAATTCTTTGGTGGCGGCGCGGGCAGTAGTTTTGCTGGTGGTGGCAACTGTGCACCAGGCGGCTCATGATCGCCGTAGCTCAGGCATCGTGCATGCCAACAGAAATTCTAATACTTTAAAATGTGATCGAGCGGACGACCGTCCGCTTAGATACTTATCATTTTTGCGGTTCAGTTTTCGGAGCTGATCCAAATCCGCGCGCAAATTGATAGGCCAGCAGAATTCCCAGTCCATTCATAATGAACGGCAAGTAAGCGTCCCACCATGATTCGTGAGACGACTTCTTAATCAACTCCGCAAATCGCTTGGCCGCAGCTGGCTCACTTCCACTCCCCGCCCCAGGTGGAGCCCCTCGACTCGACGCCCTTTCACCCGACTCCCGATTTCCATCGTCAGATCCGTCTTCGCTTTCTGCCGGATCAGAACTTCCCTCTGCATCAGGGCCAGCGTCATCCGCATCGGATTCGGTATCTGATCCTGCTTCGGAGTCATTTGTTTCCGTGCCAGTGCCCTGACTATCGTCGGCATCTCCTTGGGCAGTCTCGTCGCCGGAACTTGTTTCTCCAGTTCCCGAGTCCTCGTTCTCTTCACCGGCGTCTTTATCACGACTGGCAACTCTCTGGCTTATGTCCAACGGCCCATAGTCAGCCTTTTCAGTCATTAGCTTCGGTATAAGATCGACACCAAAAACAGCCACGCCGGCAACGATCGCGGCCAAGGCACCGCAAACGTATCGAGTCCCGTTGCCACAAGATTTGGTGTAAAGAAAATTCGCAACTATGCCCGTCAACGCACCAATTACCAGCGGGAACCAAACGTACGTTTCCCCGGTCGACTGTTTGATCGCGAAATAGATTCCAACACCAATAGCCGCGCCAAAAATGCTACCGAACAGGGATTTGATTACGTTCATTCGTATCTCTTTTGCTTAGGGCACATTGTGTGCTTGTAATTTATCCTCGTTCACACAATAGTCAATTCGCTTACCATTCATTGCGACTTGTCGGTCAACATCAAGCTCCGAAGCTTCGATTCGACCGTTTCCAAACTCAATCCAGTCACAATAAATCGTTTTTCTCGACTGATCTCACCCGACAAAACCTGAACGTTGCTGGTCGCCACACCAAGCAGCCGGGTCAACAATTTTCTGGCAGACACATTCGCCTTCCCCTTTTCAGCTACTGCCGTGACCGCCAGTTTCAATCGGCCATCGTGAACGCCTTTGACTCCAGAATTTTTCGCTCCTGGCGTAAGTTTTACGGGCACAACGACTCCCGCAGGCGAATCTGTGAGCTTCAACTGGCAAGTCACCGCATTCTCTCCAGCCTCTGTTCCCGAACGATCAACTCGTTCTTCATTCAAACTGGCAACCTTCAAACAGCACCGACCCGATTCTGACGATCGTTGCACCCTCCTCAATTGCGACTTCGAAGTCACCACTCATGCCCATCGAAAGCTCCGTCAATTCGACATTGGCCGCGTTCCACTTTTCCAACTTGCCACTCAATTCACGCAGAGCCGCGAATTCCGCTCGATTCTGTTCCTGCCCGCCCGCAAGGCTACCCATCCCCATCAATCCACAAATGCGAATACCATCGAGACCAGCAGCCCGCTCGAGTACGGAACCTACTTCATCCGCAACAAGCCCATGCTTTGCCGCTTCTCCTGAGACATTAACTTCCAGTAGACAATTCGTAGTTCGCTCCGCTGCTACGGAAGCCGTTCTGATCGATTCCAATAATCGCCACGAGTCGACTGAGTGCACAAGGCTGCACAAAGGGATCGTGCGATTCACTTTGTTCCGTTGCAGGTGCCCAATCATGTGCCACTCGATTGAGTGGTCGGCAAGCTGCTCAGCTTTTTCCCACAACACCTGTGGTCGGCTCTCACCCAAAACTGTCTGCCCAGTTCCCACCAGCTGGCTGGTTGCGTTGACATCAAGGTACTTCGAAACAGCAACCATTTTCACATCGGCAGCCAACCGACCGGACTTCTTCGCAGCCGTTTCTATTCGATCACGAATCTCTTGCAGGTTCTCATTCAGCTGTTGATGCATTATTCGATTTCCAGGATAGACTCAATCGTTCCTTCGAGATCGATACGCGCGACGTAGAAATCATCGGCGAAATTTTGCCCCAGGAAAGTACGGCTCTCCGGCTCGGCCAACGTTCGATAAAACAACCATTGCTGTTTGCCAATTTGAACGCGATACGCAACCGCAATATCAGAACCAACAGTTTGCATTTGCTCGGCAACCGTAAGCCGCCGCCACGTTCTGGGTTGCATACTCCGTTTTGGACTCAGGTCAACAATCAACGGCACCGACATACCAAGACCGGAAACCTGTTGCTCAACCGCAAATCTGTCTTCTTCAAACTTGAATTCCTGACTTCGGTTCTCTGTTTTCCATTCAGGAAATGAAAGCGGCAAAACCAGGCAATAACGGTCACCATTTTTCAAATAGAACTCGTTGGTCTCAGTCTCGCGGACAATCTGTTGCTCAGGCCCCAGCGGATACTCGCAACGATATTCGATATTGCCAGCTTCCTTACCGACCAGATTGTCAGCTATATAAAGCAACAAATCATCAGTGAACAACAATATCTGACGCTGTAGTTTCCATTCGCCGTATTCAATTTCCAGTTCAACATATTCGGCTTCGTCAAAACGCAATCGGCAGCTCACCCCAATTTCATCACTGGGATTCACCACCTCGCCATTGATTTTAATTTGCGGGCTACAATCACCGATGCAAAGCGTCTGACCATTGTCGATATCCAGTCCGACCCGATGCTGATCGAACGTGAAACCAACCTTCGCGCTCGATGGTTTCCAGTCACGTCGAATCACACCAACCTGCGCCCATTCAGATACCGAGGTCGTGGCCGGTGCACGCGTTGACGGTTGTAGCTCATCACTCAGAACCTTGCGAGAAAAACCATTTGCCCACTGACGTGAAACCGCTTTGCGAAACGCATTGCCATTCAAGCCAGTCCCCTTGGCGTTATGCAACAGTGAACCATCAGAACGAGAATTGCGCAACAGTTGCTCAACCATCTCAGTCAACTGCAACTCCGTTTCGCCGTCGACCTGTATGTGCATCGCTCTCAGTAATTGATGGCTGCGGCACCAACTCGCCGCCAGTAATCCCCAATCCTTAATGGCAAATCCTTCAATCCAACCATCCTGATCGAGCAAGTCACGAACCAACGCTTCGAATCGCTCTCGCGCAACTTGGGCAACTTGCACTTGATCGGTCGGTGCATCCTCGCCCGCCGAATCCAACATCGCAGTCCACAACTCAAACTCTACGCCAGCGAGCTGCTGCATTAGCGGCGAGCTGCCTTCGAGCTCAGCATGATCCGCAATTCCAACTGGCAAACTGAATCCGTAAACCTCCGCAGCAATTCGCAACAACTGCTGCTCGCATGCGTTTGCCTCAGCACCTGAAGCAACTGAATTCAAATCAGAATCGTCTCCAAGCCCGATGCCGGATTTCTCCTTGGCCGACCAGAAGCTCTGATGCATCTTCTTAATCAACAATTGGCATTCGGTCTTCTGTTGCCGATCAAGCGACCACAAAAACGGTGAACGAGAGGTTTTCCCAATTACAGTTCGCAGGATCTCTTGCCTGGCGGAAATCGTCAGATCCTGCCGAGTCGCATTCGCACTTTTGGCGGCCTTTGCAGCCATCGCGGCCTTGCCAGCCTTCGAAAAATCCGGTGCATTGCCAGACATTGCCTCGTTCCCACTGTTTGCTTGCTCAAGTTGGTTCAACGTGCCTGTTTCGCTTTGCTTCTAAGGGTAAACTAAAACGACCTGTCCAATTTCGGATTGCGTATGATAACAACGGCAGTTCATCTGTACATGGCTCAAATAGCGACGGCAAATCGAATGAATCAATATACGAAAAACGCGATCTCATTACTGGCATTGCTAGTCATCCTGCCACTCATTTCAGGATGCACCGGCGATGCTTCGAACTCCACGCCTGACGACCAAATCGTGAGCAACTCCGAAGCTTCAAATCCGGATGAGGCGCGAGCCGACACTGACGATCCACAAGAAGACGAACTGCCTTCTATGGACGAAGTGGAAAGAAACCAGGAACCGACCGACGAAACGGAACCAGAACCTGAGCCAGAAGTACAAACGATCAACATCCCGGCCACCTGGAAGCGTCTGAGTGACAAGCACGAGATCTGGATCGACTTAAAGAGCAAAGAAGTTATTGCCGCTGGACATATCTGCATGCAAGCCGGCCCGTTGGAAGTATTCGCCTGCCCGCGTCACACGAAAGAACACGAAGCCGTCATCTCCGTGAACGCGTTGTCATCGGAAATTCATGCCGGCCTGCTGGCCATCGGTGAGACACCAGGCAAACCGGTCCAATGGCAAGACGAGTACCAACCAGCCACCGGACCGGTCATCGACATCGAAATCATGTGGAAGACAGAAGACGACGAACTGATCAAACGCAAGGCTCAACAAATGGTACGGAACACCAAGACTGGCAACCCGATGGACTCCAATTGGGTGTTTGGCGGGAGCCAGGAATTCACCGACGAAGAATCCGGTGAGACGTTTTACTATGGCGATGGCGGAGAATTGGTTTGCCTGTCAAACTTTTCTACTGCCACGCTCGATGTGCCAGTCCAAAGCAGCGACGCCAATGAAGGATTGTTGTTTGAAGCCAACACGCCGATGATCCCAGCCGTTGCCACCAAGGTCTACGTCGTTTTTAGACCGGCAGAAAAATCACAGGACAAGTAACTTGTCATTTGTTGTTTCGAATTTATTGCCTCAAGAGTTGTTCATGCGAAAGTCACTCCTCACGATCCGGTCACCGCAGACCGCTCTGTTGTTTGCGTTGTTTGTTTTTTCAACCTTAGCCAGTTCGCTGCCGGCGCAACAAGCGACGACGGTGGAAGTCGAGTTAGGCAAGTCCGCAGCATCCAAACCACTATCCGGCCGTTTGCTGGTTTTCTTCAGCACACGCAACCAGCAACCGATGAATGGTCCAGACTGGTTCAGACCTGAGCCGTTTTTTGGGAAGGATGTAACCAACTTCGCGCCAGGCAGCAGCATTTTGATCGACGATGAAGCCGATGCCTGTACATCCCCATTGTCGAAACTGCCTGCCGGCGAGTATTTCGTCCAGGCGATCCTGCACCATGATTTTTATAGTGCGAACCATGCACGGGGAGCAGGCAACGTTTACTGTCAAAGCAAACAAGTCAAGCTCGACGGCAGTCCGATTAAATTGGTCCTCGATAAAATCGTCGAGGGACCAAAACTTACGAACACGGAATCCGTCAAGTTTGTCGAAGTGGAGTCCAAGCTACTGAGTGACTTCCATAAGCGGGCCGTTACTGAGCGGGCGATGGTGGTCCTGCCGGCAAGCTACGACGAGAATCCGAATCGACGGTACCCGGTCTATTTCGACATCAGCGGTTTTGGTGGCACATTGGAACGATTGCAGCGTCGCGGAGCGGCCAGTCAAGTTGCTGAAGGGCAAGCAGAATTCATCCGCGTATACCTCACAGGGCAGTGTCGCTGGGGACATCATGTTTACGCCAACAGCGCGACGAATGGACCTCGCGGCGACGCACTCGTTCGCGAAATGGTACCGGCGATCGACAAGCAGTTCCGAACAGTTGCCGAACCGACGGCGCGGTTCGTCGGCGGACATTCGAGTGGTGGCTGGAGTTCACTGTGGTTGCAGGTGAGCTACCCAGAGTCGTTCGGCGGCGTTTGGAGCACGGCCCCGGATCCAGTCGATTTTCGCGATTGGCAGGGAACCAATTTGTACGACTCAAACGACAATGTGTTTTTTGATTCTGACAAGAACAAGAAACCGTTGGCCCGATTCAATGGACGCGTCATGGCGACTTACGCTGATTTCACCAAGATGGATGACGCGTTAGGGCAGGGCGGTCAAATCCGCAGTTTCGACGCCGTGTTTTCTCCGCTTGATGAGAATGGCAAACCGAAACAATGCTGGGATCGAAAAACAGGAGCCGTCATTCCAGATGTCGCTGAGCAGTGGAAAAAGTACGACATCAGCCTGCTGTTGCAAGAAAACTGGAGCGCACTTGAGCCTGTTTTAAAAAGCAAAATCCATGTCTATATGGGGGATCAAGACACGTTCTACCTGGAAGGAGCGACCAAATTGCTTGGTGAACGATTGAAGCAACTTGGCAGCGACGCCGTCGTCGAGATCTTCCCCGGCAAAGACCACAGCAGCCTGCTTTCTCGAGATTTGCGGACGCGAATCGCACGCGAAATGTCGCAGCAATTCTGGAAGCACCATCCAAAAGAACCCAGCGGCTCGTAACTTGAGCGTCGGCGATTCCGACAACCAATGGCGTTCGTAAAATTTCGGTGGGAAGGCGTCCTATAACGCTCAACGAAATATTCGGGCTAGAGCATCATCGCTTGTTTTTCACAGATCGTACGAATCGAGGATTCGTCTTTCAGATGCATGATGCCGATCCCTTCCGCCAGCAACGGAGCTGTCGTTTGCATGAATCGGTCCTCCGAGAACGTGTTCACAACCGCGACAACACTGTATCCCTGTTGCTTCAAACTCCCCAACGCGATCGCGGTTTCCATTTTCATTTCGGACACGATCGCAATGACAGTAGCATCACGAGGAATCTGACTGCCGGCCTCGACCAACAACCTGGGCAATCGCATACCCTTTGTCATTTCCAATCGAGCCAGTGCGCGGAGGATCCGGATTCCCTGCTCAGGATTCTTGCGAGTCGGCACCACGACAGGTCGGAGCCGGTCGTTCTCGGACTTCATTCGTTTTGCCGAAGCTCGCGCCGCGTCACGAGTTCGATCGTCACCCTGCCAACCTTCGGTCATAATTCGATCGACCGCATCCCGACCGTTGGACACCAGCCCAACCTGCTGCCCCATCTCAACCAGCGCCGACGCGATACTGGCCGCCGCCGTCACCGCCAACTCGCTCCGTACCGGCTCATGCTTGGGATCAAATGACTCACGATGGAAATCCAACACAATCGTCGCGCCCGCAAGCGAAGAAGGTTCGTAGATTTTGCTTTGCAACTGCCCCGTGCTGGCGGACTTCTTCCAATGAATTCGATTGAACGGATCGCCAGCCTGGTAATCTCGCACGCCCGCGATCCGAGTCGGGTCTTCGAACAGGCGATTCGTCATGATCACTTCACCAATCGGCCGCCGCGAGGCAATATCGTATCCGCCCAACGGAATGACCTCCGGATAGACCATCAGAAACTGCGGTTCAGTCAACACGCAAAACCGACGATTGAATCCAAACATGTCCCCCGTTTCAATCACCAGCGGGCCGATTTGAAAATAACCTCGACGCCGGCAATGCAGACGATACTTAAGCTCGTATGACTGCCCGCCTGAAAACTTGAGCACCGCCAAACGCTTTCCTTCCACCTTCAACGCCGGCTTGTTCCCCACAGCATGCGGCGGCAAGAGATCTTCGACAAGCATCCAGGGAATCGGCCAACTATCACGGTTTTCAATTTGCAAACTGACGTCGATGGTATCCCCGACGTTGGCTTGCGTCCCTGAGATTTCGCAAGTCGCTGCAATATTCTGAGTCCACCTGCGCGTGACAAATGCAGCGGCCGCAAAAATTGCCGCCAACGCATAAATCGCGTAGACGAGTAACCCAAGGTCGAACGCGAATGCAACAATCAACATCGCGATGGCAACGGCAATCCACTTCATGCTGAAAGCTCCATGAGCGTCATCCTTGCTCCTTACCGACAACTGGAACCGCAATTTCGGATACCAGCTTGGAGACGATCTGACGGGCGGTAACTTTTCGCAGCCGACTCTCCGGTTTAAGAATCAGGCGATGACACATCACTGGCTCAACCAGGATCTTGATATCATCCGGGAGCACAAAATTACGGCCACGGATCGCAGCCATCGCCTGCGCGCTTCGGAACAGAGCCAACGAAGCACGCGGACTTCCACCCAATGCCAAATGCTCATGGTGCCGCGTCAAATGAACGATTTGCAAAATGTATTTCCTGATCTTCGGATCGACGTGCACTTTACGAACCAACTTGGTGCATTCGACCAGGTCTTTCGCCGTCGTAACGGCCGACAATTTTTCAATCGGATGCCCGGATTGCAAGTTATCCAGAATCGTCAGCTCGTCCTCAAGCGAAGGATAGCCGATCGAGAACTTCATCAGGAAACGATCGAGCTGAGCCTCCGGCAACGGGAACGTACCTTCGTGGTCAACCGGGTTCTGAGTCGCGATGACCAGGAACGGTGCTTTGAGTTGATGGGTGATGCCGTCGATCGTGATCCGGCTTTCCGCCATCGCTTCCAGCAACGCCGCCTGAGTACGGGGAGTGGTTCGATTGATCTCGTCTGCCAAAACAATATTGGCAAACAATGGCCCTTGCCGAAACTCAAATTCCGCCGTCTTCTGATTGAAGATCGACGCACCAGTAACATCGGAGGGCAACAAATCGGGCGTGCATTGAACACGCTTGAATTCGCAACCAACGCTTTGCGCCAACGCACGGGCCAACATCGTCTTGGCAACTCCAGGAACATCTTCCAGCAGGAAGTGCCCTCCGCAGAACCAATTGACGAGCGAATACACGATCGCCTGCCGCTTACCGACAATCACCCGCTCAACATTTTGAATAATCTTTTTCGATACTTCCTGAACTGCTTTCATTCAGCAACCAATACACAATCGACCTAAACACTGTTCCACCAGCAATTATGGTTGCTATCAATGCAGATTGCCAGTAACTCGAATTTTCCACTGCAATTTCGCACCGTGCGGCCTGCGATTTTGGCTGAATACAACGCTATTGACCGCCCGATGACCAACTGACAACATTCCGCGAATCTGGTTTTTGGAACGGACAACATGAACTTGAAACAATTGACCTGGCGCAAGTTGACGAGCACACTCGCATTCGCATTGGGAATGAGCGCGGTAGTGGTTTGCTCGACCGGCTGCCAAACACTCGGGCCCAGCACAGCCACCGGCGGCGCGCTGGGGGCGTTGACAGGTGGTTTGACTGGCGCGGCCATCGGTTCCTACGACGGGAAAGCTTCCGAAGGCGCGCTGATTGGCGCGGTTGCGGGAGGAACACTGGGTGGAGTTGCCGGGAATGCAGTTGATCGTAGTGTCGAACGCGATCGCATCGACAACCAAATTGCCATCCAACAACAACGCCAAAACGCCGTCAGTGTCGAGCAGGTTGTTCAGATGACTCAAAGCGGTTTGGGCAGCAACGTGATCGCAAGTCAAATCAACAGTCAAGGCGTCGTCAACCGCCCAACCATTGACCAGTTAATCTTCCTCAAGAACAACGGCGTTGATGACCTCGTGATCCAGTCACTTCAATCCGCACCAGTAGCCGGCTACGGCGCGGTCAATTCTCAGCCGTTCATCCGTCAACAGATAATCCGCCACGATCCGGTCTACGTCGGACGTTGCGGCCCGCGCCCGCACTACGGCTATCACTACCGCCGCGGACGTCGACCGAGGGCTGGTTTCAGCGTCAATTTCTGAGCATCCGTTACTTACTTGAACGGGAACGGTTGGCCAGTCAGCATCTCAAACGCGTCGATATATTTGGCGCGGGTTTTTTGAACGATTTCGTCGGGCAGTTCCGGGGGCGTACTGTTCTTGTCCCAATCAGTCTCTTCCAGATACTCGCGGACGAACTGCTTGTCGAACGAAGGCTGGTTCTGTCCGGCAGTGTACTGGTCAGCTGGCCAGAAACGGGAGCTGTCCGGAGTAAGCACTTCGTCGATCAGGATCAACTCACCATCGTGCCAACCCCATTCGAATTTTGTGTCGGCAAGGATGATTCCTTTTTCGGCCGCATAGTCACGTCCTTTAGAATACACATGCAGACTGCGATCTCGCAGCTCAGTCGCCACCTCTTCGCCCACAGCTTCGATCATCTGTGCGAATGAAATGTTCTCGTCGTGACCTTCGTCTGCCTTGGTTGCAGGAGTAAAGATCGCTTCGTCAAACTTGGCACAGTTCGGCAACCCCGCTGGCAGGTCGATTCCGCAAACCGCACCCGATCGCTGGTAATCCTTCCAACCCGAACCGACGAGGTAACCTCGCACGACACATTCTACCGGGACGACTTCGCATTTCTTGACGACCATCGAACGACCGGCGACTTCGTCAGCACTCAAACCGTCCGGCAGTTCCAGGCCGTCGAGATCTGTTGACACCAGGTGGTTTGGAATATCGAAGAAATCAAACCAAAATTTACTGATCAAATTCAAGACCCGGCCCTTATCAGGAATCCGAGTTGGTAACACCCAATCAAACGCACTAATCCGATCGCTGGCCACCATCAAGAAATGATCACCCAAATCGTAAACGTCTCGAACTTTGCCCTGTCGTACTAGTGTCGTCATCAATCGCTCCTCGTAGTAAAAACGTAAATATAAAGGATCCGATTTTGCGAGGAAGTACCTATACTGGCGTTTTGCCGATGCGCTGGCGTTTTGCCGATGCGGACCACGATGACACAGGAGTTTCAATGAGTAACCTGGGGCAGCAAGGCCAACCTAATCCCTACTCCTACAAGGCTTCACCGATCGAAGTATCGGGGAAAGACGTTTTCCAGCATCACGAACAGAAAAAGCATGGCTGGTTGGGGATCATTTCGTTCGTGATTTCATTAGTAAGCGGCTTCGGTTTTTTCGTGATGATAATTTTTGCCGCAGTCGTCGGCACCAATCCTGAAATCATCGAGGACGAAACTCACCCGATGGTGATTATCATTGGTTTGGCCGCAATTGGCCTGACGATAATGGCCTTTGTCGCAATGGCGATTGGGCTGGTCTCGCTGTTCATGCCCAACCAAAAGAAACTATTCGGTATCCTGGGGCTGGTTTTCAGTATGATGCTGGTGGCGTTTTCCGTTGTGCTCTTTGTCATCGGATCCGTTAATTAGTGCGAGTTCCTGTTGGCCGGCGATACCATCTCCTTGCGGCAGCTGCATATCCATTGTTTGATGAAATTCGCGGAAGAACCGCGCCCTGCGACTCGTTTTTCTTAAAAACGGGTTTTCGGCAAGACATGACATTACAGCTCCTGATAACGTCGATAAGATAATATACACAACGATAATTTCTGAGAAAAAATGCGGTCTTCATGGGTGTGTTCAAATTTCGAGTTCCAGACTACTGGCAACTGGAACCACGCCACGCACGTACCATTCATCTGATTGGCTTGGACGGAGTCCCGCGTCCTTGCAGTGTCAAACAAAATGGCCAAGTCCTCAGCATCTCGCGGAACTTGAACGAATCGGCCAAGACCTATATTGCCTACCCGTTCGAGAAGTTCGGCGAGCTCACAATCTGCACGGGCACACTGTTGGAGTCGGACAAAACGTATGACCTGGGTGTTGAATTGGCGCGGGGAACGCTGAATCGGTTGCGAAATCAGACTTCGATCTGGCAAGAGGGCGGTCTGGAGATTCCGACGATCGTCCACGAGCTGACGGCCAATGCAATCGCCGAACTTGGCGCAGCGATCATCGGTGGCGATACCGAAGAAAATGGATTTCGATCGCGGCAGTCATTGGAGTTCGCGATTCAAGCGATCTACGAATTGTGTGAGCAGTTCGGAGACAATATTTCTGAATTTCGAGTAACCCAAACCGGGATCCCTTCGTTTTGGCAGGCAGTCACGGTCAACAACCCGGTCCCGACGGCCCAACAGCTGGAGCCGTTCGATTTGATCCAGCCGCAAGATGTATCGCTTGCACACAGTGAAGACAATCAACAACGCACGATCATCGGGCCGATCCTCGACTCCAGCCCTCGGTCGAAGTTTTCATTTGAACCTGAAAGCTACGAACAAGGCCGTGATGAGCTTCTGGGCAAACTTGACCAGCTGCTGGCGGAAATGCCGGACAGCGCGTCGTTGATTCATGCCGCCTGTAACCTGAACGGTATCGGACAACGGAATTTGAGCTATCGCCAGCAGTTGCAACTTACCAGCGAGATTCTGGGACGAATCGAAAATTCGGATTCGGATGTTCCGGCGATGGTCAGTTTCGATTATCCATGGGCAGAACGATTGGCTTGGTCTGTGGGCGGTATCCATCCGATGCAGATTGCCGAAGATTTAACGCGCAACGGAGCTCGCATTTCTTTCATCGGCTTGGATATCAATCTGGATTATTGGCCCGGTGGCTCGATCGCGCGTGATCCATTGCAATGGATCGACCTGATTGACGCCTGGTGCCAATTCGGCATGCCACTGGTCCTGTGTCTTCGCATTCCAAAACTTTGCGGCGACGAGCTCCAAAACGCAGACACCGAAACAAAACAACCTGCCGAGCCCCGCGCTTCCCGCGCTTCCCGCGCTTCCAAGTGCAATCAAATCGCCGACAACATGACTGATATTCAACGCTGGCGACTGGCGAAGGTAATTCTGAAAATTGCGGTCGCGCGTCCGGGTGTCCATGGAGTCATCTGGCGTCAATGGTCAGACGCCGAAGATGAACGCTACCCGTTTGGTGGATTGGTGGATGCCAAAGGCAATTCGAAACAGGTCCTGGCCTGGCTTTCCGAATTCAAAAAGGAAACGCTGAAAAGGTAGCTGGTCGTTACTCGATTTTTCTTAGAAACCGTGCCCAAAGCAAACCAGGCACATGTCGTCGTAGGGTGGCACGGAACCCATATGCCGGTTCGTGATCTGGCAGATTTCTTTGCCGATCGTGCCCGGAGTCTTCGTTTGGCTTCGCTGAATCTCAGTCAACAACTTCGGCATTCCGAGTATTTCTTCCTGGTCATTCATGCTTTCGTTGATTCCATCGGTAAACAACATCAGCACGTCACCCAACTCCATATCGATTCGGGTCGCCTCGTATTCAACATCTTCCATCACACCGACGGGCAAACCCGACTCGCCTTTGATGATTTTGACCTCACCGTCTTTCTTGCGAACGACTGGATGCATGTGCCCGGCATTTGCATAAGTAAACGAATGATCCGTCTTATCCAAAATCCCGATCAACGCGGTCGCGAAACGATCGACATTCAACCCCGAAAGGTTTTCGTTGATCGCTTTCACCGCCGCTGATGAATCTTTCGACGCAGCGAGCGCGAAGCGGGATTCGGCCGCGACCTTGGCCATCAACAATGCTGCTGCTATCCCGTGACCGACCACGTCCGCGATAATAATCGCAATCTGTTCATCACTGATTCGTACGTAATCAAAATAGTCGCCACCAACCTGATTGGTCGCTCGATAAAACGAATAGAACTGGTAATCACCAAAGTTCGGCCTCCGCTGCGGCAAGAACGCCTGCTGAACTTCATGCGCCAGTTTCAGGTCATCCTCAAGCTTACGGTTCTTGACGGCTTCTTCGACCAACAGCAATTTTTGGATGCCGAGGCTCGCCTGCATCGCAACCGTCACCAGAATTTCCAGATCCTTTTCATCAAAAGCAACTTTGTTCTTGAGCGTATCCAACTGGATCACGCCAATGGATTCTCCGTCACTGTTAATCAGCGGCGCGCACATGATTGAACGAATTCGGAAATCGACCAGGCTCTGGCTTAAATCAAAACGCCCATCAGAAGCCGCGTCGCTACTCAACAACGGCCGTTGCGTCTCCATGACTTTGTTAATGATCGTCTTGCTGATCCGCAGCCGCTCTTCGTTTGAATTTCGAGTTTGCGTACCAACCGGACGCAGGCTCCCTTCTTCATCCCGCATAATGATGAAGCCACGATCCGCTTCGGAGAAGAGATCGAACAGACACCCCAGGATCTTGCCAAAGACCTCATTCCGCTGCACAGACTCGCTCAACGCCCGGGCGATCTGCATCAATGCCTGCAGCTTCGTCTCGGCGTTAACGTGCTTGGAGACTGGCTGGTCAAGCGACGGGATGTCCAACTGCGAAACGATATGTGATGACTCGGCGCTGTCTTCGTCCATTTCGACAGAAGCTACATCGTCCGCCCCCAATTCACTTTCGATCGTCGGACGAGGCGGCAGGTAGGTCGAATTCTCTTCCAGATGGAAGATAAACCGAACATCACAGATCACGATTTCCGACCCGTCAAACAAACGGGTCGATCTGTGCACCGATTGGCTGTTTAAAAACGTCCCGTTACGGCTATCGAGGTCCTCAATGAAGTAAACTCCATCGGACGTGTCGATCTGGGCATGCCGTCGACTCACCGACGCATCATCAATAATGATGTCACAATCGGGATGCCGACCGATCACGATACTGCCGTCGTCGAATTCAAGCCTGCGCTTGACAACGGAAGCATCATTGGAAGTCAAAATAGCCATGCGAAGTGAATACTGGTCCTACGATCCAGAGCAATAAAAGGAGTCGTTTATTGTCACGACTTGTCGAGCGGAGGACGAGATACAATGTCCCAATTCTGCCCGGAATTCGCAAACTACCGACTGAAAATAGATTGCCAAGTCGAAAAGTCAATACGAACCAAGCGAGATCAGGTTCGGAAAATCCAACCAAAATCACTCAACTTAACGAATCGCTTAACTCGACCACTTACTGGCCGTGCAGGATATCCACAAATGGCCCTGCGTCCAACAGCGGACAAGTGATTCGTCAGACCTGAATTGATGGGTGCCATGTTGTTGAGTTGATGGGTGCCATGTTTACGCGAGCGTTGGCGGTTATGTGTGCCGTAGCGACCAAGCATGCTCACGCCGCGTTGACCATTGCCTCATCCCTAGAGTAGGCATGCGGTTGCTGGAAGTTGGATTCTTGCTGGAAAGGCGTGAACATGGCACCCAGAAACTGGGGACACAAACTAATTAATTCAGCTTGGAAGCACGACTAGCCGCCACCCTGCAGCAAGTCAACAAATGGCCCCACGTCCAAAAGATCCACAACGCCGTCTTCATTGACGTCAGCTGCACAGAGCGTCGAACCATTTGAAATTTCTGTGACGAACGGACTAACGTCAAGCAATGTGACTTCGCCATCCTGATTAACATCGCCCAACAGGCAAGATGCACCAAAGCTCAGCGTATCGATGCCGACAGCGTTGGCGTTGGCAGATAAGTCTTCGATGAAATAGTGAAACGCAAATCTTCCCTCAACCATGTCGCCCACGCCGGTGATCTCAACGTCGAACCTGGTCCACTCTTCCGGATATCCGCCAAGCATCAAACCTGGATTAATCGTCATCAGGCTGGTCGTAAAATCTCCAACAGTAAACGCGTTGCTGCCCACATTGGAGCTTGCGCCATTGGTGCTCAGTCGAATGTCCAGTCGATCCGGGAACATGCTCAGTTCAACAGTCCGCGTGTAAAACGAGATGACTTGGCCGTCTGACATTTGCAGGACCGGGCTGATCATCCAGGTACTGATTACGTCGTCGACGGTAAAGCTACCGGCGCTGGTGAAACTGACACCCATGTATGAATTGACGGGGCCTTCATGAGCCAGGAAGCCACCACCGCCTCCCATGCCATCGGGAGGAACACCTTGAAACACACCCGTGAATCCTTCCGGCTGGCTCCGCAAAGCGCCCAGCCAACCGTCAGCCAGGATCATTCCGTCTTCGTTCGGCGGATTCAGATCGATGACGCTCTCAAAGCCTTCTTCTAGCGTCGCAACCTGAGCCATCAGTGGGGTCGCTAGCAGCGAACAAACGAACAACATGCAGGTAATTGCTGGCGACTTCATAACTAACCTTCGGCAAAACAAAATGTGAATCATCTCCCTCAAGATTATTCGAATCCCGGGCCAAATTCAAATTTTTCCTGCTCCCGAAAACGACCATGAAGAGCGGGTGGAGAGGTCTGCAAACGACGTAAACGCTTTGTTACCAGCCAGTTTCACACGATTGATTGACAGCTGATAGCGATATTGAGGCGAGGTGCGCAGCTTGGAAACTTTACAGGCGATTTGCGCGATACGGTTGGAAGTAACGGATGTTCCTGTATTTCGGATACGCCGGCCAGGTTCAACCGATAACTCAGAAGACGTTCACCATCAACTGAATCTGGTTATGCCATGCGAATCGCGCTGACTTGCTTGTTTGTTTTACTGTTCACAGGACTGAATTGGGACCAGGCGCTGGCCCAGAATTATCGCGAGAGTCAATCTCGCGTACGCGTGTCGCCTCGGCAACCCCGAACGCCAGAGCGATTCCGAGTAACTACTCGCACGCGGCAAGAAGCGCCTCCCCAATCAGTCTATGCTCCAGGCCCCTACGACCAACCTTCCTATAGCGGAGCTGGCTACAACGGAGGTGGCTATCCGGAAGAAGCCTATCCATACGAACAGCAGAATTTTAGCGGCGGCAATTGGAACGGCGGCTTCGAAAGTAGCGGTTTTGGATTCGATGGCGGCAGAAGTTTTGGTGGCAATTCAAGTCGTGCGAATTTCGAAAGCCAATTTGCTGACTCGACCACGAAGTACTGGGGTGACGGATATTACGCCAACCTTCGCGGAGATATTTTTGGCGTTTCCGCACGCGGATGTTGCGACGAGTGGCGCGGGCATTGCGACTGCCTGGAGTTAACCAGCACCCACAGCAAATGCGAATGCACCAACCCTCGCCGTGCCCATTGGGCGTATTCGTCCGAGGGTGGAGACTGCGATTCGTGCGGTGATGGCGGTTACGGATACGGCGAATTCGAACGAACTGGGTACGGTCCACGGCGACGTCAGGCCCGCTCCAACAGACCCGTTTCCTCATACTTCCATCCGAATCAATATCATTAGAACGACGGAAGCTGTTACCAAGGGACAACGCTTCTTCGGTCGCAACCACACCTACCTGCATTGCTTCCGACACGGTGCCAGTAATGCGAGGTGGAATTTCCAGACGTGGTAGAATATCTTGATGTAAAGCTACCGGCATCCTGTCCTGCCCGCCGCTCGCTGGGACTGGAGCTGCATTCGCGTGGTAAAGTACATCAATGTCCTCAGATGCAAACAAGCAATCCGACTCCAGCGAATTCGCAAAGCGTAGCCAGCGTTTTGCGACGACTTCTTGGAGCATGGTCATTGAAGCGGGACAGAATTCCACGGAACAGCAAGCGGCGCTGTCTCAGTTGTGCGAGATTTATTGGTATCCGCTATATGCATACGCTCGTCGCCGCGGCCACAGTGTCGAAGAATCAGAAGATTTGACACAAGCTTTTTTTGCGGAGCTGCTGGAGAAGGACAGACTCGCTTTGGCCGATCAAACGCGTGGTCGGTTTCGAACGTTCCTGCTCGCGGCGTTGGACAATTTCTTGAAAAACGATTGGCGCGGTAAGCAAACACAAAAACGTGGCGGCGATTTCAAGCAGGTTAGTCTCGACTTCAATGATGCCGAAAGTCGCTATCAACGCGAACCGGAGCAGACATCGACTGCGGAAAAGTTGTTCGAACGCAATTGGGCGATCACGGTTTTGAATCAAGTACTCGACGCGGTCCGTCAGCAATACGTCGAAAGCGGAAAGGGCCAATTGTTTGAATCTCTCAAGGGCAACATCACTGGCGATTCCAGTCTGCCTTACGCAGAAACGGCCGAACAGTTGAATATGAAACCTGGTGCGGTCAAAGTCGCGGTCCATAGAATGCGAGAACGATACGGACAGCAACTTCGTTTACAAATTGCACGCACGGTGGAATCCCCTGAACAAGTTGATGAAGAGCTACGAGAGTTGTTTAAGGCACTTTCCGCCGAATAATTCGCTTGTTTTCATCAATTGGGTTGTTTTTTCGTTTTCTCTGTAACCTCTGGAAACAGTTCGTTTAAATAGAGGTAGAAAGAGAAATCACGAAAAATCAGGACAGCCATGAGCTCTACCGCCAATTGCCAACAATGCGACTCGCCCCTTCCGTCAGATGCTCCCGGCGGCATCTGCCCGCAATGCCTGTTAGGTTTGGGTATGCAAGGGCCTGATCCCAATCGCCCAACAGCGGCAATGCCTGACGGAGGCATGTCGGAACCGTTTGCTGCCCCTAGTGCTGAACATTTGGTCAACCGATTTCCGGATCTGGAGATTTTGCACCTGATTGGGCAGGGCGGCATGGGAGCCGTATATCAGGCTCGGCAAAAGAGCCTGGATCGTTTGGTCGCCCTCAAAATTTTGTCGCCTCGACTAGGCAACGACCCAACGTTTGCAGAAAGATTCATGCGTGAAGCGCGGACGCTTGCCAAACTTTCGCATCCCAACATTGTGACCGTTTTTAATTTTGGGCAAGCCGAAGAGATGTATTTCCTGGTGATGGAATACGTGGACGGCGTCAATCTAAGGGATACGATACAAGCGAAGACTTTGGACCCCGACAAGGCAATGTTCGTCATTCCACAAATTTGTGACGCACTCCAATATGCTCATGACAAAGGGGTTGTTCATCGGGACATCAAACCAGAGAACATTCTTGTGAACACCAATGGCGACGTGAAAATCGCTGATTTTGGTTTGGCGAAACTGCTGGACCCTTCTGCTCAGGATTTCACACTGACGAACACGCGGCAAGTCATGGGAACGCTGAAGTACATGGCTCCCGAGCAGATCGAGAAACCGGATGACGTAGATCATCGGGCTGACTTGTATTCGCTGGGTGTCGTGTTTTATGAATTACTCACTGGTGAACTGCCCATCGGTCGATTTTCTCTGCCCAGTGAAAAAGCGAACGTCAACGATCAACTGGATGACGTTGTCATGAAGACGCTGGAAAAAGAACCCGATCGTCGCTACCAACAGGCCAGCCTGATCAAATCAGCGGTGACCAACGCGCAACAGTCTGACCCGTCAATGACGCCAAGTGTTGCTTCCGAGGAGCGTTCGTTTACTGCGTCCAAACCGAGAAAGTTGGCTGTTCCGTTTCGGTGTGATACGACTTGGCATTACATTTACGGATTCGCATCAGTCAAAGATGGGAATAGCCTTGAGTTGGAAATTGACGTTCGAAATGGAGTGACTGGTGAACCAACCTCCGGCGTGCAAAAAATTATTATTCCGGCAAGCAAACTTGTTCGAGTCGACTTCCAGCATGGATGGGGGTCGCACGCGATCGAAGTACAAGCCGATTCCATAGACGCGTTTCAAGATGCCTCGTTTGCAAAACACGGTTCGGCAATACTAAAAATCAAGAAGGTCGATGGCGATCGTGCGTTGCGACTTGTCACCCAGCTCCAATCATTAATTGGGGATGGCGATCCAGCCCACAACGCTCCCGTTGCCCCAATAAAGTCTGGTAATGGCTATGCAGCCAGCGAAGAGTCAACGGGGCAAACTCACGCTTCAACACTGACAAAAATTCTCCTCGCCGTTTTCTTGTTTCTTGGGGTGGGAATTTGTGCCATTTGTGCATCCGGTGTGGTTTTCTATTCGCTTGCCACGAATCAACGGGTCGAATCAGCCAAAGCAGCCACCGATCCTACGCCTGCCGTACCATTCGTTCCAACGGAATCCGTAGAGGCTTCTCCGGCAAACGCACAAATCTCACCTGTAGAAATCTCACCTGCACATGAGGTTGTGGGAGATGCTCAACCATCGGAATTAGAATTTAGACACGACTTGAGATTGGGAGTGATCATCGTCATCGCCTTCGTCGCAGTGGCCTTTGCAATTGTTGTCGGGTTGATCATCCTGCTTGTGATTGTTGGTCGCAAAAAGGCAGCCAACGAGGTCTAACGCAGTCAGCTTCCTCTCGCATGCTCAAAAGTCGAAAACACCGGAAGCCGGCCCAGGCTCACTACCAGCGGCTATAGTCATCTGCGAATGATGACGAGTAGGTCATGAATTGCGCACGGGCAGCTGGTCGGCAAAAACCAAAGGAAAATAACTGCGGTTCTTCGGCAGCTGTAAGGATATTCACCATCCTGCTTCTTTTTTGTGACATTCCGTCACACCGCTTATTCCAATAGATGCGGCTAAACTAGGGTAAAGAACGCAACTTCTGCCTTATTTTTGGCTATCGATTTGCTTTATTGACGGTTCGTCAGAAAATTGAGTAATGAACACTCTCACTCCGAAACAACAGGAAATCGCAAACCGCGCATCCAGGATTCTGGAAGTCGCTCGGCCGATGATCGTGAAGGACGGCTATCACGGTCTGAATATGGATCGCATCGCTTCCGAATTGGGGCTATCCAAAGGCACGGTCTACAACCACTTTTCGTGCAAAGAAGAGATTGTCATTTCGCTGGCTATCGAAACGATGACCAAGCGGACCGATATGTTTCGTCAGGCCGCGCAGTTCCGCGGATGTACACGGTTTCGAATGCTGGCGATCGGTGACGCGGCAGAACGTTTCGTCAGAGAATCGCCCGAGCACTTCCGATTCGAACAAATCCTGCGACTCGACAGCGTCTGGGAAAAGACTTCTGAAAAACGACGCTCGGTTATTCAAACCTGCGAAACGAATTGCATGGCGGTTGTGGCCGGCATCACGCGTGATGCCATCGCTAACGGAGAACTAGAGCTTCCCGATCACATGACGCCCGAAGATCTGGTATTCGGTCTGTGGTCACTGACCACCGGTGCCTACAGCATCGTACTCACTTCCGATTCGCTGGATTCAATGCAACGACTGGGGATGAGCGAGCCTTACGAAACGGTACGAACCCACGTGTCGGTTCTATTGGATGGTTACGGTTGGACTCCTCATTCCAGTAAATTTGATCGCAATGAGATCATTGCCAACATTGGCAAGGAGGTATTCAGCGATGAATAAAGGCACCTCCAAAAAAACGGTTTCGAATTCAGTCACCAACGACGCAGGCGAGAACGCGTCCAACGGAAGTTCACGCAATGACAGCTCAGCCAAAGCAAGTTCGGGAAGTTCGATTTCTCGCAAGCGGCGGCGACTGGCGTTTACCGCCGTCGGCGTGGTACTAATCATGCTGCTGTTGATCGGACTGGCCCGAGCCTTGGATTGGCAATTCGCCGGACCAGGCAATGTGACCTTGGATCCTGCAACGGAAATCCGAGTGTTGCCGGTCACTGTATCGAACGCCGAGTTCGTCGACGAAATCGAGCAGCAGCGAACTTACACAGGAACCATCCGGGCGAAACGCCAGGCGGACCTTGGATTCGAATTGACTGGACGAGTCGATCGCGTCCTGTGTGACGAAGGTGATTTGGTCAAACAAGGCGATGCGTTGGCGTTTCTGGACATCAAGGGTTTACAAGCCAGGCACGCCGCGATTGCCGCATCGCTGGCGCAGGCAAACGCCGTACTGAGCGAGTTGCAGGCTGGCCCACGCGTACAAACGATTGACTCGATGCGTGCTCAGTTGAAGGAAGCGAATTCCAACATGAAACTGGCAGAACTAACACTGACCAGACGTAAGTCCTTGCGTAAAAGCTCCGCGATCTCGAAAGAAGAGTACGATCGCGCCTTGTACACGTTCCGCTCCGCGCAATCCCAAGTCGATTCAACTCAGAATCAGCTCAAAGAACTGGAAGCCGGCACCCGCTCCGAAAGGCTGGTTGCCCAGGAAGCAGCCGTTAAGCAGCTGGAATCTTCACTGGCAGAAATTGATGTTCAAATCGAAAAGAGTTCGATCGTTGCTCCGTTCGGCGGAAGAATCGTCGAACGCATGGTCGATCCCGGCGGGATCGCAACAGCTTCGCAATCGCTTTTGAAACTGGTCGAATCGGATAACCTGGAGGCTGTCATAGGTATCCCGGCGGACACGGCCCGGAAACTGAAGGTCGATCAACAGTTCAGCATCGTGGTTGGCGAACGTGAATTTTCGGCCACACTGATCGCGAAGATCCAACAGCTTGATATTTCCACGCGAACACAGAACCTGATCTTTCAACTTGCCAGGCAAGCGGACGGGACGGTTTTGCCTGGGCAACTGTGTCAGATTGAAATCGCAACCAAAATCCCCGCAGATGGGTTCTGGGTACCGTCCTCGGCACTGACTAACGGCATCCGAGGTTTATGGTCGCTGATGATCGTCGACGAAGATTCCTCGCAGGCAATCCGCACCGACGTGCAACTGGTTTACGCTGACGGCGACCGCGCACTGGTTCAAGGCTCAATCAATTCGGGAACCCAGGTCATCGTCGAAGGGACTCATCGCATCGTCGAAGGGCAAAAAGTCCAACCGGTGCTCAAGCAAGCCCAGCGCGAGCAACGCACACAAAGTAAGCAACAAAATCCATGAACACCTGGTTCCTGAAACACCCGCGATTGACGATGCTGGCGATCTGTTTGATCCTGGTCAGCGGGCTGTCTTCGTATGTGCTGTTGCCACGGATGGAAGATCCGCTGTTGGTTGAGCGTGCGGGTTTCGTTAACACCGTCTTCCCCGGCGCAGACCCGTCTCGTGTCGAGTCATTGGTGACTGAGAAGATCGAAGAAGAACTGCACGAAATTGACGAGATCAAAGAACTGCGGTCGTCGAGTCAGGAAGGATTTTCAGCGATCTCGATCGAGCTCCGTGACGAAGTGGAAGATGCCGACAAAGTCTGGTCCAAGCTTCGCGATCGTCTGGACGATGTCGCCAGCGAGCTGCCAGCAGGTGCGCTGAAGCCGGAGTACCAGGAACTTGATTTCAAAGCGTTCGCCCTACTGGTTGCGGTTACCTGGGATGTCGACACCGAACCCAATTACGGAATTCTTAAACGCTGGGGCAAGCAACTGGAAGAGCGGCTGCGGAACGTGCGTGGCACCGAAAAAGTAACAACATATGGCGATCCGGAAGAAGAGATTCAAGTATTGATCGATTCGCAGCAGGCGTCCGCATTGGGATTGTCTGCCGCTGAAGTCTCACGGCAGGTTCGAAACAGCGACTCCAAGATCGCAGCCGGTCTCGTTCGTGGACAGGAAACGGACCTGTTGATCGAAGTGTCCGGTGAGTTCAAGTCAGTCGATCGCATTGAACAGGTCCCGATCTATTTTGGCGACGGTGGAAATTTTGTTCGTCTGGGAGACATTGCCGACGTTACCAAGGCGGTTGAGACACCGCAAATCAACGTTGCCATCGTGTCTGGGAAGCCGGCAATCACACTCGGCGCATACGTACGACTGAACAACCAGATCGACTCGTGGGCGACTGAAGCAAAATTGGCGATCGAGGATTTCCAAACACAACTTCCCAGCGGGCTAAGCGCCGAAGTCATCTTTGACCAAAACCGTTACGTGCAAACTCGATTGTCGACATTGGTTTTCAATCTGTTGATTGGTGGAACGGCAGTCTTCGTTGTAATTCTGGTTCTGATGGGTTGGCGAAATGCCGTCGTTGTTTCTCTCGCGTTGCCGTTGGCTTCGTTGATGGTGTTGACCAGTATGCGATTCCAGGGAATACCGATCCATCAGATGTCGATCACCGGTCTGATCATCGCGCTGGGGCTGTTAATTGACAATGCGATTGTCGTGGTCGATGAAGTCTCGTCGAAACTGCGGATGGGATTGAACGCCACCGCAGCGGTTGCCAAATCAGTCAACCACTTGTTCTTCCCGTTGCTTGGTTCAACACTGACCACAGCGTTCGCGTTTGCTCCGATCGCTTTGATGCCTGGACCAGCCGGGGAATTCGTTGGCTCGATCGCCATCAACGTCATCGTCGCAATCTTCAGCTCGTTCGCGTTAGCGATGACGATTGTTCCCGCCATCGCTGCCGTTTTGAACTCACACGACAGCCACTCCGAGGACAGCCACTCCGAGAACTCGACCAGCTGGCTTCGCGACGGGATTTACTTCCCGGCATTGGCCGACGTGTATCAGCAATTCCTAGCATTCTTGATGCGGAAACCGCTCGTTGGTGTCGGACTCGGCATACTGTTTCCGATCCTTGGATTGATACAAGCTCGCCATTTGGAAGAGCAGTTCTTCCCACCGGCAGATCGTGATCAACTTCACATCGAAATCGAACTCAGCCCGCAGGCTTCGGTAACTGGCACACTCAACATTGCTGAAGAAATGCGTGAGCATATGATGCAAAAAGAAAATGTGTTGCGGGTCGACTGGTTCATCGGCGAAAGCGCGCCAACGTTTTATTACAACCTGATCGCCAGGAAACGACGCGTGTCCCAATATGGGCAGGCCATCGTGCAACTGGACAGTGCTGAAAACATCGCGCGCGAAATTCACAAATTCCAATTGGAACTTGACGAAGCGTTTCCTCAAGCCAGAGTTCTGGTCCGCCAACTGGAACAAGGTCCCCCGTTCGACGCGCCAGTCGAAGTGCGAGTTTTCGGCCCGGACCTGTACAAGCTAAAACAGATCGGCACGGACGTCCGCAAGATTCTGGTCGACACGCCGGGAGTGTTGCACACCCGTTCGGAACTTGAGGATGTTTTGCCTAAGCTCGAATTGGCAGTCATAGAAGAACGTGCCCGAGCCAGCGGGCTTGACCTGACGGACATCGCGCAACAGGTCGACGCGTACACCGAAGGCTCCGTAGGTGGAAGCGTGATCGAGGCAACGGAAGAGTTGCCGGTGCGAGTTCGTCTGCGAGATCAGGACCGCGAAAATGTGTCGGTACTGGGCTCTGTCGACTTGGTGCCTCCTGCCAATGGGAACGCGAGTTCTGCATCAGCTTCGTCTGGAAGGTACCGTGGCATTCCGCTCAGTGCGTTGGCCAACATGGAACTAACCGCTGACTTTGGATCTATCCCACACCTGGCCGGACGCCGTATGAATGAGATTCAGGTGTTCATCCCGGCGGGAGTTCTGCCTTCAGAAGTACTGAGTAAATTCCAAACACGACTTGCCGAATCCGGCCTTGAATTGCCGCCAGGCTACGTGATCCGATACGGCGGCGAAGCAGCCAAACGGGACGAGGCGATCGGAAACTTGATGGCCAGTGTTGGAGTGCTGCTGGTTCTCATGGTCGCGACATTGGTGCTGTCGTTCGGATCATTCCGACTGGCAGCCATGATCGGCGCCGTCGGCGCGCTGAGCGTCGGGCTGGGGATGGGTTCGTTGTGGCTGTACGGTTACCCGTTCGGATTCATGGCGATTGTTGGAACGATGGGTTTGATCGGAGTCGCGATCAACGATTCGATCGTGGTGCTGGCAGCAATCCAGGGCAACGAAGCCGCCCGAGCCGGAGACCGAGACGAAATTCGAAAAGAGGTAGCTGGTTCGACGCGACATATTATTTCTACGTCGCTAACCACCATGGCTGGATTCGCTCCATTGATTTTTGGCGGAGGAGGATTTTGGCCTCCACTGGCAATCGCGATAGCCGGCGGCGTCGGCGGCGCAACAATACTCGCGCTGATCTTTGTGCCATCGGCTTACATCTTGCTGAAGTGCAGGAAGTCTGAAGCTGTGATGCCTGCGGTTGACTAGAAGAACGATTGCGAGTGGTTCGTCAGACCTGAATTGACGGGTGCCATCTTGGCGCGAAGCTTAAACGTGCTCATGCTGCGCGCGAGCCAGGGTGCCATGTTTACGCGAGCGTTGGTGGTTAAGTGTACCGTACCGCCCGAGCATGCTCACGCCACGTTGACCATTGGCTCATCCCTAGCGTAAGCATGCCGTTGCGGGGAGTTAGCTTTTTGCTGGAATCGCGAGAGCATGGCACCCAACAACTACATGCGGACCGCAAAACCAGGGACACAAACTATTCAATTCAGCTTGGAATGACCACTAGATCGTTTGCTTTTTACGCAGCGCGTATTGGCAAATAGTCTGGGCGTGTGTTGGATTCCAATTCGTTGGCCAAATCGATTCCGCAGATTTCGTCATCGAAACCCAACAACAATAACCGCCGCCGCAAGTTTGCGTTGTTGACTGAGATATATGCTGTTTCAAACAATGGACCGCTGGGAAGGTCACCCGCGAAGATATCCGTCCAGTAAACTTCACCATACGGAACCTGGTCACATGCGGGCGCTGCGGCTGCAACACTTCCATCTTCGTTATATAGCAACGCCATCAACATCACATTCACTCCTTTGGATCTGAATAAGCCTCAAAGGCTTCCTACATTTGTGCAAAACCATCGCAAACGCTTACGAGTTTTCCGGCAATCGTTTGCACCGTTCCATTATTCGTGTTTAACTTATGTCAGTTCAAGAACAAAAACCAAACGCTAGCACGCAGTTCCCCGATGCCTAAACCAATTCGCTTCTCGCAAGATGGAAAACAATTAGTCTTCCAAATGGAAAAAGTGGACCGCAGCAAACTGTACGGGTTCAAAGAACTGGTCGTTCAAGACGAAAACGACCAGTCATGTGAATTGGCGACGCTCGCGGAAGACGGGAAGACGCTGGTTGGCAAAGGCGGTACCGGAATCGGCCAGATGACGGCTGACGGTAAGTGGACCGACAAGACTCAGCTCAAGCCAATCGACCTGGAAGGCAACGAGATCACACCGGTCCCATCGTCGTTCGCGGCACCGATCGAGCTGACTCAGGAAACGACGATGGATGATTATCTGGACCACAACATCCGGTTAATTTATCGCCTGAACGTCGATTCGGAATCTGCGACTGAAGAAGAGTTGATCAGCAAGTTAAGCGACGGAGCGATTTTCAAGTTCCCGTACAGCTACCGGGGCGGGTTGGAAGCCGACGTGGGCTTCATCCTGTTCAATGAAGATCAGGAAATTTTCTTTGTGGTCGGCGAATCAACCATCGTCGATTTCGTCGGCCTGCAACAAGTCGCCACGCCTGTCTCCGACGAAGACACGGAAGAAACCGACCTGATGGACTTTTCAATGATGTAAGCCAGTAGCCTGCCAAGCACTCAAGTAGTAGAAAACCATGCCAGAAATCAACCTTTGCAATAATGCCGGACGGGACGCAGTCGTCAACATGGAGAGCGTTACGGTTCCTCTTCAGGTGCGTTGGATCGACAACGAAGGCCGGCAAGCCAGGAACGTACGATTCCTGAAATCGACGATCGACCACGACATCGAAGCCCTGTCGACGACCGCGAAAGAGTCCGAGCAGGATGTGTTTGAACTGTTGGTAAACCAGGACGCAGATGTCGACATGGAACTCGTCGGCTCGTTCCTGTTCAACACCTCCCGTGCGTACGTGAATGACTCCAACGAGATTCTTCATCGCGTGATGCAATACGAAGTCATTCGGACTCCGGATGGTAAAGAGCGTGACCGGCGTCCGGCGGAGCGAACCAACCCCAACGTTTCGAGCGAGATCCCGTTGCAATGGTCTGGAGTGTTTATCAAAAAAACAGAAGCGGTCAGCAAGTTCGTTTTCCAGAACAAGCTTCAGCTGACTCACATCAACGGCCTGACCTACGATTTCTTGTTTGAAATGGCCAGTGAACTGGATAAGCGAAACAGCATGTTGATTCTCGGCGCCGGACCGAAATCGAATCAACCGTTGATCCTGCGACGTGGCAGCATACCGTACCGCGGATTCCTGGAGGGCAGAGTCCGGGGAGACAAGTATTTGTTGCGATTGCATTTGTCCAATATGGAATTGAAATCACCCAAGGACCAAGACAAGGAAACGGAGGCCTAATCGATGCCTGATCCCATCCTCCAGCAAAACCTGCTTTCAGTCGTGCTCGGCAAATACCTTTCCGGTCCAGCGACTTCGATTGCGGACCCAAAACTTCTGCCTGCCGTTCAACAGTACAAACGTTACGTTGCATCGCAACTGATCCCACTGGCGCGGCACGACATTTCGCGTCGAGTCCCGGACAGCCCGCTGTTGATCAGCCGCAAGTTGGACGGTGAGTTCAATGTCGCGATTTTTCGCGGCGGGGAACTGTTCACGGTTAACCCGGGCGGTACGGTGCGAGTCGGCTTGCCGTTTTTTGATGAGCTGAAAGAACAATTGGTCGCCGCCAACATCGAAAGCGCGATGATCGCTGGTGAGATTTACGTTGATGTCCAGGAAGATCGGCGATGTCGAGTTCACGATTCCGTCTCTTTGCTCCGGCACCCAGAGAGCGAAGAGGCGTTGGCGAGAATACGGTTTGCCGTTTTTGATTTGATCGAACTGAACGGCGAGACCATTTCGCAGCCGTATTCGCAGACCTGGGAGACACTCGAAAAGACATTCGAGAAAGGCAAGACCGCGCACCTGGTCGAAACGGTTGCGGCTACTTCTTCCAAGGAAGTCGAAAAACTGTTCGCCAGTTGGGTGGACAAAGAAGGCGCGGAAGGGGTTGTCGTTCGCAGTGACACTGCGGGAAGTTTCAAACTCAAGCCACTGTTCACACTCGACGCCGTCGTCATCGGTTTTACGGAATCGACCGACGAGCGGGCTGGCATGATGCATGATTTGCTGCTGGCGGTTCGCAGGCGTGACGGCGCGTTTCATCTGCTTGGTCGGGTCGGAGGCGGTTTTTCGGAAGACCTGCGGCGGACGATGCTCAGCGACCTGCAGGACATGGTCGTCGAAAGTGAATATGCGGAAGTGAATTCGGATCATGTCGCGTACCAGATGGTTCGGCCGGAATGGGTTATCGAAATCAGTTGCCTCGATCTGGTCGCGCAGAACACGCGAGGCCGTCCGGTGAATCGCATGGCTTTGCGTTGGGATGAAGGCGACAACGAATACAAGGTCCTTCGCCGGCTGCCGCTGGTAAGTGTGATCTCGCCTCAGTTCCTGCGTTTGCGAGAAGATAAAACGGCGAGTATTGAGGATACTCGCATCCAGCAAATCGACGACATCGTGCCGATCCCGATGGCCCATGCGGACACGACGGAGTTAAGCCTGCCGAAAAGCGAACTGCTCCAGCGCGAGGTTTATGTCAAAACGCTGCGAGGTGAAAAGCTGGTCCGCAAGTTCCTGCTGTGGAAAACCAACAAGGAAAACGAGAGCGACAACTTCCCGGCTTTCGTTGCATACCATGCCGACTTCAGTCCGTCTCGCAAGACGCCGTTGACTCGCGAAGTTCGTGTTTCCAATTCCGAATCGCAGATTCTGGCTCTGTGGCATGAACTGAAAGAAGAGAACATCAAGAAAGGCTGGGAGCGATACGGCGATGTCGCCGCCGATGTCGATGCGATTGCCAAGAAGGAAACCAAACCAAAAAAGTCGACTAAGAAAGAAAGTTAATCAAGCGAGTTCCGTAAACAATGAGTCGCCTGTCAGACGTGAATTTCTGGGTGCCATGTTTACGCGAGCGTTGGTTTTTATGTGTGCCGCACCGCCCAAGCATGCTCACGCCGCGTTGACCAGTTCCTCATCCCTAGCGTAAGCATGCCGTTGCTGGTAGTTGGTTGGCTTCTTGTGGGAAAGGCGAGAGCATGGCACCCAAAACTAAATGGCACCCCAAAACCAGGGACACAAACTTTCCAATTCAGTTCAATTTTTGCGGGCCACTTGGTCACTTTGTTTGCCACTTCATAACGCCCACGCAATTTCAGCACAGCTTGTTTTCGCTATGCTCTGTCTACGTTAGAATCAATGGACGATCACTATTCGACCTACCCGTTTACAGGTGACACTGTGCGAAAGCGACATTCTTGTTTGGGACTAATTCTTATCACCGCGATCTTGTGTTTTACGGATTGTGTGAACACCACTGACGCCGATGACTGGACGCAGTGGATGGGTCCCAATCGTGATGGCGTGTATCAGGAAACGGGAATTGTCGATTCGATTCCGGATGATGGCTTGAAAATCAAATGGCGGACTCCGATTAACGGTGGGTACGCTGGACCGGCAGTCGCCGCAGGTCGAGTCTTCGTTTTCGATTACAAGAAGTCTGGTGGGAAGGCGTTCAACAACCCCGAACAACGTGCAAGCTTGCAAGGAGAGGAACGCCTGATCGCATTGGACGAGAAAACTGGCGAGGAACTTTGGCAACATTCGTACGATTGCCCGTACAGCATTTCCTATCCAGCCGGTCCGCGTTGCACGCCCACAGTCGATGGTGATCACGTCTACATCCTTGGCAGCGAAGGTGACTTGCGTTGTCTGAAAACGAAAGACGGTTCGCTCGTTTGGGCGAAGAGTTTCAAGAAGGACTTCGGTGCGGAGGTTCCGATCTGGGGTTTTTCTTCGCATCCGCTGGTTGATGGCGACGTGCTGTACACGATGGTCGGTGGAGCAGGGCAGGGGATCGTGGCCCTCGACAAGAAAACCGGCGAAGTGAAATGGAAAGCACTCGACACAAAGGCTGGTTACTGCCCGCCAACCATTATTGAACAAGGCGGAACCAGACAACTGATCGCGTATCACCCGAAAGGCGTTTCGAGCTTGAATCCGGGAACTGGCGAAGAACATTGGAACATTCCCATCAAACCGTTGTACGAGATGTCGATCTGCCGACCGGTGATCGAAGGCAACATGATGTACGCCAGTGGGATCGGCAACGTGTCCGTGATGATCGAACTCGCGAAAGATAAACCGGAAGCCAAGGAAGTCTGGCGAGGGAATCCACGCAATTCCGTTTTTGGCGCTAATGCAACTCCGTTGTTCGTTGACGGAGTTATCTACGGCAGCGATTGCTCGATCGGGAAACTGATCGCGGTCAACAGCAAGAACGGCGATCGGTATTGGGAAACATTTGCCGGAACTCGCCCCGATGCCAAACGGAGAGTAAGTCATGGAACGGCGTTTCTGACTCGGATCGGCAAGTCCAACCGCTATCTGGTGATGAATGAAGTTGGCGATCTGATGATGTCGGAACTCACGAAAGAAGGCTATTCGGGTTTAGGCAGCTTCCATGTTCTCGAACCAACGGGAGAATCGTTCGGACGCGATGTCGTCTGGTCGCATCCCGCGTACGCAAACCGAACAGCCTACATCCGCAACGACAAAGAAATCGTTGCTGTTGATTTAGCGAAATAACAGGCTGCAAACAATGCTTTGAAACGGCTGCCTTAGGATAGATTCCAATCGACAGCAAGAAACGTTAACAGCTCGATTCCAGGTCGCCGATTTTACCGACGCGCCGTTCGTGCCGTCCGCCTTCGAATTCTTCGGCGAGCCAGATGCCGATGATCTCCGCCATCTGTTCGCCGCTCAGAGTATCGGCGGGCATGCAGAGGATGTTGGCGTTGTTGTGGTTGCGAGATAACTTTGCAGTTCGCTCGTCGTGACAAACAGCGGCTCGAATGCCATTGATTTTGTTGGCCGCGATTGAAACTCCGATCCCGGTACCGCAAATCAAGATACCCCGTTCGGCTTTTCCAGATGCGACTTGATTGGCGACTTCGCCTGCGATATCAGGGTAGTCACACGAATCGGTCGTGTGCGTGCCGACGTCGTCAACGGAATGCCCGTTTGATTCAACGGCGGCGGCGATGGCGGCTCGTTGCTCGATGCCTCGATGATCACTTCCAATGCTTACGACCATTCGATTTCCTCAGCTCTTTAAATCCGTCTTGTCGATCCAGCCTTTGAGATTTTCCAGAATCTGCTGGGCTGTTGCATCGTAGGTTTCGACCGACATGCCGATCGGGTCCGTAACGTCCAAGCCATCGTGTCGCAGGACAAATGTTCTTGGAGCCGCCTGCGGCCAATGCGCGACAATCGCTTGCCGGTGCCCTTCGGTCATCGTCAGGATCAGATCCGCGAAACTCGCCAGTCGCTCCGTGAACGGCTGACTGCGATGCTCGCTCAAATTCAGATCAAACTGTTTGACGACTTCCTCGGCCTGTCGAGCTGCCGGACCACCAGACATGGCTGCGATACCCGCCGAGATAATCCGGACGCCTTCTTTTTCCAGTTCGTCGAACGAGCAACCCAGTTTTTCGGCCGCCAGTTTCTTCATCAAGACTTCGCCCATCGGGCTGCGGCAAGTGTTCCCGGTGCACACGACAACCGCAATGAACTTACTCATCTGGCGAAGTGTGTTTTCATCAATGACGCCGGCCCGCAATACATTGAACTCGCCATTGTCGACCTGCACCACCGAAGATGCCTGGCCAAATCTGGATCGGCCATCGTCAATGATCAAGTCGATTTCATCGCCGAGTTCTTTGACGACGTTCGCACCATCGACACAGTCGGCCTGATCGCTGAGATTGGCACTGGTCAACACGATCGGACCAGCAAGCAATCGCAAAATCTGTTGCGTTGTTTCGTGGGCGGGTACTCGCAGACCAATTGTCCCGCTGGGGACCGCTCGCTGTTGCACTTCGTCTGGCAACCGACGGACGACGCTATCGGGATGCCCGTTGGGCAGCACCAAGGTCACCGGTCCAGGCCAGCAGCGACGAGCAAGCCGACGGGCCAGCGTCGACATATCTGGAACATAGTCCAACGCGTCTTCGTAGCTTTTGATGGCGAAGGCGAAGGGCTTAGACGGGTCACGACCCTTGATTTGGCTCAATCGCTCGACGGCTTCGCTATTGAGAGCACTGGCGGCAATGCCATATACCGTTTCGGTCGGCAGCGCTACAATCTTTCCAGCGGCGAGAGCTTCTACGGTTTGGTGAACGACGTCACGGTGATCGTCCGTGTTTTTTAGATCGATTACGATTGACGCCATTCAGTTACTCAGCCAAAACCGGCTATATAAATACTTGCCCAGAAACCACTTCGCTGAGCGGATGAAAATATATCGGATAGCGAGCTTTTTGACAAACTGCCGTCCAAAACCACGGGACAACACAATGACGACAATTCGCAACAAAACGTTACAATCGAACTTATGAGCAAAGTTCCGCGGGCTTGCCAAGCCACCATTGGACTCTATCCGATCTTGATAGCCTTAGGCCTTGCCGGCTGCGCCCTAGGCCTTGTCGGCTGCGTTGACGCTCCCGACATTGCCAGCGAAGTGAAAGTCTGGGGCAGCCGTGGCCTGGGCGATGGAAGGTTCCACAAGCCGCGTGCGGTTGCGATCGACAACGATCAGAATCTGTTCATCGTTGATATGACCGGGCGCATTCAACGGTTTGACAAGGATCAACAATATGTAACCTCATGGAGAACTCCTGAGGTAAAAATGGGGAAACCGTGCGGACTGTCAGTCGCCAACGATGGCATGTTGATGGTCGCAGACACGCACTACCATCGCATTCTGTTCTACGATCGGGACGGGAATCGGGATGAAGGGCGAACGATTGGCGGCCAACAAGGTCTCGGTCCCGGCGAGTTCGGTTACGTGACGGACGTGGTTCAGGACTCGCAAGATAATTACTACGTGTCCGAGTACGGCGAATTCGACCGGATTCAAAAATTCTCACCGGAAGGCGAGTTCATCCTGCAGTGGGGCGGGCGTGGCTCCGAAGATGGTGAATTCCTCCGCCCCCAGGGACTTGACGTGGACGAGCTGGATCGCATCTGGGTTGCGGACGCCAGCAATCATCGGATTCAGGTATTCGATGCGACCGGCGACGAAGTGAAACACGTGATGACCTGGGGTTCGCATGGATACGACGCCGGACAAATTCGGTTTCCTTACGATGTGGTGTTGGAAGGCGAGCACGTTTTCGTCTGCGAGTTCGGAAATCACCGCGTGCAGAAGTTCGCTCGCGACGGAAAATCCGCGGGGATGTGGGGGACGCCCGGTCGTGCACCAGGACAAATGCATCAACCATGGGCCATGACAATTGACGACCGGCAGCAGATGCACGTTCTGGATTCTTACAATCACCGGATACAAACGGTAAACTACACGGCTTGGCATTGGCCACTAAGAATGGATTCAACTGAAGAAGAGTAACGGGACGAAAAATGGCAAAACAAAAATCCTCTGACAAGAATGACGCAGAATATTGGATTGGCTTTGATCTTGGCGGCACAAAAATGTTGTCGATCGTTTACGACTCCGATTTCAAACCGATCGGTAAGTGCCGCAAGAAAACCAAAGGCCACGAGGGCATGGAAGCCGGGCTCAAACGCATCAACAGCGTGATCGCTGAATCGATTGAAGATGCTGAAATTGATCGCAAGCAAGTCAAAGGGCTCGGGATTGGCTGCCCTGGGCCATTGGATTTCAAACGCGGGGTTATCCTGCAGGCTCCGAACCTGGGCTGGGAACAAATTCCAATCCGCAAGAGCATTGAAAACGAGTTTGGCTTCCCGGCCGAAATCGCCAACGATGTGGACGCGGGAGTGTTCGGTGAATATCAGTTTGGTGCCGGGCAAAAGGCGCGATGTGTGGTGGGAATTTTTCCTGGCACGGGAGTCGGCGGAGGTTGTGTCTACGAAGGTCGCTTGTTCCGCGGAAAGAACACCAGTTGCCTTGAGGTTGGGCATATCCCGTTGCTACCCGGCGGATCATTGGACGGCGCTGGCAACCCGGGTTCGCTGGAATCGGTCGCTTCGAGACTGTCGATTGCCGGACAGGTCGCGCAAGCTGCGTACCGTGGTGCTGCACCGTCGATCATGGAAAATGCCGGAACTGAATTATCAAGCATTCGCAGCGGTGCGTTGGCGGAAGCGGTCAAATCAGGCGACAAGGCAGTCAAGAAAATCCTGCTCGACGCCAGCCATTACCTTGCGATGAGTGTTGTGACCGTGGTGCACTTGATGGCACCAGACGTCATCGTCTTTGGGGGCGGATTGGTCGAAGCGATGCCAGACTTGATCTTGAAAGAGATCGAACGAGTCGCCCGGCCGCGAGTGCTCGCATCGCTACGAGACGAATTCAAAATCGTGCCTGCCCAGCTCGGCGATGACGCCGGCGTCATGGGCGCTGCTGCACTTGCCAGGCAAGCCGTCAATCAAAACTCAAGCGAATAGACGCGGGGAAAACATCTGCTCCGATACCGACGTGCGTCGCAACAGATGCGTTAACAACAATGCCATTCGAGCTGCGATCAAACAGCCGAAAGCCTCCAACTCAACATAGCAACGAATGCGATGTCCATCGAAACCATCATTTTTGATTTGGGCGGAGTTCTAATCGACTGGAGCCCACGTCATGTTTTCAAAAACATCATCGAAGACGAGCAGGAGTTGGATTACTTCTTGTCCAACGTCTGCAACCCTGATTGGTTCGTCCAACAGGACCGCGGCCAGACGACTGAGGATGGCACCAAAGAACTGGCTGAAAAGCATCCCAAGTACGCTTCGTATATCGAGATGTTTTACGAACGTTGGGAAGAAATGCTGATCGGCCCAATCCAACCGACGGTTGACATACTTACCAAGCTCGCTACCGACAAGAAGCATCGTGTCTACGCGTTGACGAACTGGAGCGCGGAGACGTTTCCAGTCGCACTGCGGAAATACGAGTTCCTGCAACTGTTTGAAGGGATCGTTGTTTCGGGCCACGAGAAAGTGATCAAGCCGGAACGTCGAATCTACGAGATCATTTGCGAGCGTTATGCGATCAAACCGGAAACGGCAGTGTTCATCGACGATAACGAACGGAACATCCAAGCGTGCCGAGCGTTTGGAATGCAGGGAGTCCATTTCCTATCGCCGGAGCAAACAGCGTCCGAGTTGGCCGAACTGGGAGTCCTGTAGTGGCAGACCTGAATTGACGGATGCCACGAGTTGAAGGGTGCCATGTTTGATGGGTGCCATGTTTACGCGAGCCGTGGTGGTTATGGGTGCCGTAGCGTCCAAAGCATGCTCACGCCGCGTTGACCAGTTCCTCATCCCTAGCGTAAGCATGCCGATGCGGGGAGTTGGCTTCTTGCTGGAAATGCGAGAGCATGGCACACAATAACCAGGGACACAAACTATTGAATTCAGTTTTGAAGGACCACGAATTGATGGGTGCCATGTTTACGCGAGCGTTGGTGGTTATGTGTGCCGCCCGACCAAGCATGCTCACGCCGCGTTTACCAGTGCCTCACCCTTAGCGTAAGCATGAACGTTGCTGGGAGTTGGTTGACTTCTTGTGGGAAAGGCGAGAGCATGGCACCGCAAAATTAGTCGAGGTACTTTTCCAGATCGGTTCCTTGGACTGCTGTTACCAATTCATCGTAATTGGCAACCGCTTCCTGCATATTATCAGGCGTCGTCTTGGCGAATTTGGACTGCAGCCCCTGCTTGGAATCCACGCCCAGAAAATCGAGAACGCGTGGCATTGTTTCTTCGGGCTGGAAACATAACTGTTCGTACGTAACTCGCATCACATTCGTGAACGACTCGGTATAGCTGCGAAACTCTTCGCGAATTCGCAAAAAGTAGTACGCATGTTTGACAGCCAGTTCAACATCCAGATCCATTGGCTTCAAGTCCACACTGGCGACCGCGTTGCCGGACCGATTCAACCCCAGCTCTTTCAAACGCGTCACATTCCGCAGTGAAATTGATTGCTTGAGTGGATTGTCGCGAGTCAACTCGATCATCTTGATGTTTGGAACCGTGCGCAGATGTTCCGCAACCTCCGGGTACACCGCGATCTGGTTAGGAAACTTAAACTTGAATCCCGCGGCCAGAACATCGTGCGAATAAATCTCGCCCAGATAACCAATCGCAGTTTCCGCCGAAGGATTTTGAATTGTCTCTGCCGGCGTGAACAGCTGCCGAGTAAACATGACCTCTTTGATTGCGTATTGCTGGACGCCGTCCGGTATCGTAGTTGGATCGTCCACTTTCACTTCACAAAAATCTTCCTTGCGGCAGTATATCTGCGGATGCGAGTCGAGCAGGTCACAGAGATGGGTGGACCCGGTACGACCTGTAAACCAGACAAAAAACGGATTCTTGCAAAACGGCATGACTTGGCAGCATTCAATCAGCAGGGAGTGGCTTTATTTATTTGTAAGTTGAATCCCATCTTGACCGAAGCGTCCAGTCTGTTGCAAGTCCGGCCAATGGATTAGTCTGAATCTAATTAAAAAGCTGGCTGGCTTGCTCAGCTGGTTATTAACACTCGACAAGACACAATCGCTCATTCCTGCAAACAAATGCCAGGTGTTGTGATGGCCAAAAAATTAGTAATTGTTGGCGGTGGATTCGCGGGACTCAACGCCGCCAAGACGCTTTCCAACCGACCGGATCTCGAGATCACGCTGGTCGATCGCAAGAATTACCACTTGTTCCAGCCATTGCTGTACCAGGTCGCGACTGCTGGATTGAACCCAGCCGATATCGCAGCCCCGATCCGCAGTATCCTGTCTGCCAGCAAGAACGTACGCGTGTTGCAGGGCGAAGTTTCCAATGTCGACGTCGGAGCCAATCGGATTGATGCTGACTTTGGGTCGCTTGACTATGACTACTTGTTGTTAGCCTGCGGTGCGACGCACAGCTATTTTGGCAACGACGAATGGCAAGCCAATGCGCCCGGGCTCAAGACGATCGCGAACGCAACGGAGATTCGACGCCGCATCCTGACTGCTTACGAAGTCGCCGAGAGAATTGAAGACCCGGAACGGCAGAAGAAGCTGCTCACCTTCGTCATCATCGGCGGAGGTCCGACAGGAGTCGAACTGGCAGGTGCGATCGGAGAGATGAGTCGTTTTACCCTGGCCAAAGATTTCCGTTCGATCGATGCGAAATCGACTCGTGTGTTCTTGATGGAAGCAGGCCCTCGAATTCTCAATGCGTTCCCGGAAAAACTTGCCGATCGTGCAGCCCGGGACCTGGAATCGCTGGGAGTCCAAATCTGGACCAACAGTCTGGTCACGAATGTAAATAGCGATGGTGTTCAAGTCGGCGACGAACAGATTTCGGCCAACACAGTCATTTGGGCTGCCGGTGTCAAAGCGTCACCGCTGGCAAAGAGTCTGGAATGTGAGTTGGACCGTCAGGGACGAATCGTTGTGGATGATTATCTGAACATTCCGTCCAATTCAAATGTGTTTGTGGCTGGCGATTTGGCTCACGCCGTCGACTCCGGCAACGTGCTGCCCGGAGTTGCTCCCGTCGCGGTTCAACAAGGCCGTTATATCGGAGCGACGATTCTAAGAGAGCTGAACGGGAAATCGCGTCAGCCATTTCGATACAAAGACAAAGGCATCATGGCCACCGTCGGACGAAACCGCGCCATCGTGGCAACTGGAAAATGGCAATTGAGCGGGCGAATCGCATGGTTCGCCTGGCTGCTGGTTCACATCTTCTTCCTCACCGGCTTCCGAAATCGGCTGCTGGTAGTCATGCAATGGGCCTGGTCATATCTGACCTATCGACGAGGCGCGAGGCTGATTGTCGGCCACCAGGAAAACGGAAGCTCCCCCGCTCGATCAATAGACTGTTGACGCTGTATCCAACCTGATCTGGTCGTGGTTGAAGCCAATGGCAACCCGTGGCTACCCGATTTATTCGGTTATGTTTTCAGTGATGGAGTACCTGAAATTTCGTTGGTCCGTTCGGAATTTCAACTGTCGAAATCTGTTTAGCATCTGTTCATCATCGTTGCAGTTTTCGAACAGTTGTTTCGGGTCTTTGCCCGCATGGCGGACAAAATTGTAAAGTATAAAACCTTGTACATCCGATTTATCCAACACCATTTCAACAATTGATTTGGCATCGGTCGGTAGTGTCAATTTTGTTGCCCGGAACTCAGTTTCATGCATCAACGATATTAGTTCGTCAGCGTTTTCGACGCCAGCCTGGTCTTCACTACCTGGCGAACATTGTACAGCAAATAGAAGACCTTCTGTTTCAAGCATAGTGGAAGACA
>CAZXLW010000006.1:4824-133127 GCA_964641465.1 uncultured Pirellulaceae bacterium | reverse complement strand
ACCTGCAACCCTCGGTTCCGAAGACCGATGCTCTATCCAGTTGAGCTACGGGTGCTTAACCAGTGTTGATCCATCAGAATACGGAAAATCCGCTAAATTGCAACAGGTTGATTAAATCATTGTCTGGCGATTTCTTGATGAGTAAAATTAAGGATACTTGAAAGCCTTCACCAGTACCCTATTCCCCTTCCTGTTCCAGATTGGAACCTTGTTCTCGACGTGCTGGCAGCTATCTATTTGTGTTTTGTTTTTTGATGGAACATTGGTAACCTGACTACTATTGCCAAGCATATTTACGGCGGTAACGATTGACCGTCGGCAGGAATTGACTGACTATGAGCGAAGTTACTCTACGTGTTTTGGACGGGGCGGACCGGGGACTGGTATTTGAAGACCTGCAGGCCCCGATAACTATCGGCCGCGAAGAAGGTAACTCAATTCAGTTAAATGACGAGCGAATCAGTCGCTTTCATCTTAAGATTCAACTGGATCACAATGATCTCGTGTTGACCGACCTGCAAAGCACCAATGGAACCAAGGTCAACAATGAAGAGGTGCAACTGAGGATCCTGCGACATGGCGACATGATCACGGTCGGCCGCAGTACTCTGCTGTTTGGTACTCGGTCTCAGATCAACCAGCGCCTGGAGAAACTGCATGCCAGCGAGTACGGCCGGAAGATGGACGCGCTGAGCGCTTCTGGATCTTCAGGCGACAATGAACTGTCAGTCAACCGAAATTGGAAAGAGGACCCCGAATATCAATTGGCGTTGTTGGATATCGATCCTCCTGAGCTGCCCGAGCGGTTGTCTCCCGGGCAGGCTGCCCAGTTGTCAGAAATGCTGGAGTTCATGCATATGCATTTCCGCCGATTGATTTCTGGTGCGGGGGTGGCTCATCGAGCACAAAACATTGAGATCAGCAAGGATCATTGGCAACAGCTGATTGATCTGCAATCTCGGCTTAGCGAGTACCTTCGCAAGATCGGCAACCCTGAGTAGTTGCTTGATTCGTGCGATGCATTGAACAAGCTTTCATTTTACGGTTTTCGCTTTAACAACCTGATGATTTTCTTGCGAACATCTGAGGTTGGCTTGGCTTCTATGACCTCGACGATTGTCAGCCCCCGTTTGTTCTGTTGCTGCCGTTTCGCTTTCTTCTTCAGCAGTAACGCAACCGCGTCGTAGTGGCCTTGTCTGGCCGCCGCGAACAAAACCGTTTCGTTCTGTTTGTTGGTGTGGTGCAGGTTGGCTTTGTGCTTCAGCATCAAAGCAATAGTTTCCGTGCGGCCGTGATAGGCTGCATCGAAAAGTGGAGTCCAGCCTTTGTCGTCGGCGATTTCAATGCCGGCTTTGTTGTCGAGCAATAGCTTGGTGATCTTCAGAAAACCCGCCTGGCAGGCTCGGTGCAGTGGAGTTTTACCCTTGTAGTCGATCACGTTCACATTCGCCCCGCGATCAAGCAACGGTTGGACTCGCTCGGGATGATCTTGAGCATTGTGGTTGCCTCGGCAAGCATCAACCAGCTCCGGGAAACCCAGCCAGTTGGGCCGGTCGATTGCCGGAATCTTGCCCTTCGGCGAAGCTTTTTTCGTTGCCTGTTCCTGGAAAGCGAAAACCTGTTTGGGTAGTTTCTTGCCTTTGGTTTTTGACCGCAGGAACTTGACTATCGCCTTGTCACCTTCCGCCCAGTCAAGCAAAAGGTGAATGTGTTCAACAATCTCGGCACCTTCATTGGCTAACAATTTGACCGCTTCAAGTTGCTTCCCGGCAACCGCGTAGTGAATCGGGTTCCAGCCCATCCGCGGACTTGGCGGCCTGTCTTTCGCCGGCTTGTTGATCAGCTTTGCTTTCTTCTTCGCCAGAAAAGACTTGATCGCTTTCAAATCACCTCGATGACACGCTGCGTAAATGTCATCCTTCGCACCATGTTTTTTTAGAAGAGCCACCAGCTCAGTTCGTTCGGCAGCGACGGCAACTGCAAGCGGGCTCAATTCAACCAGCATCGGCGTGTAGTACGAACCCAGCGGATGCACGCTCGCGCCGCGTTTGATCAGTTCTTTGACAGTTTCAAGTCGTCCTTTGTAGGTGGCTTCCCACAACATTGTCCGTCCGTGTGGGCCTTCCTGATTCAGCCACGCCGGGTTTTTCTTCAGGAAGTGTTTTACTGAAACCAGATCGCCGCGAGCTGCGGCTTTCAGCACGATGCCGGAAAAGTCACTGGCCTTGCCAGTCAGACGTTTGATTTTCCCCATGTCGATCGATCCATTCAGTGGGTAACTGTTTGAAACGAATGAATCAATCCTTCGCTGGAGCAGGTCTAAAGCACCCACTAGCGATTGCTTGCGGCCGCATTTCTTCAGCGATCCGCAAAACCGCCCGCGCGTATCCCAACTCAGAAACTGAAGCTCTGAAGCCTAAGCACAGTGTTGTTTGTTCTTCTAGCTTATTCGGCAACGGCGAATATGCTGTCGTACTTCAACTGCCATGGGAAGAACAAAACGGGTCCAACAGGACGAGTCGCGATTCGGACCGTCAATGTTCCACTGCTCGTGTTCAAGTAGTCACTGATCGTCGTTGACAGATCAACTGTGAAGTCTCCGTCGGACCCGATCGAAACTGCCGCTGAATCGATCTCATCAAATTCGCCGGTGTTGACGTTTAGTACTTTGACGAGATGTTCCACGTTTGGCGTGTTGACCATCGATTCAATTTCTACTCCCAACAGCGTTACGTTGCTTGGATTGGGGACGGTGAACGCAAACGTCAGATCGATCGGAGCCACCTTAGGCGGCGAAGGTTCTGGCGAGATGCAGTAGCGGAAATTATCTGAAACAACCAATGCTTCGAGGATTGCGTTTTCACCTGGCGTACCTCGATTCACGACTACACTGTCCGGGAACGTTGACGGCAAGTTACTCAAGTCAGCCATCGCGGGGACCAAGTCACCGATCGAAGCGGAGCCTTGAAAGTTGTTTTGAAAAAACTCAAACGGGAAACGTCCAGCTGCGTAAACCGGTGGTGGTGCATCTTTAGGTGGCGGGAGATTGAAGAAACTTATTACGGTGTTGCGGAAATCGGTAACCTCCGTATCCGTGGCCATGAAAACTTGAGTGCCGATCACTGATAGCCCGTTGCCTTGTCTCGTTTCTTGATTGTCGAGGTCAGATGCTCCGAGAGGAAAATTGATGCATGGGCTAATGGCCGGGAAGTCTGAATCTACTCCGCCGGCAAGGACTAGTTCTTGGACATTGTCATAAAGGAACACAAGGCCTTGGGAGTTGAAAGCTAACCCACTCGCCAAACCGGTGAGCGGCACAAAGCAAAATGGGTCGATAAAGATGCGGCTTCCCAATGGAGTGTCTGGGATCAGATCGCCATCTGAATCCAGCCAGATCGTATTCAAACCAAATTCAAGATCCCCATCACCGTCGTCGGTGACATCGTTTCTCAGGCCGTACATTAACCCGTCAACTGGATTGAAGGCGAGGTCGGAAAACTCGACTCCGTCGGGGCTGTTTCCAATCAGGGTTGTGGAACCGGTGTTGGGATTGATCTGATAAAACTCACCACTGCCCGCTCCATCGTTCAACACACATCCGATCAGGGTGCCTACTCCCGGTTCACCGGTTGACCATTCAAGGCCAGAGAACGTTCCGATACTGAGTCCATCGTTATCATCACCGTCCAAGTTACCCACGACGCTAAACAGAATTTCTGGAACTTCTTCAACGGGGATAGGCTCACCTTCCTCGTCGCCCTCAATCGGAACTACTTCAAACAGGATAAGGTTGTCTGAACCACCAGGTCCGTTTTGGATAAAGCCAGAGTTGTTGACGCCGTAGAACAAGATGGGATCTACTTCGTCGCCCCCTCCTGGATCACCAATTTGTGCCATTGCTGTAGAAACGCAGCAGGCTACAAACGCAGTGAAAGTAAGGACTCTGGTGAAGAATGTTATTTGCATTTTCAGCGCACCTGTTTCATGGGAGTTGGCGACGCTGTGAATCTACCACAGGTGCCGAAATGGTGATGAGTGGACTAATTGATGTAGCTTCATTTTAATTGAAATTGCAGGAAAAAACAGGCAATTTTGAGCCGCCAAAACCCAAGATTCGCAGAATGAAGCCGACTTTTTACGTCTCGATCCGGCGTTTATCCGTCAGTCCCGACAATCTTGTCGACGAACCCGCTGACGTCCAGCAAGTTAACGGCTCCATCGGCGTTTATGTCGGCTTCGTCCTGAAACCCATTGTCAATCAAGAGTTGCACAAAAGGGCTGATATCCAGCAGGTCAACGACTCCATCGAGGTTGACGTCGCCACACACGAATCCGAACTCCGTATCCAGATTGGAAAGGTAGATCACTCGTACTTGGCTGGTCCTCATTGTGCCGGTTGCTGTTTGAGGAGTGCCAGGGTCTGCGTCCGGGATAAATACTACTCCCAACGACCCGTTCCAGCTTCCTCCCGGCCCGTTGAATTCCGGCAAGTTCGAAATATCGGCACGGTCTCCGATTCCGTCTCCATCGAAATCGAAAATGAATTGGCCTTGAAAATCCATCATTTCCCAGAAGGCTGCGATTACTTCCGGAGTTCCCGCTTCCGGGTCAAACATCACCGGTGTGCCGCCACTTCCCGTGCCGATAAAGATACCGATCTCTGTAATGTCTATGCATTCCAGGTCACCGTCGCTATTGGCGTCGAATTTTTGCGGCGGCAAGTTGTCAGGGTTGAGTGGGAAGTCCCCCGTGACTTGAATTGTTAAGACAAGTTCAACGATGAATCGGCCGGACGCAGGGTCTTGCCCGCGAAGGATGAGTCTTTCATTCGAAATCACATCCATCGATTCGCCACCTATCTCAGACGCCAGGTCTTGCCCGATGACTTCCGCAATGCCGTTCAAGACGGCGTCTTCCGTAGCACCGGTGTCTTTCGTGCCTTGCAAGCCGATGAAAAAAGCGCTGCCTGCTTGGGGGTCGTCTGGATCGATGCCTCCAATTCCAGGCAGGATCGTAAATTGAGTATCGGAGACAGGAGTCAAAATGCTCTCGGCAGATTCTAATTTGACGAATCGGGCGATGGGTGCAGTCTTTACGGAAACTATCCGATCCGGATTGATTTGAATCTGGGCTGAACAATCGCACACAAAAATCAGCGCGATCAAAACGGGGGCTGTAAATCTAGAAATCTTCAACGCGGGTCTAACTAGTTGGATCTGACAGGTTGCGGGTATCTTAAAGTGTAAGTAGCTTTGATTTGCATGCAATTGCGCAAAGTACAGCTTGTTCGGAATTACACCAACTAGTCACTCTTTGTTACATGAAGTCCAAAATCTGGCGTCAATCTGGCGTCAAATTAGTCCTCGGCCTCGACTATTTCCTTCAGGCGTTGCAAGTTTTGTTCGTATTGATACGTCATATGAGTTGGGAAGAGCAGGGCTGAATACCCGTAAAACGATCCCGACGGTAAGGTTCCTTCGCTGGTCCAAGCTATGCGTGTACCTTCTCCTTCTTTGGATAGGGCAACCTGACTCAACATCGTTGGGAAGTTCGCAAACTCAAGGCTGTATTCAATCAGCGACGGTTCCTCGCTCTTGGTAATCCACAGCTTGCCGCTACCTCGACTGTCAGTCCAGGTTTGAGCTGCGCCAACGCCGGACTTGGTATCACCATAAGTAATTTTCAAACTCTCAACCTGCTGTTCGCTGAAATTCGACCAGAACTGCCAGTTGGGAAGTGAATTGACATAGCCGAAAACTTCATCAGGTGGAGACTCGATGTAGATCGTGGATTCAATGTCATAATCTCGAGGTAGCAGATATCCGATCGCCACAAAAACCGCGACTACGGAAAGCAACAGCAGAAATGCTCTAATAAAAAATTTGATCAACCAGGTTCTCCTCGATAATGTCAATTCAATTTACACGATATTCCGCGAAAGTCATCTGATGCAAATTGACCCGATTGCAACTGAATTTAAACAACAAACTGCCAAATTGCTTGACCAGGCGGTTGAGAAGATTCAAAACTGTTTGCAGCAGATCGATGGTGAGCAGCTCTGGTGGCGACCGCAACCGAGGCTCAACAGCATTGGGAACCTGTTGTTGCATATGTCAGGCAATCTACGGCAATGGTCAACGGTGGCGTTGTGCGGGTTAACCGATGAGCGTGATCGAGCTGCGGAGTTCTCGGCAGATTCGCGGATGGAAAAACAGCAACTGTTGAATCTGGTCGTCGAATCAGTGCAAGCAGCCCAACAGGCGATTGCCGGTTTCCCCGATGAGCGGCTCGTTGAGCAAACTAACATCCAAGGCTTTGATGTGAGCTATCTGGAAGCACTCATGCACACTTCGTCCCATTTCCAAGGGCACACGCAACAAGTCATTTTGTTGTCACGGCTGATTTTGGACGACAATTATCGTTTTCATTGGTCGCCAGACAACGGACGTGATCGCCTGCCAATGTGACGCTTGCGCTATTTTAAATTTCCAAAGCGAATCTCAAAGCGAACGCCAATCGAATCTAACGCTAGCAATCTGTTGGTAGCCGACTGGCAGTTGGAATCCTACGCAGTCGAAACTGCTCTAGGTGATCCAATTTGGTTTGATTAGATTCACAATTCCGCGCTCATGCGCGAACATGGATTGTGCCCAGGGTTTGGCCAGGCAAGGCCCCGAAAAACCAGCAAAGGCATAAAGTGCAAAACGGAGTTTGCAATGAAAATTAATGGAATATCGGTCGGCGAATATCGAGCCAGTAAGCACCTGAATCTAAATGGCCTGACCAGCGGCCTGAACCTCGTATTTGGCCGCAATGGTTCGGGCAAATCGACACTCACGCAATATATCCGGAACGTGTTGTTCGGATTCGGCGGAGTCGATGTCGCGCATGGTGGCTCCCTGGAAATGGAACATCAGGGTAACCGTTATCTAGTCGAGCGAAACACGCAAACGACCGATCGCATGCAAGTCCGACCAAGAGATCAGTATGCAGGATCTATGGCATCGGGTCGCGATCAATGGACTTTGCCGTTGAATTCAGATGTGTTTGATGCCGCCTACGTACTCCGCGGCCGGTTGGCGACTGAGCCAGTACGGGCGCTGGTGTCTACGCTGCGTGATCAGTTGCAGGTCCCGGTGGGCGATTCTCGAGCACGGGTGAGTGAAGTTCGGTCGAATGCAAGTCAAGCCGAAGAACTCCGTGCTCAACTGAAACGTCTGGATCAACAAGTCGCCGGTTTGAAAACTGACCGAGTTCAACTTGAACAACAATTCGAGAACGACTACTCCACGAGCTCGACTCGGAGGGCTGAGCTCGAATCGCAAATTCGAGATATCGAATCCAGGATCAACTCATCACAGCAGCTGCACATTCGTGATCAGATTCAGACTCTTGAGACTGAAATCGCCGAACTGCGTCTGGTCGTCGAGCGGAGCCGGAATCGTGTTGTTGAAGTAGACAGCACTTCACCGACCCAGGAGCTGTTGGTTGTCTTGTTCCGTCGTCTGGACGAAGTCGACAACCAAATTCAGCGTTGGCGGAACGTCCATATGGACATCCAACAGCAGCGAGTCGCGTTGAAAGACGAGATGCTTGTCTGGAACGAGATGACACTCGACACGGTCAGCCATCCATACCACCGGTCGCAGGAAATCTTGCGTCAGATCGAAACACAAGTTGGCTTCGCAGAAAATACAGCCAGCCAGTTAACTGACACGCGGCCCGACGAGGTCGTGGATCAAGGGGTACAGGCTGAGCAGCTGCTGGGCTGCTGCCGGCAAATTCGGGAAGGACTCTACTCGCTGTGTGATGAACTCGGAACGCAGTACAAGACAATTCGACACCAACGAGCGGCAACCGAGCTGAAACGGCTGCGGCGTTGTTACAACGAGATCAGCGAAAACATCACGTCGCTGGTTGATCATCGCCGACAGCTTGTTGAGGAAATCCGTCTGCTGGATCCGGCGGGAGCGGAAGCAATCTTGCGAGCGAATTCGGATTTCTGCCAATGTGCAAACCATGACGGCTACTGGGTCGCACGTGAAAAGTTCGTCGGACAGTGGGTGGCGGCGACTCCCCGCGTCCAACAACCAGACGTTTCTGTTGAAACGATGCGACTACGCGAACTTGAGAGCCTGCGAGCTGACCGTGTCAAAGAGCTGGTTGCAATTGAAAACCAGTTGGGACAATTGAGATCTGAGCAGGAAACGCTTAAGGGCGAGCTTCATCGCCTGCCAGTTGTCAATCGTCAGGACTTGCAGACCAGACTTGATCAAACAACACGTGAACTGGAAAGCCTGGCCGAAGAACGACGGCGGATCGAACGAGAATTGAATTCGGTGGCGGTGCAAACTGTCCCGACCGAACATCCGGCAATCAATTTCGCCAGCCAATTGGCCTCGCGGTTGACGCTGGGCGAAGTCCGCCGCGTCTGGTTGGCTCCTGGCTATGGTGACGCCAGCGGTATTGAAGTCGAAGATCGTCACGGCAATCGGCTGGGTTTCGAACAGCTTGGTTCCGGGATGCAACAGCAAGTCGTTTTGGGCTGTAGCCTGGCAGTGGTCGACCACTACCGTCGATCGGGTGCCGAGTTGCCGATGCTGCTTGACGATGTCTTCGTCAATCTGGATCCGAAGCTGATCGGGGCGACTTATGACGTGCTTGTGGACTTCACTCGCTCGGGACAACAGGTGATTGCATTCACTGCCGACCAATCCGTTGTCGAATTGGCACATCAGCATCGAACGACCGTTTTGGATTTACCAGACACCAGCGTTTCTCCAACGGTACCACTGTGGTCACCTGAGCGTTCGCCTTTGCCGCCGCCACGTGAACCAGAGTTCCTGACGCCGTTTACGACGCGAGCGCATCAGGCGATGGTGACAGAGCCGCTTCGTTATCCACAAGTCAAATATCCGGCGGCTGGCAATCAAATTGACTATTCGGCTGCCAACTTTGAAGAGCCACGCATCGAGCAGACGCGAGCCGTCGTCAAGTCAATTGATGTTGCTTCTGACCTGCGAACTCTCGGAGTCCTCGAGCGAGATGCTCTGGAAGCTCTTGGTCGTCGCGGTATCCATACTGCAAACGATTTGCTGCAAATAACGCCGACCGATATCCCCGTCGGAATTGCCGACTCGCATTTGAGCTCAGCGGTGATCGATCAGTGCCAGTCTCTTGTCTGGATGCTGATTTGCGTCCCCGAACTCGATTCCTCAGATGCTCGTTTGTTGCACGCAATCGGAATCACCGAGCCAGAGCAACTGGAAACGACGAACGGACAACAACTGTTTGATCGCATTTCCCGATTCCTTGACTCTTCACAAGGCCGCGGTTTTGCAAATTCAAGACAACGGATCGGACGCGATCAGATCGGACGTTGGTACGATGCTTTGAACAGCACGCGTTCTCAATGGCGATTGCCCAGCGGATATAGTCGTCGCTCCAATTGGACGAGTGCAGGTTCAAATTCCAGGTCAAGCTCTCGAGCCAATACCGGAGCCAATGTTGGAGCCAGTTCGAATTATCAGCGTCAGTCGTCGCAATCGGCGCGACCTGAATATCAATCACGAAGTGCGGTTCGAAGCTCGGAAAACCGGGAGAGCATTGCCCTTGGATTGCGAGAGCAGACAGATCGCGAACGACGCAGGTCTCGTAGTTCCCGTTCCCGACGGTCGGACAGCGATGAACGGGCCAGCTATTCCGAACGTCGGCAACGCCCTGAACGTTTGACGGAACGACGCACCGAAGAACGTGAGTCACGAACGCGAGCACCTCGCACTCGCGAAACCTTGCGAACGGTGAGTGCAAGTTCGAGCGGGCTGAAGTTCTATCTCGAACTTTCCGATCAGCTGGAAGCCGCTCCTTCGATCGGTCCGAAGACTGCCGAGCGGTTCGCTGGCATCGGCGTTAGAACCGTTAGTGAATTCCTGGCACAAACCGCCGAGTCGATGGCTCCGAAGTTGAATTACAAACGAATCACTGCCGACGTCATTCGACAATGGCAACACCAGGCGCGGATGGTTTCTCGAGTGCCAAACTTACGCGGCCACGACGCTCAAATGCTGGTGGCTTGTGGCATTATCGAGCCTGAGGACCTGGCTGATATGGGAGCCGAGAAACTGTTCGCAATCATCAAGCCGTTTGCTGAAACGAAGGAAGGCTTGAAGATCATTCGTGGTGGCAAGCAACCGGATCTGGAAGAGATCACCGACTGGATTGCGTGGGCACAGGAAACTCGCTCGCTTCAGGCTGCATAGCTTCGTAGATACTGCTGTTGCACAACGATGTTGCGCTCAACACGCACGGATAATTTTCTTGATCCGCGTAGTGATTTGTCAGACAATCAGCGTTGTTACCTGATTACTGATAGTGTTTGTTGCGTGAATTCAGCCATCAACGAAACTACCGAATGTCCTGACCATTCGATCGAGGAAGCGCAGATCAACCCGTCAAATTACTCTGTCTGTTTGCCGGTGCGCAGCAGAGTCTAAATAGCGGTCGCTCCACCGAGCGACGATAAAAATGTGATCGTGGCTCGACGGCATCCCGCCGCTTCCGCTTTGATCGAGGCTACCAGTCGTGCCGTTTGTGCGGCGTAGGCATCAACCCCCGTTCGCCGAAACCTGGTATTCGCATTGCGCGAACAAAGCAGGCTGGCAAACCATTGCCGTTCTGGACAGCATTTACTGTCATTGGTGACATGTTTGACTTTGATTACCAAATTTAGTCCGAATCGACCGGTAGTTTGGCGGTCTGCCAAATTGCCCTGCGAGGATAGAGAAGAGGTCGCCTCATGGCTTGCAACTCTCAGGCCTAGCAAGATAGTTCAGGAGACATAAATATGAAGTATCAATCTGCACGTTCACTAAAAACAAAAATTCTTGGGCAAGAGAATGTGCGTGCAGTTGCATTTGCAACAACGAAATCGTTAAGAGTTCGCCAAGCTAAAAAAAGACCTGTTCCACCAGTTGCGATTGGAATTACTGGCTCAAAAAACAAGTTCAAAATCGCAATACGAATTCAGCGGCATTCCCCACTCATGAGTGCATTTATCCAAGATATTGGCAAGCTGGCCAAAGGCGAAATTGATGTCAATATTATTGGCAACGTTCACAAGCAAGCTATTCCGTGGCACCAAAAGACGAATCGCCCTCTACGCATCGGGGGATCTATCGGCCACGTGGATATTACTGCAGGTACATTGGGCTGCTTTGTTACCAAAGATGGCAGTCAGGATTTTGTCCTGTCTAACAATCACGTTCTCGCGAACGAAAACAATGCTTCCAAGGGAGACGATATTATCCAACCTGGAGATGCGGACGGAGGAGTCGCACCATCGGCCCGGGTGGGAGAATTGCACGACTTCGTAAAACTCAGTAAAACGGCGGTGAACTTTACCGACTGTGCAATCTCTACCATCGACGAAGATACTGAGTATTTTTTCAATCACTTGGAAACTTTAGGAGAAATCAAAGGTGTCCGCACAGCACCGCTAGACGAAGGTGATATCGTTTTCAAAGTTGGCAGGACAACTGGTGTTACCAAGGGCAAAGTTACCGCAATCGAAGTTGATCAATTAAAGATTGGGTTCGATTTGGGGGATCTGAAATTTGACAACCAAATAGAAATTGGCCCGATAGGGAGCGAGCCGTTTAGCCTCGGTGGTGACAGTGGATCATTGGTTTTAGACAGTGACCTGAACGCAGTCGGGTTACTGTTTGCTGGTAATGACGTTGACGCGACGTTTGCAAATCCGATTCAGACAGTTTTAGATCAACTGGATGTGAGCCTTGTTTTTTGAACAAAGGCTGCAATTATTAGGGATTGAGTGTTTAAGTAACAAGATCCTGAGAATTTTAAGTTCGGACTGAGTTATGCCTGGACAGGAACTGCTAAAGAAAGCTAGGGCGGCAAAAAAGGAAGCAATTAAGCGATTCGGAGAAGAAAAGCATGTTTGCGGTTTTGGAATCGCGCGGCGCGACGGCAAATATGTTGTTAAAATCAACTTTACGAAGTCACCTTCCAATCAGACGAGGATCCCTGAGACACTCAAAGGTGTTACCGTCGTATGCGATATTGTGGGTGAGATCAAAAAACAAGGCACTTCAACAAGCTTAAAGGCTTCAACCGCAAAACCTGGAATTGCAGCAACAAAATCCAGCAGTAGCTCCAAATCTAAGAAAATCGCATCTAAGAAAGCCGCTTCCAAAAAAGCCGCTGCCAAAAAAAGAAAAGGAATCACGAAGAAGGATCATTCAAAAAAGAGCTAGGCTTTGTCGCAAAACTCAGTTGGCGGGGAGCTTCGTAACCCTTATGGCCGTGCTTGCCCCGGTTCTGCAACAACCTTATTTCTGACGCTATTGTTAGCTGGGCCATGCGGCTATTTTTCCGTTGAGTTCGGTTTTTTAGTCGGTATTCTCATGGTGTTGATGGCATTCGCGACCGGTGGCACAATGTCCGCGCACCACCACCATGGTTTCTATTTGACCTATGGCAAGACGACGCCGTTGGTGCAAGACAACGAATGAGTCGCTAGTTTCATTGGCCGCGAATTTGTTGCGAGAAATCGTCCACCAGTCCCGTCTCTCTGGCAATGATGTCGATTCTCGATGCTTGTTGGAATTCTTCGAACGATTGCGAGCCATCACCGATCAACCCGTGCTCAAACGCAAAGCTATCGGCGTAACCGGGAAGTACGATTCGTGGGTCGAGCCAATTGATGGGCTCAGGCGTCAATTTGTACGCGCGACGCGTGATCCCGTTTGCACAGTTATTCAACAACGAGTTGTAAAACTGTGGACTTGCGTTTAGCGACTCAATGCGATTTGCAAATTCAACGAACAATTGCTGAGCTTGTTGGGGAGTCGCGTTTACGCGGTACATGAATAACCGGTCCTCAGGGCGATGCACGGTTCTTACGCCGATCAAATCGCGTTCGTCTCCGACAACATGCGTCAGTTCATAGGTTCGAAACAGTCCGCGAAACGGGTTGTAGGATTCCTGATCTTCACGTCGAATTTCCACGGAGACGCTGAAGTATTCCGGATCGGTTCCAGGCACGAGCCCAAAGCTCAGGAATACATGAGCAAGGCCTTCCAGCGGGCTGAACTTTTGCACGATGAACCAAACGGACTCGATTTGCTCCAGCGGGAATGACTTTGAATAAAACTTCGCGTCATAGTCCGTTTCGCTGCGGTACTCGCAATGGCGATAGTTGTTAATCGTTGCGGTGCCATCCTTGATGGTTACCTCCGCGACCTGAGCGTGGTCCTTTGCCCATTGGCGTTCGTTCGAAGGACGCACGAATAACGTCGCGATGAAAATTGCAAAACAGGCACCGGCGATGATTGATCGGGACCTCCGAAAGTCGTTGGAATAAATCAGCATGCCCAGCATCGTAATGCCAAACATGATCGCCAGAATAACGCGTAGAATCGGCGGCAGGTACTCAAGGAAATAAACGGCACAACAAGACCAGGCAAAGAATAGGGTCGTCGCAATCCAGATCAATGCGTCAAAGAAAAGCAGGATCGCTTTGCGGATGATTTGCCAGATAGGTTGCATCGAAAGTTAGATCGTTTGGAGTTGCAGCACCGATAGAAGGTTATAGACGTGACTGACCAGATCGAACAGAGATCATCGCCGTATTTGTTTATCTGGCGAACAGGGCAGTTCGAAACGTTGCGTTACAACTCGAATTGCGTGGTTCGACGAAGGTAGGCAAGCCGTTGCCAGGAGTTGGCCTCTTGTTGGAAAGGCGTGAACATGGCACCCAACGGGCCTCTGCGAGCCGTATTGGTACTGCGAACAACGATCCATCCAGAGAGGCTGGGCGCCTACCGACGCCGTTGACTGAGGTTTTATTGGCAACCCGACGCGTGAGCGAGGAATCATGGGAGTCATCGAGGCTCCTCGCTAACGCTTCGGGTTTCCATTTGCACTTATTGTTCCAACGCCGGCAATGAATCGCGTTAGTTAAAGAAGTGGTTTGGATGTTCCATTCATGGCCATGCTGCGCGTGTGCTGACGTGGTTATGGCGCCCTATCCGAAAATTGAGCTGCGTCGAAATACTAGCTCCCGCGGAGCAATCCGGCATTGAAGAACTTAAGCACTTTTTGCGAATCGAATGTTCCGCACTGCTCGCAAAGGGAAGAAGCGACTGGTTCGCTGTAGATAATCGTTGTATTGCTGGCCATGTAATTTGGCCAGATATCTTTCTTCGTTCAACGATTTCATCACCAGCATACTGCAGTGAATTGTCGCGACCAATAACATCGGCCAACCAAGATTCACGATTAGTGAACCAATCATCAGCAGCAGGCTCAATGCGTAGATAGGATGTCGCACAAACGCAAACATTCCATCGGTAATCAAGTCGGTCTTCTTGTCTGGTCGAACCGCCATGCTCCAGTTCTTGCCCATACTCATCCAACACCGTGTCGTAATGACAAACGCAAACAGTGTTGCGATGGCTGCCATCCAAAGTGCGGTTTGCCAGGCGGAGCCCCAGCCAACGTTGGCTGTGTTTGCCAACCACTGTGTCACTTGATTGGATCCGTTCCATGTCAATGCGATCCAGGCCACGATCGTCGGTACCCAAAGCAGCCACATCAGTCTTTCAACTTTGGCTTTAGGAATCGAACCAGAAGCCGTCTTGAATTTCACTCGACTTCGGATCGACATTAACAGGACACATGCCCAGTAGCTCGAGATCGTGATTGCGACTAATAGTTCTGGTGTCATTTCCAGTTTCCTTCCTGAGAATCACCGAAAGTCATTTGAATTGCAGATTCCAACGGAGCTGAGAATTCCAGTGGAGCTGCGAGATTCAACGGGTATTGCATTGGGTATGGTGCAGTTACAACAGGTTGTCGAATCAGCAAGTCATTGGCCGACCGAATTTGTTCGCCTCGATGGACCGACTCGACCAGTAAATCCTGGACCCATGGATTGGTGTCGATGTTGAAATGGTGAATGGACTTGGTCATCTCGGGAGCTGCCAGACGACGGATGTCAATGTTTACCAATGTGGTATGCCTTGACCGGTTTTCAAGTCGTCGACCTTGAAACGGTGAGATGTTGCTCGACTGATACATGTTGATGCAATGTTTGACGTTAGACGGTGGCGATGCCGGCATCGTCGAGTCAAGCATGATCAATAGATCGACCGGGATCTTGTGCCTGGCGAAATTGGCTGCCAGTTTGGGTGCTATGTCACCTCCGAGGCTGTGCCCAATAATCACCAACGGAATGTTGTCACGGCGAGCAAGTATCTGTCGGCTGATGCTCTCGACTTCCGTTGAAGCCTTGATGGCTGGCGTGACCCGAACATCGTATCCTGACGCTTGCAGCTTTCGGCCCAGTTCATTCATGCCGAGCGAAAACACAGTCATGATGCCACGGACAACCAGCACACGACCCACCGGGGATTCGACTTGGAACGATGTCGTTTGCAGTTTCTGTTGATCTGAAACGTCGACTGGGATTTCGTTGGCCTGGGCAACAGGAAACGCAGGCTGGGTGGTTCCCAGCATTGAAATGGAATCAACGATCGGTAACTCAGTAGCGATTTCATCGAACGCCAGTTTCGCAGAATCGTGAATCGGTGGTTCGTTCTTGTGCACGTGAACACTGCCCGATTGTTCAACACGAGCCAGGAAAAACAATGTCACGACAAACAGAAATGCGCAGACGTAAAACAACCATCCGGAGACGTTCGCGGTGATTTTCTTGCTTGGCTTGGAAGTATTCATGGATTTAAGCAGCTGTTCGGACCGGTTGTGAATCAACTGTCGCCGTGTCATGCACTCCGGTCGATTCCAGTTGGCTCGGATTAGATAAGAGGTCACTGATGGTTTTGATAAAAAGTCCCAGTTGAAAACCGTCTGCGATCCGATGGTCGACTCGCGCGGTAATCGGGGCAACCAGTTTCTTGATCGGCCGCCCATTGTCCCAAGCGACTTTCTCTTCCGCCTTTCCAAGCGTGACACTCAACTGGTTGCTTTCGAAGGGATGTCGTGATGGCTTGTAACCGCGCATTACTGGAAAACGCGGATGGGAATAATCGTTGACCAAAACCGAAGACTCGCGAAGCCGATCAAGCCGTCCAATCACCGGGATGCGGAATCTGCCATCGAGCCAGTTTGTCATTCGCATCGCGTAGTTAATCAGTCGACCAGGCAACTTTCGCAGCCGAGCCTGATCTTTGCATTCCGGCGAAGACTGGCGAACAAATCCCAATTGTCGTTTGAAAACGATGTAGGCAATTTGCTCCACGGTGCGTTGATTGGCTCTATGGATTTGGATTACCTTGACTTCATTCTGCGTGGGAACCCGAGTCGCCAGGCAGACATTGCAATCTTTGAATTCGTAAATGCGACGACCGACAATCCGGCGATTCAGTTCCGGGTGCCTGACCAGCGCGACGCCGACTGCCTTGGTGAGGGCATGCGACGTCGAAACGAGGTTGTGACTGTGCTGATTCCGCGCTCGGACGAATTCCTGCAGTGGTTCACACTCGAATTCGCTTGTCCAAACGATCGACGGATCTGGCCCACCACGCCCTGGCGCAGCGAGGTACATCAAGTTAAAAAATGGGATGCGCCGCCAGGGGACTGGCCGCGAATTCAATGGAAACTTCATCAATCCAGTTTGATTCAGGCTACGAACTTATCATCCATGAAACGTTTAGTAGCGCGGACTCGCACCAAGCTTGCCAATTCTTCGATCGTCCTGAAATTACGCGGCGCGATTTCGTCGCCTTTCAATACGACTCCCATGTCGTTTTCGATCAAAATGACAAGATCCATCAGCAACAGCGAATCCAAAATGTTTTCCAGTACCAAGTCGGTCTCGGCATCGATCGAAGGATCCGTCGCAACCGTTTGGACAAAATCGACTAGCTTCCGTTCTATATTACAAGGCATCAGATCTCCCTAATTTGTAGTTTTGACCTGGTCTCACTTAGCGATGTGTTTGGCCTGATACCTCGGGCGTGCCCGGCAGTATCTGACGATGTCGATCAAATCCAGTGGCTTCAATGGCTAGTGCAGAACGGTCAATCTTTCCGTTGGCGTTGGTTGGCCAGGTATCCAGAACTTCGATTCGTTGCGGGAGCATGTGTCGTGGTAAAACGTCGCGGCAGACCTGCCTCAATTTTTCTTGGTCTACGGCAACCACTCCCGTCGCTCTGGCAAACATGGCCAGCCGAGTATGACCAAAAAAACTAAATGGGACTACCACGATTTGCGTTTCTGAGAGCTCTGAGGCCAATAACTTTTCGACTTCCAGTGGGTGAAAACGGTGGCTTTGGATTTTCACCAAACCACCTCGCCTGCCCAGAATTTCTATTAGCCCATTACCGTTGATTCGGGCCAAGTCGCCGGTGTTCAGCCAACCATCCTGCAATACGTTTGACTCTGCATCATTCCAATAGCCGAGCATGATGTTTTTACCGCGTGCGTACAGAGTTCCCGTTTGCCCCGTGCTGATAGCGTTCTGGTTGTCGTCGCGTATCTCCAGCTCGACATCCGGGATCGCATGTCCGATGGTGCTGGCGTTCTCGCTCAAAAGATTTGGTGGCAAATAAGCCAATCTAGCCGTGGCTTCTGTTTGACCATACATCAGGAAGAATTGGGCTGGCGCGATAAAGTCCTGCAGCGTCTTCGACCGCGCGGGATCCAATCGCCCGCCGGCAACTGCCAGATATCGTAGCGAGTTTGGGGGGGCTTCCTTGGACCGAAGTGCAATTGCAAGTTGGTCGAATACTTCTGGGACGGCGGTCAGGCTAGTGCATTGGTACTCGTGAATCGCCGCGAGTTGCTCGGTGGCGTATCGTAATTCACTCCCGAACACGAGCGTGGCTCCAGACAGGATGTGAGTCTGCAGTACAGAATTTCCAAGTGCGTGCGAAAACGGGGTGACAGCAAGTGCTCGTTCGTCGCTGCTGATCGGTAAGAATGCGCAGATTGAATCACAATTCGCAGAAAGGTTGCCATGGCTAAGCATGACAGCTTTCGGGTCTCCAGACGATCCAGATGTGAACAACATCATCGCCAAATCATCGTCGCTTGCAGGCAGGTCTGGAGATTGGAGCGTTTCAGAGCCTTCGTTGAGATCAAAACGGAAAGCCGTTTGTCCCAATTCGGTTGATTCGATGACTACTGTATCTGGTTGTTTCGCAAGGCTCTGTGCAGCGGACACTGGCAAGCTAACTCGCAATTCAACTTGGGCCAGGCTGAATAGCTGTTGTATCCGCTGAGGGCTGTTTTGTGTCGACACCGGAATCACGATTCCGCCGGCAAGCAACGTTCCATAGAACGCTGCGATGTATTCGGCCGAATTGGGTAGGTTCAGTCCAACGTGGGTGCCGGGACGAAAATCCTGACGCGAATCCAAATGATTGGCGAATGACGAGGCAGCTCGAAAAAGCTCTTCGTATGTGACGCCCTCGCCATTTTGAATCAGCGCTATCCGCGAGGCGTGTGTCCGGCACGATTGCCTGAATCGCTGTGCAATGGATAGCGGTTGCGTTGCTGCGGCAAAACTTGGGTTCAAGACACAGTCTCATAATATTCACGAAAAGCGGTCTTGGAGATTGATACGAAGAATTGTGGGTGCGAGTCAAGTTCGCGAGCCCGCTAGCTTTGAAATGCTCCCACAGCCAGGTGAATCTATAAGCGACCACTACGGATTTTCCGTGCAAATTTCCAACGACATGAAAACGCTGTTCGGGTCCTCGACATAGTCACCGAATGGCGGGCAGTATACGAATCCGTGTTCTTCGTACAGCTTACGGGCCGGTTGGAAAAACTCCATCGAGCCAGTTTCCAGATAAAGCCGTTCGTAGCGTTGAGTCTTGGCAGTCGCGAGGATGTGCATTATTAACTTGCGACCAATCCCCATGCCCCGATGCGAAACGGCTGTTCGCATTGATTTGATTTCACCGTTTCGATTGCCAAAATTCTTCAACGCAGCACAACCTACAACACGGTTTTCTATGTGTGCCGTCCAGAAACTGACTGACGGATGCTTTAGCTGCGATAGATCGAGCGCATGCGTGCTTTCAGGCGGTGAAACAGAATGCATCTCAGCTAGATGTTCCTGAAGTAACTTGGCGACCTCCGGGCAATCAAGATTCCCCGGAAGGATTTGTATCGATTGATCCATGGTCATTTCGACGAAGAAGCTCTGGTCATTTCGAGGCACCGCTTTTCAGGTTTCGTTTTTCGATGCTAGTGGCACCTACGGAAATACCCGCTGCACAAGCCAATCCTATCATCAACACGAACAACCCCATCGTCCACCCGGAGACTCCGTCATAGTTGATAGGCAGTCCAAACCAGTCGGCGGCAGAAACGATGACAGCGGCAAGGACCGTGTTAATCATGATGTTGCTCACATGGTTCCGCATTTGGCTGACGACCGTTGTGAACTGGTCAGCATTCGCAAGTCGCCAGCCAACATGTCCGATCATCGTGATTAAAGCGACCGAGAGCACGATCCAATTGGAATTAACTGCCGCTAACACCAGCAGCCACGCCCACATTCCAAAACTGGCTCCCAAAATCGAAAACCGATAACCAGTAGCGGTAGCTGGAGTTTCATATGTGGATTTCGACTCGTTGAGATATTCTGGTTTGCCATGAATGGCGTGCAGTTCACGTTGTTGATTGGTGAAACGAAAAACGAATCCCACAATAACCAACGTATAAAGAACTGATGAAATCATGATGAACATGCCTGTGTTGCCGACAGGCGATACCAGTGCTGCGGCAATTGTGAAGGCCGCAAATGCGAGAGTCAAAATCAGGATGGTTTTAAAGAACCACCTCAACAATTTTTTTTCCTCTTCCGAAGTCGCTTGTTTCTCGGCCTGCTTAATTCCGTACCACGCTCCGGCAACTCCCATGCCTGTTCCCAATAGACCACCAGCTGCTCCCAATAAAGGACCAGAGAAAAGAAGACCCAGTTTGCCCAACATGCTTTTTGCTCCCAATGCAGTTCCCGATTGAACAGCGGCCTTGCCGACCGCTGACGCAGTGGCCGGCAAACTTGCCAAAACCGCTGCTGCAAATGAAGCACTTGGTTTTGTCGATCCCAGTAGGTCCTCGACGAACTGTTCGACTTCGACTTTGAGCATCGCTCTGCCGCGAGACAACCGTTGTTTAACCGCGTCGTTTGACAGGCCCATTAGCTCGGCTACCTGAGCGACAGATTTTTCTTCACGGTAGAACAGAATCAACGGTTCACGGTACTGTTCCGGGATGTTCTTTAAGGACGCCCAGAGCAATTCCTGTTGTTCCATCGTCGAGACCTGATCCAAGCCAGGTTCGTTACCCGGTGTTTGGTCCAGTTCCATCGAGACTTCCGCTCGCGCAATCCGTTTCGATTTGCGATTGGAATTCAACAAGACATTGCCTGCGATGGATCTAAGCCAGCTGCCAAATTTCTCCGGTTCGATCAGATCTGCGCGTTTCTCCCACGCGATCAGGAAAGCCTGTTGCGCGATGTCTTCGCTGCGTTGGAGATCTCCGGTCTTGCTGAACGCCAGGGAAGTGATCAGGTTCTGGTATCGCAAAACGAGTTGTTCAAACGCGTTGCGGTTGCCCGATTGCGCGGAAAGAACGATTTCAGATTCCTGGCGTGTGTGCATAGTGACTTGAAATTGATCCAAAGATTGACCCAATTGAGTGCTTCACTGTTCTAGTGTTTCAGTGAGCGAACTTGGTGACATAAAATTGAAAGTTTGCCCAGGAATCGCTCTTTTTGTAGCGATTTTAGCTGGCTGGCAACAAAAAAAGGGTTGCCGCGTCGTGCGGCAACCCTGGTTAGGTTTTCGTGTTAAGTGATTGGAAATGGCCATCGTTTACACGGTCGCCAATTCTTCAACTTCCTTCGCCAACCGCTTTCGAGCAGTGTGCAATCGTCGCTTGATAGTTCCGATTGGTGCTTCGAACTGGTCAGCCATTTCGATCAACGACTGTCCTTCGACGTAAAACGCCTGCAAGGTTTCTCGATCGAGATCCTTCAGTCGGGACAAGCCGTCCTGAACCTGATCCTTCCGCTCGCTTGCCAGGGCAATATCGAATGGAGAATCGTTAGTTGTTACCGTGGCTTCCAGAACTTCTGGCTCAACGGCAACCGAAGGTGCTCGACGAACTGCTCGATTGATCGACATGCGAACAGTAATCTGTCGCATCCAGCCGATGAAGCACTCTGGAGTTCGCAACTGGTCAAGCTTAGTCATCGCCTGGATGAAAACGTCTTGAACCAATTCGTGCGCATCGCTGGCGTTACCCAATCGACGCATCGCGATCGCCAGGATCGTTGGCTGGAATCGTTCGAACAATTCGCCGAAAGCGTCTCGGTTACCAGCTTGGGCAGCCCGAACGAGGTCAGCGGTAGGTCGGATTTCGGATATTTGTGTTTTCAAAGCGCTCATGGTTCTCTTTTTCTCTGGTTGCTGCCTGGACCAGACGATGGTCGAGGCAAAACAAAAGCTTGGTTCAAACGCCAATGGACGTGCATAGACGAACGGGCGATCAGCGACCGATGCCTGCGGGCGTTTGCGAATCAAATTTTGGTTGGGTTTCTTGGCCCTAAACCTGATTCAAACTCAAACGACAGTCCCAGCGGCGGTTGCCACGTTCACCGCTCAGAGCCTGGCCCGACGATGACATGGCAGGTCTTTGTCTGCCGGACATCGTGGTTTGGCCGCCGAACGTCCCGGGTTGCAATGCCGGATGCCGGTTTATGACCGGTGCCAGATATTGCAAATACCCTTGAACTGGGGACTTAATGAGGTGCAGTAAAAATGTCGCGGGATCTACAGATGCGCGCAACGTATTACTGGCTTCATTAGCAAAAAGGCTGAAAGCGTTTTTGGCAAAGCTGGTATTAATGTTGCGCATTACATCTCTCCCGTGCATTTTCCTGCACACAAAATAGAGAACACTTAATTTGGATTTACCCGCTGCGGCCCTGCGAAGGCCAGCCGGCGGTCCAGTATCATAGGAATCAAACTGCTGGAAAGCAAATTTGCTTGCGAGCAATATGAGCCAGTGAGCCTGACAAAAAAGGGAATCCTCACCCTTATACAAGTTTGACAGACTCCCGCTCCATAGGTTCGCCAATTCAGATAAAAAATCTTAGAAATTATCCGAACGTACACGGTTTTACGTGTTTTCTCGTTGATTATTTACTTTCTGAGCGAGATTCCGGCCTCGTTTGCTGGTCCCAGCAGGGACAAAATATTGGTGGCAGGACCATGAAGATGCTCCAACGCCTGTCCCGCCGGGCTATTTTTCTCCCCGCTGGGGCCGCGGTTGTTGATTGTTGCCGTTGGCTATCGACATTACCGTCCCATGGACGAAAACTCTCCGCTCAAATGCACCCGCTCAGCTCGCTCAGGCAACGCCGCGCAGTTGATTGCTGCGCTGATAGCACTGTTCCTGGTTCGATTCCATTGACACTCGGCGAATTTCTAAGGTACAAGCTCGCGTCAAATTCTTTTTCTGCCGTGAGATTTACAGCATGGTCCAACCAAAACCAATCGCCATAGATTCCCTCACCGAAGACGTCCTGGGGCGATACTCCCAGGAACTAAAGTCCAAGCGGATTCGCCTGGACAAAGAGCTGGCATCATTGACGGCACGTGTATTCCCAAAGTTTATCGACTCCGCAGTCGGACAGCTGATCGAAAATGCTATCGAAGCCACTTCGCCCGGCGGAGAACTCAACATCACTCTGATTGATGGAGACGATTGCTGGGAACTGGAGATCGCGGACTCGCCCTACGAAGAATTTCCGCGAGACCAGCCAATCGAAAATGGGAACCGAAATTCGCCACTGGAGCAGTCACGAATGGAAGTAGTCCGGCGGGCAGCAGTCGTCCACGGTGGCAAGATCCAGACTTGGGAATGCCCGCAGGGAGGCATCGCCAACGTACTGGTCATTCCACGACGCCAGGAAACTAACAAGGCAGCATAGAGAAGTCGTATGAATCAACCCGCCACAAACAATGACACTGTCTGGACCCGGCTCCATAATCAACCGGCGTTTTGGCCTTGGTTGGTCATTTTGGTGCTGATTGCCGCCACCACTGCGATTGTGTTTTCCAACCAGGTTCCGCAACGGCCAATGTGTCAGCTGTTCGATGGCTATCAAGCAACCAACAGCGAAAAGCATCGAATACTCGTCGCGCTTGGGAACTCGCAACTGAAGAACTACCAGATTACCAATGGCCAGATTCTGGTCCCGAACTCAGAGAAAGCAAAGTTCCTCGCCGCGCTCCACGAACAAAACGCGCTGCCGATCATTTTTCAGCAACAGGAAAAAGCCAGCCCCAATCTGTTCATGCCCAAGTCTCAGCAAGCGATGCTGGATCAAGAGCGGAAGAAGCGGCAGATTAAAGAGATGATTCTGCACCTGCCGTTTGTACGCGAAGCATGGTTGGAGATGGATACGGCTGATAGCGGCAATGCGTTCCAGCAAGGCGAACGTTCCGCAGTCGTGCTGGTTAGAAGTTCAGCAGATACCGCGTTGTCTCGGCAACAAGTGCAGTCGATTCAGCGAGTGGTTTCTGGTGGGATTGCCGATTTGCAACCTCAGCAAGTTGTCGTCACAGACGCAAATGTTGGCGTTTCCTACCGGGATTTGAGCGATCAGTCGCAAGCGGAAATGATCGAACTGGTTAATTGGCGAGTGAGTCGGCGGCAACACTATCTGAACCGGCTTCAGCATTTGCAGCAGGAGTATCCCGGAATTGAGATTCAAATCGAAGTCACAAAAACGAACGACACTCCCAAACAAAACACACCTGAAGACACGATAGCCCGAGTGCCCGCCAAATTCGCATCTCGTGAACTGGTCCAGCAGAATCGCGAACCGGCAACGCTGACTCTCAACGGCGGTGGCAGTGTTGGCACAACCGTCGCCTCACGGGATCGCGACGATGTTTACACTGACCGCCTTGTGGCGCCCGCCTCATACGAAACATCGCTTAAACCGATTGTGCCAGTCGAGATTGTCGGATCGAACGAACGAGTGAAAATTCAGGTGACGGTCCCATCCGCAACGATCCAAAGTTGCCGGCTAAGTCAGGAGTCGGAAACTGTTTCCGATCGTTTTGAGTTAGTCAAACGGGATATTGCCGGCAAGATTCGTACTGCGATTCCAGCAACCGTACTTGATCCAGTTTCGCCAATTTCGGTCGTACAGATCGGCTGTTGTGGCAATGGTTCCAAATCTGAAGAATTCGTGGACGTTGCCAAAAAGTACTGGCCATTCGCAGCCTTGGCGCTGCTTGGTGTAGCGGCTCTTGTTATTAATCGGCCGAGTTCGGTCGTGCAAACGAGTGAACAAGTATCCGAAGAAACCTCGCCGGAAGTCGAAGAGCAAGAGCTCCAGCAAAAGCTGGCCAATCTGATTGATTCTAACCCGGAAGCCGCCGCCCAAGTCCTGAAGGACTGGATTCGCGACGGCAGTTAGACCGTTAGCCAGCGTTGAACCCGAATTTAGGGTGCCGTGAACGTGCTGCCAAGAACGTTCAAGGTCTGAGCTTCTGTCGTGATAGTGCTGGCAGATTCATTTGATATTGCAGCCGTTCGCTGTTTCCGCGAAAAGACTCCGCGGAATTTCACAAAAACATGCATCCGCCTACTTATCGGTATCGACTTTAGGACGCAGAAAATGAAGGCAATCCTGAAACAAATTCGCAATTCATCCTTGCCCACTTTCGTGACGGCGGCAGTCCTGTTGTTGTGCAGTCCATTTTGCCATGTTGCTCGCGCGCAGTCCGACAACTCGTTCTCCAGTGAGCAAATACCAACTGATCTAATTCGCGACAACGACGTCGTGCCAACCGACTTCCAGCAGGACTTTGCCAAACGTGCAGAAAACGCATTCGGCGAGGCTCGCGAGAGCGTCACGGCAACCTTGGATCAAGCCGAACCTGCGTTGGATGAATGGACCCGTTCGCTGGAAGCGACAACCCAGAAACTTCTTCCTGCAGACGGCTCTATGCCATGGGTGGAAGATATCCAGCGTCAGGCCAGCACGATTCAGCTGCCGAAAGTGCTCGGTTCGTTGGCAATCGTGATTGGCGGATACCTTGGCTTTGTCTGGTTCTCACGAAAGTTGATGGGCGAAGAGGTCAACACTGGGCTGCCCAAGGAAGTAATCGAGGTTCTTGGCGAAACGCCATTCGGTCCTCGCAAGTCCCTCCAGCTAGTCCGCCTGGGAAGCAAATTGTTGCTGTTGATGCATAGTCCAGACGGTACCAGCCCGGTTGGCGAAATTACTGATCCGCACGAAGTCGAATACCTCACCTCGCTTTGTGGAGGTCGCAAGAACAGTCGCAGTGCGATCGCGATTCGCAAGGCATCGGCAGCATCAACGACTACGACGAACAACACACCCAATGGTGGCGGAGATCTCAAGCGGATCTTGCGACAGTTGGAACGTTCCGGGGTGCAAGGCTCCAACGCCGTTTTCGAAGCTTGACTTTAACACGACTCCATTCCATTTGTAGATCGGTTAAGCATGCCATTCGGATCGGACTTCAAGACAATCACGCTGTTGCTGCTGTTAGTAATCTTGCCGAGCACTGTCATCGCGCAAACGCAGGCGCAGCGGCAAGGGCGATTGGAATTGCCGCTGACTAATCAGCCGGCGCAGGTAGAGCAACGTCTGGCTCAGGACGAATCGCTGTTTCGTATTGCCCAGTCAGAACCGAATGTTCAGCTGCCAACTCCTGAGCAAACCGCCACGTTCACATCAGCTCCAACCAGCCCCGAGCCGGTTCAAACTTCCCGCGATACGGATGCGGAATTGCTGGAACTGCTCGCCAACGAAGCCAAGGCGCTGACTTCACGGGAAGGAACCGGTTCTTCGGTCAAGCTGGTGTTGTTGCTGGGCGTTTTAAGCCTCGCGCCCGCGATCCTGCTGATGACCACCTGCTACGTCAGAATCATCGTTGTGCTGACGTTGTTGCGTCAAGCGTTCGGTGGTCAACAGTTGCCGCCGAATCAAGTTCTCACCGCGCTGTCGTTGTTCTTGACTTTGTTGGTCATGGCTCCGGTTTGGAAAGAAGTCAAATCGGAAGCGATTGATCCGTACTCGAGCATCGAATCGGTTAGCTGGGAAGATGCCTGGAAGCGGGGCGTGATTCCAGTCAAGAAATTCATGGCGAAGCAGATCAAAATTGCCGGCAACGAAGAATCTGTTGCCGTGTTCTACAAATACTCCGAGCAGCTAAGCCACGGCGACAAGCCAACGGACATCGAGCAGGTTCCGATCAACGTATTGTTGCCGGCGTTCGTCATCAGTGAACTGAAGGTCGCATTTCTGTTGGGCTTCCAAATCTTCCTGCCGTTCCTGGTGTTGGATTTTGTCGTGTCAACGGTCACGGTTTCCATGGGCATGCTCATGTTGCCGCCAACGATGGTCAGTTTCCCGTTGAAACTGATTTTGTTTGTGATGGTCGATGGCTGGAACCTGGTGCTTGGGATGTTGTTGCAGAGTTTCGGGCCGATGATCTGACGAGGTAAACATGCAATCTGAACAAGCCATCGAATTCGGGCAGGAAGCGATCATGACTTGCCTGACTCTGGTCGCGCCCATCCTGATTGTCGGAATCGTCATCGCGATACTGATGGGGATCCTGCAGGCCATGACCCAGATTCAGGACCAAACGGTCTCGTTTGTACCAAAGATCATTTTGATTGCCGTCACGTTCCTGGTTTGCCTTCCCTGGTTGACTGAGCGAATGGTGGACTACAGCCACGATCTGTTTGCGAAACCGATGTTTGTGAATCAGTACCGAGTTGAGCCCGAACAGGATCAACCAGTCACCGTGTCGACGACAGATCAAGTTGCACGAGTGAACTCAGGCGGATCGGACTTTAGCCTCCGATGATTTTGTTCGCCTTTCTGCTGATCATGGTGCGCGTGGCGACAGTGGCTTTTATCGCACCGATTCTGGGCAGCCGGACGGTGCCGGCGTACATTCGGTTCTTTCTGTCATTCGCGGTCGCACTTTGCGTGTTTCCGATCTTGATGGAAAAGTATGACCCGACGGAACTGGTTGCCGGCGATCTCACCTCCAGTCTGTTTGCAGAAGTGATCACAGGCGGATTGATCGGACTTGGCATCCTCGTGATTTTTTCGGCTGCGATGATGATCGGAACGGCGATCGGCCAGCTATCAGGAATTCAATTGGATGGAATGGTCAGTGGGTTGCAGGCGGAGTTCGGCCAACAGCCAGTGACAGTACTGATCGGAATCATTTCGACCGCGACCTTTGTGCTCGTTGGCGGTCCGGAGCTGATCGTAACCACGGTCCTTGATTCCTTCATGGCATTGCCGCCCGGTAAATCGCTGGCTAGTGGCGATGCGCTGGGGATGCTGACCAGCGTTCTGCAGCAAAGTTTCGAGCTGACAGTGCGAGCCATCGCACCGGCGGTAGCCACTTTGTTGACCGCGACCATCGTTGTCGGATTCATGTCGCGGATTTTGCCGCAATTGAACCTGATCCAAGTCGGAATCAGTTCGAACATGGCGATCATGATGCTGGCCCTGGTGTTGACGCTTGGAGGTAGTGTTTGGCTGGTCATCGACCATGTTGAGGAAACTTCCAGGGAGATGGTTAAGTCCATGAAAGTCGTGGAGAACACGCAGGGTCAACCAGAGATCTCTCCTGTGATTATTAGGGGAAGCGATCATGAGTGAACAGAACCCGGACGCCAGGCATGCCGCTTCGCCGGCGCAGCTTTTGCAAGCTCAACGCGACGGCGATATCGCCAAGAGCCAGGAGCTGGCGACGTCGCTCCAGTTATTGCTCGTTGTTGTAGCCACGTATTTCCTCGCCGGTTCAATTATCCAATCGTTCGCCAATCAGACGGCAGAGATTTGGTCGTCTGCCAACATTGGCGCTTTCTCGACGGAGGAATTCGTTGAGCAAACCAGCGGCAGCCTATGGTCGATTGGGCAACTCGTTGTACCGTTGCTGTTGGTGATCTGCTGTGTCGGCGTGTTTTCGCATCTGGTGCAAAATACAAGTTTCGCTTTTTTCCGTCGTCCGTTGTTCGATGCCAGCCGATTGAGTCCGGGGCATGGCTTCGGTCGGATTTTCTCATGGATGAACATCGTACGAGCCGTTGCCGGGATTCCCAAGGTTGCGATCCTGATACTGGTGTTCGGAATCTCTGTTTGGAATTCACGGAACGAGTTTGCCAATCTCGCCACTTTGGAGTCCGGGCAACTGGCACTGCAGATGCTAGAGGCAATCTTCAATGTCCTCGTGATATTCTCTGGCACGATGGTCGCCTTGGCCGGGCTTGATTTTGCGATTGAGAAGTTCAACTTCTGGCAGCGAAACCGGATGACTGACCAGCAGCTTCGAGACGAAACCAAAATGCAGGAAACCGATCCACAAATCGCACAGCAACGACAGCAGTTTCATCGCGAAATATTTTGAGGACGAGTTCGGTCATCCATTGGCTCCTGCCGTGGAATCGCCTTGATAGCCGAACCGTTCCATATATTCCGACCAGTCCGTGTTGATGGGTGCTATTAAATTGTCAATGTCATAACGGTTTCGCTTGTGGTTCTTTCGCTGGGCAAAATAGGATTCAGCAGACTCAACGGCCCGATCTGAACCGTCGAGTTCCAGCTTTTCATAAATGTGATTGATCGTTGAACGCGGTTTTGCGACGAGGTCTTCGAATCGTACTTCCGCGAGTTGGTTGTCGCGCAAGTTGGCAACGCTTTGATGGTAAGGCCGATAAAGGATTTCATGACACCGGTTCACGTACTGTAACAATTCCGCCTCGTCGTACCTGGGGACCTGGAAGGCATGAACATCGTCAATCAGTTTCCACAACCGCATCGTCGACGGGACGACTTCGTGCGGGTGACGTGAAATGTGAATGAACTTGGCACCTGGGAACCACTTGGCCAGGCATTCAATCCGCCCGGTGTGAGGAGGCGATTTTAACGCCAGACGCTTTTTGTACTTGTACGTCAACGCCTGGTAGAAAAACTTGAGCTTGTATTCAACATCTGCAAGCTCTTGCGGTTCGAGCTGTTGCCAGTCGAGAAAACGCTCATAGTCGTTGTCGTGTTGAGGGAAACCCATGCGGCGATATTGAACGGGAGCTCCCATCAACAATAAAGCAAAATCATCTTCCTGGGGCGAATCGACGTGCATCGACATGCTGTCCATCGGTCGCTTGCCGGGCATCAGCAATCGCATCAGCGGCCGAAATAGTGGTCCGGATACCATAAAGTGATACGGCAGGAATGCATCGTAGTTGGTCGGGAAGGCCAGATCTTCGTCAAGCGACATCAGCTCGTGCAACAGCGTCGTTCCGCTTCGCCAATGACCCAGGATAAAGATCGGCGGTTCGACCAGTTCTGTTTCTGCGATTTTGGAACCGTGAATCAGGTTTTGGACCGGTGACAGCGCGAGGTTTCCGATCGACCAAAAACTGATCAGGCCAGTCATTGCGTAACGCAGCGGATGGATACGAAACTTGTTCTCAGAAAGGAACCGCCAGTAGTCACCCGGCTTGAGGCCAGTCCAAATACGTGGCGCCCACGGGGGGTAGCTGTTAGGTTGGTCGAACAGTGAACTTTTCATGGGAACTCAAGCGGCGGCGTTGTTCGCTATCGTACCCTGTGGCGTCTTAAGATTAAACAGACCAAAAATCTCGTCGCGATTCAGTCCTCGATTCGTCGGTAGCGTTTGATCGGACAAAATCTCTTCAGATAACGCTCGTTTCGATTCGAGGATCTCATGGATTCGCTGCTCAATGGTTCCCACTGAAATCATTCTCGTCACGGTCACGCTCCCGGCCGCCCCGATTCGATGCGCCCGATTGATCGCCTGGTCTTCGACTGCGGGATTCCACCAACGATCGAAGAGGTAAACGTAGCGACAGAACTGCAGGTTCAAACCCACAGCCCCGGCCCCGTAACTCATCAGGATGACCGGCCGTTTGTCGCTGTTGGCAAATTCGGCGAGCACCCCGTCTCGTTTTTTGGATGGGATTCGACCGTGGTAGCAAAGTGGGTTGAATTTGGCCAGCCGTTCGGAAATGCGATCAAGGCTTTGCACCCATTGGCTGAACACAATCGCTTTTTTTCCGCTGGCCGCAACTTCTTCCAAATCAGCTTCCAGTAAATCCAATTTGCTGCTGGCCCCGGTGGCTGGGTCGAAGTTGCAAATCTGTTTCAACCGCAACACCAATTCAAAAACATGCTTGACCGTGATTTCATTGCCGAGCTCTCCCAGTCGGATGACCCCGTCTGTTTCGGCCTGCTCGTAGTTTGCCGCCTGTTGCTCCGATAAATCAATCTCGGTGTCGCGGATTAACTTTGGAGGCATGTCTTTGATCACCATCTCTTTGGTCCGTCGCAAGATATGATCGCTGATCTGATTTTTGATTTCTCGCACCGACATGTGTGAATTCAAAGACTTGGGTGAAACGAACTCAAAGATTCCGATCAGGTCCTCAATGCTGTTCTCGATCGGAGTTCCCGTTAGTGCCCAACTGCGTTTTCGGGGGATCGCTCGAATGGTCTTACTGGTCGCGTTACTCTGATTCTTGATGCGTTGCGCTTCGTCAGTCACAACCAGATCAAACGGTTCTTCAAGCTTGGTGACTGTTTCCTGGTCCCGCACGACCAGTTCGTAGTTGGCAATCTTGATCGGAGCCTTGCCGTTTTTCCATTGCCAGATGCGTTTCGCCTGGCCACCTTCGATGATCTCGACAGGCACTTCCGGTGCCCATAAGTTCAACTCTCGCTTCCAATTGGTCACCAACGGCTTGGGGCAAACCAATAGGGCGTTCTTCAGAAACCCGCACCGGAGCAGCAACCGAATGGTGGTGATCGCTTGCATGGTTTTCCCCAGGCCCATTTCGTCGGCCAGCACGGCGTTGTGTCTGGGGAACAGAAACGCGACTCCTCGGTATTGGAAGTCGAAAGGCTCAAACGGAAGTTCCACGGTCTTGTTGGACAGCAACAACTCCATGGGAGGTTGTAGTACATAGAAAAGACGATCCGCAAGTTTCACTACGTCTTTTGGCGGAGCCATTCGCGAGTTGGAGCTTTTCTTTTTACCGCTGTTTGATTTCGGTCTGGGCCGTTTGTCTGGATCGGACCAGGTTTTGCTTTTTGCTTCGACGAACGCTGGTTCTTCGAGCAATGGTGATTCAAACCGATAGGTTGAAACTTTAGGCAGAGAGTTGGGAACTGGGAAACTGAGGACTTGCGCGTCCGTCAATTCAAGGTCTGCCGAATGGACCTCAAACTGGATATCCGATTCCAGCTTACGTTGCCAGTCAGACATGTCGCGGGAATTTGGTTCGGTACTCATGCGGCTTCGCGGTGGGCCTCGTTGATGGCTTCGCGGATGCGATCAAACGGTTCATTGAGGGGTAAATGCTGGGAGAATGAACTGAGGGTTTCCTGGATGGATGTTGGCTCGTTACCGTAGATCTCGAACCTGACCTCGTTGACTTCGATCGCCTGTCCACCAGCTCGTTCGTCCATTTGGGAAATATCAGAACCTTCAGTATCGCCATTGGATTCGTGGACAAAGAGTCCAAAGCTGGCGTTTACTTGAGCCGCTAGCTTGCAGAGTTCGCGTTCTTCGACCAGAACCACATGCGGCAAACGCCCCAGCTTTTTTAACAATGCGATCCCTATTTGGTCGCAAACCAAGAACTCTTTCAGCGTTGCGCCGTACAGAATCTCCTGAGCTCGATTGGCGGCAACAGGCGTTGTGCAGTGGAATTCGACCGGTCGGCCGGTTGCTGTTACTACTAACAAGCCACCACAATAGCCGAGCCCTGCGACCTCGCTCACGGCCAGGTAGCCAATTTCTGTAGTTCCCGATTTATTGCTGCTAGTCATTGAGGCTAAACAAGTGGAGTTCGATGGATGCGGCTGTCAAACAAAAAACTGGAAAACGTCCGTTTCACAATTTGGTTTAATCGTCATCCCGCCATGAATTACTTCGACTTATCACGCTGGTGTTGCATGTTGGAAATTACCCTAACAAACGGAGAATTTGCGCAGAAGTAACGACCATCGTTAAACCTTGCGGACAATCGAGGTTATTTGCTTTAGCGATTCGTAAACTTTTTGAATGGGCAAGCCATAAGCCCCTAAATGCTCGACACCACTCTGCGGGCTGACTATACTGAAACCTGTAAACGATCAAACGCGGAGAGAGTTGATTACCGATGGGACAACCAAAAAAATTCAGGCCCTTCTTTCAAATCGACGTAACCCAAAGTGCTAGCCAACCATCGATAGGAAATCCTGATATGAACAACGGACAAGAGCTAACCATGTTGCTACAACAAATGATTATCTCTCAGGATCGTACCAATGAATTATTGGAAGAAGTAGTCGAACAAATGGGTGCTGGCCAGAGACAACGAGCGTCTGAGTTGGGGCAATGGAAAGAAGCCAACCCGCTACTCGCCCGGAAATGCCGTTTTGCCGCCGAGGCACTTGGCAAAGTACAGACGGAGTTCCTGGAAAATCTGACTTACGAAATCAGTGACAATTTTGAAAACATGCTGGACGGCGAATTTGTGTTGAACGAATTCGTTGACCGCTTTGGCCCACGTTTGGCCCATTTGAATGGCGTCCTGCAATTGCTGTCCCAGTTAAGTGCAATGCCCCAGCACGCTAATTCTGAAGCTTGATCTAAATTCCGTTGAGAACCGGAAATTCACTCCCTGATTTGCCGCTTGGGTAAATCAGGGTTTTCTTTTTGCATTTTTTAAATGCAGCTGCCAACACAAGTTGCTCTGATAACTCCATCGGCTATACATACGACCTTCACTCCATATATCACCAAGCTGCGTACGAAGGACTAAGGATGAAAGGCGAACTGGTTTCGGTAATCACTCGCGACCGTGTTCGACTGGACGGTTTGTATTCGGATTCGGAGGTGGACTGCCAAGTCGCCGGGCAAGGATCGAATTTGCCGGTTGATGGGGCCGTGATCGTCCACGGCTTGAGTGGGAACTTCTACAAATCTCGCTTGCTCAAGCATTTTGCTGCTGAGTTGACACAGGCCGGGGTGGATACCGTATTGGTGAACACACGCGGGCACGATTATTTGAACGCCACTCCGCGGATGGGGAAGTCGGCAACGCTGGGAGCAGCCGTTGAAGTCATCGACGAATGCAAACAGGACCTGTTCGCCTGGTCGGATTTTCTGGTCGGACGAGGGTGCGAGCGAGTGATGTTGCTGGGGCATAGTCTGGGTGCCATCAAGTCACTGTATGCACAAGGCCATCATCCGCATCCCAATGTCACCCATCTGGCCGCCTTTTCGGCGACCAAGCTCAGCTTCGATTCGTTGCTGTCATCCGAAAGCGGCGGGCGATTCAGTCATTGGCTGGAAGAAGCGCACCGCATGGTCTCAGAAGAGCAGGGGGATGGCCTGTTGTTTTTCGACTTCCCGTTCCCGACTTGGATGTCAGCAAATGCGTATTTGAAGAAGTACGGTGACGGGGACCGGTACAACTGGTTGTCTTTTATCGAAGACATTCGCATTCCGACTCTGGCAGCATTCGGGGAACTGGAGTTAGACCAAAACGCTGCGTTCGTTGCCATGAAGCACGATCTACGGACGATCGACCAAGCTAATTTTAAGATCAGCTATATTCCGAATGCCGATCATTTTTACTCAGCTTGTTTTGAGAAAGCTACGAAGTGCCTGATGGACTGGCTGTCCACAAATCCAAGCTAGTGTTGCGTCAGCATCAAAGCTTAGTTTTAGGATTGGTTGCGTCCAGCTTCGTGCTGCAATTGCTTTGCTAAACAAAAATCAAATCGCTAACATTTAAGCCCATCAAACCCAAACAGCGCTTCTGGAGTCGATCTCAAAGGCCTTTGATACGATCGTTACCAACATGGGCATTAACCGCAGGCTCGGTTTACTGTCGACTCGTGAGAAGGAATTTCTGGGTTACATCAAAGAGGGCTTGAGCGTGAAGTCCATCTCTCACCAACTTAATATCAGCCCAAAAACTGGTCACGCGCATCGTCGCAGCATTCACCAAAAGATGGGCGTCGACTCCGACGCGTTCTTGGTCAAGATGCTTCAATCGCTAGAGCCTGCATTTGACTAGTCGATCCTTGGGGACAAGGAGAGAATAAAAGCTGGCTTTCGCCCGCGTGCTCGACGCAGCAAGGGCGATGTTCAACAAATGAGGTTTCCTTGGGCGAGTTTCCCCCGTCTTCGAAACTCGAAGGTGTGGCCGAGACCATCGGTAGTGGGTTCCAGTTGCAGTCCGAATTGGCCTGCTAGACATGGCTTGGCACTCGATTTCCTGTCGTCCTTTCGGGACTGACGTTGCGGAGGGATCCAGATTCCATGGGCTCGCGCGGCTTCATCATGTCGCCATCGACCCAGCAAAAAGAACGAGTAGTAGGAGCCAATGAGCCATACCGTCTCGATCGCTTCCCGATATCAAACGTCCGTCAAAACACTTCTCGCCATCCCTGACGCACAAAAAAAAGCCAGCCACATGCAGCGACTGGCTATTTCGTGTTTCTCGCATCTAATCGGTTGGGTTCCTTACCTGCCTTTCAACCGAACGGCGAAACCTCAATCAACATTTCCCAAATCTTGATGTACGCGTTTTGAAATGACTCGCGGCGAAAAAACGTTGTTGGTTCGTCTGGGCTACCAATGAAAGGCCGCAGTACGTAAGCCGCTTGTATTCCGACAAACGCGTAGACAAATATCCACAGGCGAACCATCAGGCGGTGACGATCGTTTTTCGCGATCAATGAACGGTAGTAGCGACGCAGTAGCAGTTGCGAAGAAACGCTGGCCAAGCCGAACATCCCGGCGTTGAACAACACTCCTGTTTGATAACTCACGGGAAGGTAGCTCAGTGAAATATAGCTGAAGATCGTAAGCGGAAGCAGCGAAGCGAGGATGATGGTCAACCCCGCTTGAGCCGAAAAGATAGCACGAATGGAAGAACGAAAGTCATCACGCAAACCCATCAATGTGTTGACTACGAAAAAGCTGGGAATCGCAACCAACAGGGTCACTATTAATAGCAACGGCACTTTGATCGCCGAATACAACATCTGAGGAACTTGATCGACAAGACAACGGTTCTCAACGATCCAGTTGTACGACCCCATCGCCAGTCCGTAGATCGGCCCAAAGATCAGCAGCATCGCAAACACCTGGCTGACGGGAAGAAGTTCTCCTTCCCGCTGACCGCGACGAAGTACGAAATCAACGATCCGCAAGCGATTGAAGCGATTGACTGTCCGTCTACTATGCTTCGACCTTGGATTCCCAGTTGCTGGACTCATGCAAACACGCTGCAGAATAAAACTAGTTTCCGCTGATGAACTGGACAAAGATATTCCAGACAGCTTCGAAGAAATTCGAGTTGCGGGCGCGAAAAAATTCGAACGGCTTATCAGGAGATCCAATGAAAGGCCTTAGCACCCATCCCATTTGTGCTCCGACCAATCCGAACACCATGATCCAAATCGAAAACACCTTCTTAACATTGCGGCTGACCGACACTCCTTCCAACTGATCTAACGGCCCTGCGGCGGTGCTAACAATTGACGCTCTGACAATTTCAACCGAATCAGTTGGCGGCTCCTGCCCAGGATTTTTCGATGAGTCACTGTCAGAAACAAGATCAGGCGTTTCAACGCTGCCAACGCTGCGTGACACAGCATCGGGCGAAAGCTTTCCTTGTTGGGCATGGGTCAAGCGATTAAGAGTTTGCACAAGGAAAACCAACCCAAGACACCCGGCCAAAGCAAAAACAACAACGTTCAACAAAACAATAAAGTTGTAGTTTGGTGTGCTTGCTGAGAAAAACGCAACGATCGGCCCCATCGATGCGAGTACCGCCAAGTTAACCGCCAATGATGCGACCAACAGTTTCAAAACAGGCATCACCCTCAATTGCGACCCAACTAACGCGTTGAATACATACAACGATGGAAAGGTCACAATCAAGGTCAACAAGAAAAGCAAAGGAACCTTCACCATCGAAGCCGCCGTCTGCAGCAGCGAGCGATTGTATTCACCGGATTCAAATCCACGAATCAAAGCAAACACACCCATACAAAACCCTGTGATCACCGCCAGAATTATGACGATGAAAACAACTCTGAGAATCGGGATGCGGATATCAGCTGATTGCACATCTGCGGGGCGAGTAACCTTTCCTCGCAAAATCAGATCAAGGTCTTCAAACCACGTCAGCAGTTTGGAATTTCGCTTTTCTTCAGTGGTGCCGGTCACAGAGAATCCTTTGCAAACAGGAATTTGGGTGAAATAAGCATCTACTCTGCATTGCAAAGTAAACAAGGCGATGGCACATGTCAAGCAAATATTGGCAACGATCGGCTTGTCAATCGTTCATGTCGCAAGAATATGCGTTGAGGCAACGCATCATCTGGCATTTAAGAGCTTATTAGCGTGGCTTCAAAGCAGTTCGGCTTCGCAGAAAAAGCTTGAATTGAAAATGATGCGACAAAAAACGGACGCTACAAACTGGTCAACTCAGCTCGGACGGACCGCTATTCTTCCAGTTGCTTCTGGGCGCCTACCGACGCGGCCATAAATAGCCGAATCCAGTACGTCAGGATAACGAACGGCATTGCCATCATCAGCAGGATGCTGACCGAAAATGCCCACGTCAGGTGATTGCCGTGCAGCCCATCTTTGCAATTCGGGCAGGCGTCCACTGATTCGGGAATCAGCATCACAACGACCGTCATCAGTATTCCGGTGACGATCGCCCGGCGGTTGATTGGAATCATGATTGCGTCTCCACCAAAGGAGGAAACCACCAGTAGATCATGAAATAGACCAGTACTCCAGTGATTGAGACGTACAGCCAGATTGGGAACGTCCATTTGGCGATTCGTCGGTGCCATTTCCGGCGATCGGTGAGTCCCAGGTAGATTGTCGTGACGGCAAGGAACGGGACGATCGCAGCCAGTACAACATGAGTCGCCAGCAGAATGTAATAGAACATCGCAGCCGATGGGTACGCGTTCCGATCGAATCGAGTATGCCCGTAGCTGCCGTAGTGGTATGTCAAATAGCAACCGAGGAAGATCACTGACACTCCGAACGCAGAAATCATCGCGATCTTGTGAGCCTTCTCGTTCCCAGCGCGGATTAGGCCGTAGCCAATGCACAGCAAGACGAATGCCAACCCGTTCAGGGAAGCATTGATATGAGGAAGAATCGATTCAGCGATCAGAATTTCCGGCATGCCTAGTGTCCCGCATTCGGATCGTCTGCGTCTGGTTCCTTTTCAACGCTAATTCGCTCAAAGCTCCCAACCGGAACCTCTTCGGAATTCAACGCATCGACCAGTTCCAGCAATTTGATCTCGGCCGCCGGCTCCCGCCAGTCAAACTCGCCTCGAACATTCCCCCACTTGTCGACAACGAACAGCATGGTCGAGTGGTGACCGCCGGACGAATACGCTTTGAAGAACTCGGCACCCGTTCGCTCGATCAACGTATCGTTTCCGGTCAGGAATCGCCAGTTCGCCAGATCGGCACCAATTTTCTGCGAGTACTTTTTCAGCCTGGCGGGCGTATCTGAATTCGGAGACGTTGAGATGCTGACAAGTTCGACGGGGCGATCCTTCAATCGCTGCTGGAGTCCGGCAATATACTGGTTCTGTTCCACACAGATCCCGGGGCAGGCGACAAAGAAAAAGTTGGCGATCCAAACTTGCCCTGTCAGATCTCTGGAAAAGAACTTGTTGGTGTCCTGATCGACCAGGTGGAACTCTCGGATCCACTTCACGGAATTGACGTCTCCGGGCTCGATTCCGGCCATCACGTTGCGGGTATGAATCATTTCACCGAAGGGCGGATTCTGTTCTGCCAACACATCCTTGGCGACTTTCAGGAACCTCTTCATGTCAAACGGGTCGTCCCATTTGAAGCGATCGCGGAAACGTCCCCAGCGATCGACCAGCAAGATGTTGTCTGTGTGCGTGTCCGGATCTACGCTCACGTTGAACGCCTGGTTGCCCAGTTGTTGGACTTTGTAGAGAGGCCCGGTAAGAAAGTTCCAGTCTTCCGGCGTCGCATCGAAGTCTCGCGCGTAACGCTCAAGAACTTCTGGAGTGTCTTTCTCGGGATCGACGGAAATCGTCGTAAACATCATCTCTTGATCGTTCAGTTGACTGCGCAGTTCACTAATTTGTTTATTCAAGTCTCGGCAAATCGTTGGGCACGTTGCGAAAAAGAAACTGACAACCATTGGGCGGCCGGCAACGTTCGCGGAATCAAAAGTATCACCCAATTGATTCGTCATCTGGAAACGAGGCACATCCTGTAGATGCTCCCATTTGACGTCCATGTACGCCTTGCCGTTCTCGACTTGCAACCCCGCGCCATCTCCTTCGGTGATGACAGCTGAACCTGAGTCCTTAGCAGATTGAGAATAGAAGTAGACTGTCGTTCCAATCACAGCAACCAATATCCATAGGATCAACGCAACTGCTTTGTTCATAATTCACCGTTCATGTCCCATGACGAATCAGGTTAGCCGAGTCGATCTGACCAGGCAGCTAGTTTAAATATACGATCGCAAAAATGATCAGCCAAACCAAATCGACAAAGTGCCAGTACAACGAAAAATTTTCCAGCAAATGTGCGCGATTGCTACCGAGCCTGAGGACCAACCAGCAAACCAGAACGAACAGGCCTATCAACAAGTGGATCGCATGGAACCCGGTTAGCAGGTAATACGTGTTGATCCAGGCCTTGCCTTGAGGAATGACGATCGGAAGTTTGATTCCCAATTCTTGATTGATTCCGTTGGGAGGCAAGTCCGCGACAAGTAGACGCTGCTTGAGCGGGTTCAATTCGCCGCGTATCAGCGTTATCTGCGTGGTAAGTTCTTCGGCAGTTTTCGATTCTTCCTTGTATTTTTCCTCAATTTCCTGATCGCCCGACTCTCGTTCAGGTAATAACCCCTTCAATTTGTCTTGCGACTCGGACAGTCGTTTTTCCGTTTCACTCAACCTGCTGGCAACGGCATCGTGTTCGGACTGAACGCTTGCCAGTTCGTCGGCCAGAAACTGGTCGAGCTCCGGATTGTTCTCTCGAGGATAAATGCGGTGCGCGAGAGCTTCTAATGATCGACGCCGCATCAACGGATCGCCAGCTCGCGATACATTGAACTTCGTCCAATCGACAACGCCGGTCTGCACCAATTGCAACTTCTCGCGATGCGATTCTTCAGCTTCGGAACGTTGACCTGCCGGCTTGTTGTCCAGAAGGGCAATTTGGGCACTTAGCTCTGACATGGTGCGAGACAGGTACTGCTCGTCCGCTCGATCGTAGATCAGCGTTCGATTGGCAGACGGGTAGAGCCCATGCTCGAACTTGGTGAAGTATTCGTAGCCTTTGATTCCCAGGAACAGGAAACCGAGTGCAATCGTGGCCAGCAGCCAGGTCTTGGCGGAGCTGGCCTGATCACGTGACGCAGCTTTGGCAGAAAAGTGCAACGTAAAGCAGGAAGCGATCAAGACAATCGTGTTGACGATTCCGATCCACAGATGAACATGGACTTGCTCAGAGCTCGGCCATTCTCCGTTGCCTGAAAATCTCAAGACAACGTAGCTCGCGATCAACGCGGTGAAGAACATGATTTCGGTCGAAATGAACAGCAGCATCGCCAGCTTGCCGCGACTGACGGGCAGCGCAGACTGGTACTTCAATGTGCCCACGTCGTTGCTGTCGACTTGATTCAAGCGATCGGTCACGTGATGTTAGACGAGACAGCTGATTACCACGACCAGCATGTACATCGGCAGATAAAGAACACTGGACTTTAACAAATTACGAGCATTCATGTCATCGGGTTGCCCGGCGAAACGCAACGAAGCTCGCATGTAATGAGAGCCTAACACGAGTGCCAGGATTGCAAACACGATCATGTGTACTGTTGAAGCGAGAACCGCCATCGGCAGCAAGCTGGCAGCAATCAATGCGATACAGGTCCAGACGGCTTTGCGTCCAGCACGATGCCCTGTCGGGTCCACGACTGTCAGCATCTTCAGTCCTCCGTCGCGGTACTGTTCGCGATACATCCAGGCGATCGCCATGAAATGTGGGAACTGCCAGATCAGCAATACGATGAAGAATGACCAACCGATCCAATCGACGGTGCCAGTAGTCGCCAGAGCTCCCATCAAAATCGGCATCGCACCAGCGACCGCACCGATCTCGGTATTGAGTGGAGTCCGTGTTTTGAGCGGTGTGTAAACCCAGACGTACAAGAACCATGTGGCTAATCCGCAAACGGCTGTTTGCCAATTGACAAGGGCAACAAAGATTCCCAGAGACACGCCCAGGCAGACGGCCGCAAACACAACGACTTCCGTCGACGACAATTTTCGCGCCGGCAACGGACGGTTGGCAGTCCGCGGCATCAACACATCGGTGTACCGTTCCAAGTACATATTCATGGCATTGCCGCTGCCCGCGATCAGGATCATTCCCAATGACGCGTAGAACAGAGTCAACAAGTTCACAGACAAACCAGCGGACAGGATGCCAGTGACCACGAACGTGAACAGAACCATGACCGAGATGCGAAGCTTGGTCAGTTCAGCGTAGCTACTGGCGTACTCTCGCCAGTTCGAAACAGGTTTTGATTGTGCAGAAATGCTCATAATATTCGACTTTCGTTACTCGCATTTTCGTCAAACTTAAACGGCGGAGCAACACAGCCAAATTGTCGCACCTGTCACTGATTTGTGCCAGATTGAAGAACTGCCTGTAACGCAGATTTTCTGGCCGCTTCAAACTCATCGCCAGGGGCCCAAGCTGGCAATTCGGGCTGATTGGCTGCTTGTAAACCGACGTGAAACAACAATTTTGTATCTTGGAGGGCTCCGGACAGATCCCAGTCATCCTGATACTCGTCGCTTGTCTGATGGTAAATGTTTAAAATCCAGTCACGCATTCGGGCTTTCCCCCAGCCCTCGGGCTTTCCAATCACATGGACTCCAGTCCCCAGATAGACTCCGGGCACCCCCACTTTGGCGAAGCTGAACTGGTCGCTGCGATAATAGGAGCCTTTGTCAGGGAACTGGTCAGGTACCACGACACGATTTTGCCAACGAGCAATTCGCTCAACAATCTTGTCCAGGTCCGATTTGCCTTTGCCGATCACGACCACATCGCTGGTTTTACCAAGGATGTTAATCCCGTCGATATTGATGACGGCCGCCAATCGGCCAGCAGGAACCGTCGGGTTCTGAGCAAAAAATTTGGATCCAAGCAATCCTTGCTCTTCCGCGCCGACAGAAGCAAACAGGATAGAACGTTTCGGACGTTCGGATTCTGGCAGCGCGGCGAAAGCTCTGGCCATAGTCAGCAGGGTCCCGGCTCCCGACGCGTTGTCGACCGCACCGTTATAAATGAAGTCCGATTTTTCGTCCCGCTTATCATCCATCCCCAGATGGTCATGGTGGGCACAGAATACGATCCATTGCTTACTCAGTTCTGGATCGCTGCCTGGCATCAGGCCAAGGACATTGCCAGTGGTCGTTTTGCGTACGAGTGACTTCATCTTGACCGATAGATTGACGCCCAGCGGCACCGGGCGGAAGTTACTACTTTCGGCCGATGCCCGGAGTTGATCCAGGTTGCGTCCCGCGAACTGGGCAAGCTGCCGGGCCGAGTCCTCGGTCAGCCAGCCTTCCATCGGCAATCGTTTTTCTCCGCCACCATCCAAAGCCATCTGCTCACCAGTCCACGACGTTTGAACTACCTGGAACGGATATCCAGCCGACGGCGTCGTATGAATGATCAACGCTCCCGCAGCACCCATTTCGGCAGCCTTCGCATACTTGTAGTCCCAGCGTCCGTAGTACAACCGCGTTCTGCCAGCAAACAGGTTCGGGTCGGCTGACGGATCGTTGTTCATGATCAACAACACCTTGCCACGGACGTCGACATCTTTGAAGTCATCCCAGTTGAACTCCGGAGCCTGCATCCCGTATCCGACAAAGACAACTTCTGCGTCTGTGAATTCACTCGTTTCCGTTGGCTGCCCACTACCCACGATGTATTGCTCATAGTTCTTGAGTCGCAGTGAACCGGAGTTTGACTTGAACTCCAGCGAAGTTGGCGGCCTGGAGTTAACACCCACCAAAGGTACCGGTTGAATCCAGCCACCATTTGCGGCGGCCGGTTTCAGGCCAAGACTTTGGAACTGAGTTGCAACATACCGCATCGCCAAATCATCACCCCGCGTGCCCGGACCGCGACCTTCCAGCAAATCATCCGACAGGAAGCGGATATGTGCCCGCATCGCGGTTTCCGTGATTTCTTGTTCAGCGGCCAGCACGTGACCCTCAGTCGGGGTGCCAGCGTATTCTTGGGCAGTCGTTTTTGCTTCACCGATGAAGCAGGTCAACAAGAGTAAGGCCAGGTATCGTTTGTTCATGTTTCAGCTCATTGTCATTTTGCGGTGGCGTTCTGGCGCATTGGTGCGTGCGTGGATTGGCAAGTTGGCCGACAATGAAATTGCTGGCGCGGTCAGGTCCAAATTCCTATGGTAGGATCTTAACGAAGCGTGCCCGATGTACCAACGGTCGAAGTCACGATGAGTTTGAAAACCTGCAAGACTCAGTTATCTGAAACGACTTTTCACTACCAATATTTCGAAAGCGGCACCGTGCTGTCGTTTCGGGAGGTGGTTGAGCGTTGGGCAGATTCCGATCAAGCCTTGTTGGATACTCACAATCGATCTTTGAGCGAAATACCGTTTGCGGCGTACAAATGGGAAACACCTTGTGTCGACCTGGATTCGTTTGATCGAGCATTCGAATTCGTCGTGCTCAATTCTCCAAGCTTGAATCGACGCGAAGATCTATCGGCATTCCGGAATCAATTTCGATCATCAGCCGACTCTGGAACGATGATCCAATTTCAGAATCTGGGGAAAGACGCCGTGCTGGTCGTACCTCGGCCTTGTGGGGCTGGAGTCAATCACTGCCACCTGGCTTCTTTCCTGGCGACCTGCACCGCCAATGAAAAATCTGATTTGTGGGTGGCGGTTGGAAAAGCCATGCTCGCTCGCGTTTCCGCCAAGACGGGCAAACCAGTATGGCTAAGTACTGCTGGCGGCGGTGTGCCATGGTTGCACGTCCGATTAGACGACAGACCAAAATATTACGGTTACCGCAAATATAGGGAATCGCGGTAGGGAATTGTTATAATAAGCTCGCAAGCGACACGGTGGTCATCCAATGAAAAGTGACCCTGGTCATCCTCGTGTGGAAAAAATGTGATGCAAGATGGACGCGGATTTCGGAAAAAGTGAAAATCGTTGACTAACGGGTCTTTTAAAACTGCCGAGTGAATTACAATCTGAGAATACTCTACTGGAACAAAGCATGTCCCAAGATCTGTACTCAGACAGCTCGAGCGTTTCGTTCACGCATATGATTGTTGATCTCCAGCAAGGAGATCAGGATTCTGCGCCCGATTTATGGCGTTTCTTGCGAGAGCGACTGTTGGATTTGTCGCGAAAAGCGAACCGCGGAGCAGACAGTCCCGTCAATGATGATGAAGATACAGTCGCTTTGAGCTCGGCTGACACTCTCGACTGTTGGCAAGAACAACGCGATAACGATATTGAATGCCGGGAAGAGCTTTGGCGTCAAATGGCTTTCATTGCATTCAATAAGGCTCGCAGCCGAGCCACTGATGAGACTCGACTTCAAGACGCTGGCGGAACGAGTTTTGAGCCAGGTGAAAAAATGTTCGACGCAGTGTCGGGTGAAACACCTGAGGCGAATTGGTCGATGCTCATGCAGGAGGGGTGCGCTGAACTTCTCAATCAATTGCAGACGAAAGAACTCCGGAACGTTGCTCTGCTAAACGTTCAGGGATACACCAACGAAGCAATTGCCAATCAGATTGGTTGTACACGCAGGGCGATCCAGCGCAGGCTGGTTTTAATACGAGAGATCTGGTCGAAGTAAGCAAAATGACTCAGGACGACTGCAATTCATCAAGACTACTGCTTCACGATAAGCTGAAGTTGGATGAGATTTCTACGCAGTTCGAATCCAACTGGGACGCCGATTCGCGTCCGAGCATTGAAAACGTCCTCGTTCAACATCCTAAAAATTTGCACCGTTCCATCGTCAGGGAGTTGGTGGCGGTTGAATGTGAGATGCGAAATGAGGTTGGGGAAAATCCGGAGTTGTTGGAATACGAAGGTCGGTTCCCGAACTTCCAGGACGAGGTCAATGAGGGCTTTCTGATTTGGAAACAAATTCAGCTGAACATTGGTGAAACAAAAACGGGTTTGCAGCAAGACGATCACTTTGGCGACTATCGGATTGTCCGAAGAGTGGGCCAAGGTGCTATGGGGATCGTCTATGAAGCGATTCAGGAAAGTCTCGATCGACATGTTGCCATCAAAACACTGACGGACCAGGCCCTGAACATCCCTCGCAAGGCGGTGCGATTTCGCAGGGAAGCTCGGACGATCGCCAAGCTTCACCACGGCAATATCGTCGATATCTATGAGTCCGGAGTGCACAACGGTCTACCGTACTTCGCAATGCGTTTTATTGACGGCAGTAGCCTTTCGGAGATCGTCAGAGATGCACAGAGCGGGAACAGCGAGAGCGACAATCCTTTGGTCGGGCCGGAGCGTTTCCGCAATGTAGCCCGAATCGGAATCGAAGTCGCGTCTGCCTTGCAGTACGCACATGGCTTGGGAGTCCTGCATCGCGATGTCAAACCATCGAATCTGCTCTTTGACGAAAACGCGAAGACCTGGGTCAGTGATTTTGGTTTGGCGAAACTTACGATGGAGCCAGAAACGACTAAGTCGGTTGATGTCGTGGGGACATTGCGTTACTTGCCTCCAGAAGCCGTCAATGGAATTTGGTGCGGGCAAGGGGATGTGTACTCGCTCGGGCTCACGCTCTACGAACTGGTTTCGTTGGAAGCGATGTTTCCTGGACAAGATCGTCTCAAGCTTTTGAAACGAAAAACGAGTGGCGATGCCTCGCCCTCTCTGCGTCATAACGGGTTCGAGGTGCCAGTTGGACTCGATAACATCATCCAGAAAGCTGCGGCCCATGATCCGCAACAACGGTATCCGGACGCGCAAGAGCTGGCAGATGATTTGCGTCGATTCCTCGCCGGGCAGCCGATCACGGCAAAGCCTGCCGGTTCCTTCGCCCGCGCCTGGAAATGGGCCCAGCGCAAACCAGCGCCTGCGGCGCTGGTGGTGACATTGTTGTCGCTCGCGATTTTCGGAATCCCACTGCTGACTTATCTCTGGCTCAAATCAGAGACTGCGTTGGCAAATGAAATTGCAGAGCGAAAAATTGCAGTAGACGCACGCAAACAAGAGCAAGAATCATTTTTATTAGCACTCGAAGCGACGAAAGCCGCGGAGTCGGCGTCTTATTCAAGTTCGCTGGAGCTGGCGAAAAGGCATATCGAAGACGGAAACATACGCGAGGCCGACCGTCTGTTACGTCGATGGATCCCAGGCAAAGCACCGAACTCGGGCTGCATTCAAGGGCAATGGGACCAGAGATTAGATAGCTTGCTGTCTGGTGATAGAAGAGGTTGGGAGTGGTACTACCTAAATCAGCAACTCGATACTTCCTTCCTTACTCTGCAAGGCGACATGGAATATGTCTGGTCTGTTTCGATCAGCCCGGATGACAAAGTGATTGCGACTGTTCACGGTCCCGATATTATCAACATCAAAGGTTGCGGGAATTGCGAAGTCATCTTGTGGGACGCGAGCTCTGGCAAGCGGTTGCAGAAATTGCGAGATTCCCAGTGCAATGTTTTTCATGCTGCGTTTAGTCCGGATGGAAACCAAATCGCAACTTTAGGGATCGACTTTGATGCGTCGAACGAATGGCGAGGCAGTCTCGTTGTTTGGGACGTTGAGTCAGGCGAGGAATTGTTGCGCAAACGGCTGGAAGGTAGTTTTCCCCACCACCTGCTTCATTTGGGAGGTGCCAAAGCTTTCCTGTCGAAATTGTTTTATTCGGCGGATGGCAAGTATCTGGTTGCTGCCCCACATCCAGTGGCTGTTTTTGATGCGAGTAACCTCGACCTCCTTTGGCAAGCTGATGGATTGGAGGCAGTGCAATTGTCAGATGATGTGATTGCTGTCACAACGGAAGCGAAAGTTTTAAAGCGAATGGATTTGAAAACTGGGGAGGTATTAAATGAGCATCAAGCGAAATCGGCGTTGCATGACCTTGCCGTTTCCGATGATGGGGAAGTTCTTTCCGGAAATCAAGAGGGCTCGGTTGTCTGCTTCACGGCCGATGACTTGGTGAAGATAGAGGAAAAGCAGGAGGATGTTTACTGGGGAAGGATTTCGCCGGATCGCAAAGACTTCTTCTATGCGGCCGCAAATGGAGTCGTCATGCGAAAAAGTGTTGAGACCGGAAGAATTATCGAGCAGATTGTTGGCCATAAGAGTACTGTTTTTACTGCAACGCTTAATAGTGATTCGAGCCGGCTTGTTACCGCGGGCCTCGACGGTACGGCAAAGGTCTGGGACATAAGTGGTACTTCACAACGGTTTGCCAGGACTCATTCGACCAACAACCCTAATTCGATGATCGCGGATCTGGCGTTTGCGGCCGATGGGGACGGTCTTGTCTTTGCTTCCAGGAAGGAAGTTTATAGTCCAATCAATCGACCAAATGGCGGTTCATTCGCAGGAAATGAAAAAGCGTTTGAGCGCTTAGCAACTACCTTCTATGCCAATTGGCCAAGAACGGATTTTTGTTTCTCTGCAAAACGCAAATGGCTCGCTGCTCCAATTGCGGAAGCTCAACCTCCCAGCCCAATCATTGGTTATGCAAGTTCTGAAGTTGTCGGGATTTGGGACGTGAGTGACTGGGGCCAAATCCAGCAGTTACCGATATCGTTGCCCGAAATTACGAGTGTCGCGTTCAGCCGTGATGGGTCCTTGCTGGCAGTCGCTGGTACCAGGAACAAAACGCCGGCAATCAAAATTTTTGCCGTGAATGAAGCAAGAGGATCGGGTGTGCCTGGCCCGTTTGCCGAGTTACCGGTTGCTGAACTCGCCCTTGAGGGTGGCTCTGATGGTTACGCCGACGTTGTCTCTGCGATGGCGTTCTCGGACAGTTTGTTGGCGGTTGCCGCTAACGGCGAAATCCAAGCCTGGGGGATTGATGATTTCAAAAGTCGGTCTGGCCAATCAGCAAGTGAATCACCGCCAACCGCTCAAGCACCAGACTTTCGTCTGTCTGGCAGTGGCAACATTAGATTTCTCGACTTTTCACCGGACGGGAAGCTGTTAGCTGCTGCTGTCAAAAACGAGCAGATAGTTCGGTTGTTCAATGTGACCAAGCGTGAACTCTTGTACGAAGAAACGGGTCCACGAAACATTTGTTGTGTTCGGTTCAGTCCGAATGGAAAACGACTCGCGCTCGTCGGCTACGACAGCAATGTGGTTTTGTGCGATGCCCTTTCCGGCGCACGCGTGCTTTCTCTTCGCGGACTACCCGCTGGTTCGTCTGGTGAGCTGGCAATTAATGCGCGTGTTGTTTTCAGTCCCGACGGTACCAGGATCGCGACCAACAACGTGCACGGGGATTTGCAGGTCTGGTGTTTGCCATCTGATACCGCAGGTTATGTAGAGTTTGTTGAGAAGAAGTGACCGCTGAAGATTGACCGCTGGCGAACCTGTGGTGTGAACCTATGGCGCGAGTTTGTGGTTCTGTCGGAAACGATTGATCGCCCGATTGGTGCGCAGCGCGTGAACGGTCCAGAATGCCAGGATGAGTGAACCGATGGCAGCATGCGCGGTGACAATATTGATCTGGAAAAATGATTTCTCGGCGATAATGTATTTCGCGGCCCATTCAAAATCTGCGAACCAGATTGGCCATCCGAACTTCACAACCCAGGTGCCGATGCCCAGACCAAGCTGGATCAACACAAGTAGCATCAGAAAATTGATGGACGCTTTGAGCCCGATTCCATTCAAGTCGCGCCGTCTTGTTGCCAGGAATTGCGACAATGTCCCGAGTACCAGCAGCAATGCGGTCACGACGTGACAGGCCACCAGCAACGCGTATTGTTTCGGTGAAGCGACATCGTCGATGTGTCGCAAAAAGGCACCGAGGGCGAGTTGGGTGAAGCTCACGATCAGCAGTAGCGTTGCCAGCCTTGGAACAATGCGAAGCGCAAATCCGGGTGCTTGATCGGATTTAGCGCCGGCGTTTTGCCACCAGTTGCTGGTGATAACACAAAATGCCACGACGCTGGCAAAGAAAAATGGGCCGACACACCCGTGTACTTTGGCGACCCACCGCGCGTCGTAGATGACTCGGATGCCCCCCAGGATCCCTTGCGCGATTACCAGGAACAGTATCGCGACGGAGAGCCAGCGGATCGTTTTATTCGAAGTGAATCGGTAACTGGCGATGACCAGCAGGATGGAAATAAAACCGGAGATGGATGCCAGGAGTCGATGCCCATGTTCGACAAACAAATCCCACGGTCCGTAGAACCATTCGCGATACGGATACAAAAACAGATTGTATCCGTAGGTGTTGGGCCAGTCAGGCACAGCCATTCCGGCGTCGGTGGTGGTGACCAGGTTGCCGACCCAGATCAACGGGAACACAACGCAAGCCAGCAGGCAGCCAATTCGGTGTGGCCATCGGCTGTCCACTAGTGTTTTGTTTTTTTCGTCGATCATGCTTGGCTGGCTGGCTCGTTTAGTTGGTCGGGAGCAATCGCCTGCGGCCAATAATCTTCATCGTGTTCTGGATTGCTGAACTCGTAAGGGCCGCGTTCAACTTGAGGTTGGAAGTGAAAATTCCCGTGAGGTGGCGGACTCTTTACTTGCCAATCCAGCGTGTTTGCATTCCAGGGGTTCTCGCTAACCTTTCTGCCAAACCGCAGGCAAACCAGAAAGTTCACCACGAATATTAACTGAACGATCCCCATTGCGAATGCAGAGTAAGTAATGAATTGTTGGATCGGCATTAATTCTGCAAATTCTTCGATATGGTTGTGAGCTGCGTAACGGCGAGGCATCCCGCGAGCTCCCAGGAAGTGCATCGGCAGGAACGTCAGGTTGAGGCTGATGAAGGTTAATGCGAAATGCAGCTTGCCAAGCGTTTCCGACATCGCGCGGCCGAACATTTTTGGGTACCAAAAATAGATGGCACCAAACACGCCCAGGATACTGGCTCCAAACAGGACGTAGTGAATGTGCCCGACAATGTAGTACGTGTCGTGAATGTGAATGTCGACGGGTGGAACTGCCATCACGATTCCCGACAAGCCACCGATGACAAACATCGAGACAAAGCCGATCGAGAACAGCATCGGAGTGGTCAGTTGGATTCGGCCGCCATACATCGTGGCCAGCCAGTTGAATACTTTCACACCGCTGGGCAGTGCGATCAGCATGGTCGAGACCATAAACGAAACTGCCAGTATTTGATTCATGCCGGATGTGAACATGTGATGCCCCCAGACGAGGAATCCCATCCCGGCGATGGCTGCAACGCTGGTCACCATGACTCGGTAGCCGAACAGAGGCTTGCGCGAGAAACAACTGATCATGTCTGACACCATGCCCATCGCGGGCAGGATCATGATGTACACGGCCGGGTGCGAATAGAACCAGAATAAGTGTTGCCACAATAATGCCTCGCCACCGCCAGCGACGGCATCAGCGTTGTTGGCGATCAGGTTGGCCGGTGTGAAGAATCCTGTTTGCAGCATACGATCCGAAAGCTGCATCAGCAACGCGGCGGTTAGGACTGGTAACGCGAAGGCTTGCAGAATGGACGTGATGAACAGCGTCCAGACCGTCATCGGCAGCCGCATGAAATTCATCCCGGGCGCCCGCATCTGCAAGATCGTCGTGATGTAGTTGATCGACCCGAGCATTGAGCTGAATCCGACGAACAGCAGGCCAATAATCCACATCGTCTGCGCACCGGAGCTGTTCGGTGCAGAATCCACCAGCGTGCTGAGCGGAGCGTAACTGGTCCAGCCAGCTCCTGGTCCGAATCCGGGCATCCAGAAGCTGATGACCATGCAGGCAAACGCCGGCCACATCAGCCAGTAGCTGATCATGTTCATCCGCGGGAACGCCATGTCGTCGGCACCGATCATTAGCGGGATCAGGTAGTTCCCAAACGCTCCTGTCAGGATTGGGATCATGACGAAGAAAATCATGATCGTCGCGTGCATCGTAAACAGCATGGTGTAAAACTCAGGCGAGATTTGACCGCCTTCGGAAGCGAACAATGCTGGCCCAATGATCGGAATCTCGGTCCACGGCCACGCCAATTGCCAGCGAACGGCTAACGCCAGCAAACCGCCAATGGCAAACCAGATCAACGACGAGAACAGAAACTGGATACCGATGACTTTGTGGTCAATCGAAAACACGTATCGACTGAGAAAGCCACGCGGTGCTGAATGCGATGTGTGATCCGACATGCTTAACCTCCCTGTCTTGCGATTTCAGGCGGGGCAACTCGCAGCTGTTGATCTTTAATCCAGGCATCGAACTCGCTGCGAGGAACGATTCGCAGTTGGGCATTCATTTTGTAGTGCCCCCAGCCGCACAGCTCAGCGCAGACAATCGTTAATTCAATCGTCGAGTCTTCGCTGGTTGTCGGTGTGAACCAGGCGATCTGTTTCATCCCCGGCACGACATCGTGTTTGAATCGCAGTTTGGGTACGAAGAAACTGTGGATCACATCGCGACTTTCCAGTTGCATCACGATGGGCTCGTTATTCGGTATGACCATCAAGTTTTCCACCGAAACGTCGTCGACGCTATCGAAGCGATTGTCCGCGCCGGCGTATTGAAACTCCCAGCCATATTGCTTGGCCACGACTCGTACCATTGGTGGTTTAGGCAGGATCTGATCGCCGACCTGAATCGTTGGTCGATCGACTCGCTGATCGGACCAGGTTTGCATTTGAAACAGGGCCAGCCAGACTAAGATCGCAGCTGGAATCAATGTCCAAATGATTTCCAGCTTGGTGTTGCCACGGATGAACGAAGCTGTTTCTCGGCTCGAGTCTGAGAACTTCCACACGAAAATCGCGATCAGCAATCCGACGCCGACAAAGATCACGGCGCAGATCCAGTGCGCGAGGTAGAACAGTTGGTCGATCGCGACTCCGGATTCACTGAAGTTCTCGGGCAGCCAGGCACCGGCCAGCGGAGATACCCCGTTCGCGGCAAGAATGAATGACGCCAGTCCCGCAGCGGTCAAAAGGAAAAACAGGATACTCCACAAACGACTCAACGGATTGCCTCATCGGGCGGCGTGACTGTCGTTTGGGGTTGGGAAACAGGCTGTTCTGCTGACTGGTGGATCGACTCGTATCGCATTTGACGAACGAACGCAACCAAAGCCCAGATCTCTTCGGGAGCCAGGGTCGGAGCGGACGGCATCGGCGTGCCTTCGATTCCATTTGCAATCCGCCGGTAGATATCTTCCGGCATGTTGCCGCCACGGAATACCGCCATTTGCAGATTCCGAGGACTGATAAAGCGAGGTCGCAGCGCGCCGGCGTCGAGGAAGTGCTGGTACGATTCGGGAACGTTCGGATCCACGCCTGCGGTCTTGAGCCAGTCGTTGGTCCAGTCATCGTAGTTTTGGTTTTGTCCATCACCCAAGCCAGTTGGTCCGTGGCACTGGGTGCAGTTAGCTTTCCCTCGAAACAGCTGCCGACCACTTTCGACTAAAGCTCGGTAGTCGTCGTTTTCAGGATCTACGGATTCCGGTGGCGGTGGAACCTCCGTGACCCTTCGATCCGCACCTGCCCAACGCTCAACAATTTCTTCGATCAGGAATTCTTCAACGATCGTAGCCAACTGCTCCTCGAATTGTTCACGGTCGGCTTCTGCGTCTTCACTTGATTCTGCCTGTGTGATCAATTCCAGATCGAGTAAAGGATCGCCATCGAGGCTATCCACTTCGGACAATAGTTTTCGTTCTAACTGACCGCGAATAGAAAGATATTTAACGTAGTCGACCAGTGATTCAACTTCCTTGGGGCTCAATGTCTGGAACGACGGCATCGCAGTGCCCGGGATCCCTCGTCGAATCACGTTGGTCAAATCTTCGTTTGGTGGTGGTCGGCGGAGCGGAGTGGATTTGAATTTGAATTTTCCCATCCGGAAATCGCGTGGAGGCGGATTCAGGAACGCGGCGGTTGGACCAAGTCCATCACCAGTGATCCCGTGACATTGAACGCAGTGCTCGCGGTACAAGCCTGCTGGATCGCCGTCCCGATCGCTGGCGACCGCTCCGGCCGACATTCTCAAATTCTCCAGTTTGATCACGTCGGACGCTGGATCGTCGTCTTCGTCGTAAAGGAATGGGAAGTCCGGTTCATCCGGCGTTCCGAACAACGCGGTTTGGATATTGCCGATTTCTCGTTTGTAGGAATCGTCGAAGTGCATCCCATCGTCAAGATTGATGCTTTCCTGTTTGACCCATTCGACGGAGTTGAAACGGAACTGAACTTCCGGGCTTTCCTGGCAACCGAAAAGGGTCACAAATGTGCAGGCGATGACAAGCTGTAGGTTTCGATTCATCATCGTATTGATTGGTAAGGTGTCTGCTCTCAATTCATAATTGTTTGCAGTCCGGTTAGGTGTTGTCGAGTGACAAAATGTCGCTAACCATGAATCAGACTACCATTCAATGGCATCGATTTCTTTCTCGATAAGCTGAACTTCGGAATCTGAAACATCAAGCTCCGGAGCCATCGTTCGTGAATGGCATCCGGCGATCAGCAAGCTGCTGCAGGCGAAGAACAACAGCAACAAAAACACTGTTCGTGTCGACGGCCGACCTGCCGCCGAATCTTCACTATTATTTGTTGAGTTTGCTACCATCAATTGTCATTTCGCCTAAATCAAGCGTTTCGCCATTTTTGATTTCAATTTCGATGTCGCCTCGTCGGCCAACTTCCTTGTCCGACACATTCAAGTCACGCAGGTAGCCAGCCTTCTTGTGCCAGAATTGAAATTTCCATTCCCCTTCAGGAATGTTTTTGATCTCGAACGAGCCGTCTTTGTCAGTGATTGCCGCATAAGGCTCGTCGCGGACAAGCAATACAGCATCCATCCAACGATGGATATCACATTTAACTAGGCCGGGCACTCTTTCGGTATCCTTAAACTTCACATCCACTGAATCCGCAACCGGAATTGTGATGTTCTCTTCACTGTTTAGCAGGATGATATGGCAATTATGTCCGACGTTATCACTGTTTTTCAGTGTCAGGGGCTGCCCGGTACGAAGAAAAAGAGCATGCGGACTAAATAGACAATCTTTGTTGTCGAGGGTTACCGGCTTTGCAGCCATTTCTTCGTAAGAGGGATGGATCGCTGGCTTTTTGTCACCTTTGAGATACATCATTACAAATACTTCTTTAAGTCCACCATCTTTGCTGACTGTCAAGTTAGGATCGGCGGGGGCCGGATTGGCCACTCCTGGGCAGCCAACAATTTTCAATGGCGGGAGTTTCGGTACGTCGCCAGTAACTTTGATACGACCCTTAAGGTTTCCCCAGCCGTTTTCCTGGGCGTTAATCAGATCCGCGTGAATTGTATTGATGAAAAGCGATGCTATACAAAGCAACAACGTGTTTCGAATTCTCATCTGTGAAAAGCTCCCGTTTTTTCTTAGCTAAACATATTGTCCAGGTATTCGACTGCCTGCTGGCATTGCGTTACTACGTCTGCCTGCTCATCTCGTTCGATTGTTATGTAGCCCGAATACTGATGTTCTTCCATTTTTGCCAGTAACGCCGGCAAATCAACTGAACCGCGACCAAGTTGAACCTCCAGCCCGCGGCCTTGGCTCAAATCGTGAACGGCGTCCCGTGCCCGAAAGTGCATTATATTCTCGGCCAATTCCTGCATCGCGTCGACCGCTGAAAAACTATTAATAATCAGCATCGCTGGATCAAAATCGACTCCGATCGCCATCGGTGGCAGGGAGTTGATCAGTTGCTTCAATAGCTTGGGATCGGCCGTTCCCGTCTGAGTCGCCAGCCAAGCCCCGGATTTGTGGCTGAAACTGCCCAGATCCGTTAACGCCTGGATCATAGTCGAACGGCGATCGCTCTCTTCGTCATCCACAATTTGGCCGATACGATTGGTAACCACATTACATCCAAGCTCGTACGCCATCGCCATCGCGTCCTTGGTCGCCTGTAATCGACGATCCAGATCATCGGTTTCGTCGTAGCCTCGGCGAGTCGGGAAGTGAACGGCGGCGACCTTGAGATTCAGGTCAGATAACATCTTCCGCAGATGTCGGATTCCGGTCTGGGACAGTTCAGCTGGCTTGAGCTCGGTCCTGGCGTTGATCTCAACGCCATCGGCCCCAATTCGCGCGGCAGTTTCCAGCGCTTTCTTGAATGGCAAACGCAGGCATTCGAGTTTAACACCCTTTTTCAGTTGTAGCATTGGATCATTTTCGTTTGGAAGTATCCCTTAGACTTTATCACTTTCTGCAGCACTCATAAACGCTGCTTTGGGGCCTTGGTCGTGTTTGCCCAGTTGTTTGCAGCAATGTAGACTCAGCGTTTGAAGATGTTACGCAGGTTTTGAAATTGTTGGCCCAATAGTGTTTACTGAATATCTCAAAGAATTCGCTGACTTGCCTATATCGAGTTCACGAATCCTGAAAGTCCTCGAGCATATCCCTCAGGAAGTGCAAGACGATTTCTTGTCCGACTCCAGTTTTCGGATTTCGGTTGATAATTGCGAACCCGGAAAGGGACGGACTGTGCTGATGCCGGATCTGAACGCCCGCGGAACCAGTCGCTGTGTTGTCTTGAAGCCGCGGTTGGAAAAGTGTTCGGAAGCGTTTGCTTGCTACATCATCGCGCACGAATTTGCACATTCTTATCTGCACAATGGTGGCTGGGGCGAGATAACCGATCCCGAAGAAGCTGCTGATGCGTTAGCGGCCTCGTGGGGGTATGACAAGCAACCGTTTGAATGGGTCGAATGGTAGATCCCAAAACCAGCGTCGAATGCGAACAGAAAAAAAAACGATTCGCGTTTGACCTGCGCTTGCTGTTCTATGTCGTTTCCTTGTTTGCCGCTGGTATGGCGTTTTCGATCAGTAGCATCGGCTTCACTTTATTTGTGCTGTTTTTCTGGGGATGCTGTTTTGCAGCAGTTCAATCGGCGAATCCTCGTCAAAAACTCTGGTTTGTCGCATTCGGATTTTTGTTTCTGCTTTGCTTGATAGGCATGCTACTTCCTGCAGTATCACAAGTCAGAGAAGCAGCGAGGCGGACAGCTTGTGCTAACAATATGCGGCAAGTTGGGCTGTCTCTACTGAATTACGAATCGGCGAACGGTAGCTTTCCCAAGGCAATCAACGGAACTGGTCAAAATCAATATAGTTGGCGAATCGAAGTCCTGCCGTATCTGGAACAGCAAAAATTTGCTCAGGCGTACGACAAGAATCAGCCTTGGGACAGCACCAAAAATATGCAGTGGGCACAAACCAGATTGGAATGCCTGAGCTGCCCATCGAGATCGCACGGCCCCAAGACGCCTTACAAATTGGTCACTGGTCCAGGTACCGTGTTCGCGGAAGGTGAGTTGCCGACGCTCGGGAAAATTACAGACGGTGCCTCGAATACCATAATATTGATTGAGGATCACACCGCCCCGGTGTTCCTGTCGGATCCCAATGGAGATATTCATATAGACGACGCGGTTGAGTTGCTCAGCCAGCTGAACAAGGAAAACTGTTTGCACCGACACGAAGGCACTTTTACGACATCCTATGTTGGAACTCATGTTGTGCTTGCTGATGGCTCGATTCGTACGGTCAGATTCGGTGCGGAATCGGAGCAAATACGCCGGGCATTTTTGTGTACCGATGGCTTGCCGGTTGAACAGGACGTGGGGGAACTGGGTGAACGAATCGTCGTTGTTAAATGGGGGGCGGTTGTCTTAGTGGGCATTTATGGCATCCTGATAGTTCTGCCGATCTTTCCGCTGATCCGCCAGTGTCGACAGAACAAGCAAAGCACGATCCAAGTAAAGGCTGCTGATGACGAAGTTGAAACAAATCTGCGAATTCCTTGATCAGTTCGCACCGACTAGTTTGGCCGAGGACTGGGACAATGTCGGATTGCTGGTCGGCGATGATTCTGCCGAAGTCAAAAAGGTGATGACTTGCCTGACCGTGACTCCAGCCAGTGCTGCGGAAGCGATCGCAATGAACGCAGGTTTGATTGTCTCGCATCACCCGCTGCCGTTCCGCGCGATCAAAAAGATCACCGCCAACAAAACTCCAACCAGATTGCTTTGGCAACTAGTGCAGAACAGTGTCGCCATCTACAGCCCGCATACTGGCTTTGATTCGGCGGCAGGCGGTATCAATCAGTCGGTGTGTGATTTGCTGGGCGTGCAAGACGCTAAGCCACTGGTCCCATTGGTCCGATCGGTTGGTGAGGAACAGGGCGTCGGGGCAGGGCGGTTCGGCAACGTACCGGAAACCTCGATTACCGGTTTTCTGGAGTTAGTCAAAACGAAATTCGGATTGGATCAAGTCCGGTTTGTTGGCCGCCCTGATGCGAAAGTGTCGAAGGTCGGTTCAGCTTGTGGAAGTGGTGGGAGTTTCCTGCAAGCTGCGATTGATGCTGGCTGTGATACTTTTGTCACTGGTGAAACCGACTTTCATACCTGCCTGGAAGCCGAATCGCGTGATGTCTCGCTGGTATTGCTGGGGCATTATGCAAGTGAACGATTCGCGATCGAGATGCTGGCAGAACGCCTTGCGGAGAATTTTCCGAATTTGCAGATTTGGGCCAGTAAAAAAGAGTCCGATCCAATTAATTGGACGTAAGAATCGGCTATATCGGTCGTCTGCAGTTTGCGTTGACCGGTTTTTTCATCGACCTAGAATAACGGGTCTAAACATTTCAGCGTTCGTAAATTCTGGTTGTCGCCAGTCATGGCCGCAACCAATTCTGGATAAATAATGAACTCTCCTGTCCTGACTCCTCGTTTCCTAACTGCTCTTCCTGTTTTTAACGAGGTTAACTCGGTCAGTCAGGTGTTGGACGAGGTGGTGCAATACTCGGATGACATCCTGATCGTCGACGACGGTTCGACAGACGGGACCTTGGAGTTGCTTCGCCAACGCAAGGATATCATCCTGCTGGAGCACAAACAGAATCGTGGTTACGGCGGTGCGTTGATCTCGGCATTTGAATACGCAGTCGAAAATGATTACGAAGTCATCGTTACGATTGACTGTGACGGCCAGCATGAGCCCCAGCGGATTCGACAATTTGTCGCCGCTATTTCAGAGACGGGTGCGGATATTATCTCTGGCAGTCGTTATCTGAAGACCTTCCAGGATGATACGCCGGCCCCGGAAGATCGACGAGCGATCAATGCCGGAGTGACTCGGATGTTGAACGATCGTCTGGGATACGATTTAACGGATGCATTTTGTGGCTTCAAGGCATATCGGGTCGATGCGGTCTCGCAGCTGAAGCTCACGGAAAACGGATACGCCATGCCATTGGAGCTGTGGGTGCAAGCGTGGTGCCGCGAGCTTTCGGTGGTTGAATTGGCAGTGCCTTTGATTTACCTCGACGAAGAACGTTCGTTCGGTGACAACTTGAACGATCCGGAAATTCGGCTGAATTACTACCACGAAGTCCTCGCGTCTAGTTTCGCGTCTCTGCCAAGTGATTGTTCCAAGCAACGAGAAGGGGAACAAGTTGGCTGATGATGTTCGCTCGCCAACCGAAGATTCCTTTTTGGCTCATCGCAAGATTCGAGCACCACAACAACACGGCGAGAAACTTCAGGATCCGCCTGCTGCACAGTGGGAGTCGATTTGGAATCGCAACCTGAGCACGGAGGTTGAGGAAAACGATTTTCAATTCGGTTCACTGCCCGATCTGATTCAAAGCGGGCGGGAAGAGATCGTCGAAGCGGCGTTTTCATATACGCGGCAGTATCGCGATATCAGTCTCGACAATCGGGATCGTCGCCGAGTTGTCATGGCTGGGCACCAACCGACGCTGTTTCATCCCGGAGTCTGGTGTAAGAACTTCGCGTTGTCAGCTCTGGGGGAGAGGTTCGCAAGCATCCCGATCAATCTGGTTGTTGACAACGATACTAGCGACTCCAACAGTATCACCGTCCCACGCCTCGATGACGGGCAAGTGTCTGTCGAGCGAGTTCCTTTCGACGACAAAGCAGCAATCGTTTCTTACGAAAGCAGAGAGATTGTCGATCGGGGGTTGTTCGAGTCTTTCGCGGATCGAGTTTCCGATGTCACAAAGACCTATGCCAGTTCGCCAATAATACGAGACCTGTGGCCATTGGTGATCGCCAACAGTCAAACCGGCAATTTAGGCGAATCCATCTCGCGCGGACGCCATCTGTACGAAGAAAAAATCGGTTTGCAGTCGTTGGAGTTGCCGATCAGCCAGTTGGCAGAAACGAAATCGTTCGCGACTTTTGCGCGAGAGATTCTGTTTCGAGCTGACAAATTCTTACCTGTCTACAATCAAACGGTAGAAAGATACCGCTTGCTCAATGGAGTTCGTAGTCGGTCGCATCCGGTACCGAACTTGGTCCGAGATGGCGATTGGGTCGAAACTCCGTTCTGGATTTGGAACGAGCACGATCTGCAGCGACGCAGTCTCTACGTTAAGCCGGGCGGGAATACGTTATGCATTGCGGATCGCAAGCAACTGGAATTGTCATTCGAACTTGAATCGTTTGTAGATAAGTTCGCTGAGCTATCGAACCAGGAAATCCGAATTCGCCCCAAGGCATTGATGACGACGTTGTTTAGCCGATTGGTGGCCAGCGATTTGTTTTTGCATGGGATTGGTGGTGCGAAGTACGACCAGCTCACGGACGCGATTTGCCATCAATTCTTCGGCGTGACCTTGCCAGAGCATTTGACGATCAGTGCGACGATGCATTTGCAAGGGCACGGAATTCCTCAGGTGACTGCCCAACAAATTTCCAAAATCGCCAACGAGCTACGGCAGTTGCAGTTTCAGCCCGAACGATTTCTGGATCCGGGTGCTTCCAGTGCAGAAAAATGGATTAGCGCCAAGCAACAATGGTTGGCGACAGAGCTGCCTGCCGGGCAGCGGTTGGCTCGCCATCAGGGGATTGTCGAGTGCAACGAAAACTTGCAAACGTTTGTTCGTGATAAAGCTACCGAGTTGCAACAGGAACAGACGCGACTCAAGGATCTGTTGGCCTCCTCGCGAGCAATCAATTCCCGAGAACTCAGTTTTTGTCTGTTTGAACAGTCACTGGTCGAAGAACTCCGCGTTTGAATGTCTTTGAAAAAAACGGAGTCGCCGACAAGACAACTCCGTCCCCACTCAATCAATACCGGTTGCGGTACGACCAATCTTAGGTTCCCAGAAGCAATGTCACGAACGGGTCGACGTCGAGTAGATTGACAACTCCATCCCGATTGATATCAGCTTCAGCCTGGTAACCTCCACTTTGCAACAGGTTCACAAACGGCTGCACGTCAAGCAAGTCAACATTTCCATCGCCATTCACGTCCCCCAGCAGGAAGCCAGCAGCAAAACTTCCGTTGATCGCGATGTCGCCTTCATCACCAAAGAATCCACCAACCCGAATCTCGTAACACTGTCCGGATTGAACGGAGAAGCTGGCTTCACTTTGGTTCGTGCCACCTGCCTGATCGTTGTTCGTGACCGGAATCAGGTTCTCGAATCCGAGTTCAAATCCCGTGTAGACATGCACTACCGTGTCGAAGTCACTTCCAAACGTGTCGATCGTTACCGTGCCGTCTTCAGGAGCTTCGAGGAACCACCAGACAGTAGAATCGGTGATTTCGAGTTGCTGCTCGTCCTCCTCGATAGTTGCATCGATGTTGGTTCCAGTTGCCGCGAGCGGGAAAGCGGAACCCAAAAAGAACGTGTTGGAAAAGTCATCGTTTAACGGTGGGTTCTCAAAGTATTGACCGTTGAGCAAGATATCTCCTTCCACTCCACCGAATCCGCCGACTCGAATCTCGTAGAACTGGCCTCCATTCACCGCGAATTGAACCTGGCTTTGATTCGTACCACCTGCTTGATCATTCTCGGCAACAAGGTCGAGTTCACTAAACCCATTTTCCACACCAGTGTAGATATGCAGTACGGTATCAAAGTCGCTACCGAACGTATCAATCCGCAACGTTCCGTCTTCGGGAGCCAGGAAGAACCACCAGACTGTTTTTTCGGTGGTGCTAAGATTCTGCTCGTCGGCTTGAACAGTCGCGTCAACGTTGGTTCCAGCTGTCGTAAACGGAGCGACTGAGCCCAATCCAATTGAGCCGATGAAATCATCGTTTGGTGGTGGCTCGCCAACAAAGGAACCATTCAGTGCAATGTTGCCTTGGGCACCCAGAAATCCACCAACTCGAATTTCGTAGCACTCACCTGCAACCACTGGAAACGTGACTTGGCTTTGATTGGTGCCGCCAGCCTGGTCGTTGTTGGCGACCGGAATTAAGTTCGGGAAACCTAACTCGAAACCAGTGTAGATATGCAGCACGGTATCAAAGTCGCTACCGAACGTATCAATAGTTGCCATTCCATCCTGATCAGCTTCAAAGAACCACCAAACAGTTGCGTCCGTAATGCCGAGCTCTTGCTCATCCGTTTGCGTGGTGGCATTGACATTGAATCCCGACGTCGAGAACGGAAGGCCGGTTCCCAGACCAATCGAGTTGAACCAGCTGTCGTTCGCCGGGAGCGGAATGTCCAGACAATCCAGGCTGTTGCGGAACGCAATGATTTCTGGAATCGTCTCCACCGGATTGAACGTGTTTGTGCACGTTATAAATGGGTTCATCGTGCTGCTGAGGCAATCGCAATGGTTGGCGTTCCAGTTGTGCCCAAGTTCATGAGCAACCAGGTCCGTCGCGCATGCTAGGTTGCCGTTGAAGTCCAGTTGCGACAATCCAAACTTTAAGTCGTCATTGCAGGTTGCGCCAATGTACGCGATTCCAATCGTGGTGCCATTAAGTTCCTTGCCAGTAAACAGATGCACTAGATCATCAGATGCACTCGCGAATTCCTCGTGAAGCTCATCGAGCAGGTCCGAAGGATCGGTTGTTGTGAATGGTTGTGCGTCACTGGTGAAAACTGTTTGCAGGCTAATTTGATGAGTGATTCCAACCTCAGATTCATACTGAGCATTCACGAGATTGATGATCATTTCCATGCGATCGAAAACAGCGAATGCATCTGAGCCGTAGTCTTGATAGAACTCGAAATCCGCGACGTTGTGAATCTCGGCAACGTAGAACCCGGCAGTTGGCCCTTCGGCTCCCCCTTCGGGGCCATTAGCTGGTCCATTGCCGTCTTCGTCGCCTTGGCCATTCCCGACAGGACGTTCCGCGTTGGCACGATCGGCCGAAAGACCAGGCGGAACGATGTTCTGCAGTTCGACCCCCAGTGGTACAGCTTGTTGGTTCCCCAGCATGTTCGGCGAATTTCCGCAACCAAAATCGCTTGGCTTAAAGTCATCTTCCCGGTACACAAGAAGTTTCCCTGCCAGTTCCTGCTGTGGCATTTTTAATTCGATTGGCTCAACAAAAAAGACACTGTCGTCTTCCATCGTGATCCGACCAGTCAACCCGGAATCGAGCAACGAACCGACGAATTGACTGTTACGCTGACCTCGAATGGCTCCGCGAACGGTTTGCGGCTTACCAGGTATGAGTGTCTCGGTTGTTCCGTCTGGCTTGCGTACGTGCCAGACAGCATTTTCCGTTCTCACTGAGTGTGGTTGCAAATCCAGAATGTATTCACTGCCCTCAATAGCCATTCTGATTGTCGAACTGCCCTCCGGGTTTCTGGTAACTTCGGGCTGAACTATTTCGCCGTCGGTGACCGAAAATACCTCAGCGACTTCCGTTGTCAGCTGTTGGGCCAACGTTGGTCTGGCAGTTGAAAAACAAATTAGCGTAAACAGCAGCCCGCCAGCAAAGACGCGCCAATTTCTCGTTGTACTCATGTTCTCCCCTCGAAAACGTATTGAATTTGATTCTGGAATTCGCGGACTGGCCCTCGCGAGCAATCAATCGCTTACTTCCACCAAGTCAGGTGCGAAAACGCTTTGTGCGGCGCGCGGATGTTTTCTATGGTCCAATTAGGTCCGCTCCGCCGGAATATCTGGAAAGCTCGACCGTTTAGGTTTGTTGTAGGGCTTGCCAATAAGGGTGGCGTAATTTCAGAACGGTTTGCGCAATACAAATCGAAATCTAGTCAGAATGTTTGGCTGAATTTGTCCGCCCGTGGCAGCTTGGTTACACTGGAGAGTGTGAAAAACGGAGGGGAATTTGATTGACAGCGAAATAACAGATATCTCTGGCTTCTTAAACAGAATTGAGCGCGGCGATCAAAATGTCGCCGATGATCTTTTTTCCGTTGTTTACAAGGAGTTGCGGGGTTTGGCCGCGGCAAAGCTTCGTCACGAACGCAAAGATCATACGCTTACTCCAACGGCGCTGGTTCACGAAGTCTGGCTTAAACTGGCTCGCAAAGTTGACGGAGAGCATTGGGCGGGAAAGACGCATTTCTTTAACGCGGCTGCGGAAGCGATGCGGCGTTTGCTGATTGATCATGCGCGAAGAAAAAAGGCTGTCAAGCGTGGCGGAGCGGAGGCCAAACAGGAACATCTGGATGGTTTGCTGAGTTCGGAAAAGTTGGACGAGCTATTGGTTGTCGACGAAGCTTTGACGCGACTCGAAAACGAAGACTCCGACGCCGCACAGTTGGTGAAACTCCGGTTTTTTGCGGGCCTGACCAATAAACAAGCGGCTCAAGCGATGCACGTTTCACCCCGTAAAGCCAACATGTTATGGGCTTACGCGCGAGCTTGGCTGAAGACGGATTTGAGTGACGAATAAAAAGGGTGTTGTTTTTGCGCACAATGCTCATACTTTGCGCGATACTTATGTTAAATCCTGACTGATTTTTGATCGTGGAGTCTCGATGTCCGAGAAGGTGTCAAATCCTGCAAGCCTGGCCTCTGCCAATAGTAAAGATAGTGGCGATGGGCACTCTCAAGGTCTGGGCAAAAGCCTGGGCGAAAAGGAAATCTTTTTTGCTGCCATAGAAATAGACAGTGAACCCGAACGGCAAAAATATGTCGAAGAAAAATGCGCCGGCAATCCAACCTTGAAGAAACGCCTGCAGGATTTGTTGGCCTCGCACTTGCGGCCGACTTTCAGCTTGCTGGACGATCCAGTTGTACCGTCTCTGCAAACATCGGAGGCGCGATACGAAGCCGGGATCAAGATTGCTGATTACGAGCTATCGCAATTGATCGGTGTTGGGGGGATGGGCGAGGTCTGGCTGGCTCAGCAATCGGGGGCTGTTAACAGGTCGGTTGCAATCAAGCTGATCCAACCGGGATTTGAGACGCCCGGGATGATCAAACGCTTTGAATCCGAGAGGCAAGCTTTAGCCTCGATGGAGCATCCGAACATTGCCAGTGTTCTGGATGCCGGAACGACCCGTGAAGGCCAGCCATATTTTGTGATGGAGTTGATTCATGGCGTTTCGCTGACTCAATATTGCGACGAAGCAGAATTGGGTGTTCGCCAGCGGTTGGAGATCTTCCGCCAGATTGCAGCCGGGATTCAACATGCTCATCAGAAAGGAGTCATCCATCGCGATCTGAAGCCCAGCAATATCCTGGTGACCGAGATTGATTCACGGCCTGTTCCCAAAATAATCGACTTCGGGCTTGCCAAAGTGATCGAAGGCCAGCTGCAGAACAATAGTGCGTTGTCGCAATTTGGAATGGTCATGGGCTCTATTGACTACATGGCGCCGGAGCAATCTGGTTTCACGAATGATGTTGTCGATACCAGGTCAGATATTTACTCGTTGGGAATCGTCCTGTACGAATTGTTGACGGGCAGCCATCCTTTTGATTCGAAGGATTATCGGACTGCATCCGTAAACCAAAAGCTGAAAATTATTTCCGATGGCGAGCCGACTCGTCCTTCGACCCGGGTTTCGACGATTGAGTCTTCACCTAAGATCGCCAAGTCGAGGCAATCCGATCCCGAATCACTCAGGAAGATGCTCAAGCGTGAGCTCGACTGGGTGGTTTTGAAAGCAATCAACAAGGATCGCAACAGTCGATATCAAACGGTCGATGAGTTTGCCCGCGAGATTGACAACTTCCTTGCCGGCAAAGCGGTTTCGGCTCACCCGCCGTCGACTTTATATATGGCGAAGAAATTTGTTGTGCGGAACCTGGGGTTGGTGGCGGCATCATTCGCGCTTCTGTTGACGATGGCTGCGGGCCTGGTCGGAACCTCACACGGTTTGCGCCGCGCAAAAGCGGCAAAGTTGGTGGCGATTGAGAAACAGGCAGAAGCAGAGCAAGCAAGAGACGAGGCGCGGCGGGATGCGGGCGAAGCCATTCGACAGCAGAATTATTCGCAAAGCGTCGCTGAGTTTCTCAAACATGACCTGCTTGGGCTGACAACGATCGATGGGCAGCTCAGGATCGGCCTGCAGCATGAAGAACTTGGGCACAGTGCGACCATCGGTGACTTGTTGGATCGAGCCGCCGAGAAATTGAAACGTCGCACGGACCTCGATCCGCGAGTCCGGGCGGAATTGCTTAGATACGTCGGCGTTAACCTTAGAATAAGAACCAAGTTCAATGATGCGATAGGCCTGCTGCAAGAATGCTGCGATCTGCAATTGCAAATGAAACCATTGGATTTTGGAAAGGTAATTCAAGCGCACAATAGCCTGGCCGTTGCATATAGCGACCAGCGACAACTCGCAAATGCAATTGAGGTCTGGGAAGAAGGGCTAAGCTACCGACCTGAAGGATTTCCAGCTTCGAACAGCTCGTTGATATCGGCAAAATCGAATTTGGCCAATACCTATGCAACGACTGGTCGTTTCGAAGATGCCCAATCGCTGATTGCCGATCTGTTGGGTGCCACCGAAGACCGTACCGCTATTGAGCATTCGGTGTACTGTACTGTCTTGCTAGCCGAGGCCAAGGTTAGCTCTCTGGCTGGCGAAACTGAATTGGCTATTGAGCAGTTCGAGCACGTGATTGAAAAATTAAACAGTCGTTTGGACCCCTGGCATCCAACGCTCATCGCTGCCAGGACGGACTACGCCGGAACACTGCTGAAAGGAAACCGCTTGGATGCAGCCAAGGAGATCTATGACGACGTTTTTGAAATTGAGAAACAGAAATTCGGCTCGACGAATGCCAAAGTCCTTGATCCCTTAAACAATATCGCTGCAACACATTGGCGGAGGAAAGAGTACTCAAAATCCATTACCGCGTTCGAATCGTTGGTCAAGCTTTCCAGAGAAATTCATGGGCCAGATCATCCTGAGGTTTTTTTCTATATGGTAAATCTGGCTGTCAACTACCGTGACGGTGGACAACTCGATCAGGCCGTTGCACTTTTCGAAGAGGTGTTGCGTTCCAAACATGGTCCGGATTTTACTTCTGACGAGTTCCTGGCCGCGTTGGTTGGGACTGGTGACCGCGAGCGGTTTGGCGAGGTAGCCAATATTGAGATGGAAAGGCTGAAAGCAAAATTTCCTGCGTCTTCTGAGAAACTGGCTTTCAAGTTGGTGCGTGTAGCCAATCGTGCCATGAAGATCGAGTCATGGGAACTCGCGGTCGAAATCCTCCGCGAGGTAGTGGCTATTCAGGGAGAAGTAATTCCCGATCATTGGCATATCGCCGGGACTCGGCATATGCTGGGGAAGTCACTTTTCGAGTTGGGCGATCTTGATGAAGCGAAATCAATGCTCGTGCAAGCCTTCGAAGGAATGGAAGCAAAGCGAGCGGAGGTCACGAACCCAGATTCAAGATTGCAGGGCATCGTGGTGGATCTGCAAGCAATTGCCCGCATAGAAGAAAATGCCGATGAGCTGGCAAAGTGGAAGGAAGTAGCGTTGCAAAACGGTTGGTGATGGAAACGAACTGTCTGCCAAACTTCTATTGAAACTTCTATTGGTTTTTCAAACCTGAATTGACAGGTGCCATGTTTACGCTTGCGTACGAATGCTCACGCGAGCGTGAATGAACATGGCACCCAGGCAAACTGGTCAATTCAGTTTGGGTGGACCACTAGCATTCTGTCTCAGTTCAATTTTCGGGTTGGGTGCCATGGCCAGGCGAAGCATGGCATCCGAAAACCAAGTCGAGACGAAATACTAGTCATTCTTAGCAAGCATTTGCTTTTCGAGCCAACGGAGAGAATCGAGATATGCTTCCGCTTGGTTCTCGGGAACCGGTTCGTGATGGTCGGTGCCTCGACTGACAAACGTTGAACTCACCGCATGGTAATTGTCGATAATCTGCGCCTGATACGACGGAGGCACGACTCGGTCTCGCTCTGACTGAACGAACAAACATGGTGCTGACGCTTGGCGAGCATTTTCAATAGCATCCAAACTTGCCGGTACCTGATTCGCAACCACGCTCGACATGCCGAAATTCCACGCTGCATATTTTGGCCGAGTGCTTATCAGTTGGTGAATGGGAACCGGGTTTCTGAGCAGCATTCCAGTGACCGGGTATCGGGCCGCAACGTACAAAGCGGAAATAGATCCAAGGCTGTTGCCAGTCACCAGATACGAACGTTGCTTTCCCTTTCGCGCCCGAATGAATTCCATCACCGAGTCGCAGGCTTCCGGAAAAGAAAGAATGTTCGCAGGCCCGGAACTTTGGCCGTAGCCGTGATGGTTGATGGTCCAGACTTCGGAGGCGAACTGCTCAAATAATTCCGCTGGATGCAGGCCCGCTCGTTCAGCACGCCCCGCCGTCCCCGGGAATTTGAGAATTACCAGATCGCCTGTGCCTTGATTGCGCTGCTCGCCAATTCCATCGTTATTCATGGAATCCACGTAGGCTTCGACATGGCCATGGGGAGTCGGAATCTCGATCCGCTGCTTGCCGGCAGGGTCGATCGTGTGCGTTGATGGACAGAGGATCAGGCGATTAGCCAACCAGGAAAGAAAACTCATCTTCTCAACATAGCCTACCAACCCCTATGGTGTATAGCTCTCACCAATCAACGCGATACTAACAGCGACACACGCTCGAACGTCTAATCAACATGGAAATTGAAAGTCAAAAAGTTTCGCTGGCCTGCGAACGGCTATACGATGCATCCCGCTCGATCCGGATCCTGACGCATCTCAGTTGGCCTCAATCCGTTCGCGCTGAGTTTTTTCGTAACGGCTGCAAACAGCTGCCAGTCGTTACGTATGCAGAATACGATCCTTCGCCGGTGCATGAAAAACTGGCCATTGCTCGTAAGGCGTTCGACTGCGATCCGCAGATCAATGCCTGGTTGGAGAAGATTGCCAGTCGCCTGGAGTTCGGCGCTCGGATGTTGGCCGCGACGGGAACCGCTGATTTTTACCAGCACTCAACGGAGCTGTATGGCAATCCTGAAAGCGAATTGAAGGACGAGCAGAATACTCCACTTGGGCTTGCCGAACAATTTGACTCACTGTTCGTTCGTTTTCAGAGTATTGATCTGGGGCCCGAGCTGGTTGCCGACGTCGATGCCCAAACGGTTGCCGACGCGATGCAAAAAGCGTCGGTTGAGATGTTTGGCGACGAAGCCCCTGACGTTTTCGTCGTTGAAGAGCTTTCAGCGAACGCTTTGGCAGGGCCAAGGCGAATTCGAGTTCGCCAGGATGCGGCATTCACTCAGCGAGACGTTCAGCAACTGGTCCACCACGAAGCGCATATTCATGTGGCTACGTCGTTGAATGGAATTGCTCAAGACAAATTGAAGATCCTGGCTGCGGCTCATCCGGGGACGACGAAGACGCAGGAAGGCTTGGCGGTGTTCGCAGAATTTATCACTGGTTCCATGGACTTGGATCGTTTTCGCCGACTTGCTGATCGGGTGATCGCGATCCAAATGGCCGCCGACGGAGCCAACTTCATCGAGGTCTACAACTATTTCCTGGACCGAACCGACCAGCCGGAACAGTCGTTCGAAAACGCCCGCCGAGTGTTCCGCGGCGGCCTTCTCGAAGGCGGCGCGCCGTTCACGAAAGATGTCGTATATCTGGATGGCCTATTGCGAGTGCACAATTTCTTGCGATCGGCAGTTGCCACCGGGCGGGCAGATTGCTTGCGGCTGCTGTTTTGCGGCAAGTTGGATATCGAAGACTTCCCAGTCCTCGCACCGCTGGTCAACGCCGGAGTCTGCAAACCTCCGAAGTATCTGCCGCCGTGGGCAGTCGACATCCGGTTTCTGTTGTCGTATCTCACTTATTCTGCGTTCTTGAACAAGATTGATCTGACACAAGTCAAAGCGCATTACGCCGCGTTGTTTGAACAGATCCCGGAAGTCGCTTTTCAAGAGTAAGTGGCACGTCAATTCAGATTTGACGGCTGCAAAACGTGCCACGTCGCTTCTTTACCAATTTGCAGTTTCTCAGTGGACTCGTTGCCCAGGCACCGCACCTGAATCGGGTGAAATCAGGAACACGTCTTTTCCACCGGGGCCGGACGCACAGACCATCCCTTCGCTCAAACCAAACTTCATTTGTCGAGGCTTCAAATTGGCAACCATGACGACCAGTCGGCCTTCTAGCGATTCGGGTTCGTAGGCACCCTTGATGCCGGCGAATACCTGTCGCTGATTGTCACCGCCCAAACTCAAAGTCAATTTCAGCAGCTTCCGAGCTTCTTCGACATGCTCTGCCTTAACGATCCGGGCGACGCGCAGGTCGACTTTGACAAAGTCTTCGATCGTACATTCGTCTGCGAGAGGTTCGGCTTCGAACGCTTCGGCTGAATCGTTGTATTTGCTATTCAAATCAGCCACAGCAGCTTCTGCAGCTTGGTCCTCTTTCGTTTCTTCAATCATCGCATCAATGTCCTTTTGCTCAATTCGTTTCATCATGTGTTTGAATTTGGAAACCGAAGAACCGGTCAACGGTTTTTTCGACTGGTCCCAACTGGTAACCGGATCATTAAGTAGCTCGCCAGTTTGCTGGGCAATGTTTGGCAAAACAGGCGCCAGGTAAATGACCAGTTGCCGATACAGGTTGAGTGCGATGGTGCAGACGTCCTGTAGTTCTTGTTGTTTTTCGGGATCTTTCCTGAGGTTCCAAGGTTCCGCGTTTTCAACGAACGGATTGGCCCGGTCGGCCAATTCGAGGATCAAACGCATGGCCCGGTTGTAATCACAGTTTTCATAGGCCGCGGCAATCTCGTCTCCGGCAGCGACACCTTGCTCAAACAATCCACCGTCGTCCGGATACGTTTCGGACAGGCCAAGGTCTTTGACAAACTTGGCACTCCGCGAGGCGAGGTTGATTACTTTGCCCACAAGATCCGAATCGACTTTTGATTTGAACTCGTCGACGTTCAAGTCGATATCATCCAGGCGGTTGTTCAACTTGGAAGCATAGAAGTATCTGAGCGCGGATGGGTCCAGGTGCTTCAAATAGGTTTCGGCTTTGATAAACGTCCCCGTTCGCTTGGACATCTTCTCGCCATTCACGGTCAGAAAGCCGTGGGCTTGAACGCGGGTCGGGAGGTTGTAGCCAGCTGTCTTCAAAATCCCCGGCCAGAACAACGCATGGAAATAGATGATGTCCTTGCCGATGAAGTGATGGATTTCAACGTCGTCGTTCTTCCACCAATTATCGAGCGAGTCGCCATTCTTTTCACACCACTCAAGCGTTGAAGAGATGTATCCAACCGGTGCATCGAACCAGACGTACCAGTAATTCCCTGGGCTGTCTGGAATTTCGAAACCAAAATACGGGGCCGGTCGCGAGATATCCCAATCTCGTAGCTCTTTGCCATCGCCCGGTTCACCGAGAAAATGCCCCTTCAGATAGTTGGCGACTTCGTCCTGTAAGTACTTTCCACTCTGGGTCCACTCGTTCAGGAATCCGTGCAACTGTTCTAACTCGATAAACAGATGCTTCGCTTTGCGAATTTCTGGCTTCGTGCCTGACAGTTTGCTAATCGGGTCGATCAAATCTACCGGCGAATACGTCGTGCCGCACTTGCTACAGTTATCACCAGCCTGATCGGCAGTCTTGCAATTGGGACAAGTCCCTTCAACGAACCGGTCGGCCAGAAACGTTTCCTGCTCGACATCGAACAGCTGCTCGACATCCGCTTCTTTAACGAGCCCTTTTTCGCGAAGGGATGCCCAGATTTGGTTGCAAAGATTCTGATTCGACTTGCTGTGAGTGCTGCCGTAATTGTCGTACTCGATCTGAAAACCGGCGAAATCACGTTGGTGGTCTTCGCTGGACTGCGCAATGATCGCTTCCTCATCGCGACCCTCCTTGCGAGCGCGAATCATGATGGCGGTTCCGTGCGTATCATCCGCCCACATGAAGCGGCAGTCATGCCCACGTAGCTTTTGGAATCTGACCCAGATATCGGTTTGTATGTATTCGACCAGATGCCCAAGGTGAATCGGGCCATTGGCGTATGGCAACGCTGCGGTTACCAGGATTTTTCTTCGCTCCATGTTCATTCCATTTCTGTGGGGTGAGCAGCAGAGATTCTATCGAAAAACGACTTCACGCGAAGCGCATTGATTCGTTGGCGATTGAGTATTTTTTGATTCATCATGATGCCTGACGACAACATGGATGCTTTTTCGCACGATCAGGTTCGTTGGCTAAATGCATCAAATCCCACTGATTTTGGATAGATGATGCCAATTCGCATCAGAAACAGTGTCTGGCATCCCCTTTGCCTCAGAGGATTCCAAAAGACTTTAACTATTGTGAGAACCTTATGTCGCGTCCATTATTACCAAACCTGTTCGCTGAATCTGATGTTCGTCCATTTCGATTCTCCCTTGTCATCGCCGCAATCGTCGTTTTTACACTCATGACGCGATCGGCTAACAGCCAGGAAGTCACAAACCACACCAAACCCGTTGTTCAGGGCAAGATTCACTGGACGACGTCGTACCAGGAAGCACTCGATACCGCCAATGAAAGTAACTTGCCCGTGATGCTTTTCTTCTCTGGAAGTGATTGGTGTCCGTGGTGCGAGAAATTGAAGAATGAAGTCTTTGCGACGGCCGAATTTGCCAAATGGACTGATTCGCGAGTCATCCCAGTCATGCTGGACTTCCCCAAGACGAAACAGCTGCCAGCAAACCTGGCCCGACAAAACAATCTTTTACTCAGCCGTTATCGCCCGCATCTGTCCGGATTCCCGACGGCTTTGTTTGTCAAACCTGACGGCAAAGTCATCGGCAAGATTGGATACGAAGCAGGCGGAACCCGAGTCTGGATCCACAAAGCACAAAAAATCGTTGGTAAGCTGGACAAGGTCGCTGCGTTAACGATGCCTTTGCAAATCGTACGTTTCTAAACGCCCGGCCGGCAGCTACGAGGTTGTCTGGACTATTTTCGCTGCCTAACCGTCATACTCGGATACGATTAGCGTGATGTTCTGCCCGCCGAATCCGAAGCTGTTGTTCAAAGCGTATTTACAGTTTGCCTGGCGGGCTTCGTTCGGAATGTAATCCAGATCGCAGAGCGGATCCGGGTTCTCGTAGTTGATCGTTGGTGGCAAGACGTTATCGCGAATGGCCAACAAGCAGACGATCATTTCTGTTGCACCGGCGGCAGCAATCAGATGCCCCATCATACTCTTCGTGCTGGAAACGGGCGTCTGTTCCGCGTGTTCACCGAATACTTCTCGACAGGCTTTCGTTTCGACTTTGTCGTTAACCGTGGTGCTGGTCCCATGCGCGTTGACATAATCAATCTGTTCCGGATTCAGGCCTGCGTCCTGCAACGCCATCCGCATGCATCCAATCGCGCCTCTTCCTTCAGGGTGAATGTCAGTGATTCGGTACGCGTCGGCGGTCGAACCATAGCCGATGACTTCGCCCCAAATTTCAGCGCCACGTTTCTTGGCATGCTCAAGTTCTTCCAGCACGACCATCGCAGCGCCTTCGCCTAGTACAAATCCATCCCGCAAGCGGTCAAATGGACGCGATGCTCCGGTTGGGTCGTCGTTGTTTTCCGAAAGAGCTGTCAGGAGATTGAACCCGGTGACTCCGAACGGGTGGATCATGCTGTGTGTGCCACCGGAAAGCATCACATCGGCTTCGCCCCGTCGAATGATCTCAGTTGCTTCTCCAACCGCTTGCGAGCTGGCGGCACATGCGGTCAGGCAATTTGCGTTCGGGCCCTGGGCATTGAACATGGCAGCCATGTGGCCGACGGGCATATGAGGTTCCTGCTCAAGTTCTGAGATAGGATTGAGTGTGTTCAGGCCGGCTTCAGTGAATTTTACCAAGTCCAGATTTCCTTCGTCGTCCAGCGATGAAGCCATCATCGACGCAAACGAAAAGAAATCCTGGTTGCCTTCACCGCTGCCCATGTAAACGCCGAACCGACGCGGGTCTTTGATGGCGTCCAGAACACCGGACTCATTGATCGCTTGCTTGGCCGCTCCGATCGCAAACTTGGTGTGCCTGCCTCGCAGTTTCCAGAACTCCGGATCTTCGCCGGTCTGCGCGATGTCCCAGTTCTTTACCTCGGCAGAAATCTTCGTTGGAAACCGGCTCGCATCGAACACGGTTGTGTAGCCAACGCCAGACTTGCCCGCTTGAATGCCGGACCAGACAGTTGCCACATCATTACCCAGCGGATTGATGACACCCGTGCCTGTAATCACCACTCGTCTTTCGCGATTTGCAGCAATCATTTCCTGGCTCCGTTAAAAGAGAGTTCTAGAGTTGCGATGATGACTAAGTGAGCAGCCATGCTTTTTCCGCGTCGATCATATGTTGTGGGATCGAAACTGGAGTTCCATCCTGATTCACGCCTACGTCAAAGAGCTTCAAGAGGCGGATCATCCGGCAAAACTCAGCAGGTTCAAACAACTGAACATTGACGAATCGTTCATCCTCTAATCGCGCAAACATCAGATCGATGTTCGCCTGCAGCACATCGCCTTTGTGTACGGTACCTTTGACAAATGAACCTATGTCGAGAGTATCTTCCAGCACGACATGAAAATCCAGTTGATCGCCCGGCAGGGCTTCGAAGAAGAATTCACTCTTCTGAATCTTGGCGAGTACGACGCGGCCTGAAAAGTCACTCAGCTGGTCAATCAGCAACCCGCCGGCTTGCGCCATTCCTTCCACGATCATGGAAGACGGATAATAAGGACGCCCGGGCGAGTAATCATCCGTCACCTCGTCCGCCAAGCTGACACATTTGACCGCTTTTGCATGCTTGCCGCTCACGAATTCCGTAAAGCGATCAATCCAGAACCATCGCATCTTTTGGGCCTGCGTAAGAATTCAGCGAGATACTAATTGAAACATGGACCGAGAAGCGAACGCGAATCGGTCCTGTCTAATTCAACTATTACGCTGCTACCTTGGTGGTAACGTAATTGCAAAGGTCCTTCACGGTGAGCAGGTTGCCAAAGTCCTGAACCAGCGGATTCTTTTCGAATCGCGAAAGGTCAGCGAACGGCATACGCTCTTTCAATTTGGCCAAGCCCGTATCAGTGACTTTGCCATCGTTTACAAATTCGGCATTGGTCAGGATATCATCGGGGAAAAGTTCCTCACGAGGAATCGAGATGCTAAAGCCCTTCTCGAGCTTAAATACGATATCAAGGAAGTCGATTGATTCAGCGCCCAGGTCACCAACCATAGTTGCTTCATGCGTTACTTCGTCATCATCAACACCCAAAGCATCTACTAATGCTTCTTTAACTTTGTCAAATACCTCAGTCTCGGTTGGCATTCGTCGCTCCAAAAAATTTAGTCAGTTAGATATGTCCGCAAACCGCGCCAAACTGTCTGCCTCAAGTTGATTGCAGAGCAGTTTGTAGGTCAAACGAAATTTCTGTTTCATATAGTCATCTGTGGCTTGGGCACCCAGGTTCCGATCGGAAAGATTGTAACTGTCGATCGTGATCATCCCCGAGGCCGCTACCACACCGTTTACGGTTCCGGATACTTTCAACCGCGTCAGCGATTCGTTCGTGGCCTTGATTTTGGCCGTCATCACCAGCTGGTCTCCCGGCTGAACAAAGCCAGAGAATTTCATGTTGCTGGTTTTGCGAAGCGCAACAACTGCATGTTGAAAATTGTCGGTAACCCGAACCAGCCACATTCCAGTCTGAAACAAGGCTTCGACCATTAACACGCCAGGCATGACCGGAAAACGTGGAAAATGATCCTTCAGGTATTCTTCTACCAACGATAAGCTTCGAACGGCAGTAATCGACTCACCAGGCGTTAGCTCGGTAATTCTGTCAACTTGGGAAAAACGCATTCGTTTTTTCGGAATACTGCCTTGGAAACTCAATCGCTCAAATATAGCAATCTTCCCAATTTGCCACAACTTCAACGCCACAATGCCCGCCTTTATTGCCAACCTTTTACGAATATGGATTCTCCATAGCCAGTCTGCCGCCCGAATACTGGTTTGCGTTACCCTGAGCACACGTTTGAGCTATTTAATGAACCCAATAAGCACTACATTACAGGCATGCATCGAGGCATAGCAGTCTCGCCAGGGATAGCAATCGGGTCGGCATACGTGATTCACGAGATTTTCGTGAGTGCAGACCCCAAGCGCCTGGCAGACACCGAAATTACAGCCGAACTGGCCAGTTACGAGACAGCACGCGATAAAGCGGCTGCAGACCTGCGTGCGCTACAGCGAAAAGTGGAGGTCCAGGTCGGATCTGAAGAAGCCTCGATTTTTGCCGTCCATCGGGCCATCCTCCGAGATGCGGCCTTCACCAACAAGATTCGCGGCTGGATCGTCGATGACCGAATGACCTCCTCGGCGGCGTTGCATCGATTGCTTGGCGAATACACCACGATCTTCGCCAACACAAACGACGATTACCTCAAGGAACGTCTTAACGATATTCGAGACGTGGTTGTTCGCTTGAGTGGCCATCTGTCGAAAGTCCAGCAGCTCGATGAGACGGAAATGGAAGGCCCGCTGATCGTTGTGACCGACGAGCTGTTGCCTTCTCAAGCGGTTGTTCTCGGTGACCTGAACGTTCGAGGTATCGTGACTCAGGCGGGAAGTGAAACCAGTCACGCGGCGATTATCTCCCGTAGTCGAGGCATCCCGGCTGTTTCCGGCATCAACGGGATCCTGCGTAAAGTCAAAAATGGTGACACGATCGTTGTTGATGGTCGCGACGGACATGTCGAAGTTAACCCAAATTCGGAAACGCTCAAAGCATTTCGAAAGCTTGAGCGGGAGTTCTTTGACCTCAAAGATCAACTTGCTGAAAACCGTGACCAGCCAGCAGTTTCATCCGACGATATTGAATTGAAGTTGGAAGCAAACATCAACGGCTTGCCGGACGCTTTATCCGCGACCGCGATGGGAGCCGCCGGCGTTGGGCTGTACCGCACCGAGTACCTGTATCTGACTCACCCGGATGTTCCGGATGAAGACGAACAGTACGAGCGCTATCGAGATATTATTGCCGAGAGCCCCAACAATAACGTGACCATACGCACGCTGGATATTGGTGGCGACAAAACAGTTGCTTACCTTGGGCACAATCATCAGGAAGCCAACCCGTTCATGGGCTGGCGGAGTATTCGCCTGTCGTTCGAGCATCCGGAGTTTTTCAATACGCAAATTCGGGCCATCGTACGGGCGGCCAGTGAGTTCCCGTCGGGCACAGTGCGTATGATGTTTCCAATGGTCACCACGATCGAAGAAGTTCGGAAGCTGAAAAGCATGGTCCGTCGTGCCTACAAGACGTTAACCAGCCGTGGCAAGCCACCCAAAGAACTACCCATTGGAATGATGCTCGAAGTTCCAGCTGCCGCGATTTCGATCGAAACGATGCTGGAGCTGGTTGATTTCGTGTCCATCGGATCGAATGACTTGGTGCAATATCTGATGGCGGCAGACAGAGACAACCCGAAAGTCTCGCATCTGTGCCAACCGCTGGCTCCGCCTGTTCTCACGGTGTTGAACAAAGTGATCAAGGCTTGCAATAAAGCCCACGTCCCGGTCACTGTCTGCGGTGAGATGGCCGGCAAGCCGAAAGCATTTCTGTTACTGCTCGGAATGGGGCTGCGACGATTCAGTATGAGCCCCGCATTCATTCCCTCGATCAAGCAGCTTGCCAGTCAGGTTTCAGTCCATGAAGCTGAACAAATCCTGAATTCCGTCATGAAGCTGAAAACGACTGCACAAGTCAAGAAGTTCATGACTCGACAAGTTGAGCACCTGGCTCCAAACTTGGCGTTGCTTGACACGACGTACTAAATGGTACGGCTGAAATTCGACGAAAAAAGCAGTCGCGAAATGCGACTGCTCAATTTTGGCGATGGACTTGGAATGTCCGTTAGAACTCTTTGTGGCTGGAAAAACTCACGACCTTGGATTCGAAAAACCTCACGCTCGTGGTGAGACTTTGTTCCTCATCCCAGTACGTCAATGAGTCGAAGGTTTCACCCAGTTCTGTCGGTTCGTCGGGATCGCCGAGCAATTCCAGTACTCGTTCTGCCGAATCACCCATCCGCACAGATTCGTCACCGGCAGCGAGGCCACCGGTGAACGCATGGCCGGCTGGTACAAAACCGCTGGATATATCGACGGCAGTGATTGTCTTGACGCCGTGACGCGGATCAACGTGAATCTGAAGCCCACGCCCGTTGTAGGTAAGGATGTCGAGCATTTGTGTCTCCCATTCCCCATCGATGAACACTCTGTCTTCGGCTTGTCCAAGATCTTCCGGCTCTCCAAACACGGCAATAACTTGTGCGGTGTCGAATCCGAATTTCACCGGCCCCAATCCAACCCCGGGAGTCAGTACGAGCTCCGCATCATTGGCTGGTTCAGCCCGTTCGACACGAGTGACCTCAAAACCTTCGGGGGCTTCCAGTAAGTACAGTCCGGGATCGTGAGGCATGCCAAAAACAAGTTGGTCCATCACAACCCGTGGCCCTGATTCACCATGGTCTAACTCAATCTTCGTCGGCTGGTTGGTTTCCAAATCGACAAAAACACTGGCGGTTACACCGGAACCTTCCACCGCAAACTCCACAAGCGTTGTCCCATCGACATCATGGCGGGCAACTTCTTCCGCCGAGTCGACTGTTTCGCCGCGCAGCAATCCCAGCACCGCGTCAAAGAAATCAAGCGACATATCGGTCTGGTAAAGCGGAAAGATCCTCGCCTTGCTGGTTGCCGGGACCAGCTCCATTCCAAGCTCCTGCTGAAAGTCAGCAATCATGACAGTGCCGTTTGAATTTTCCTGACGGATCAAACCACGCTCGTCGACATAGCCAGTCAGTGATCGCAAGATCTCGCCATTCTCATCCAACACCGACGACACCAGGTTGATCGTCGAATACTGAGACACGACACGCTGCATGTTGGCGTACAGTCGATTGGGTTGGTTGAGCCAGCCACTGGCGAAAAACAAACAGACGGTCGCGATCACAGCAGCCATCGCCAGTTTCCACACACGAGAGTTTGTTCGACTACCTTTTGTTGATGTTGATGTTGATGTTGGCAATGAAGAAGACCGTAAGGATGACCGTGAATCCACCGGCGTTTCGATGGCAGCACTGATCAATCGTTCGATCGCATCCCGTGGCGCATTCATTTTGGCAATTGAGTTTACTGCATGAGTCAACTCGTTTGACATTTCATGGTTATCGTTTGCATGTCGATTCATTTTGAATCTCCTGTAGAAATTTCACGGAAGACCAGTTCCAGTTTGGAGCGAGCTTTCGACAACGCAGTTGCCACTGCCGGACGAGACATCCCCAGCAGCTCAGCAATCTGGTTCGAAGACTGTTGTTCGAAATAGGTCAGGCAGAAGACTTCAGACTCACGAGGAGGCAGGTTTCCAATGGCGATGCGCAATCTATGTTCTTGTTCGTGAGATATTGCAATATCCAATGGGTTGTTTGAGTCGTCTGGCAAAAGCTCCGGTGTCAACGAGCTTGCCCGTTTTTGCTTCTTGCGAATCGAATCAATGGAACGACAAACGGACATCCGTTTGAGCACTCCCGCCCATTGCTGATCGGGTTTGCCATCCCATTTGCGAAACGCTTCGGCAAATACTTCCTGGCTGACGTCTTCGGCATCCGAAAGGTTGCCCAGAATTCGATAGGCCGCATTCAGGACGGAGACCGCATTCTTTCGAACAATATCATTCCAATCTGGCACAGTCGGTGTTCCTCAAAAACGTAAAACAGGAAGGGCCCTTCCTAACACTTACAGATCGAATTTGAGTACGTGTTTGTTACCAGGAAAAACCTGGAAGTTGAGAAATCGTGCAGGGATCAGCGTTCCGGCAATCTGCTCAGCGCGTGAAACCTGGCGAAAGTCCGACAAATCGCTAATTATCCTGAGGCGTGTCCTCGGAATGTTCGCTGCCGCCGTCAGTCATATTGGAGTAATCCGGGACCGGAGCCTGGTAGCCGCGGTCTGGACAACCGACCAAAACGATGGCCAGCAGTGCTCCTGTCCAGGCAATTGCTGACTTGAATCTAGAAATCATCGATCGTGCCTCGATCGGCGATCATTCCCAATCGCGAGCGGATCGTTTCATCTGTGTCTCCAGAGATGAACCTGCTCGATCCGTCTGCCAACGCGAAATTGACTCCGTTGCCGGCGTGCCAGCTGTTGAACGAAAATGCGAAATGGTCCTTCAGCAACGTGTCGTTATGCAAGTCTTCGTAGTTTAACTTGTCGCGATTGGCGTGATAGAAATTGAAGGGCAGGGCAGTCGATCCCATGAACTCGGAAAGGTCGTTTACCGGATTCGATTGTGCCTGCGATGAGCTGCTGATGTCCATGGTGCCAGATCCGATCGCCCAGTGATCGGCACCGACCGAAGTCGTGCTGCTACCGCCTTGTTGAACGTGACTTGTCGTATCAAAAATGCACTCGCCAACAAGCAGCGTGTTACTCGCGCCGTCCAGAATGTCTGCCATTCTGACTTTGGTTTTCAATTCCGGATACGGGTTCTGTAAAGTTGGATGATCAATAAACGATTGAGTGGGAGCCATGCAGCCAGATCGAAACGATCGCACGAACGTCTCCGCGTCTGGGTCGCCACCAAGGCTCGGATGCAATTCCAATCGGTTGGATCGCAGGTCGCTTGAGTTACTGGGAATGGTTCCGGTGGCAACGGCAATGTAGCTTGCGACCGCGCGATTGTCGGGTGCTGGATGTGAGTCGATACTGTCCGGTGCGATCTCGGATGGGCAGCGGAACAGCGGGACTACGGTTTGCAGCGCGACGATACCATCGCTTGACCAGTTAAACTCCTGGTCCGGATCCGTCAACTCAATCTGGCTATAGAGTCCTTCTTGCTCGATGAACGGCAACAAATGAGCATGCCACCCAGTGCCTTCCCCCAGTCGAGCACCGGGAGGGATGAAGCCGAGACCAGCCTCGAAATTGTGAGTTGCCAGTGCGATCTGGCGAATGTTATTCAAGCACGCCGTTCGACGAGCTGATTCTCGAACCTGTTGAACGGCGGGAAGCAACAGGCCGACCAGAACTCCGATGATCGCAACAACGACCAGTAACTCGACCAGCGTAAACCCAAAACGATGTGACTTACTCACGCAAACCTCCCGGACCATTGAGGACATTCAAGTGGGGAAGGGCTTCCCCTTCATCGCAGCTATTTTATTGGATTTATCGAGGTCGTCCAGAAAAATAAGAATTGTTGGGAGTCGCGAGCGAGTTTCGCTGTGCTGAAACGTCGATCCATCAGTTTTCGTTTGAAAAAAACCGTAATACCGATCGTTGCTGTTAAGTGCAATTCACGCCAATTGGCAATCCGTGCACCTACATTCCGAACCCATCGGCGACTTCTGGGGGAGCCGGTTCGTATTCAAGCGGTTCCATCGAACTACTGGCCCGCCCTTGGCTCAAAGATCGCATAGAGTTTGAGTAGCCAAAAAGTTCGGCCAGCGGAGCGTTGGCTTCAATGGTCGTAAGTCCGCCATGGCTATCCGTGTTGACGATTCTCGCCCGCCGCTGCGCCAGGTCGCCGGCGAAATCTCCGTAGTACTCGTCAGGAGTGGAAACCGTCAATTTCATTATCGGTTCCAACAGCTGAGGTCCACCCTTTTTCAATGCAGCATTGAACGCTTCGTTGGCAGCAATCCCGAAAGCCATCTCGTTGGACTCTTCGGTCATTTCGGCGTCGAGCAAAGTGATCCGGATTTTTGTCAACGGAAAACTACCGATCATTCCGCCGCCTTCACCACAGGCAGTCAATTCGGCTTTGACACCTTCGAGAATTTCGCCGGAAACTTTGCCGGCAATCTGGCCGGCTAGAATCTTGACTCCGCTTTCAACCGACTCGTCTGGCTCCATACGGATTTTGAGTTTGGCAAACAGCTGTTGGCCTTGCACCATGCGATGGCATTCACCGGTAACTTCGACGGATTGCGAAATCGTTTCGCGGTAAGAAACGCGAGGACGATGAACCTTAACGTTCAGGTTGAATTCACGAAGCAACCGGTTCTTGATAACTTCCAGGTGAAGTTCGCCCATCCCGGAGATCAAAGTCTGACCGGTTTCTTCGTTTTCGGTCGCCCGAAACGTTGGGTCCTGTTTCTTCAAAAGCTCCAGCACATCGGCCAGCTTGTCACGCTCCGCAGTCGTTTCCGGTTCGATCGCCATCTCAATCACCGTCTCCGGAAACTCGATCTGCTCCAACTGGATCGGCGACTTTTGATCGCAAAACGTTTCGCCGGTAACTGCAAAACGAGGGCCGATGACGCCAACGATGTCGCCTGCCGACACCGAGTCGATCTGGCCATCGCGTTCTTTCTTGGTCGCGTGGATCTGCCAAAGCTGAGCAATGTTTTCGCGTTTGTCCTGCGTCGGACAATAGACTCGCGAATTCGCTTTCAATTCGCCTGAGTAGACGCGAACCCAATAAAAGTCACCGGTCTTGGCTGGCAAGATCTTGAACACCAAGCCCGCAAACGGTTCGTCGACCGCCGTTTTTCTGGTCACCGTTTGGTCTGGCTTCTTGGGGTGGACGCCCTGAACAGGCGGGCGATCGAGCGGGCTGGGCAAGTAGTACTTCACCGAATCGAGAACTGGCTGAACCCCAACGCCATGCAACGCCGACCCACAAACCAAAGGTTGGATATCCATGTTCAGTGTTGCCTGCCGCAACACTTTACGAACCAGTTCATTGGGAATTGGTTCTTCGGCGATTGCCAGTTCCATGATCTCATCACTGAAACCGTATAACGTTTCCAGCATTTCCCCACGCCAGTACTCGGCGGTTTCCACGCAGTCATCAGGAATCGGGGACTCTTTGAGTTGTTTTCCTTCTTCCGAAAACTCAAGCATCCGCATCTTGATCAGGTCGATCACTCCGCGAAACGAATTGTCGATGTGCGCGGGGCCTTCACCGACGGGAATGTTGATTGCGACCGGCTTGCCTTTCAGTCGGTCCTGAATGTCTTTGAACACACGCTCAAAATCAGCGCCTTCTCGATCCATCTTGTTGATAAAACAGACGCGAGGCACGCGGTATCGGTTAGCCTGGTGCCAAACCGTTTCACTTTGAGCTTCGACGCCTTCGCGGGCACTGAACACGACGACCGCACCATCAAGGACTCGCAGACTGCGTTCTACTTCGGCAGTGAAATCCACGTGGCCGGGCGTGTCGATCAAGTTGACGTTGATGTCTTTCCAGTCGAACGTAACGCAAGCGGAATAGATCGTGATTCCGCGATCCTGTTCCTCTTCATCGTTGTCAGTTGTGGTCGTACCGCTGTCGACTTTGCCGACACGATGCTTCGTGCCGGTCAAGAATAACATGCGCTCGGTGACGGTCGTTTTACCCGCATCGATGTGGGCGATGATCCCGATGTTCCTGAGTTTTTCTAACTTCCGAGACATGATTCAATTCAATCTAAAGGGTTGTGTCTGCGACCTTTGAAGAAAGGGGAGTGGACATTATGTTACGAATTCCACGATATTTTTAGCCCACTGGAATGGAAGTTAGACTGGTTTCGCCTTTGAACGTTCGCAGTCGTTTTTCGGTCCGCGCACAAAAAAAGCCGCTCGTGATTTTGTGAGCGGCTTTGTTTCGATATGCTACCAGGCAAAGTGAGCAAACGCCTTGTTTGCCTCGGCCATGCGGTGCGTGTTTTCGCGTTTGGTCATCGATGCCCCTTCGCGGTTGAATGCTGCAACCAATTCATCGGCCAGCTTCATGTGCGTTGGGCGACCTTTCTTGTCGCGGATTGCAATCAGCATCCAGCGAATTGCCAGCGACTGCTGACGCGCTCGGTTGACTTGCATCGGTACCTGATACGATGCACCACCAACTCGCTTGGAGCGAACTTCGATTTGTGGTTTTACGTTCTCAACGGCTTGAGTGAAAACGTCGATCGGTTCCTGATCAGGAACGCGTTTCTTGATTTCATCCAAGGCATCATAAAAGACTTTTTGTGCAATCGACTTTTTGCCGTCCCACATCAGGCAATTGATGAACTTGCTGGCAAGTTCAGAATTGTGAACCGGATCCGGTTTGAGTTGTGATTTGCTGGAGGTAATACGACCCATGAGTTCCTACTGCCTGTTTCCTGACTATTTCTTAGCGCCGTAACGGCTGCGTGACTGCTTACGATTTTCAACGCCCAATGTGTCTTGAGCACCACGAACGACCTGATACCGAACACCCGGCAAGTCGCGAACACGACCACCTCGTACGAGCACGATTGAGTGTTCTTGAAGATTGTGACCTTCACCTGGGATGTATACCGTGACTTCCTTACCGTTGGAGAGTCGGACCCTGGTGATTTTCCGAAGAGCCGAGTTCGGCTTCTTTGGCGTCATTGTTCGCACCTGCAAACAAACACCTTGCTTCTGAGGACACTTCTCCAGAACCGGTGCCTTGGTGAATTTTCGTTTCTGTTTGCGACGCTTGCGAACAAGCTGATTGATGGTTGGCATTCTCGTTTTGCCTTGGTTTTTTCGCTAAATTTGGATTTTTCGGTAACCCGTAAGGCTACCGAATTCACTGTATGTGTCAACTGCTTTTGTAGATTTATACCGCTCGTTTCGGCATGAACCGCTATTCAAGCACCGGTAAAAATTCTGATGGCGTTACATCTTGCCACCGTCGAGCTGGTCCTGCCACGCTCGAAGTTCATCAAACAGGCCATCCGCAGCCATTTGAGCCTGCTGTGGCCACGTCGTTGGGTCGTGATTGGCAAACTGACCACCAGCTGAACTCAGAATCTCGTGAATCTGTTCCACGCTGGTCAAGGCCATTTGACTCCAAGTCGTAATGCCAGCAGCGTTCAACGCTTCCGCGATTTTAGGGCCAACGCCTTCGATCAGGGTTAAATCATCTGAGGCGTTGGCAACTACACGTCCGCCGTCCAATTCGTCCTGCCATGCTCGCAATTGGTCCCATTGTCCGGCCGCAGCCATTTGAGCCTGTTGCGGCCAAGTGGACGGGTCGTGCGAAGCGAACTGCGGTCCAAGCAGGGCAGAGATCTCGTTTGGTTGACGATTCGCCAGATCGCTGAATGTTCCAATTCCATTGGCAGCAAGCGTTTCGCCGATCTTTGGTCCAACGCCTTCGATCAAGGTCAAATCGTCCTGTGGCCCGATAATTCGTCCACCTTGCAGCTGATCCTGCCACGCACGTAAGCCTTCCCAGTCACCGGAAGCAGCCATTGCGGCTTGGTCCGGCCATGTCGCAGGATCGTGTGAGGCAAAATCGGTTGCCATGATTTGTCGAAGCTGGCTGGGATCGGTACTCGCAAGATCTGCGAATTTCTTGATTCCGTAACTGTAAAACAGCTCGGCGATCTTTGGCCCAACGCCTTCGATCATTGTAAAGTCATCTTGTGTCGATTCGACGGCTGGGTTTTCGGCCGGAGGCATTCCACCGGTCGGAACCGTTATGTCTCGTGCCCCATCGGCTGCTATTCCGGACGCCATGCCAGCATCGCCGCCATATCCTCCACCGAAGCCAGGCTGGCCTTCGAAGCCACCGCCGCCCGCACCAGTCTGCGGGTCAAGGACACCGGGCTGACCCATGCCTGGATCAAAACCAGCTGTTCCCGAGGCAGCACCCATGCCAACGGATTGCGTTGCTGCACCCGACGTAGCAGCTGCCGATTCCAGCAGTGGGAAGCTTTGTTCCAGTGTCTGAGTCGGAGCTTCGGCGAGCTGTTGTTGCATCGCTTCGAGGTTGTATTGGACTTCCGAATCCTGGAACGTCTTGAAGCCGGTACCGGCCGGAATCAAGTGACCCAGAATCACGTTCTCTTTCAGGCCAACCAGATTGTCGATCTTGCCCGCCAACGCAGCTTCGGTAAGTACCTTGGTTGTTTCCTGGAAACTTGCCGCCGAGATAAAGCTTGAACTTTGAACCGCGGCCTTGGTGATTCCGAGAAGCTGAGTACTGGCAGTCGCCGCAGCCGGCTTCTTGCCTTTGGCAGGAGTCCCGCCCAAGGCTTCGATCTTGGAATTCGTTTCTTCCAGAACTTCCTTGCGAACAACGATGCCTTTTTCGAAGTCAGAGTCGCCGTTGTCAGTGATCTTAAGCGATTTTGACAACTCGACATTGACGCTCTGGAAGTCAAAGCGATCGCAAACCAAGCCAGGCAGCAACGAAGTGTCACCCGCCGATTCGATTTTCACTTTGCGAAGCATTCGAGCAACGATGATCTCAAGGTGCTTGTCATTGATTTCTACACGCTGTGACCGGTAAACGCTTTGAATTTCATGCAGCAGGTATTGCTGCACCGCTTCTTCACCGGAAACATCCAGAATATCGTGAGGAACGAGTGGACCATCGACCAACTGCTGGCCGGCTTTTACGTGATCGCCCGTATGAACGCGGAAACGTTTTCCAGGTGGTACGAGGTGCTCTCGTTCGATTCCCGATTCGCTGCGAACGATAATGGTTCGCTTACCACGCTTCTTCTCCGACAGGATTTCAACGACGCCATCGATCTCGGATAGAACTGCCGGATCTTTCGGCTTACGTGCTTCAAAGATCTCGGTCACACGCGGCAGACCACCAGTAATATCAGAAACACCAGTCGCTTCACGCGGAGTTTCCGCAACGGTCGAACCAGCAGAAATCTTTTCGCCTTCCGCAACCATGATGTGTGCGCGTTCTGGCAGGTAGTAAACATCAAGTGGCTTGCCATCGGAATCTTCGATGATGATCTGCGGATGCATGTCACCTTTAAAGTCGATGATCGAACGGCGGATTGTACCGCTGGGGTCTTTCTCCGATTGCATCGTGACACCTTCGGTGATGTCTTCGAATCGGATCTTACCGCCGATTTCAGCAAGTACCGGAATCGCATGCGGGTTCCAGTTGCAAAGTACTGCGTTTGGCTTGATTTCTTCTTCATCCTTGACGTTCAGAACCGCACCCGCTGGAACCTTGTGGTTCTCCAACTCGCGACCACGCGGGTCAAGAATTGCGATCTCGCCTGTTCTGTTAAGAACCACGGTATCACCTGATTCGTTCGTCACGTAACGCATACGAGTCAACTTGATCGTACCGCCACGCTTACATCGCTTTTCGTTTTCTTCGGTTGTGGTTGTCGCGACACCACCGATGTGGAAGGTGCGCATCGTTAGCTGCGTTCCAGGTTCACCAATACTTTGAGCCGCGATGATTCCAACCGCCATGCCTTCTTCGACTTCCGCACCCGTCGACATGTCCATGCCGTAGCACTTGCGGCAAACACCCAATGATGCCTCGCAGGTCATCGGGCTGCGAACCTGAATCTTTTCCAGACCCATCTGCTCGATCTTGCGAGCGATGTCGTTCGTGATCATCTGGTTCTCGCGAACAACGACCTCGTCCGTAACCGTGTTCACAATGTTCTGGCGTGCGACACGACCCTTGATTGCCGTGGCCAAACGAACTTCTACTTGCTCACCACGATAAATCACACCTTTCGTGATACCCTGAGTCGTTCCACAGTCATCCAGTGTGATCACTACGTTTTGTGCAACGTCAGCCAGTTTACGTGTCAAGTAACCCGAGTCAGCGGTCTTGAGAGCGGTATCCGCCAGACCTTTTCGTGCACCGTGCGTCGAACTGAAGTACTCGAGAACTGACAAGCCTTCACGGAAGTTCGCCTTAATCGGTGTTTCGATGATCTCACCGGTCGGCTTGGCCATCAAGCCTCGCATACCAGCCAACTGACGAATCTGTTCGACACCACCACGAGCACCAGAGTGAGCCATCAAGTAAACCGGGTTCACATAACCCATGCCACCGCGGTCATCTTGCTCCATCGCTGACATCATGTCCTTCGTGATTTGCTCACGAGCATGAGTCCAAGTGTCGAGTACTTTGGAATATCGTTCTTGCTCGGTAATAACTCCTCGCTCGTAGTGCTTGCGAAATTTGAGAACTTCCTTCTCGGCGTCGGAAACGAACTTTCCTTTGGAATCCGGCGTCACCAAGTCGTCGGTCGCAAACGACAGGCCACTGCGGAAACTCTCGTGGAATCCAAGCTGATTCATCTCGTCCAGCAGATCAATCGTGTCTCGACGTCCCAGAGTCTGATAGCAATCAGAGATTACGATCGACAGGTCGCCACTGCGGAGCGGATAGTTGTAGAAATCCATTCCTTCCGGCAACATCATGTTGAATAGAACTCGCCCGTAGCTGGTCTCGATGATCTCGCTCTCATGGCGTTCTTCTTCACTGATGCGGTAGTATCTGCCTTTTGGCAACCGCACTTTGATCTTTGCGTGGATATGAACGATGCCTTGGGCAAACGCCGTGTCCGCTTCTTGCAGCGAACTGAAGACCATGCCGTCGCCTTTCTGGTTCGGCAGCATCAGCGTGATGTAATAGCATCCCATCACCGTGTCCTGAGAAGGACTCATGATCGGCTTACCGTTGGACGGTGCGAAAATGTTGTTCGTCGACAACATCAAAGTATGCGCCTCGACCTGTGCTTCGATCGAAAGCGGCAGGTGGACAGCCATCTGGTCGCCGTCAAAGTCAGCGTTGAAGCCTTTGCAAACCAGCGGATGCAAGTGAATCGCATTACCTTCAACCAGCGTTGGTTCGAATGCCTGAATACCCATCCGGTGCAGGGTAGGGGCTCGGTTCAGAAGAACCGGGTGATTCTTGATCACGAACTCGAGGATATCCCAGACTTCCTCGTCTTTCCGTTCGAGCATCTTCTTCGCGCTCTTAATCGTATCCGCATGACCAAGTTCTTTCAGCTTGCGGATGATGAACGGTTGGAAAAGCTCAAGGGCGATTTTCTTTGGCAGGCCACACTGATGGAGTTTCAGTTTTGGACCGACAACAATCACACTTCGTGCAGAGTAATCAACGCGCTTACCGAGCAGGTTCTCACGGAAACGCCCCTGTTTACCCTTGATCATATCCGTCAAGGATTTCAGTGGACGGTTACTGCTACCGAGAACCGGTCGCTTACAGCGGTTGTTGTCAAACAGAGCGTCGACTGATTGCTGCAACATTCGTTTTTCGTTACGAATGATGACTTCCGGTGCGTTCAAGTCGACCAGCTTACGAAGTCGGTTGTTCCGGTTAATGATTCGGCGATACAGGTCATTCAAGTCACTGGTCGCAAAGTTACCCGAATCGAGCAAAACCAGTGGACGGAGGTCCGGAGGAATGACCGGGATCACATCCAGCACCATCCATTCCGGTTTGTTATCACTGTCACGAATGGCTTCGACAATTTTCAGTCGGTTCGTCAGATCCTTGCGTTTCTGCTTGGATCCAGTTTCAGCCATTTCAACGCGCAAGGTCGCTGACAAAGTAACCAGGTCCAAATCAGAAAGCAGCTCGCGGACTGCCTCGGCACCCATCCCAGCTTTAAAGCTGTCGTCCCCGAACTGAGCTCTCGCTGCTCGATACTCTTCTTCGGTCAGCAATTGCTGCTTCTCAAGGTCCGTCGTGCCAGGATCGGTGACTACGTAATCCTGGAAGTAAATTACCTTTTCCAGGCTGCTGGTCTTCATCGCCAACAGGTTACCCAACCGGCTGGGCATCGCTTTGAAAAACCAGATGTGGACAACAGGCGCTGCCAACTCGATGTGGCCCATCCGCTTGCGGCGTACTCGTGAGTGAGTCACTTTTACGCCACAACGATCGCAGATCATGCCTTTGTACTTCATGCCTCGGTACTTACCACAGGCGCATTCCCAGTCTTTCTCCGGGCCAAAAATCCGTTCGCAGAAAAGTCCATCCTTTTCCGGACGATACGTTCGGTAGTTGATCGTCTCCGGTTTCTTGACTTCGCCCATCGACCAACTGCGAATGTCGTGCGGACGAGCGAGGCTGATTTTCACCGATGCATAATCGTTGACGCGTTCGTATGAGGTGTCGGCAATCGCCATAGTCACCTGCTCCTTTTAGTAAAGGTTTGTGTTCCGGATGTTCTTGGGTGTTTTTTTGACTAATGATAGTCGCATTAAGTTGGTGATAAGTTCGCTCTAAACGCGACGTTTCTCCAACTGCATATTGAGGGCCAGACCGCGAATCTCGTTCGTCAAAACGTCGAAACTCGCCGGAGTGCCTGCCTCCAGAGTGTTCTCGCCTTTCACCATCGACTCGTAAATCTTGGTGCGGCCTTCCACGTCATCACTCTTGACCGTCAGCAATTCCTGCAGGATGTAAGCAGCACCGTATGCCTCCAGTGCCCATACTTCCATTTCTCCAAATCGCTGGCCGCCGAACCGTGCCTTTCCGCCGAGCGGCTGTTGCGTGATCAACGAGTAAGGGCCCGTGCTTCGAGCGTGTACCTTGTCGTCAACCAGGTGGTGCAGCTTCAACATGTAGATGTAACCCACCGTTGTTTCCTGCCCCAGTTTTTCGCCCGTACGGCCGTCATACAAACTGGCTTTACCGTGGCTGGGTAATCCCGCTTCGGCCAAAGCATCGTTGATGATCGATTCGCTGGCTCCATCGAAAACAGGAGTGATTGCCTGGAATCCAAGCTTCGATCCGGCCCAGCCTAAGTGGGTTTCGAGAATTTGCCCCACGTTCATACGACTAGGTACGCCCAGCGGATTCAACAGAATCTGCAGCGGAGTTCCATCTTCCAGGAACGGCATGTCTTCAACCGGCAGGATCTTGGCGATCACACCTTTGTTACCGTGTCGACCAGCCATCTTGTCGCCGACCGAAATGGTTCGTTTAGTGGCAATGTAAACCTTGACCATTTGCAACACGCCACTGCGAAGCTCATCACCTCGCTTCATGCTGTTGACGATGCGATCGCGATGATCAATCGCCAATTCGATTGGCGGCCACATATCCTTGTGGATTTGCTCGACGTTCTTGATCTTGGCTTCACTCTTCAGTTTGCCCATGATTGTTGAAACCCGGAAACTGCACGCCTTTTCAGCAATGAACTTGGAGCTCTGATCGCGAGTCAAAGGAGTATCGTTCTCGTCGGTCAAAGTCTTGCCGACAACCTTTTCCATCGCCTCGATCATTTCCGAGAACACATTTGAGATAGCATCGTTGCCTTCGGTCTCGGCCGCTTTCAAGTCTTTCTCGAAGACTTTTCGCTCTTCCTCAGACAGAGACATTCGACGTGAGAACCGCTGAGCATCGATCACGATCCCTTCGATTCCAGAGGAAACTTCCAGCGAGTCATTCTTAACGTCTTCGCCTGCGCGACCGAAAATCGCGTGCAACAGTTTTTCTTCTGGTGTCAACTCAGTCTTGGACTTCGGTGAGACCTTGCCGACCAAGATGTCGCCAGGTCGCACGTAAGTACCGACTTGAACAATTCCGTTCTCGTCAAGATTGCGAAGCGCTTTTTCGCTGACGTTGGGAATGTCACGAGTGAATTCTTCACGTCCCAGTTTGGTTTCGCGAATTTCGACATCAAACTCTTCGATATGAATCGAAGTGTAGGTGTCGTTCTGAACCAATTCCTGAGAAATGATAATCGCGTCTTCGAAGTTGTAACCATCGAACGACATGAACCCGACAAGAACATTTCGTCCCAGGGCCAATTCGCCCAGATACGTCGCAGCACCATCAGCCAGTACCTGGTTCTTGGTGACTTTGTCACCCAGCTTGATAATCGGTTTCTGATTCAAGCAGGTACGCTCGTTCAATCCGGCGTACTTCTTCAAGTCGTACGTTTCATTACCGATCTCAATTCGCATCGAGTCGACATAGGTAACGGTCCCTGCTTTTCGAGCGCGGATGACCATGCTCGAGTTCTCGGCAACAGCCCGCTCCATGCCCGTTCCAACAATTGGTGGCTCGGCAACCAGCAGCGGAACCGCTTGACGTTGCATGTTTGAACCCATCAAAGCACGGTTCGCATCGTCATGCTCAAGGAACGGAATCAAGCCAGCTGATACTCCAACCATCTGGCTGGGTGCGATGTCGATGTATTGCACATCTTCCGGGGATGCCAATTCAAAGTCAGCTCGGTATCGAGCAATGATGTTCCCGGCTAACGCCTTCTCTCCAACGATCACGTTGTTTTCAACACGCGTATCGGCGGGAGCTACGTACGATTCGGATTCTTCGTCCGCTCGCAACCAAACGACATTCTCGGTGACTTTTCCTTTATTGACTTCCGCGTACGGAGTGACCAGAAAACCGTAGCTGTCGACGCTCGCGTAGATCGCCAGGCTGGAAATCAAACCAATGTTTGTACCTTCCGGCGTCTCAATCGGGCAAATCCGGCCGTAGTGAGAAATGTGAACGTCACGTACTTCAAAACCAGCACGCTTACGATTCAAACCGCCCGGTCCCAAAGCTGATAGCCTTCGTTCGTGCGTCAATTGGCTAAGCGGGTTTGTCTGGTCAACGACCTGCGAAAGCTCGCCGCGTCCAAAGAAGTATTCGATCGCAGCCGAAATACTCTTGGGATTGACCAGACTCCGAGGCGTCATGTCTTCCTGATCCTTCAGGCTCATGCGTTCCTGAACGGTTCGTCGCAGCTTCAAGAAACCTTTGCGAAGCTCATCGCTGGCGAGCTCATCAATAGTTCGCAGACGCCGGTTGCCCAAGTGATCGATGTCGTCGATATGAGCCTCACCACCTGGCGATGCCAGTGCCAGCAAGTATCGAATCGATGCCAGGATATCGTCCGGACGCAAAGTCATTTCTTTCTCGGAAACACCGAGTTCGAGTTTGCGGTTGATACGGAAACGGCCAACCTGGCCCAGTCGGTATCGGTTGTCGTCATAGAACTTCTCGCGGAACAAAGTCCTCGCTTTTTCCAACGCAGGCGGGTTGCCCGGACGCAGTCGCTGATAAATTCGCAGCAACGCTTCTTCGTGCGACGAAGTGTTGTCGTCGGCAAGAGAATTGAAAATCAATGGGTTCTTGGGCTGTGACATGACTTCACATGACTTCACACCTGCCGTACAGATTATCTCTGCAGCGTCGCTTGGAATCTGCTTCCCGGCATCGATGATCACTTCACCAGCTCGGTCCGATCCGGCAGGGTAGAGAATGTCATCAACCGCGTACTTGCCTTCCAGCTTGGTAGCCGAGCGGCGGTCAACAATTTTAACTTTTGCCGTTTCGTAGAACGCACGCAAAATCGCAGCGTCCTCGCCGTACTTCGGATCCATCGCTCGCAACAACGTGATCGCCGAGAACTTACCGCTCTGGTCGATCCGAACCGTCATCGCATCCTTCTTGGTGCAATTGATCTCAATCCAGCTTCCCCGCTCAGGAATCACACGGCAGCTTGGTAACTTACGATCCGAAGTCGTATCCGACTCGAGCACGAAGTCGATACCGGGACTCCGGTGCAGCTGGCTGACCACCACACGCTCGGCACCGTTAATGATGAATTCACCACCGCCCAGCATGACCGGGATATCGCCCAGGAACACTTCTTCCTCGATCGACTCCTCTTTGACCAAACGCAGCCAGACGCGGAACGGACGACCATAGGTCAAACGAAGCTGGCGGCATTCTTCGGGAGTGTACCGCGGCTTGCCGAGATCGTAATTGACGTACTCGAGGCGCAGCTTTTTGTCGTAGCTCTCGATCGGAAAGATCTCTTGCAAGACTCCTTCGATCCCATGTAACTTCCGTTTGGTAGGATCAACGTCATTCTGTAGAAACGCGTCAAAACTAGCTGTCTGAATACGAGTCAGATCAGGAGGTAGCTCATAGTTCCGACCGCTTCCGAATCGACGAACCTGTTCGGGTTTTAATCTACGTTCAACGGGGGTTGCCATACTTGCAATACTCCAGTGCCAATGAGTTTAAGCTTGCGTCACCGAACGCAAACTTGGGGTCAAGGATTGATGCAGCGATAAACGATCGAGTGCGCACGCCAAGCGTGGGAATCGTAGTTTGCATTACGTGGATAAAAGTCCAGCCGACAGTCGACAAAGCGACCGCCGGCTTGCTTACTAGCCTATAGCCTACGACGATGCTAAGCGGGTCGTTTGGCACTCGACTCTTACGAACGAACAAATTGAGGATAGACTTGGAACAACCCGGTGCCGCGTGGCCATCCTATCCCGCAGCACCGTATTTTTTGGGCCAACACTACCAATCAAGGTCAGATGGCCCAAATGTTCCTACTTCAATTCAACGCTTCCGCCAGCGGCTTCAACGTCTGCTTTGAGTTTTTCAGCTTCGTCCTTGGCCGCACCTTCTTTGAGGGTTGCAGGGCAGGCTTCGACCATCTTCTTGGCGTCCATCAAAGAAGCACCAGTGATTGCCTTAACGACTTTGACGACATCCAGTTTCTTGTCGCCGAAGCCAGTCAGAACCACGTCGAAGTCTGTTTTCTCTTCGGCAGCAGCTTCGCCACCGCCACCGCCACCAGCCATGACAACCGCGCCACCAGCAGCAGCTTCGATTCCGTGCTCTTCCTTCAAGTAATCACTTAGCTCTTTGGCTTCTTTCAAAGTCAAACCTGCAAGCTGATCTCCGAGCTTCTTGGACGCATCGGAGAATTCCATTGTTGCTGTTTCTTCTGACATTTTGCTACCTTTCTTCGTATAGTTCGAACAGTCACGGGACTACTTATTCGAACATTAATTGATGACTAATTGATTGATTAATTGTTGTTTTTTCGCGGCACCATCCGCCCGGATTACTCGTCTTCCTTCTCCGAAATCTGCTTGACCTGGCTGGCCAGTTGGCCACCTGGGCCTTTCAGTTGAGCAGCCAGTTGGCTACCTGGACCCAGAATTTGCCCGACCAGCATACTTAACTGCTCAGAGCGGCTAGGCCACTTGCTGATTTCTGTAACTCGTTCCGCCGATAACTTCTCGCCGTCCATGCAGCCACCACGGGCCGCGAACTGCTCAAAGTTTTCTTCGTCCTTGTCCAACTCGATCACTTCTTTGACGAGCGAAACAAAATCTTCTGCACCCCACAATACAGCTGCCGTTCCAGACAAACCTTCAAAGGCGGGTGCCAAAGATGTACCTTCGGTCGCGCGACGCGCGAGACTGTTTTTTACCACCAGCAGCTGGATGTCTTTGTCACGAAGCCGCTTTCGCAATTCAACCGTAGAATTCGCGTCCAAGCCAATCACGTTGGCCAATACGCAGTCTTCGACGTCTTGCAAGCGAGTCGAGACTTCTTTGGTTAACAGGTCTTTTACAAATTTACTCATTATGAATCACACACTTGGTTTGTTTTCAAACACCACTCGATGAACCGCTGTAGCCTTCATTCCTAAGCCGCGATCCGAACTCCCGGGCTCATCGTTGCCGCAATCACAATCCCTTTGACATAGGTTCCTTTGATCGCGTTCGGCTTGATCGAATTGATATGCTGAATGAACGAATTGATGTTGTCTTCCAGTTGGTTGTTTTCAAAGCTCATCCGCCCGACAACCGCATGCACGTTTCCGCCATTGTCGTTTCTGAATTCGACCTTACCAGCTTTGTATTCCTTGACCGCCGTGGCGACGTCCGGAGTGACCGTGCCCGCACGTGGCGAAGGCATCAAACCTCTGGGGCCGAGTACACGGCCCAGTGGTCCAACCACACCCATCATGTCCGGTGACGCGATGCAAACATCAAAGTCCAGCCAGCCATCGGAAATCTTCTTGCCCAACTCAGCTTCGCCAACCTCGTCAGCACCAGCTTCCTCAGCTGCCTTCGCTGCGTCGCCCTTGGCAAACACAACGACGCGTTGGCTTTTGCCAATCCCGTGTGGCAGAACAATCGAGCCGCGAACCAGTTGATCCGCCTGCTTGGAATCGATTCCCAGTCGCATATGGATCTCTACGGTCTGATCAAACTTGGTAGCACCGAACCCTTTGAGCACTTTAATTGCTTCTGGCAGGGTGACTTCATCAGTCGGCACCGACTCAGACATCGCTTTATATCGTTTCGAAATTCTTGCCATTCAACTGTCCGTTTTGTCTTGCTTTAACTAAATCTGAACCAATCCATCATTCAACGAGTGTCGCAGGGGGCCTAGCCCTCAACCTCGATACCCATACTGCGGGCCGTTCCTTCAATCATGCGGCAAGCATTATCCAAATCACTTGCGTTCAAGTCTTCTTTCTTCTTCTCAACGATTTCTTCGATCTGCTTCCGAGTTACCTTGGCGACCTTTTCGAGGTTCGGTACACCAGAGCCTTTGGCAATCCCAGCAGCCATTTTCAGCAATGCAGCCGCTGGCGGGCTCTTGACGATGAAATCAAAAGTTCGGTCGTTGTAAACGGAGACAATGACTGGAATCGGAGTCCCGTTGTATTCCTTGGTCTTGTCATTGAACTGCTGGACGAACTGGCCCAGGTTGATACCAAACTTACCGAGCGACGTACCAACCGGAGGTGCTGGAGTCGCCTGACCGCCAGGAACCTGGAATTTCGCTTGTCCGACTAATTGTTTTGCCATTGTCTAACCTTAAGCTCAAACTTTCTAAACTTCTTCTACCTGCCAGTGGTCCAGCTCGACAGGATTCGGGCGGCCAAAAATATTGATCATCACTGTGATGCGTCCGTTTCGCTCATCAATGTTCGAAACGTCGCCTTCGTAATTCTGGAAGTAACCTTCCTTCACGCGGACACGATCACCATCCTTGAACTTGATCGCAGTCTTGATGGCCGGCTCTTCGCCTTCATCGTCTTCTTCTGGTTTGGAGGTGGCGATGATGCGGTCGATTTCTTCTTTCATCAGTGGAGCCGGCTTGCCTGCTGCACCCGTAAAGTCACCGATGCCAGGAGTCTCACGAACCAGGAACCAGGTGTCGTCATTGATCGACATCCGAACAACCACATAACCCGGATACAGCTTCCGCTTAACAATCTTCTGCTTGCCTGACTTGGTAAACTCGCGAACATCCTCAGTCGGAACCAGGATGTCACCAAAGTACTTTTCATAACCCGCCTGCTTAACGCGGCGAGTCAAAGCATCGCAAATGGAGCCTTCCCGGTTCACTTGAACCTTGAGGATGTACCATCGCATCTCCAAATCATCGTCAGCGACCACTTCCTCTTCGACGAACTCTTCGATCGGCGAAGCATCCTCGTCGCCTTCATCTTCCTCTTCGTCGTCATCGGTCATCATCTCGGCAGCCGTAAAACCCATCGCATTAACGGGCTCGCTGTCTACCGGTTCTTCTGTCTCTTCAGCCGCTTCGTCTGCATCATCACCTGCGGCGGGTTCGTCGGCCGCATCAGCTTTCGACGACTCGGACGCGCCTGCGGTTGTATGCGCGGTATCCATGGTGTCACCTTCCGAGTACTCGACCGTTGCCGGTTCTTCTGTCTCGGTAGCATCCAGCTCGCCACTGGCCGGCAGATCCTGACCCTGCATCGCTCCGTCAGTTGCCGCAGGCCGCGCAGATTCAGCGCTGGTGGAATCGGTCGGATCCACTGCCTGGCCTTCGCCAACTTCGACGCTGTCGTCGGATACCATGTCGTTATCTGCCATCGTTCTGCAGCCTATCCGTTGAACCTGATCCCGATTAGCTGGAACACCAAAGTCCAGATGATGTCGAACAAGTAGAGCGCGGCGGCCATCGCGAAAATGACAAACATCACGACTACCGAGGCCTTCCACAATTCGTCCTTGGTCGGCCACGAAACCTTGTTCATCTCGGCTTCGACTGCTATCAGAAAGTCAGCGAATTTTGAATAATTCACGATCCGATAAGCAAACCAAAGACCAACCAGCGCCAATCCCAACAGGAACACATAGCGTGACCCTGGGAACAATTCGCTCAACAAGCGAAAACGGTGAAACTCATACGCTGCCAAGCCAGCCAGTAATGCGATTGCCAGAAAACTGACCTGTCGCACAATCCGTCCCTGGTTCGGCTTGTACAGTCCGATGCGGAACAATTCAGACCAAAATCCGCCTGAACCTTCCCCGGCACCGCCTTTACCTTTTGCAATGGAACTCATCGGAAACCTCACCGATTAAAAACTGACGTAATCCCTGAACGTCAGTATTTCGAAATTACTACTTAAAAATTGCTACTGAATTGATCAGAAACAGGGGCGGAGGGACTTGAACCCGCAACCGCTGGTTTTGGAAACCAGTGCTCTGCCAATTGAGCTACACCCCTTCAAAACGGTTTAAACCGCCCAACTGTCAAAGTTAATTCTCCTTGACCAAAAACGGCAATCAGCGTCGGGCTTACGCACGACGCCGAATGATCGCCATTGATTTCTGGCATTCTTTCTTTACTTGTGATTACTCCACGATGCTGGTCACAACACCTGAACCAACGGTGCGGCCACCTTCGCGAATCGCGAAACGAACACCGTCGTCCATCGCGATTGGCTTGTGCAACTCAACTGTTACCTTGACGTTGTCGCCAGGCATGCACATTTCAGCACCAACCAGGTTGGCTGTACCAGTCACGTCCGTTGTGCGGAAGTAAAACTGAGGGCGATACCCGCTGAAGAAAGGAGTGTGGCGACCACCTTCGTCCTTACTCAGACAGTAAACTTCAGCCTCAAATTTAGTGTGCGGAGCGATCGAACCCGGCTTAGCCAAAACTTGACCACGCTGGATTTCGTCACGCTTGACACCACGAAGGAGACAACCAACGTTGTCGCCAGCGCGGCCTTCGTCAAGCAACTTGCGGAACATCTCGACGCCCGTACAAGTTGTCTTTTGTGTGTCTTGCAAGCCGATGATCTCGACTTCTTCGCCTGGCTTAATAACACCACGCTCAACACGCCCGGTGCAAACCGTACCACGACCTTCGATCGAGAAGACGTCTTCAATCGCCATCAGGAACGGCTTGTCGTCTTCACGTGGCGGCTCTGGAATGTTCTGGTCAATCGCATCCATCAGCTCAGAAATACACTTGCTGGCTTCTGGATCATCCGGCTTCTGGTAGGCAGGTAATGCCGATCCTTGAACGATAACGGCGTTGTCGCCATCGAAGTCATACTTGTTCAGCAATTCGCGAACTTCCATGTCGACCAACTCAAGCAACTCTTCGTCGTCGACCAGGTCGCACTTGTTCAGGAAGACAACCAATGCAGGCACGTCAACCTGGCGAGCCAGCAGAACGTGCTCTTTTGTCTGAGGCATCGGGCCAGCGTCGGCAGCAACCACAAGGATCGCTCCGTCCATCTGGGCAGCACCCGTAATCATGTTCTTGATAAAGTCCGCGTGACCCGGGCAATCAATATGAGCGTAATGGCGATTGTCAGTTTCGTATTCAACGTGGGCAACCGCGATGGTTACTGTTTTGGTTTCGTCACGAACCGTACCGCCCTTGGCGATGTCTGAATAAGAAATTGGCGTTGCGAGTCCCTTGGCAGCCTGGACCGCGACAATAGCGCCGGTAGTAGTCGTCTTCCCATGGTCAATGTGCCCAATAGTACCGACGTTTACGTGAGGTTTAGTACGATTAAAAGTTTCCTTGGCCATTTCTTTTTTTCACCTGCTTGATTTCAAACCAAGTCAATAAAACAACTCGACCCGAATCCAGGCCGAAACAAAAACCAAATACGAATATAAATGAAGCTGCTGATGGGGATTGAACCCATGGCCTCGTCCTTACCAAGGACGCGCTCTACCACTGAGCTACAGCAGCAGTTCATCTCCTTCAACAAATCACTTAAGCGGGTGAAGGGAATCGAACCCTCACGACCAGCTTGGAAGGCTGGGGCTCTGCCATTGAGCTACACCCGCAATACGTTTTCCCTTTATCAACCGCGTCCAACCATGAACAATTTGGCAATCCGTAAAATCCGATCCCGAACGTCACGCAGATCGCGTGCCGAATGGTCAGATTTTCGCCAAAGCGTAAATGTATCAATATTCGCCCAGAACCCAATGGCTTTTTGGAACTTTCAGACAGATATTTGGACGCAAAAACAGCCCTGTAGAACTGCTGTCAAACCTGCAACAGCTCCTCACGCCACGTCCAATTTCTGCCGTTTGATCCCAGTTAAAACTACCAGTTTGGGTCAACGGACTGGACTGCTATCGATTTCGAATCGACGTGCAGTCACCGTAAATGGGGGGTGCAGGATTCGAACCTGCGAAGGCTGAGCCAACAGATTTACAGTCTGTCCCGTTTGACCGCTTCGGTAACCCCCCCGCAAGGCTCGTTCACTCTTAGAAAATCGGCGGGGATGCCAATAATCAGATTCTATCAAACCTTTGATATACAAAGACTTGCGGCTTGTGGGCACGCAAGTCAGAGCCAGCGACAGGAGTCGAACCTGCGACCTGCTGATTACAAATCAGCTGCTCTGCCAACTGAGCTACGCTGGCGCATAGACGCAAAATCATATAGATTTCGTCGTTTGCTGCAATACGAAAAGACACATTATCGTCCAGCGGGTTCGCCACCCTGATTAATTCTCAAATTGACCGCTTCTGATGCTTAGGTAATTTGCTTAATTACTTAACAGCAAAAGGCTAACAATCTAAATCAGGCTTCGTCAAATGCTCGCCGAGGCCACCTTTGGGTCCCGCATCTGTTGCATTCCAGTTCGAATTGCCAAGGCATCTGAAACGACCGACATAGTCGTGGGCCAGCGGCCGGCTCCGACACCGACGACTTGGACTTCCGACTGATTGTCCGTTTGTAGTTTCAAAAAATTCCTCTGTTCGCTGATTCCTGCGAAAACCGAGCCAGCATCGACTTGGGGCACAGCCACCTCAAATTTTGCTGGCGGACCGGATTGAGCCAGGGCAATTTGCCGGAGCGGAGCAGGCGTGTATTCGCCTGGTTCGATTCGTTTGCTGAGGCTCTGAATCAATTCCCGCGTAACCGGTTGGGTGGTGACTTGGTCCCGCGAGACTTCCCAGCCGGCAGCTCGGCAGAGCAGGGTGAGCTTCTCGGCCGCGTCGTTGCCACTCAGGTCCCCACTCGGATCAGCCTCGGCCAATCCCTTCTCCTGAGCTCGAGCGACCGCCTCCTCGAAACTGGAGCCCCGGGCGATCAGATCGAGGACAAAATTCGTCGTTCCATTGAGAATCCCCGCTATTTCTAATGCTTCGAGGCCGTTGTTTTTCAGCCAGTCAACGGCCTCCAGCATCGGTGTCCCACCCCCGACAGCCGCCGAATATCGCAATTGCTGACCGCCGTCGCGGGCGCTGCTGACCTCGTCAAAGCACCTGGCAATAAGACTCTTGTTGGCGGTGATCAGATGCTTCCCAGTCTTAATTGCCGCAATCACTGCCTCTTTAGCTGCATTGGTTCCGCCCATCAATTCGACCACGACGTCGCAATCTCCGTCGACCACTTCCCGCCAATCTTCGGTAAACAGATTCGGCAGCGAACGGGCCAGGTTATGTTTGGTCAGGTCGCGAACGCCAATCCGCGTGATCCTGAATTTACCCGGCATCCGCAACAGTTGCTCGAAGACGCCTTTACCAACCGTGCCAAAACCGAGCAGACCGACGCGAACCGGTTGATTTGCTTGATCACGATCGTCGCCGCAGATGACGGTTTTGAAGTCCCCGACCTGCGTGCAATAACTGCCCAGACAGGCGGCAACTTCGAAACTCAGGCTGTTGTCTTTGGCGAATTGGATCGCTTTGTGTTGCAAAATGGACTTATCAAGCTGTAGCACGTCGGTCCAAGAGACTGAGTCGTACCTGGCCGGCACGGTTCCTCGGTCGGATTTCGGGTCGAATTCATAGAGCCCATCCACATCTTTGACCAGTCGGCACTGATCGGCCTGCAGCCAACTGGCAATCAGGATCGCGGTCAAATCCGAGCCACCACGGCCCAGCAAGTTGACTCGCCCCAGTTGGTCTCGCCCGACAAAACCAGGGATTACCAGGACTGGATTCTCGTCCAATCGCTGCCGGACCGAGTCCACGTCAATCGACTCCGGAGTCGCATCCAACGGATCCCCGCACGTCTGCAGGTTGATCTCACCTTCGTACAGCACGCTGTTGGGAATCCCGCATTCGTCGAATACCAGGCCCAGCAACGCCGCCGATTCACGCTCGCCACTGCTGACCAATCGGGCCACATTGTAAGGCGATCCTTCTTCCGCCATTTGTGAAGCCAAGTCGAACAAGCGATCCGTTTCACCCTGCAAAGCCGAAACGATAGCAACTACTTTGTAGCCCGCTTTATACCAGCGGTACACTTCCTGCGCCGCCAGAAACTGGTCGTCTCTGGAACGCAGGACCGATCCGCCAAACTTCAGGACGATCAGCTTGTTTGCGTACATAGCTTTTGCTCCTTGCTGTGTGTTTCGACGGTCGCCGAGGCAGAAATCGCCTGTTCCAGATCTGCAATGATATCGCCCACGTCTTCAAGACCAACCGAGAGTCGCAAGAGGCCCTCGCTGACGCCAATCTCACGCAACTGGTCTCGCGGAACATCAGCATGAGTCATCGAAGCTGGATGCGTCAACAGTGTTTCGATCCCTCCGACATGCTCGACCAGGTTCCCCAATTGAACATTGCGGGCAAACTCACAAGCTCGCTCGTAGCCCCCTGAAAGCTCGAATGACAGAATCCCACCGTGCCGAACCCGTCCGGCCAGTGACTCGTGTTGCTTCTGTGCCAGCGTGGATGATTTATCGTCGTTGAGACCCGGGTAGTTGATGTTTTCTACTTCAGGGTGTGCATTCAGCCATCTCGCGACCGCTTCCGCCGATTCGCTATGACGCTGCAATCGCAACGGCAGCGTCTTGATACCTCGGATCGTGAGCCAGGCGTTTTTGGAAGATTGAATCGCTCCGGTGCTCTTGCGAACTCTTCGCAGCCGATCCGCGAATTTCACATCGCGACTGACAACGGCACCACCGAGAGCAACCGAGTGACCTTCGATATGCTTGGTCGTTGAGTAAACCGAAATGTCGGCCCCCAGATCGAGAGGCTTTTGCAAGACCGGCGTCAGGAACGTGTTGTCGACCGCGAGAAGAATTTTGCGATCATGCGCGATTTCCGCCGCGCCAGCGATGTCGGTCAGTTCCAGCGTTGGGTTGGCCGGAGTCTCGATAAAGATCAACTTGGTGTTGGGCCGGATCGCCGCTTCGATTTCGACCAACTTAGTCGAGTCGACAAACGTGGCTTCAACACCCAGATTGCTGAGGATTTCGTTTACCAGCCGAGTCGTTCCGCCGTAGACTGCTTTCCCGGCAACGACGTGGTCGCCCGCCGAAAGGATGGTCAGGAACAGCGCGGTTTCGGCTGCCAGGCCCGTGGAAAAACAAGTGGCTGGCAGAGCATCTTCCAGTCGACCGAGCAGCCGTTCTAGCTGGTCGACGGTCGGGTTTGAGACGCGTGAGTAGGCAAATTCGGGATCGCTTCCGAGCTCCGTTTGCACAAATGTGGTTGACTGGCAGACTTCTCCTCCCAGCGGAAACGAGTTCCGACCGTTGGATTCCGGGCGAACTGCTTGAGTGTTCGGTGAAGTTTGCGGATTGCGAAATGTCATTGTTTGTCCTTCCAAATGAATGGTTAAAGGACACCAAGACGGTCAGATACTGCATTCCAATACAAATGGTTTGCAGCCGTTTTGCTGATTCAACAGTAGTCGAACCAACCGCATCGCTCCTGAAATCGTTTCAGGCTGACCTCGGCACCGCGGTGAGATAAAGAATCGTCACTCGGTTGCCGTCCGGATCAAGGTATGTCCGGAACTCTTGATGCAATTTAATGCCGGCTTTCGCCAACGCTTCACATGCTCATGTCTCGGACGGAGAAAGTCAAGTGGGAAAAATTATCCTCGTTGCTTTCTCATGATGACGACACCGCCAATAATCAAACCACCACCGACCAACTGAATCACCATCGGAACTTCACTCAGGATTAACCAGGCGCTGAACAAGGCAAAAATTGGAACCAGATTCTGAAAGATTGCGGTGTGTGCGGCACCCAGGACTTTGATGCCATAGTTCCACAAGTAGTACGCCAAGCCAGTGGAAAGTGCTCCCGAATAGACCAGTGCGGCCGCCAGCCAGGGGTCAGAAATAAAACGAGAAATCTCAGGCAGCGAGTCAATCGCAATCAGAAAATGGAACGGTACCGCCAGTGCCACGCCAAGAAATGCGAGCGGAAGCGGTTGGATTGTTTTCATGATTGGGCGGCTGACAACCGTGCCCAAGGCCCACATTAACGCGGCCACCGCGACGATCAAATTTCCTTTTAGCGAAGTGTCGGATGTCGAAATCGGGACAACTGCCAACGTCACGACGGAAGTGCCGATCAACGCGAGCAGCAAGCCGAGCCAGGCATACGGTTTGATCCGTTCCCCAAGCAGCAGGAACGCCATAATTGCGGTCCACATCGGAATTGCCGACATGATCAATGCCGTGTTGCCGGCCGACGTGTTGTCGATGCCGACCAGGAACAGCACTTGGTAAGCAAACCCGGAAAAGAACGCAAACACTGCGATCATCGACCACTGGTACCAAACTGCCTTCGCGCCTTCCGAGCGATCGATGATTGGTGCTTTTTGGAACTGAACGATAGCCGCCAGCACAATCGCTGATATCAGAAGTCGACTGGCATTGAACGCGTACGGATCAATCCGAGCCAGCGCGAACTTCATGATCGGCATATTAACGCCCCAGATGATCGCCACCGACAGCAAGCCGAAGTCCGCCCAGAAGTTGCGTTTGGAATCCTCCGGGTCGTCCTGGCCCACCTTCATATGAATGACTTTCCCGATTCCAAATTACAATTTTGCCACTGAAGGACGTTAAGTTATTACTCCGGACAGCAGCTTAGCAGGAAGTTGCGGCGCAAATAGGTGGGAAGTGTCCCGCATCCAATGTTGTTGAAATTACTCGAACTCAGTTTGAATGTCCCGTCCTTTGGTCCACGGGATCTGTGCTTCGTCGAGTTGCTTGCGGAATGGAATCACGACATCGTCAATGAACGAGGTCAGCTCGTCACCGATTGAGGCGAGTTGCGATTTGGCGATTTCGTATTGTTCGCGATGCGTATTTGTCGGCCCATGAGTCGAGTTGCTCGCCCCAAACAGAACCGAATTCAGCCGCGAACTGACTGTCGGCTCATCGAGAACCGCAAAGTACCGTTTGTTGGCGTCGCCGTTGATCGCCAAGTCAAATTCCTGAATTCGGTCCGCGATCGATTCTGATTGCTTGATCAGATCAGGCGTCCCAGCGTTCGATTTCTGCAAGACTTCGCCAATCGAATTGGATTCCGTTTGCAAATCGTCAAGCGTCGAAGCCAGCGCCCGGGCGGCATTGGTGCATTTGGATACGGCCTGCAGGAAATCAAGGACCTCCTCACGATCCTGCATCGGCAACGCTGGGTCGACAATGGACTCGACCTCAAATTCCAGCTGTTCCCCCAGCGATTCCACTGTCCCGTCCCGGAGCAGGAATGGCTGCAGCTTGTACGTGCCTGGTGCGCAAAGTGGACCTGCTCCGGTTGCGACCAAAGCATTGCAGCGGAAATCCCAAGTGGTTCGGTGGAGCCCTTTCGATGTTTTCGCATCGACACGGCTAACCGTTGTTCCCTTGGAATCGGTAATTTCGAAATAGACCTTGGCAGCTTCTTCCAGCGATTCGTCCCGGAGATCTTCCCAGGATGGAGTCGGGACGTCCTCTTTTTTAACCTCGGATTCAGCTTTCTTGCGAAGCTCTTTTTTGGTCTTCAGCGACTTGCTGTTGTAATACGTGAAAGTCGCACCATAGGGCGGATTGTCCGCTGAATAGAAGCTATCGCCCTGGAAGCCGTGTCTGCGGCCCAGCGAATCGGCTTGGACATACCACAATGCCCGGCGTACCGGGAACACATGGAAATTGTCATCTTCAAATACTTCTGGTGAGCTGTTGCGAAGCGGTGAATAATCATCCAGGACATAAAACCCGCGACCAAACGAAGCTCCGACCAAATCGTCTTCGCGTTTCTGAATCGCCAGGTCTCGGAACGAAATCGTGGGAGAACCTTTGAGCTTCGCCCATTTTTCACCGCCGTCCAGCGTGAAGAAGATGCCGAACTCGGTCGCCAGAAAAAACAGGTCCTCCCGAACATGATCCTGCACGATTCTCCAGACGATGTGTTTTTCTGGCAGGTCACCGACCATCGTCTTCCACGTGCGGCCGCGGTCTGTGCTCTTCACCAGCATCGGTCGATAATCACCGGTCTTGTGATGATCCAGGCAGGCGTAAACCGTGTCTTCTTCGTGCAAATCAGCCTTGATGTCATTGACGAAGGCACCTTCCGGGATGCCGTAGATCTGTTCAACCTTTCGCCAGTTCTCCCCGCCGTCCTCTGAGACCTGGATCAGTCCGTCGTCTGTTCCGATGTACAGCAGACCCTCCACCAGAGGCGATTCGCTGATCGAGGTAATGTTTCCATACCGCGACATGGCAAAGACATCGTAGGCCGCGTCAATGCTTGGCACCCGGCCCATCGTTGGCAAGGTATAACGATTGATGTTCCTGGAAAGATCCGGGCTGACTGTCTCCCATGATTCGCCCCGATCGTCGCTACGGTGAAGGTGGTTGGATCCAAAGTAGATTCGAGTATGCGAATGCGGGGAAATTAGAATCGGTGAGTCCCAATTGAACCGGAACTCGGCTTCGCCCTCTGCTGGCCGTGGCCGGATGTCGACAGCTTCACCGGTCTTGCGATCGTAGCGGCGAATATAACCTTGCTGCGACTCCGCATAGATTGTATCCGGGTCCTCGTAGTCGATCGCTCCGTCGTGGCCGTCGCCACCGATTGTCTTAACCCAATCGCTGTTGACGATTCCCTGAACTCGATTGGTGCGAGTGGGGCCATAGTGCGAGAAATTATCCTGCGTGCCTCCGGCAATGTGATAGAACGGAAAATCGTAGTCCACATCGACTTTGTAATACTGAGTGATCGGTAGATTCGAGCAGAAACGATACGTCTCGCAGAAATCGTGTGAAATGTAGACACCGCCATCGCACCCAACGACAACAAAGTCCTTGTCATTCGGGTGAAAGGCGACGGCGTGGTTGTCGACATGCTTCTTGCTGCCTTCGATCACGTCCCACGTTTTGCCATCATCAACGCTGCGAACAAAGTTGTTGTTCGCCTGATACAACACGCCGTAGCGATGCGGGTCGACCCATAGTTCTTGATAGTAGTGCGGCCCGGTCCCGCCACTGACCCAGTCGCTTACTTTCTTCCAGCTCTGGCCAAAATCCTCACTGCGCCAAAACCCACCTTTCCGCTTGGGAAGCTCAATGGTCGCGTACACGACATTCGATTTTTGCGGTGAGACGCCAAGCGATATCTTGCCAAGTTCACCACTGGGCAATCCACTCGCCAGCTTGGACCATGTCTCGCCACCATCGGTTGACTTGTGGATCCCGGATTCAGGACCGGCGTTGACGATAGCCCAGACATTGCGATGTCGTTGGTGCGTGGCAGCGTAAAGTACATCCGGGTTCTTCGGATCTATGACGACATCCGTAACCCCCGTGTATTCACCCGCGCTCAACACGTTCTTCCAGGTCGTGCCGCCGTCGGTCGACTTGAAGAGGCCTCGCTCGCCACCGGGTGACCACAGCGGGCCTTGCGAAGCCGCGAATACGACTTTCGAATCTCGAGGGTCGACCAGGATCTTGCTTAGATGCTCACTCGCTTTGAGTCCAACATTTTTAAACGACTTGCCCGCATCATGGCTGACATAAATGCCGTCACCAAATCCAATATGGCGGCCTCCATTGTTTTCTCCCGTCCCAATCCAAACCGTGTTGCTGTTGTTGGGATCAATGGTCACGCACCCGATCGAATAGCTCGGATAGTTTTCAAAGATCGGTTCAAAAGTCGTTCCGGCGTTTGTTGTCTTAAAAACATTCCCGGAGGCAACGGCGATATACCAGGTGTTGGGGTTTTTTTGATCGACAGCGATATCACCAATCCGCCCCGACATGAATGCCGGACCGATACTCCGCAATTTCAGCGAATCAAATACCTTCAGCTCAATAGAATCGGACGTTTCTGCACTAGCCGATTCCGTAGCAGGGGGATCCGGTTCTTGTCCTTGCACCGCGAAGACTGAGGTACACGACCAAACCAGTAGACAAACAGATAAGACTCGGAAACAGCGTTGGGTTCTTGAATTCATAGCGTACATCATTGTGAAGAATTGCCAGATTCAATTCTGGTTTGGATCTGGCGGCGGTCAATCAGAAATCCCAAAGACTTCGACGAAAGCTGTGTATCTTGGTACACAAACTTACCGGTCGACGGTTCCGACGTCGTTGTCATGCGCGGATCGCCACGACTATGACTCCGAGCGACAAACAAGTACTAGACGAAGGCTTAGGGTGTTGATGGATGTGGTCGCCTTGATAGACGGCTTCCCTGATCATCTGCGATTGGACCGCGGTTCGCACCGCTCCGCTAGGGTCTGTGTGTGTCTCGCTAACTAATCGCATCGAGCATAGTGCTCGTTGAAGGTGGGCTTGGCAAACCCGGCATCGCAGGGAAAGTGCTGCTCTTTTGGATCCTCTTTGACTGGTACATTGCATGATCACTGTTTCGGAGTAAGTCGTCCAGTTTCAGCACTGAAGCACTGGTAGAGCAGCGGCCGATCGCCGCACTGATTTCGAGCACGTTGCCATCTGATACACAGACAGGCTCCTGAAGTCGTTCGGAAAGCCTTGCGATAATGTTGTCGGTTACATCGGTATCGTTTTGGAATGTCAGCACCAGGAATTCGTCTCCACCAAGGCGAGCGACGACATCTTCTCCTGACACTGCATTGCACAGTCGTTCAGCCACGAAGTTAAGAATCTCGTCGCCGGCTTCATGCCCGTATGTGTCATTGATCATTTTGAATTTATTGAGGTCGATGTACAAAGCGGTTGCCCCAGAATTCAACTCAATACCGTCAAGCCGACCGATCCCGCGTCGATTGACCAGCCCAGTAAGAGGGTCTGTTTCGGCATCCCTCTCTGCAATCTCTGCACGATGAGCCGCATTGATACGGGAGGTAATCAGTTCCTGTTGTCCATTAGCAAGTTTCCATACTCCTGCTACAACGACGTTGCAGTAGAAACACATCGTGCCCAATGCCACGGCAATGTGTCCAAAACAAAATGCTGTGATAACAAATGGTAGCAGCAGACTTGTCAATGCAACTCGGATGAGGACCGGATGCACGCCAAGTGTTACAAATGAACCCGCAGCTCCAGCAAACAACACGGCGGCCACGGTACGAACGTAGCTCAGCTCAGGAGCAGCACCCTCGGGGGTAAACAGCATCGCTAAACTCAATGTCGCATTGGCAACGACGAGACCAAAGTACGTCCACAGAGGGATCCGACTCACGCGTTTATTACGGAACGGAAGGTAGAACGAAATCGCCAGGATCCAGGTTGCCAAGTGATGCACAACTCCGAACCACAGGAGCGAGCTATGATCAGCACATGCCCATGCGATTCCGATCAACGACACAGTTGCTAAAACATGGCCGACAACATACGGAAGGCGGTCGCGTTTGAAACGATCTACTTGCGCACGGGCAAGCTCTGTCTCTCGATCCATTTTCCATCCCGGCTAATCAGTCGTTACTAGTATTCGTTCTCAAAACTTCGGCGTTCTCATGCAAGTGTGGCTTGCATTTTGTCTCTATGACGGATTAAACAACCACAAAAGGGAGGCGGAAGGTGAGAGATTGTTGGCCTTTATAGAAAGTCTGTGCTGCTCGGTTGCTTCGCATTTTGCGGGACAAGATATCCTTGCGGTTGAAATCACAACGCATCCAGGCGTCATATCTGCCATGACTGTTAGAAGCGCAACGTCGAATGCCGTTCTGGTCCTGACGGCCGCATTTGCCACGAGACGCAGAAGGTAGACCGCACGATTTTCCTTCAGGCGTTTTATCTGTGACAGTACGAGAGATGAGTTCGAATGGTGGTGCGATTCCGGGGCGCGGTCCGCGAACACGCGGATCGTGTAACCGCCATGATGTTTTTCACCAACAACTATCATCCATTCCGAAACACCGCTTTGAGTAACGGTGCGAGACGAAATTGCTAGGTATTAACCTGTTCGTACACAGCCTGCAGCAACGCGTCGACATCTTTGTATTTCTTCTTGTTGCTCAAAGGCGATTCGAGCATTCGACGGGCTTCCGATTCGTTGTGCCCCAGAGTGACAAGAATGTGAAACGTTTCTTCAACGATATCGTGTTCAACATCCGCAACGGCAGCCTCTGTTTCAACGGCCGCCATCAATGCAAATTTGGGCATCTTGCGACGCAGCTTGGCAACGATGCGTTCGGAAGTCGCCGGGCCAATTCCGGGCAGCGTTGAGATGTTCTTCACGTCTTGTTGTTCGATCGCGCGTGCCACATCAGGAACCGGGCGTACCATGGCCCGCAGTGCTTTCTTAACACCGACACCATCGACGCTGCAGAAGATCTCGAAAAACTCGCGTTCAATCTCGCTGTTAAACCCGATCAGCCGCGGTGTCATCCGGCCACCTTTTTGCACGTTGCCATCAATGTACTCGATCGTGTGCAGGCTGATGTTCTGGTTGATGGAAGATTGAATCTGTCGCCGTGTGAATTCGGGGATCAAGACTTGGTGCTCGAACGGCAGGACTTCGATGGTTGCCCAATCGTCGGATACGGAAACCAGTTTTCCAGTAATTTTCGTGATCAAGTTAAACTCGCAGGTCGTCGGGAAAGATAAAAGTGGCACATGGCGATGGCCAACGCGTCGGCAACATCAGGCGGTTCCGGTATTTCGTTCAAATTCAGCACGCGGCTGATTGCCATTTGTACCTGAGCCTTGGGAGCACGCCCGTTGCCAGTCAGCATTTTTTTGACTTGGGTTGCCGCGTACGAGTGAATCGGAAGCTGATGCTGCCCAGCCGCCAGGCATAATACTCCACGTGCATGCCCCATCATAATGGCCGTCGTCGGCCGTTCGTAGTGTGAGTACAACTTTTCAATGGCGACGGATTGCAGCTTGAACGACTTCAAAACGTCGTTTAGCCCTGCATGGATCGAATTCAGCCGCTGTTCCAGGCGATCGTTTCTTTTACTACGAATCACGCCACCCTCGACAAGCGTCGGTGCGCCGGAGGCAACATCAAGAATCCCGTATCCAGTCGTATTCAATCCCGGGTCAATCCCCAGGATCAGTTGTTGATCAGCCATCAGCAGCCTCGCGGCAGAGCAGGGCGATCGCTTGAGCCATCATGCATTTTTCGTTACCGACCTCTCCGATGCCTTCGCCCGTTTTCGCCTTCACGTTAACTTGTTGCTCGTCCATGCCCAGTGCTTTGGCGATAGAGGCAGAGATTGCGGATTTGTATTGGGAGAGTTTTGGTCGTTGAGCGAAGACGATGCAATCGAGATTAACAACCTGGTATCCAGCAGACTGAACCTTGGCATAAGCCAATTGCAGCATCTCAATCGAGTTGCGTCCTTTGTTCTCGTCAGCCGTATCGGGAAACATCTCGCCGATATCGCCCAATCCGGCAGCGCCGAGAATTGCGTCTGTGATTGCATGTAGCAACACGTCCGCATCGCTGTGGCCATGCAACTTTTTCTCAAATGGAATACTCACTCCGCCCAGTAAGAGCGGTCCACCGTCTACCAGACGATGCGTATCGTGCCCAATCCCGATTCGGAGGTTTGCAAAATTCACTGGTTGCTGGAGTTGGTTGGAGGCGTGATAAATTCTGAGTGATTCGATTGTCGATTGCGACAGGGCCAAATCATAACCAGCGACTTCTCGCAGCGGTATGTCAATGTTGCTGCAACCACCATTCGCTCGCCGAATATTGGCGGTAGCGGTGATGAGGCCGCGTGTTAGGGGTTTAGCGCCGTACCGCTAAACGTCCTGCCAGTACAAACGCTCAGGAGGTTGAGGCTCGCGCTGAAACCGTGATTCTCACGCGGGTTCAACGGGAACTTCAACCTCCCGAGTCTGTCTGTTTTCGAATTGGCCTTATCTGGCCTGAGCTGACTAGCTTGGTGGGTCGACAGTTCCGAACTGGATCAGGTTCACCAGCAATGGAACATCGTCATCGTTGACAACTCCGTCGCCGTTGATGTCTGCTTCCGCAGGCACTTCTTCAAGATCTGGATTATCGTGCAGGTCTCGGAAATCAGCGATGTCCAGTAAGTCGACGACGCCGTCGAGATTAACATCTCCCAGCAAAGTCCCGCCTTCGGCGACGAGCGGATCGTCAGTTTCCGCATCAAGCCCCAAGACCGCGCCGATGTCAGCGATTGCCGCATCCGTTTCAACAAGTTGCTGGTTGGTAACATTGGCAGGTTCGACGGTTGCGATTCTTGCTTCTGTTGTCGTGTTCGCTCGTTGAACTACTGTTTGAATTTCTGGTACCTGTTCAACGCTAGTTCGTTCAACACGCTCAACTTGTTCGGCCACTTCAACAACCGGAACATTTGGTTGGGCTCTGACTGTCTGGACTTGGATGGGTTCCGTTTGAGGTTGGATTTCAGTCGCAATTTCGACTGGTGCCGGCTCGACGGTTGCAATTGGTAGTTCCGCGTTGGTAACTGCTGCGGAAGTCGCAAATGGGCCGGCGTTCAAAACCAAACGGGACTCCAGGTTGGCGAATTGAATCACGGATTGATGTCTTGGTCTTCGTCGATTCCTTCTGTCACCTTTCATAGTGCATTCCCTTTGTGATAGTTGATGAGGAGCGTATTGTTCGTTGAATTGGAACAAAATTGCATATTCGGGATCAATATTGATTCTGTTCGCTAAAACCAACGTTTAGTGTCCGTCAGCAACATATAAACTGAGATCACCGCGAACTCACCGGGTTTCCAGATTTTTTATTTGGCAGACGTGTATTGAAAGCATTTCTCCTGCATGCGATTCCATGGAGCAGATAGCTAAGGGCCAGCGAGCCCGAGGCTGGTGCGGGAAGCCGTTGTCGGCGGCATGGCCAGAAACCCTTGGTCCAATCATCCTTAGCCCAAACATCTGTGAGGTAACCGCAAGGAATGTCAATGCAGCCTGTCGGACTCGTTGGACCGCTTTTATAATCGCCCAAATGCCAATCATCGAAATCAAAAATCTGATCAAAAGTTACCGCGTCTACCAGAAGCAGGAGGGCGTTTGGGCTTCCATTACCGGGCTGTTTAACCGCAGCTATCGGGAAGTCCAAGCCGTCAAGGGAATCAATCTGCAAGTTGAAGCCGGTGAATTTGTTGCCTTTCTGGGTCCCAATGGGGCAGGGAAGACGACAACCCTGAAGCTGCTGTCTGGAGTGATTCACCCGGATTCCGGTCAATGTAAAGTCATGGGGTATACGCCCTGGGAGCGGACCAATGAGTATCGGCGGCGGTTTGCTTTGGTGATGGGCCAGAAAAACCAGCTTTGGTGGGACTTGCCGGCCATGGAGTCATTCCGGTTGCATCAACACATTTACGGCATCGACGTGTCCGAGTTTGAAAAAACGCGAGATGAATTGTCGGAGATGCTGGACGTGGCCCGATTGCTGAAGCAGCCTGTTCGCGAATTGTCTTTGGGCGAGCGAATGAAGATGGAGTTGATTGCCGCGTTGCTGCACAATCCTGATGTGCTGTTTCTGGATGAACCGACGATCGGACTCGACGTCGTTGCCCAGCACAAGATTCAAGAATTCTTGCGCTCCTACCAGCAAGAACGCAACAACACGATCATCCTGACCAGCCATTACATGAAAGACATTGCTGCTCTTTGTAAGCGAGTCGTGATCATTGCTAACGGCGAGATTTACCATGACGGGTCACTGGAAGAGATCGTCGACAAGTTCAGCGGCGACAAGATTGTCACGTTGCAAGTTGCTGAAGATCAATCGCTTGATCGCTTAACCAGTTTGTCGAACGTGATCGAAGTCGAAGCACCGCGTATCAAGTTCCGAGTCGATCGCAATGATGTCGCAAAGACGCTGAGTGAAATACTGAGTACGCACGATGTGGCGGATATTGTGGTCGAAGATCCGCCACTGGAAGAGGTGATTGCCGCTGCGTTTAATCAGGCGCAAGCGACTTCGAAAGCCATTGACACGGTTGAGGCGACGTAGGCGAGATGCTTGTGAATAAATTAACCGGTTCCGTACCAGGCGAAGAAGGTTAGCAACAATGTACAACTGGGCCTTAACCTGGTGGACCTTCTTCCAGATCTCGATCAACGAACGGTTGGTTTACCGTGGCGACTTCATGCTCGGTACGCTGATGCGATTCCTGCCGACACTGACGCAGATCTTTTTGTGGTGGGCGATTTACGATGTGTTGTCGAGTCCCGAGGTGGTGGCCGACGGTTCCCGCCCGGATGGCGAAATCGCTGGTTATCGTTACGGCGACATGATCGCCTATTATTTAATGGTCATCATCAGCCGCGCGTTTTCGAGTATGCCCGGACTGACATCCGGGATCGCCAATCAGGTTCGCAGCGGCGAGATCAAGAAGTTTCTGATCCAGCCAGTCGATATGTTGGGCTGCCTGTTAATGCAACGGATCGCCCACAAGTTGGTTTACTACCTGATCGCATTCCTGCCTTTTGCACTCGTGTTTTATTCGTGCGGCAGCTTTTTTGAGCAGGGGTGGCCCGAGGGCGACGTGCTGGTCGTGTTCTTCGCTTCGTTGGTGCTCAGTTTTCTGCTGGGGTTCTTCTTGGAATCGTGTTTGGGTTTGATCTCGTTCTGGTTCCTGGAAGTCACGTCCTTAACGTTTATTTATATGCTGTTGAATTTCTTGTTGTCGGGGCATATGTTCCCGCTCGAACTACTACCCGACTCATTGGCGCTGTGGACAGACGGCCCGTCGTTGAATGTTCGAGGGCTGGTTGAGTTGTTACCGTTCAAGTACTTGGCCTATTTTCCGGCCGCTGTTTTCTTAGGGCAGGTCGAAGGCCCGGAAATGTACCGGGGCTTGGCGATCGAGTTTGGCTGGGTGTTGTTCTTCATCGTCCTATCTCGCGTCCTCTGGTGGCGAGGCGTCAAACGCTACAGCGGGTATGGCGGCTAACGAAGCCACAGATAAAAAAGCCACAGATTTTCACAGAGCAAACACAGAAATTGGAATCTTCTCCTACCTGAACACTGAACACTTCAAAAAAATGCAACCTTCGTATCTAAAAGTTTTCCTGACCTTCGCTCGCAACTCGCTCGTTCGCGATATGTCGTTCCGGTTGAACTTCGTTCTTCAATGCTTGTCGTCGATGTCATGGGCTGCGATGAACTGGGGGTTGTTCAAAATTATTTACCAGTTCACGCCAGCGATCGGGCCAGATTCCGGTTGGAGGGAGAACGAGTTCTTTGTGTTCCTGGGAACGATCTGGATCATCAACAGCCTGGTTCAGACCTTCGTCATGGTGAACGCTCAGGACTTCAGCGAGTTGATACGAACCGGGAATCTGGACTTTGCGTTGTTGAAACCGATCGACACGCAGTTTTTAATCTCGTTTCCGCGGATGAACTGGGCTCAGCTTGCCAACGCAGTGTTGGGTGTCGTCGTCGTGATTTACTACACCCGGCAACTGATTGAGGAAGGGCGAGCTATTTACATCAGCCCCTTCACGGTCATGGCGTATATTTTCTACGTTCTGTGCGGCACGATGATTATGTACAGCGTGATGATCATCTTGGCTTCGACCAGCATCTGGCTGGGCCGCAATCAGCATTTGACGAATTTCTGGTTTTACATCACGAACTTCTATCGCTACCCGATGGAGATCTATCAGCGGCACGGCATCGGCTGGGCATTGTGGGGCACGTTCACGTTTGTGGTGCCGATCCTGGTTGTGTCCAACATCCCCGCTCGCGTGTTGGCTCAGCCTTCACCTGGCGAAAGTGCCTGGGAGACCTGGGAATGGCTCCTTGCCGGCTACGCCATCATCGCCACCGCCGGCAGCCTGTTCGCCAGCCGCTGGGTATTCAAGAAAGCACTCGGTAGTTATCGCAGTGCGAGCAGCTGATCACATAAATCTTCTATACCCTGCCAATGTGTCCGGGGCAGAAAATTGTTGTTGCGAATATATTCTTAAATGAATATTGATCTTGAGTTAGTGTGATTCGACCAGTGAGTGTCGGGAACCAGACATTGTTCTTGTTGGAGGAACTATGAAAACCTTTTTGTTTGCTTCTGTATTACTCGTGTTTTTAACTGGCTTTTCTTTTGCTCAGTTCCCAATCGCCGAACCCGGCACTGAAGGCAATCTGGTCGTCGTGACAAGTGATGAGCCGGTCATTGCAACCTTTCAGGGACACTCTGCGTCATTTAGCAACGATCTGTTTTTGGAATTGGATGCACTTGGGCTGCCGAATATGGACGGAGATCAAACCAATGATCTGTTCATTTTCAATAACCAAGATTCGCCAGTAGGCAGCGTTGTCGATCTGGGAAGTTTTGATATCGGTACAGAATTGGTCTTCCGAATTAACGTGAATAATACTGGCAACGATTTTTTCACCGGACCAGCGGAACGTAACCCCGATGGGCAATTTCATGCTCGTGTTCAGGCGGACTGGATGCCAAACGAAACTTTGGTCAGCTTTGAAGATCTGTTTAATGGCCCTTTCAACTTCAACGATCTAAGTTTTTCATTTACGAACACGACCTCCGTACCTGAGCCTGGCGCAACAGTGTTGGCAATGGTCTGTATTGCTTCGCTTTCACTTTCGAGGCGGAAAAAATAAGCGCGCCGCTGGTTGTCGATGCCTGCAGCTTAAGTTGGTAATCCTGCCCTATGCCAGTGAAGTGGTTTTTGTGGCTCATGGCGGGGTCCCAATTGGAACCGTTCGTGTAGCCACTCCTTGGTCTGGGCGGCAGGTTCGCTTCTCACGCTATGAAAAACGTGTCGAATGTAGGGATTATTCGGATCAGTATCTGAATTACGCCTAAACTTTCCCTGTTTGGCCTAAGCCTCGCAAACTGATTCTTGCATCCCTTCACCCCCATTTTAGAATGCATAGGTAGGAATAGCTGACCAGAATGCCGCTATGGCCCGTGCTTGCTCGAATCCAGCCAATTTGAGCCGCATTTCTGAGAGAAGCTTTGCCAACGATATCATTCCGATTGAATCGGTCCCTGCGACCATTGGAGCAATAATACATGTCGAATTTGATCCCTCTCGAAGATGCCGCCCGCATGCTTGGTCTCTCAGTAGACAAGCTGAACGAGATGCGCTCCAACAGTGAAATATTTGGTTACAAAGACGGTGCCAGCTGGAAGTTCAAGATGCAGGAGCTTGAGCGTGTCGCGGACGAGTTCGATATCTCGATCAATCTCAATCCACCGAAAGTGGATGTGGCCGACCTGGTAGGTAGCGACGATGATTTTGACATCAAGCTGGACGACGATGATTTGTCTTTCGAGCTGGATGATTCCGCAATTGATCTGATCGACGACGATGATTCGTCAGACCTTGATATCGTGGCTGAGAAAGTCGACGAAGTTGTTGATCTTGAAGATGATGACGACTTTACAATCGATTTGGATGACGACGAAGACGACGTAGTCGAACTGAAAAAAGACGACGATGCACCAGCTGTGCTCGACCTGGACGACGAAGAGCCGGTAGCAATCGACCTGGGCGACGACGATGACGATGAGCTGGTTCTCGATTTAGACGATGGTGACGACGACGAACTCGTTCTTAACCTCGACGATGATGATGAGCCGGTCGTTAGCTTGGATGCCGAAGTTGATGACTTGGTCGAGATGAAAGAAGACTTACAGGAAGACGTCACCGAGTTGAAAGAAGAAGTCGCCGGTGCCCATGAGCAGTTGGCCGATGTTGTCAGTGGCGCTGACGAGGAAGACGATTTTGAATTGTCATTGGATGATGATGACGACGATCTGGTTAGTAAAGGAGCTGCCGGAGTCGCTGGAGCTGCTGCAGGAATTGCGGGACTGGCCAGCCTGGCGGGAGGTGCCGCCGATCAAGCAGACGATGAGGATGATTTTGAACTGAATGCCGATTCTGGAGAACTGTTGTTGTCTGGTGATGCGGCAGATGTCGTAGAAGATGCGGTCGATTCGTCAGGTAAGGCTGAGGAAGCGTTGTCTTTTGGAAGCAGTGATATTGATTTGGCTGGCGAAGACGATGACGACTTGAACCTGCTCAGCGAAGGGGATTTGTTGTTGGACGATGAACCTAAAAAAGGCGATCCGTCGACTGGCAAGTTGCAGGCTGCCGACGATGCGTCCGGCGAGTTGATGCTATCCGAGGATGATTTGTTCGAGGACGATCTGCAAATCCAAGATAGCCATGAAGACAGTGTTGATTTGAGTAGCGATTTCGAAGACAGCAGTGATATGCTGCTTGACGACAGCGATTCGAGTGCGAGTGCTGCGGACGATGACAGTGGGTTTTTGATCGCAGACGATTCCTCGGAAATCGACCTGAGTGGCGGATTGATGGAACTCGCCGATGCGGATGATGCCGACGAAATGATCGTGCTTGATGAAGCGGCCGATCCAGATGCGGCCACCGAACTTGGCGACGATGATTTCAATCTGACACCACTGGAAGAAGTCGTTGATGAGGAATCCAGTGGTTCGCAGGTGATCGCACTTGAAGATTCAGAAATGTACAGCGACGCCTCGGAAGCGACGCTGCTATCGCCAAGCGATGAGCTGGAATCGCCTCCCATGCTCGAAGACGACGCACTGGATGTCGGCGATTTTGGCGGCTTTGAGTCCGGGATGACGCCAGGAATCGGCGTTGCTGCTGGCGGAGTCGCCGTGATGCCGGAACAGCCCTACACGGTTTGGCAGGTGGCATCTTTGGGGCTGGTACTCGGTTTGTTGCTACTTGGCGGTATGATCGGATACGATCTGGCCCGAAACCTGTGGCTGCCAGAAGATCAAGTCATCAGCAGTGGTATTCTGCCGATGATTCGAGGTTTGCTGGGCGGCTAGTGCCAAAATCCTTGCAGTTTTCCCTTTTGTCCGAGATGACCTGATATCGTCAGGTCGTTTCGTCCAGAAAACGCGAAAAATTTTCAGATCTGACTCGGGAGCAAACGGACTTGTCGCCGAAACAAAAAGGTCTAAACTGTTCAGTTCTCCAAGTCGAAAATTGTTAAAATGTTCGATATGGCGAACCAATTCACGTCGACCGCATCTTCAAATGCGTACCGACATGAATGAAACACACAATCCCCTGTAGCTCAGTTGGTAGAGCGTGCGGCTGTTAACCGCATTGTCGTTGGTTCGAGTCCAACCGGGGGAGCTAAGTAAGCCCGCTCATTGAGCGGGCTTTTTTTATGTGCCTGCCTAAAGCGATGTCGGGAAAGCACGATCACGCAACAGAATTGGGAACACTAATCTTCACTAATCGACACTAATTTTTTCCTGCGAGCAGCGCGTTAATCCAAACACCGTCCGCCATTAGTGAAGATTAGTGCCAATTAGTGTTCCTGCATTTGGCCCAGCTGAGCACGGAGGACAGCGAAAATACGAATTTCGCTTTACAACAATGGAGATCTTGATTAGGGAAACATTGCCACCCCATTTGATTTTTCTTGACAATCTGCATCGGGCCTTTACTATTGTGTCACTGTATTACTTGTTTGAAACAATGGTGCAAGCGTGGATTTACACATTTCTCTAAACGACGGCGTCCCGATTTATCAGCAAATCATGACGCAAATTCGTTATTTGGTTGCAGCCGGGCAATTGAAACCTGGAGTGGAATTGCCAGCTATCCGAACTCTGGCGGAAAAACTGCAAGTCAATCCAAACACAATCGCGCGGGCCTATCGGGAACTCGCCTGGGAAGGAACAGTTGAAAAACGCAGCACCAAAGGCACGTTTGTTGCCGAGTCGGTCATGCGGCTGACTGCCAAGCATCGTCAATCGGCGCTCCAGGAGAGGATTGATCAATTGTTGGCCGAAGCCAACCAGCTGGGGTTCTCACTTGACCAGCTTTTGAAACAGGTCAAGTCTCGTGCGGGCGTAATGGAACGTAAACAAAAACAGTCCCAAAACAAACAGTCAAAATCCAAGACGGCTCAAGACACTTCCCTGAAGTCGGGGGAGCTGTCGTGATCAAACGAAGCGATGAATTTACCAATGACCATATGGATTGCGATTTTTCAAATCAAACGGTCATTGAAATCGACAACCTGAGCCGGAAGTTTGGTCGCAAGCAAGCGCTCGACAACGTTTCGATGAAAATTCCGCGTGGCGTCGTAATGGGGCTTGTCGGTCTCAATGGAGCTGGCAAGACGACGCTGTTGAAGCATATCCTCGGCTTGCTTCGTGCTCAGCAGGGAACCGTTTCTGTCTTTGGAAAAGACCCGTCGCGTGATCCAAAATTTGTACTGTCTCGCATGGGCTATCTCACTGAAGAAGACAGCTTGCCCGGCTGGATGAAAGTCTGGCAAATCCTCCGCTTTTCAAAACCGTTTTATCCAAACTGGAATGACGACTACGCTCAGGAGCTATTGGAGACATTCAAAATTGATCCGGCGAAAACGATCAAGAAAATGTCCAAAGGCCAGCGGGCGCGAGTCGGATTGACCATTGCGTTAGCTCATCGACCCGAGTTGTTGGTGCTGGACGAGCCGAGTTCTGGACTGGACCCGGTTGTTCGCAATGACATTCTGGCGGCGATCATTCGCACCATCGCCGATTCCGGAAAAACCGTACTGTTTTCTTCGCACTTGCTTGACGAAGTCCAACGGGTGAGTGACATGATTGGGGTCATTCGCAATGGCAGACTTGTCGAATGCGGCCCTTTGGAAAACCTGCAAACGCGGTACCAGCGAGTCACTTTGAAAGTCGAAGATTCATCAGGCCCACCCAAGATGGAAGCAATGGGCAAGTGGGAACAAAGTGGCGATCAGTGGTCAGCGATTCTGGATGTTGCCAGTGAGGATCTTGAACAAGCCGTCGATTCGATTGGCGGACAAATCGTTAAAGCCCACGGGGTTAGTTTGAACGAATGGTTCCTGGACACTTCGAGGGAATGATGGACACAACGCTTCAAATCTGCAATTGGATGTGGTGGCGAAACAAAAAGTCCATCCTGTTTATTGTCAGTGTTGTGATTTCGGTTCAATTGGTCTATTGGCTCGGCCAGTTTGCGTTTGCGATTTCACCGTCCGCGGTTCAGGTGATGGTTTTTTCGTCCGTCTCAATCACCATTCTTACTTCACTGGCCATTTTCACGTTTGGAGCTGATCTTGATTTCTCAAGCGGGCGAACTGCATTCCCGCAACGATTTTTTGCATTGCCCATCGGCAGTCTGAAAATCTCGATGATCCCGGTTATTGCAATGGTCTTAGCCATCGCATGGTGCTGGCTGCCCGCCGCTGCAGTTTCACTTCACTACGTTTCGAAAATCGCGAACAATTTTGATCTCGATACGCAGTACATCGTCCTGTTTCTTACGTTGCCCTGGCTTGTGGTTTCCGCCATCGGATGCTGGCTTCAAGCTGCCGCCTGGTGGCCGTTTCGATCGGCCTGGCAACGTTTGCTCGTCATTGCGATTTTTGTGGTTTTGGTGGTCGCGATTTCCGTTTACGGCTTCGACTGTTTGCAAACAGAGAACTATCAAACGCCGCAAATGATCATTGTAGTGTCTGCGATTTTCGGATTCGCAACGGCAGTTCTGAGTGTTTTCAGAGCCCGTCGTTTATCGTGGCGCTCTGAGGCTTCTGTTCGAGACTCGTCCCGAATTGCAACCTTGGTGGCCAACCCTGACTCGACTGAATTCCAGAAACTCGACTCGTTTAAACAGTTGAATTTCGAATCAGCCAATGACGCGATTCTGTGGAGAGATTGGCGACAGGTCTTCCGTGTTCCCTCGATTTTGATGTGGGTATTCGCGACGCCATTTGCCTTGGTGGTTTTTCTTGTCCCGTTGCTTGCGCATGAATATTCTTCGAATCCAATTGCGAGAAATGATAATGACAGTTTTTCGATGTTCCTGGACGTTCTGCTGAATATGCTCACCGTTTTAACACCATTAATCCTGTTGGTTCCACCGGTCATTTTGCTGATGATCAGTCCAGCGCTCGGTAAAAGCAGTTACTGGAACAGAGAGTTTGCGATTTCGGCTTTCCTAGGAGGCCTTCCCGTATCAGATGAGCAGCTCTTGAGATCCAGGTTCAAGTCAGTTTTGCGATCTTCGTTTCAAGCTTGGTTGGCAGCGTTTTTTGTAATTGCGCTATGGGCGCTTCCGTATTCGATTCGCCAACCACTGAGCGAGGCAGCATTTGCTTCGGGAAAGAATGAAGTCTGGCCCTTCTACTTGATCTGTTTCGTTTTCGGATCGCTTTACCTCACCATGGTCGCGCCGTGGCCGGGGATGGCCCTTGGACTCTTTGGCCGTGGAAAACTGGGAACAACGTTTACTTTCGTCTTCTTGATCCTGTTTGTTATCGGTGCAAGTGTTTGCTACAGCTGCGCCCAGGCTGTGGCTGAACAGGTCGGTGCCGATTTCGATCAATTTGTCGTTGATTGGTGGCCAACCATCTTGATATTTTGTCTGGTCATTAAACTCTTTTTGGCGAGTTGGACGTTTTTGATTTTGAAAAAGAGGAATTTAATTGCATGGAATCAAATCGTCAGGCGCGGCGCTTTGCTTCTATTTGTTTGCGCTAGTATCACCAGCTGCCTTGTGTTCATGCTGTGGCAAACAGATTTATTTAGTCGTGATTCCCTTTTAAATATGGCGATGCTGATTGCTCTGTTGTTTCCCTGTTGGGCATTGCTTTTCGCGCGGTTGGCCGTTGATGCTAATCGTCATCGGTAATCGTTGGTTTTATAGACAAGGTGATGACTTTGAAATCGACGATCACAAGCCCATTTCTGCCGTTTATATTCCTGGTACTGGTTTTGGAAGTATCGGCCCAAGGACAAGAGAACGAAAAGCAAAGCGATGATTCCAAGGCAAATCCTGCAGTCGTTGAAAGCGAAACGTCTGGACTTACCAATGGTGATTTTGAAGAACTCGATGGTGAGGTTCCAAAGGACTGGGTTTTTCCAACACCCGGTGTAAACAACTACCGATACTCCGTCGAAGAAGGGAATGCTTTCACAGGAAATAATTGTGTTTTGATCGACGCGACTCAAGCGAACAACTTCATGGGCTTTGCGTCGTTCAGCCGTACCCTCGATCTATCGCAGTACCTCGGACAGCGGATTCGTTATCGCGCCGCCGTTCGTGTCGAGTCAGAATCAAAAGGCCGCGCGCAATTGTGGCTTCGCTGTGATACGGTCAACGACGAAGGCGAGACGGTGATGCAAGCTTTCGACAATATGCAAAATCGGCCGATTACCGAGCCTCAATGGCAACACTACGAAATCGTTGCTGATGTTTCAGATGACACGGAAGAAATCATCATTGGTGTGCTTGTAATCGGTCGAGCAAAAGTATGGTTTGACGATGTGACGATCGAAGTCGTCGAAGACGACGTGAGCACAACCACGATGTTTGGGGGCGCCTCGGACACGCCTCAGTCGTTTTGGACCTGGTGGTTGTTGCCTGCGGCTTCAGGGCTTTTGCTGTTTGGAATCGGACTGTTTTACTGGAAAGAGAACCCCGATTCAGAATTGGACCTGGAACAAGGCTCGATGGCACTTTCAGGTACTGGAATGCCTGTCCTTAACACGATTCAAAAGTTTGCTTTCCGTTTTACTTTGATTTACTGGGTGCTGTACTTTTTCCCAACACCATTCGATTCAATTCTGGCTCCTTTTGGATTCAACATCCGAGCGGGTTGCAACGAATGGATCGGAGAATTAGTTTCCTGGACCGGCAGTTATGTATTGGGTCTGGATGTTGCTTACGAGGTCAATGGCAGCGGCGATACGACATATGACTACGTTCGAGTGCTGACCTTCTTTTTGATAGCCCTCGTTGCTGCTGGAGCGTGGACGCTCGTTGATCGTCGCGAGCAAAGATATGTTTGGCTAAAGGATGGACTGTACAGCTATCTTCGTTATGCGTTGGCCATTTTGATGATGGGTTACGGTTTGGCCAAATTGGGAGAGGTCATGAATCAGTTTCCAGTTCCTTCCAACCAGCGATTGAGCCAGCGGATCGGAGAAACATCACCTATGGGTTTGCTATGGACGTTCATGGGCGCGTCACGACCTTACACTTACTTCGCTGGCTTTGGCGAAGTCGTTGCCGGGTGTCTCCTGGTTTGGCGGCGAACATCGGTATTGGGTGCACTGGTCGCCATCGGTGTCATGACCAATGTCGTGATGCTGAATTTCTGTTACGACGTGCCGGTGAAGTTGTTTTCCGTTCATTTGCTGATCGCGGCGATTCTGGTTCTTGCGCCGGACTTTATGCGGCTGACTAATGTGTTCCTACTCAATCGTGCTGCCCCACGAAGGCGACTTTGGCCACCGTACACAGACGCCAAAACAATTTGGATTCAGCGTTTCATCAAACTGGCCTTCATCGTGCTGTTGATCGCGTTTCCAGTTTACAGTCATTTGAAAATGGAGTTTACAGAAAAGAAAATCGCACCCGCATTTTTCGGTTCCTATAAAGTGGATGAATACAGGTTTTCAGGACAGCCAGATTCAGAAGAATCGGATCGTAAGAACCGCTGGAAGTCTGTCGAGCTGATTCGGTATCCCTTTGCAGTGAAAGAGCAAGGCACTGCCGGATCTACAGATGTCTTGCAGATTCACACGGAAGACGGAGTACGTATCAGTGGTGTTTTCGAATTGAGTGAGGACGAGAGCACGCTGGAGCTGCCCGAACCACTTGGCGATTTGCGCTTGGATTTCAATGTTGAAGTTGTCGATGAAAACCAGGTTCAACTTACCGGTAGTGATGAAGCCGGAGAGTTGTTCATCAAGTTGCGTCGTGACGACAAAACGTACTTGTTAATGGAACGAGGCTTCCGCTGGATAAATAATATCCCCTACAACAGGTAGTAACCGCTGAAAGTCGCGGTTCTAAACGAGTCACAAGCAGTCTGATCGACTTTGAAAACCTCGTCAAAAAAGAGTTCATGGTCTGCAATCAATGGACATTTCCGTAAACTGACACAACGCAGAGACGCGGAGACGCGGAGAACGCAGAGTTGTTGTCCGCGCACCTCCTCTGCGCTCTCTGCGTCTCCGCGTTTCAAAACCTCTCCGTCCGAGATCGCCGGATATGGCTACGTGCTTACGCCCGGTTGCTACGTCGGAGCCGAAGAGATGGAAGACGACGGCGTCCTTTCGATCATCAAAGGCCGAAAAGATGGAGGGCTTGCCCCGTTAGAAAATTCGAAGTTGCCAAAAAATTTTGTTAGAATCTTACCGGTGCATTCGTGATTCTGGAGAGGTCGCTCAGTCTATCCAGGGCGTAGCCTCAAACTTGGGCCATTCAGTTGACCAGGAAACCATAGTGAAACGAAAATGCAAATGACCTCAACAGGTGCGACATTGGCAAACTCAAACGATCAACAATACGAATCGCTATTGGCAAAAGCAGTCAAAGAGTACTGGGGCTACGACGGTTTTCGGCCGCAGCAACTTGCTGCGATGACTGCGGTGATGAAAGACCAGGACTCGTTGGCTGTGTTTCCAACGGGCGCGGGAAAGTCGCTCTGCTTTCAAGCGCCTGCGGTTTGCCGCGACGGACTGGCAGTGGTGGTGTCGCCGTTGATTTCGCTGATGAAGGACCAAGTCGATTCGCTGAAAGCTTGCGGGATTGAAGCCGCGTTTCTCAACAGCTCTCTGTCGCGCGAAGAAGAAGATGAAATCGCTCGACAAGCCCGCGCCGGCGAACTGAAATTGCTTTACATGGCTCCGGAAAGACTGCTGACGGATGCCACCGGTCGGTTGCTGAAAGATTCGCCGTTGTCCTTTTTCGCCATCGACGAAGCTCACTGCGTTAGCCAGTGGGGGCACGACTTTCGCCCCGAATACCGTCAACTGTCCGCGCTCAAGCAACTCTATCCCGATGTTGCCGTTCACGGATACACCGCTACCGCAACGGCGAAGGTCCGCGAAGACATTGTCAAACAGTTGGCTCAAACGAATTGTCAGGTTCTGGTCGGTTCGATGGATCGACCGAACTTGATCTATCGAATTGCCCGACGTGAGTCCGGCATTGACCAATTTGTTGACGTGATCAACGGCCATCAGGGCGAATCGGGAATCGTATACTGCATCAGCCGCAAAGAAGTCGAATCGACCAGTGCCGCGTTTCAGCAACTGGGTATTACTTCGCTTCCCTACCATGCGGGATTGTCGGCTGAAGAGCGAAAACAAAACCAGGACGCGTTCCTTCGCGAAGAAGCTCTCGTCATGGTGGCGACGGTTGCGTTTGGGATGGGCATCGACAAATCGAATGTTCGATTCGTGATTCACGCAGGAATGCCAAAATCGCTCGAAGCCTACCAACAAGAAAGCGGACGTGCGGGCAGGGATGGTCTGGAGGCGGAGTGCTGTATGTTCTACCGCGCCGGCGATTTTATGACGTGGAGCCGGATGCTCGACCAGTCCGATGCTGATTCTGGAAAGGCGGGAGCCCAGTCAGCTCTCAAGGCGGTCGCGGACTTTTGCAATGGAACGAAGTGCCGACACGTCGAACTGGCAGCGTACTTTGGCGAAGCGCTCGATGTCAAAGACTGTGGGGCTTGCGATGTGTGTCTTGATCAATTGCCGCTCGTTGAAGATGCATTAACGCTTGGCCAAAAAATCGTCTCTTGCGTTTACCGGGTCGACCAGCGTTTTGGCGCGGACTATGTGGCTCAAGTCCTGACCGGCTCGCAAGACAAGCGAATTTTGCAGAATGGCCATGACAAAGTCAGCACCTACGGTTTGCTTACCGATGATTCCAAGCGGGACATTCGCGATTGGACCGAGCAGCTAATCGGTCAGAACTTTCTGGCTCGGTTCGGCGAGTACAACACGCTGCAAATCACCGACACAGGTTGGCAGCTTTTGAAAGGCGAATTGACGCCCCGGCTGCTAAAACCGCGAGAGAAAAAATCCAGCTCGAAAAGCACCAAGCAATCGCTGGCGTCGTGGGAGGGAGTGGACCGTGAGCTGTTTGAAAAGCTCAAAAATCTACGGTCAGAGCGTGCAACCGCACAACAAGTTCCCGCCTACGTTGTGTTCGGCGACGCTTCACTTCGAGACATGGCTCGGCGGCGCCCATCGACGCTGGATGAATTTCGCCTGATAAACGGGGTAGGGCAGAAGAAACTCGAGGACTTCGGCGAAGCTTTTTTGTCAGTGATCGTTTCGCATTGCGAGGCTTGTGATGTCGCATTGGATGTCAAACCAGCTCCGCCGTCGAGCGAGGCCGCTCAAGCAAAACTGCCCAGCAAGTCGGCACTGGCGGCGTTTCCACATTTCGATGCCGGCCTATCCGTTGCAGATGCCGCCAAAGCACTCGGTCGCGCCGAATCAACAACGGCAGGTTACCTGCACGAATACGTTCGTCACCAAAAGATCGTCGACTACACTCGCTGGGTTGACCAGGAAACAGGCACCAAAGTCGAAGCGGCCATTGAGTCAGTCGGCGCCGGACCACTCAAACCAATTTTCCTGGCGCTCAATGAAGAAGTTGACTACAACAAGATTCGAATCGTGCAATCGTGTTTGGAGAACCGGCAAGCCGCGACGACATGATAGAAAGCGGTCTCTCGCCAGGCTGAAGCGGACGCTTGTGAGCGATGTTGTTATTAGAACTGGCGGCTGCTGAGGCAATTGGTTTAACAACGCGACGCGATCCTGGCAGATTTCGAGATCCACTGATCACCCTGTTTTGACCGTGTCTGCCGTCGTTACAAAATACGACTATTTTGGCGTCTGGTGTTTTGCGTTCGCCGGTGGTTCAAGTAAATTTAAGACGGATTTCTTGCAAAACCATTAGTTGGCTCAACTCATCATGAAAAACTGGCTTCCAATCATTCTACTTTTTTTGACCTGTATGACTGCCGACGCGCAGAGCCTTGTGTACGAAGGTAGTGAAGGGGTTGGCGAAGGCAAGCATATTGTCTTCGTCGCGAACGATCACGAATATCGATCCGAACAAACCTGCCCAGCCATGGCGAAGATTTTGGCCAAACGACTTGGGTTCCGCTGCACTGTGCTGTTCGGTATCGATGAAAACGGTGATATCAAACCTGGCGATGCCGGCGTACCTGGAATGGAAGCTCTCAAAGATGCAGATTTGCTGTTCTTCTTTACTCGTTTCATGAATCTGCCGGACGAGCAGGTCGATTTATTGGCGGATTATTTTGAGCGTGGCGGTCCAGCCATTGGGCTACGAACGTCGACACACAGTTTCAACGGCCAGAAAGGCAAATGGGCGAAGCTGAATTTCAATTATGAGGGTGACGATTATCGAGGAGGGCTAGGTGAACAAATTTTCGGCAACACCTGGCACAAGAAGCGTGGTCAAAGTCACTACGGTCCCAATCACCGCAAGGCTTCGCTGGTCGCGGCAGTTGCTTCCGCTGCAGATCATCCGATTTTGTCAGGCGTCGAAACGATTCATTCCTGGTGCGGCGCTTACAAATCACAGTTGCCAAAAGATGCAACTCCGCTGGTCGAGGTTCAAGTGCTCAAAGCGCTCGCTCCCGGTAGTGAGCCGGAGGAAAACAAAGCAATTGTTTCAGCCGGCTGGACAAGGGATTTCTATGTCGCACCATCGGGAACCCGGAAAGACGCCCGCACGGCTTATTTTTCTTTTGGCGCGTCGGAAGACTTGCTGGACGAAGACGCCAGACGCTGTTTCGCGAACGCCTGTCTGTGGGCGATGGGAATGGAAGACAAAATCAAAGCGGATCTACCGGTTGAACTGGTTGGTCCTTACGCGCCCAGTCCGTTTTCGAATGGGCGTTTGTATTATGAAAACGTCAAGCCAGCTGAGTTGGCTGCGTGGGACAGCCAGATCATGCCTGCCGAAAAATCATTGGGCGGCGTCAGCAATCCGAAAAGTGCTGGCAAGGTTGCCAACGTGATCGCTCAACGCCCCCAGCTTAAAGCGAAGCTTGCTAAACTGCATCCCGAGCTATACGGGCCCGACGCAGAGCTACCGGCGAAGCAGAAAAAGAAGAAATAGGCAGCCTTGACGATTGGCGCACGCTGAGGCGGTTGGAGGTAACGCCCCAGGGAGCTTGAGTTTTCTCATCGGTTCTCAATCTGGAACTGCTTGAACCGGCAGATGTTGACAAAAGCTTGCTTGAACGGTGTTGGCCTAAAGGTGGCTAAGAATTGACCGGGCCTATCCGCCTTGGTTCCGCTTGAATTTAATGTTGGCGCCGCTAACAAAGGTGTGATTCCAGAAATGCCAGTACAGCATGTGGCTCCGGAAACACTAAAAAGCCGCCATTCCACGATTTGACTGTTGGCTGTCTTACAGTGCAGGATTTTGCATCGCAAAATCAGCCAAGTGCATCTGACGCTGGTATGATTCTGGGTTGTAGTTTGAAGCAATCAATCGTTCTTTGAAGCAACTTGAAGGAAAGAAAAATATGAAAATCAAAACGATGTTTGTCGTAGCAGTAGCCGCGACTTCGTGCTTGTTGGCCAGTGATGTTATGGCTCAATCCGGATCGAGCTCAATCCCGCCAGCTGGATCTGGAACACGAGCCGCGCCAATCGTGACAGGATCCGCAACGCGCAATGCCACACCGTTGCCGCGACCAGATTTCGCGCCGTCGACACCACAGTATTCTGCGCCAGCACCGGTTGCCGGTTCGTCAACTCGCAACCCAGTTCCTTCTCAGCCGATCTACGATTCCGGTTCGTCAACTCGCAACCCAGTTCCTTCTCAGCCAATCTACGATTCCGGTTCGGCCGTCGGCATTCCCGCGTCGTCAGCACCGGTAATCA
>CAZXLW010000006.1:0-4724 GCA_964641465.1 uncultured Pirellulaceae bacterium | reverse complement strand
ATCTACGATTCCGGTTCGGCCGTCGGCATTCCCGCGTCGTCAGCACCGGTAATCATGGGTTCCTCTGGAAACTGTGGCTGTTCAGGAACTTCGGCACCGATTTATTCGAATTACCCTTCGAGCAACTATATGCCGGCGCCAGTTTACAATTCGGCACCAGTCTATTCATCAGCGCCGAATTACTCATACTCGATGCCGCAGTCCTATTCGTACCCCTCGTACGGAGGAGCGCCTGCGTACTCAAGTCCGGCGCCAAGTTATTCGTACCAGCCAATGTACTCTTCCGGGTGGAGTTCGCCTTCGTATGGCGGTGGCGGCTGCAGCAGTTGCAATCGCGGATTCTAGTGAATGCTTCGACTTTGTCTTAAGCCAAAAAAAGGCGCTGCAAGCGGCAGCGCCTTTCTTTTTAGATATAAGTTCGCAATTCGTTTTTGTTGTCGATACTTGGCGGAATCCTGCCGTTGAAGCTCAAGCCATCGACCGAGCCCATCATCGCATTGGTGAAAATCGTCCGCTCTTACGAGACGTTGATCCGCTGGCTATCGGCAGAAGATTTAAGGATTCTTTTTGAGTAGCATGCGTGAATCTCGGTCGGCAATTCTGCCAGAAATTCAACGTGAACATTTTGACTACCTTGTGGGAAGTAAGTTTCGCCCCGCTTCGGCAAAACGGTAGCCAAAAGGGCGGTATCTTCTCTGGCCTCGCTGCAAATCAACTTGTACATTGTTAACTCACGATTAAAGCCTGACCCTCTTGGTATTGCACCATGCAGATTTTTCGAAGCTCATTTATTTACTTGCAACTGTTCTGTTTTCTGTTGGGCGGATTGGTGGCGTTGGCTTCCGATTCGCTACTTGGTCAGTCTTTACAGACTCAGCCAAGTGATCCCGACTACGACAAATTTGACATTGAGTTGCTTGACCTGGGAAAGACCTATTGGCATGGCATCTACATTGGCGACAAAAAATCTGGCTACATGCGATCCGGTTTCGAACGCCGCGGTGCGCAAGGTGGAAAACCGATCATTGCGTCCGTCACGAAAACCGAATTGAAATTGCTGGTGCAGGGTCGACAAACCGTGATGTCCACTCTGGAAGTTGCTGAATTTGAAACTGAAAAACCGTATCGGATGGTCGGTGGTTACTCTTCCACACAAAACCAACTCGGCAGAACCACAATCAAGTCGACGGTGGAGAATGGCACGCTCACAGCGCAGATCAACGAAGGCGGAAAACAACGCACTAGAACGGTCAACGATTTCAAATACACGTTGCCGCAAGTAGCTGCATTTGCTTTGATGGATTTTGACGAAGCGAAATCAGGTGACAAATTTGGCTTCAGCCAGTTCGCGCTGGGAGATTTGACGTTCGACAAACAGACAGTCGAGTATCTCGGGAGTCGAAACTCACTGATCGATGGCGTCCAAGTCAAGTTTTATGAAACGGACGTCACTTCGGGTACCCATAAAACGACAGGGCGGTTTCGATTCGGAGCCGAGCGTGAGTTGTTGTCCGCTGTGATCGGCGGCGTGTTTGAAATGCGAGTGGAACCGGAATCCCAAGCTCGGAATTTTGACTTTTCGGCAGACTTGTCGGTGCTGGGAGTCATCCGACTGAACCAATCCATTGGCAATCCGAAACGGGTCAAAGCTCTGGAACTGAGCGCGAATCAGGCGATCGCCAATGCGATCAAGTCCGGGCCAATGCAAAAGGTTGAACTCACCGGCGGCGGCTATTCACTGAAGCTTGGTCGCAAGCATGGTGTCCCTGCAGCGGCGTCTCAAGCAGAAATTGACGAGCATCTCAAAGAAACTGTTGATTACCCGATCAACGATGCAAACGTCAGGAATCTGGTCCAACAAGCGATCGGCAACGAGACGGACGTTCGCAAAAAGATTCAAAAGCTGATTCCATTCGTATCCCGATATCTGGCTGACACATTGGATGACAATGCGATTTCCGTGTTGGATATCATTCAACGAAAACGTGGCGACTGTACTGAGCACGCGAAGTTATTCGCGACTCTGGCACGGGCAGCCAAGATTCCGGCTCGTGAAGTAGGCGGGTTTGTTTACCTGGGCGACGACACGCGTGCCTTCGGCGCGCATGCGTGGAACGAAGTGGTGATCGACGGAACCTGGTGGCCCGTCGATCCAATGTGGAATGAAACCAATATCAATGCGACGCATATCCAACTGACGGATCAAGCACAGCTGTTTTCGCTGGGGTCGACACTACAGTTGTTGAATGTCGAAAGATAACCGGTCTCCTTGACAGCAAGATAACCGGTTTCTTTGATAGTGGCTCTGCACTGAAATGAATGGTTTTGCAGTACCGCCTTAAGTGTAGACCGGGCACATGTGGTACTCATGTCCTGGCAATACTTCAGGCGGAATTCCGGCTACAGCGTACAGTGCAGCCGGTACTACGAACTAACTGGTCAACTCCAGCTTGGAGGACCACTAGATTAACTAACGCTGGGCGTTTTCACCGCCGGAAACTGAACCCCAAGCCTGGAACACTAATTGGTCAATAGAGTCAGTCACGAATTGAGTCGAGCCGTCGGCAAATAGTGCGTTGATTCCACCGGGGTGGTAACTGCGAAAATCTTCGAACCGGTTATCTTGACCGTCGTTTGGTGGATGGTCGGTGGCTGCGACGATTCTCGCGAATGGCTCGGAAACTCCCTCAATAACACCAACCCAGGACACGGCCCCAAAATCGTTTCTGCGTTCACCTACCATCATCGTGTTGCTTAGTCCGTCAAGCACATCACGAAACAGGAGCCCACTATCGCCAAAAAACATACCGTCCCCGTCAAGTGGATCGGCGTTAGCTTCGATGTTCCCGAACACTCCTGAATAATTGCTACGAGCATACAAAGGAATAGACTGCTGGATCGGCAGCGGGCTCCTCAATCCACTTCCTCCTCCTCCACCGCCTCCGTCAGAGCCACCGCCGCCAACGGGAGTATCAATCTCGCCAAAGGGCAGCAGATCTGGTTCTGGATCAGAAGGACAAAGGTAATTCTGAATCACTTCCATTGCCAATCCGTCGTTAACCGGATCGTTGATTCGGGCGTCGAGATCTATCTGATTGAACAGGTTGTTCAGTTCGATGAACGGCAGGATCTGCACAGACCAACCCCATCCTGATTCGGAAAGCGGATCATTGGGATCACTCACCAACCAGCCATCAGGCAAACGCCTCGAAGACGATTCGAAGTTATGCATTGCGAGCCCAATTTGCCGTATATTGTTGGCGCAGGCGGTTCGGCGAGCTGCTTCTCGAACTGACTGGACGGCCGGCAGTAACATGCCAATCAAAATGCCGATAATGGCAATCACAACCAGTAATTCGACCAAGGTAAAGGCCCTCGAATTTCGCATCTCGCGACTCCTCGCTTTGAGTGTTTTGTTTTTCTTATTTAGGTGAACACAGGTTGGATGCATGAAGTTCAAGAGTATTACGAAAAACCCGCGATGCCCGGTGGATAAATGGACAGCCGATCCGTTTATTTGTTAATCTCGCAACGTTCAGACCATCCAGCGAGTCATTCTGGTATCTGACTACACCAAATATTGATTGACCGCCGCTTGGGCCGTGGATTCGAATCCGATGAAATCAGAGTGGAATATCAACCAGGGTGGAATTCAGCATGGGAAGCACGCTGATCCTGGAATCCCGCGTGACTTCCCATCGCTTGGCTGAATACCCAAACGGAATTCGATTGCTGGCAGCTACCCGCCAGTTAGCAGGTCAACAAAATCTGCTCACTGGTGGGTAAGATCGGAAGTGAGCCGCCGATCCATAGACGGTCGGCGTTGACAGCTCGATTGAAAATAACGTCGCGGCTGGAAATGGCGGCGGCGTCTGGATACAAGCTGACAGTACAACACTGATTCGCAGAACGGACATCAGCGAAAACGTTGCCCAGGGAGAATTGGAAGACAATGGGGGCGGCGGCGTGTTCAATAACGGTGGAACGCTGCGTCTGCGGAGTTCAAACGTTACTCAAAATGCTGCCGACGGTTCTTTGAGCGGTGGTGGGGGAGTTTTCTCGGCAGGCGGATTTTTGTCGGTAATCGACTCCAGCGTTTCGGATAATCAAGCGTCCTTAAAAGGAGGCGGTGTCGAGCTTTCCGGTGGTGATCTTTTTGTGCGCGGCGCGACGATCGATAGCAATGCTGCACTGTTGGAACTCCAAATTCCTGGGGATATTTCAACTCTTGGCGACATTGATGGAAATGGAGGTGGGATTCATGTTTCCGCATCCAATGCCTCGATATTTGTTCGCGATACATTGATTGCCGGCAACATGGCTGGTGCGATTATCAGCATATGATGTGCCTCGATTGCAACTTTGCCTGAGTTCCTTTTCACTGGCCGGTTTGTTGACATAGTTGATGCAATTCTAAAGAAACTCGCCAGGATCCGGAGCTAACCCTTCAATTGGTTCTGTATGAGAAGTAACATCGAGAGGTCGGTTCTCTCTCAGCCGCACACATAAAGACGCAGTTGTTAAAGCCGTTTTTGTTGAATGGAAAATCCAAAAGTAGGTGGAACTAATGATTTTGAATCGACTCCCTTCCCTATTATTTTTAGTTGTTGCAATTCTCGCATCAAACGCTAACGCCCAACTAGTTGTAAACGTCGAAGGCGTACCAGGCAGCGGCGTAACGACTTGGACTTTCTCTGGCGAATCAAACGTTTTGCCAGATTGCA
>CAZXLW010000005.1:116983-133614 GCA_964641465.1 uncultured Pirellulaceae bacterium | reverse complement strand
TCTTTCTCAACGTCTTTCTGGTCGTGTAGATAACGGATGTCGTCACCAGTAATCGGATCGTTTGGAATTTGCGCGATGAAATCGGGCACCAGTTCGTCAAGTGATTCGGGGAGTTTCCCCGCGGACCGCCGATACCTTTCAATTGCAAGTACCAGCTCTGTGGCATCCCGTTTGGCAAGCCGCAACTGAAACGCGCCGCGAATTGGATGCGGATCAAACAAAAAGTTGTCGATCAATGCGTTGCCAGTTTCCGTGATGGGGTCTACATCTATCGGTACCTCGAATGGCCGCTTGTGCATCTGCATTTTCATTTCGTCTACAAAGGCTGTATGTGCTTCGACAATCTCTTTGCGATCGTACGTTGTATATTGTGCCAACCGTTTGATATCGTTCCAGAAACCCCGTTCGTTCGGCCCACTCATGACCGATATCCCAAGGAAAGTCAACTTACCATTTCCGTTACCGTCATCGGTAAACAACTGTTGAACTATGTCCTGGAACGCGGCTCTTTCACCGTCGACAGAAACCCAGCTATTCATGTCGATGGCACCAACCACATTTTGCAGATGCAACAGCTGTTCATTACTCAAGACATCCGAGTCAACGGATAGTAGTTCCTCGATCTGCTGGACGCCGCCATCAAACAAGTTGAAAGCAACAAACGATGAAACGAAAAAAGGGAAATCTGTGACTTGTCGTCCCAACCCAAAGGAAGCTTCGATATTTGCGATGGCTCGGTCTGTTTCGCCTTCGGAAATGGCCAATCGCGTGTCGGCTATGAACATTGGGGTGGCGGAACGGAAGCATTGAATGTGAGGCAACAAGACTCCGATCAGCCCAGTATTGGCAAGTGGATCATCTGGATCCTGCGGTTGCGGCTGGATCTCACCAGAAACCACGAGGTCATGGTACTTCGGGAATAACGCTTGTTGATCGAGCGGGGCGTAGTCCTCCTGGCGGAATTGCAACTCGAGGCCCAGTCTGGGAAGACTTGAACCTGCGCGAAATGCCTCTAACAACTCAAAGTGATCGTCAAGGCATTCGGTGACCTGATCCCAACCTGGGTCTCCCGGGTAAACATCTGCGAATGGGATTTGCTGTTTGTCGATCTCAACGTGTGTCAGCAATCCAGAACGGTCGCAAAAGCGTGTCTCAATCCAGGGACCACGGTAAAGCGGCCAGGCTTTTTCGCTCTCGTCCGCGTCAACCACAGGCTGTGCCAACTGCGCCAGATAATTCACCGACGGCGAGGGCTTACGCATTTTGATCACGCCCCACATCACCGCGAGGGTGACGACGCAAAACGCAATCATTGCGGCAAACATTTTCAAAAATGACGATAACATGGATCGGTTCCTTAATTTGGCTCGTTGTATCAAGTTTGCGACGAGATTCGTTTCTCCAAAATTGGCGAGCAGCTGTTCATAGCTACAGCCATCTGCGTGTCCATCTTCAAAATGTGCCACCAGTTCCCTGGCAACGCTGAGTCTTTCTGAATTTGTCAGTTTGGCTTTTGTCAGAACGTCCGAAATCCGTTCGGTAGCATTCTCGGGCAGCGCCGATTTTTCAAGGGCCTCTTGCCAGGCCGGGCGGAAACCAAACCTGCTAAGCCAAAGCCAGCCCCGACGTCTGGATTCGAATACGCCTGAACCCCCGCTCATGCCGCACCACCACCCAAAGCAATCGTCCGCGACAATCCCAACGCGCCCATCGCGTCGACTAACGAAGCCCACTGCTGCTTGTCAGCGGCCAGTTTCTTTTTGCCTTTGGCGGTCAATCGGTAGTATCGCCTGGTCCGCCCGTTGGGAGACTTCTTTTCCTTGGACCCGATCAAGCCTTTTGATTCCAGGTTGTACAGCATCGGGTACAGGGTCGATTGCCCCATCTCGAACACGCCGTTGGTGCGTTGCCCGACCGCTTTGACCAACTCGTACCCGTACATCTCACCATCGCTGAGGATCTGCAGGACGGCCGTCGGCCCCAAACCTCGCATCATTTCACGTTCGATCTTTTCCATCGACTACCCTTTTCAACATATTACGCACAACATAGTATCGACGACAAAACATAATGTCAACAGTTTTTGTTGAGAAATATAGAGACATCGGGGTCGCCGGCTATGCCTTGCGGGAAGCAAATTCACCACAAGTGATGCGTTATCCTCACCCGATGGACATTCGGCGAATCGGGAGCGACCTGGCATCCGTCCGCAAACAGGTACAGTAGGGTGATTGGATCTATGGGCCAGTGCGGCTGATCTCAACCCTTGGGCTACTGAAGTTATTGATCAGTACGTCCATTTCGCCGCGTTGCAAACCAACTGATGCATCCAAAACGGTGGTGACGCCATTGACGTCGATGAACGCCAGTCGCTGCCCGCAAGGGCTCCACGCCAAATCAGAAATGTTAGCAACGTTATAGATGACGATGGCCTGAGCACCGGTCGCCGTATCCCAGATCCGAAACGTTCCGTCGAGGGCACCGGTGGCCAGGCGAGTGCCATCGGGGTGGTAATCCATTGCCGCGACATTGTGATTGTGGCCTTCGATTGATTGGACTTTCATCCAGCTCTCGGTTTCAAAGACGTCGATCTTGCCATCTCTTCCCGACATTGCCAGAAACCGCCCATCTTTGCTCCAGGCTTTTGCCAAGGCGAGCGCGTTTGGGTTTTGGGAGACCTCGCTGGACGTCCGGGTTTCCATGTCGAAGATCTCAAACTTGCTTGCGGCAGCAAGAATCACCTGTGTTCCGTCCGGGCTCCACGCTGGCCAGCCGTGAAACTGCCCTTTACGTTCTTCGCAGAGCATTTCGGTTTCGCCGGTTAGCAAATTCAGCGTCAGTAACTTCCACTTGTCGACTCGCAGATTGGTTTCGGCAACGATCAATAACGGTCGATTGGGATGAACGTTGCCTTTCTTCCAAATTTGCTCTTTCGACTTCCGCATCGAAGGTTGCATCTTCTGGCAATCTGAATTCCAAAAATGTACAACGCGCGAGTGTGTCGTGATATATTGATTGCTGTTGGGCAACCAGCACGCAGTGGTCCCGATGGCTTCGTGGTGCTTCATGTCCGCGTTCAGTATTCGCCCCGTGTCCGTATCTCGAATCCTTGTAATATTGAATGCGGAAATCGCCAGTCTTGACCCGTCGTCATTCCAAGCAACTCGATTCTCCTTGCTGAACCCTTGCTTTTCTGGCTGCACTTGAATCTGGGCGGGAGGACGCTGGAGATCCCAGATGCGAATTGTGCCATCGCTACAACTGGACGCCAACAGTTCCTTATTTGGATGCCAACGTACCTGTTGCACGCGGCTCGTGTGCCCCATCAGCACTTGAGTCTGTTCATGATCAAACGGCGAAGCGACGCGGACACCACCATCCCAATTCCCGAAGGCCAACCGTTGACCGTCAGGCGACCAGGCAAGCCCGGAATTTTCTTTGCCTTGCCCCGGCTGCTGCTCAATCGCAAAGCTGCTGTCGTCGTCCGGATTCCAGAAGACAACTCGGCCATCATGAGCTGTAGAAGCAATCAAAGGTTTTGTTGGATGCCAGTCGTAACCAGCAATCTGAGCTTCATGCAGGTCTTTTGCTCGAATCGTTTTCCCGGTTTCCACGTCGACCAACAGGGAATCTCGCTTGGCGTAACAAATCAGCCGCTCGTCGTTCGGGTCGAAATCGAAGTCAAAGATATCGTTCCCGTCGACTTGTTCGAGTCGCCTGACTTCCGACCAGTTTTCCGTTTCGTATAAGAACAGGCAGCCTTTCGGGTTCCCACCGCGGTCGAAAGCCTGGATCGCCAGATGACGGCCGTCGTTCGAAAACACGGCTGCTCCCGTGGCTGAATGATACGAAAACCGTTTGACGATTTTTTCGTTCATCCAGTCCCAGACGATCGCGGTCTTGTCATGACTGGTTGTTACGACAAAATTTCCGTCCGGGCTGATCTGCATGTCGAAGATCCAGGAGGCATGGCCCTTGAGAGTTTTTCGGTCGTTGAAATTGGGATAGTCGGCCACAAAAGCATCGCTGCCAATTGCCCAGCAAAAATACTTCCCGTCGTATCGCCAATCGACACCTTTACAGACCTGCTGCCTGCCCGAATCAAGCACCAGGCTCGGCGGCCTGGCAATCGAGTCGATCAGATACCATTCCCAGCCGCGACGATCCGCCAGCAGTTGCTCGTTGGATTCAGGATTCCAACGTCCAGCTATCTTGCGGGCCTGTTTGATTCCGATCGGATCACCGGACGCGTCCCATGCCAGTTTCATCTCGGCATAGTACAGATTCTGTTCGTTCAGATTTGACATCTCTTTCGCCAACGCTGCTTCACGCTGAGCATTGCCTTTTTCCAGCAGCGCCGTTGCCTCTGATTTCCTCGCATCGTTGGCCAGCTCCCGGTTTGAGAAAGCCATCTTGCGAAACTGTGTGGTGGCGATGATCAGAGCCACAAGGGTCAGCAAAGCGAGGGTGAGCAGACCTCCACTTAACGATGCAGCCAGTGGATTGCGGCGTGACCAGATGATTGTTTTTTCCAGAAGCGAAACGCTACGAGCATGAATGGGACGACCGTCGATAAAACGATTCAGGTCGTCATACAGATGTCCGGCCGATCGGTACCGACGACTTGGCTCTTTCTCGATTGCCTTGTGTACAATCGTTGCCAGGTCACGGGGAATCCGAGAATCCTGAGTCGTTAATGGAATCGGTTCGGTTCCGCGTATCTTTTCAAGCAATGACAATTGCCCAGTAGCATGAAACGCAGGCTTTAACGCAAGCAATTCGTAAAGCACCATTCCCAATGCATAAACATCGCTCTTCGCATCACACACACCTTCGAAACGCTCGGGAGACATATAGCGAATCGTTCCAACGACGTCTCCGGTTTTGGTCAGGCCGTCATCGTCGCGTTTAGCGAGACCAAAATCAGCAACCCAGACGTTACCAGGCAGGTCCATCATCAAGTTCGCTGGTTTGATGTCCCGGTGGATGATGCCGTGGCTATGCGAATACTTCAGCGCGTCGGCAACCTGGGCTCCGATCCGTGCAACACGGCGATAGTAATGCCATCGCTTCTCGTTCAAAATTTTCTCGGTGTCCCCACCAGCCAGGGCATTGGATATCGTTTCGCTGTTTGGATTTGCCAGATTAGATTCGAGTTTGCCAGCAATTGAGTTGGGTATGTTCGCTGCAGAATCCGACAAGTCACTTGTGGTTAAGTCACCGATGATTGTCGCCGGTGACTTGAGCTTGCCACTTGAATCTGAATCTGAATCTGACGAACTGGCCTGAGGTAGATTCTCGATTCTTATTTTATTGCCGACCTGAGTCGAGCGAATCCCAACGACTTGTTGAATCACTTCGTCCAACGAGCAGCCGACAATCAGCTGCATGGCATAAAAATGCACATCGCGTTCGCTACCGACATCAAACACCGGGATGATATTCGTATGATGCAAAGCCGCCGCGCTTTTTGCTTCCCGCAGGAACCTGGCAACGGCAATCTCGTCCGACGCCAATTCCGCCGGCAGGATCTTCAATGCAACTCTTCGATTGAGTGAAAGCTGCTCCGCTTCATAGACCAGCCCCATCCCGCCGCGGCCTAGCTCACGAAGAATTTGGTAGTCAGCCAGTACCGGGGCAGCGACGCCTTTTTGGTCACGTGAGGACTCGGCACCAATAGCGAATGTAGAACCTGGCTTAATGTGTTCAACCAGTTGAACTGCCTGAACAAACTCATTAATCTCAACCGCGAGCTCTGGGCACTGGTCTTGAAAATCCTTCAAATCCGGTTGCTTACCATCTCGCAACTGTTGTAGATACGCTTCCCCAAGCTCTGCAACTCGATGCAAATTGCTATCAATATTGCTCATCAACGCCGTACAAATGCATCTCCGCAGCTGAGCGATTGCGCAGTTCGGTTAGCAAATTGCCATCTCAAGTTCAGTAAGAAAACCCAAATTCGGCGAGAATCTCCCAACAACCGCCGCCACCTCAACTTCGATTGTAGTTGATATTCGTCGAGCCAGCGGAGGTGAAATTTTTTATTCTAAGAATCCTGGGATTTCAGAGAGTCGCTCCTTCAGGCGACTCATCGCCCGAACAAACCTGCTACTGGCACCATTTTCACTCAAACCCAATGATTCCGCAGCCTCAGCATTGCTCAGTTCCTCAAAGCATCGCATGGTGATGATCTCATGGTCTACCGCGTCCAATGATTGAAGAGCAGACAGCAGCGTTTGGAACATTTCATGACGTATCGCATCGCGACCAGCGGTGGTAAATCGACCGAGCAGATTTTCGGCCAGAAAGATGGACGATGCGTTGGATTGTGCCACATTTTTTAGCGCAACTTCTTTTCTCGCATCACGTTTCTCAGCATTGAGGTGTTGTCGGTGAACTTGTAACAGGCGTTCTTTGGCAACCAACCGCATCCAAACAAACATCGACATTTTGCCAGCAATTTTATCGAACGATGGCAATTTGGATTGCAGGTCAATGAAGGCGTCTTGCAACACGTCCGACGGATCGACACGGCCTCGCAACCTTCGATCCATCCGGGAAACAATTACTTTTCGCAACCGATCCCGGTACCGATCGAATAACTCAGCCAAAGCTGATTCATCGCCATCGGCAACACGCTTTTCAAGTACAGACAAATCCACTGACCAATCCCCGTTCACCTTCCGCCCAACCAATTAAACTGTATTTTCGCGCCTTCCCCCTCACACAAACCCGGCAAAATCTGATTTTTTATCAGAGTTTGGAAACATCCTGCAAAACGAGACCATTTCGCCCTTATTCAATTTTTTTGAGAATTAGCTGCGGGTATTACACAGCCCGTCGCAGGTAGGACATGGGGAGACGGAGCTTGCGAGGCTCCGCTGTTGAAGACTGCATATTGATCAATATGCAACAGCTACTTGGTTATCTCAAAATGGGGATTGAATTCTTGAGTAACCACTTCAGCAGCAATTTGCCTGGGAAATCGGTCGTACCTGTCACTTCAGGTGCGGCCGCTCCCATGGTTTCAATGTTTGCGAAGACTATTTCTTTCCTTGAATCTCGCGAGCCAGTCGGCTGAATTCGTCCTTCAGCCTTGCGTTTTCGAAAGGCCGCAGATTAGGAACCGTTAGACTGGTGATCGAATCGAAAGCCCGGCGGCTGGTCGAGATCAATGAAGCGATGTCCTTGCTCAGCGCGGCGGTGTTATAAGTGTTTTTGGCGGTGAGAATGTTCTTTTTGATCTTCTCGTTGGCCTTCCGCATCTCGTACTTCTGCTTTTTGAGACTGCCCTTGTAAAACGTGGCTGCATCGTGAGTCACATGGTTGTTATAGATATTCTCTTCGAGGATTTTGCGATCGCCACCTTTCTTGATCGCATTGCGAGCCGCTTCGACGTTCTCAAGAGCTTGCTCCATATACTTGTCCAATTGCGGATAGTACTCCGTGTCAACTTTCTCGATGAACTTGAGCTGCAGTCGGTCAACGGATTGCAGCAGCATCAGGTAGACGCCGTAATATTTTTTTGCCGTGTCCAAGTCTTCGCCCGATTCTTCGGTCAATCGTTCGAGCTCCGCCGCAAAGTTTTTCGCGTTATCAAAGATGATCGAGATCCGAACAAACTCATCGCCAGTGATTGACTCCAACAGGACGTCGACGTTTTCTTCGCTGATCGACATGCCGATTTCGTTGAGCTGTTCGACCAACTGGTTCTTTTCTTCAGCAATCTCTTTTTCCGCGCTTTCGATTCGCGATTCGCTACGTTCAATTTTTTTGTCGTAGCCTTTCTTGGAAACGCTAAGCGGATTGTAAGTGCTTTCGGGAGCCGAAATTCGCTGCCGTTTATAGGAAGCGATGTTCGTCCGTTCTCTGGAGATCTGTTTTCGCAATTCGGAAATGTTTTCCCGACGCTCATTGATACTGGAAATCCCCAGCGCTTGCGCGGCGACGTCGAGATACGAATCGACCCGTTTCTGCTGCGACTCCTTCGTCCGACTGAAATAATCATAGAACGCCAGTTCGTCGGTTTCCGGGAGCTCCTGTTGTTTGTCGAACAGGCTCAACGCGGTTTCGAGAGCCCCATGGGCCTGATCGAAAAACGGTGCGGTGTCAGCAATCTTTTCAGTTGGCTGCGTCTGAGGCTCTGTTTGCGGTTGCGCAAAAGTGGCCGTAGCCGTAACCGGTATCAGCAGCGTCAGCGAGATTGTCAGAACAAGTCGTTTCATAAAGCTTAAAGTCATCATTTCAAACACGGTCGATCCAGAAGATTTCAGGTCAGGTATGTTTTAGCGATTAGTCAAATTTTGTGCATGGTCATTGAATTAAACGAATACTATCCACCCAGTTATTCGCTTTTTATATCGGATTATTGACGATCGGACTTGGAAACGCCATTTGCGGCTTGAACGGGCAAAATTCGCATGAAACAATAGGCCGCTGATGGCAAAGACAGCGTTTGGTTCGAGCAGGTTACCGCAAAAATTGTACGCTTCTTTTATCCTCCTTTTACGGGACAAGAAATGAGAATTGAACCTCTGGGTGACAAGGTTGTCGTGAAACGCATGGAAGCTGAAGAAAAAACTGCAGGCGGAATTGTCTTGCCTGACAGTGCTCAGGAGAAACCGCAGCAGGGGCGAATCCTGTCTGTCGGCCAGGGGAAAATGCTCGGCGACGGGAGTCGAGCCACGCTTCAATTGGGTGAAGGCGACCGCGTCCTGTTTTCCAATTACGCGGGAACTGAAATCGAAGTCGACGGCGACATACTGTTGATCATGAGCGAAGCCGATGTCCTGGCCGTTCTGAATTAGCAGACATTAGCGACCTGCTGCATGGGTTTGGACTGGCCAATCGATAACATTCGATGCGGCACGCCCCAATTCGGCGACCGATCGCTGGAACTTGGAAACAAAAAACAATCTGAGCGACGGGAATCTGATGCGAATATTCTTGGTAATGGGTTTGGTCTGCTGCCTGTTTGGTAGCACCGACGACACAGACACAACAGCGCCAGTTGCGCCAACTGTGCCGACTGACACACTGCCCAAGGAGTTGGGTTTCGAATCTTCGCCGAATGGTTTTGAAGAACTCCCTCCGTTTCCAGAAAGCAACCCGTACTCCGCCGTAAAGGTTCAGCTCGGCCGGAAGCTGTTCTTTGATCCGATACTCTCGAGCGACAACTCCGTCGCCTGTGCCAGCTGCCATCGCCCGGAGGTTGGATTTGCAGATACGAAAAAGATTGCTGTTGGCATCTCCGGCAAGACCGGGACCCGCAACGTACCGACGATTCTTAATCGCGGGTTTGGGACCATTTTCACCTGGGATGGTAAAGCAGAAACGCTGGAGAGCCAGGTCGAAACTCCGCTAACCAACCCGAACGAGATGGGTAATGAATCTGTCGACGCAGTGGTCGACGAACTCAAACAGCAACCGCACTATGTCGAAGCATTCGCCAACGTGTTTGCCGAAGACGCCAAGCCATCGCCGGCGGCAGCGGTAACCCAGGAGAACTTGTCCAAAGCGATTGCGGCTTTTGAACGAGTCCTGATCTACGGCGATACCAAGGTCGACCGGTTCCGCTCAGCCGAATACGAAGCCCTATCACGGGAAGCTCGGCAAGGCATGTGGATTTTCGAAAGTCGGGGCGGATGTTGGAAATGTCATGGCGGCGAAAATTTCGCGGACGACCAGTTCCACAACACAGGCGTTGGGTTTGGCGATGCGAAACGGGATTTGGGGCGATTCGACCAATCAGAACAGGACGAAGACAAGTTCAAATTCAAGACACCAACGTTGCGTGGAGTCGAATTCACGGCACCGTATTTTCATGACGGTAGCAAAGCAACATTGAAAGAAGTCGTCGAGTTCTACAACGAAGGCGGAGCTCCCGATGATCCACTGTTGGACAAAGATATGAAGCCGTTGAAGCTGTCTGAAGAGGAAGTTGGCTTCCTGGTCGAATTTCTGAAAGCTCTCTCACAATAAAGAACCGGTATGGCCTCACTGCCGTACTATTCGCATACCTTCCATACTCAATAGTGACTGCTGCTGCACAGCAACAGTACCTGATAACACAAAACTGTATATTTTCGTGATCAAGGCCAATCAACTCTGTAAACGATTCGCCCGCGGCTCTGATGAAGTGGTTGCGGTCGACAATCTGTCGTTTGAAGTGGTGCCTGGCGAAGTATACGGGCTGCTTGGGCCAAATGGTGCCGGCAAAACGACCACGCTGCGAATGCTGCTGGGCCTGATCGAACCGACTTCCGGTTCGGTGTCCGTGGCGGACTTTGACGTCGCCTCCGACGCTGACGAAGTGAAGCGGCGAGTCGGATACGCGTCGGTCAGTGTGGGAGTTTACCCATGGCTGTCGGCTCGCGAGATGTTGTTGTTCGTTGGCGATTTGTACGAATTGGAGCGAGGCTACACTGCCGAGCGAATCGAAACACTGGCCGACTTACTTGGCTTCCGAAGACTGCTCGACCGACGCTGTGCGACGCTCAGCTCTGGTGAAAAGCAACGCGTGAACCTGGCCCGAGCGCTGATTCACGAACCACCAGTTATGTTGATGGACGAGCCGACAACAGGTCTGGACGTGCTCGGCAGCAGTGTGATTTTCGACTACGTGGCGTTTCTTCGTGAACAGCAAAAGGCCGTGATCGTTTGTACGCACCGACTGGACGAAGCCGAACGCATCTGCAGCCGATTTGGTCTGCTGCACGAAGGTAAACTCTATCGCGAAGGAACCGTCGACGAGCTGTTAGACGATTCGGAACACAGTAGTCTGACCGATCTGTTCATGGGCATCCTGTGTATCGGCTCAGGCTCAAACAGCAATCCTGTTGGGGAAATTTAGCGGCATCATTGTGAAGCAATCCTCAACATCACCAGACATCGGGAATTCCGTTCGTTCCAACCGTTCGAATTGGCGGTCAAAGCTGAACCGTCTGTCGCGACTGGCCAGCAAAGAACTGGTCGAGATACTGCGCGATCGTCGTACCATCATCACGCTGGTGTTGATGCCGCTGCTGGTCTATCCGTTGATGGGCATCGTCGTTCAAAAACTGATGCTGCAGACGGTCACCAAGAACCGTGATCTAATTTATCGGATTGGATTCGAGTCCGAGGAAGAATTCAAACGGTTTTCCCAGATTTTTCACCATGGTCAGTCAATAATTCAAGCGGCGCTCGATCAGGAAACCAAGTCACCAGACGATCCGGGAACTTCGGAATTGGGCAAGCCAAACCCACCCAGGTTCGAAGCTTTTTACCCTGAGGATCTTTCGCTTGAGCAGCTGGTCCAAATGGGGAATCTCGATTTGGGGGTTGTCCGTAGTCAAGATTCGGAAGATTCGGGCACACAGGGGATTAGCTACCGGTTGTTGCACAACCCGGCATCAGAATTCAGTCGCAACGCGATGCAGTTCATTGGTAAACGGATGCGGTTGGCGAACGATCATTTTGTTCGTCGCGTGGTTGGTGGGAACAACGGCCCAGTCAAGCTACCGGCCAGTTATCTTGAACAAACGGTCGAAGTGAAGTCCCAGCAGCCATCGTTGTTGACGTTCGTGCCATTGATGCTCGTGCTGATGACCATTACGGGAGCTGTCTACCCCGCGATCGACGTGACAGCAGGCGAGCGAGAACGAGGCACGATGGAGATCCTGGTGGCGGCACCGGTGCCCAGACTCTATGTCCTGATCGGAAAATTCGTCGCCGTGTTTGCCGTTGCAACGCTGACCGCGATGGCCAACTTGCTGGCCATGGTCGTGACAATCTATGCGCTTGGCATCGACGTCGTAATCTTTGGTGAAACTGGTGTGGACTTTGGCAAATTGGCGCTGATTTTTGTGTTGCTATTGGTGCTGGCCGGGTTCTTCTCGGCGACGTTGCTGGGGCTGACTAGTTTTGCTCGCAGCTTTAAAGAAGCGCAGGCCTACCTCATTCCGCTGATGTTGGTTGCGTTCGCACCAGGCCTGATCAGCCTGACGCCGAACCTGGAAACCAGCCCATTCCTGGCGGTCGTGCCGTTGGTCAACATGGTGATGGTCGGTCGTGACTTGTTGGCTGGCCAAGCCAATACGCTGCACATTTTTATCGCGATTATCTCGACTTTGATTTATGGCCTGCTGGCACTTTCCGTCGCTGCGAAAGTCTTCGGAACTGACGCCATGTTAATGGGTGGCAAGTCGGGCTGGTCGGATTTTCTGTCAGTTTCAAAAACCACCAAACCGGCACCTGAGATATCGACTGCGATGTTGTTCATCGCGGTCTTGTTCCCGATGTTTATCTTGCTGTCAGGTTTGAGCTCGAACATCGCCGGCAAGCAGGGCGCGTCGATTGAGCAGCGGCTGTGGATCAATGCAGCCGTCACCGTCGTTCTATTCGTTGGCTTGCCATGGCTGTTCAGCTCCCTTGGCCGGCTGCGATTCCCAACAACTTTTTTCCTGGGAAGACCTCCAATCCTCGGAATGCTGGCCGCCTTGTTTCTGGGCACCTCGGTTTGGACGATCGCCTACGAAATGGAGATCCTTTCGCTTTCCAATGAGCGGATAGATTTATTCATGGAGCTGTTCGAAAAAATGCGACCGGGAATGAACGAGATACCGCTGTGGGTGAAGCTGGTTTGCCTGGCCGCAGCTCCTGCGATTTGCGAAGAGTTAACGTTTCGTGGATTTCTGTTGAGTGCATTCAAAGCACGATTCCACGCCGCGGTTGCGATCATCGCAACCTCTGTGTTGTTCGGATTGTTCCATATTTTTGTCGGGAACATCCTGATGTTCGAACGAATGATTCCCAGTACTTTCCTCGGCCTGCTCCTGGGACTCATTTGTATTCGAACGGGCAGTATCTATCCGGGAATGCTTTTGCACGTGATTCATAACGGCCTGATGATCACCATGGCCCACCATGAAAACTTGCTCCAGGAATGGGGCGTTGGCATGTCGGAACAGGAACATTTACCCTCGCACTGGTTGGGAATCGCTTTGATCCCGATTGTTTTGGGCATCACGCTGCTGGTGTTCACAAGGCGAACGAGGACGAATCTCGCCTCTACAGATAGTTCCGATAACTAATTCCGAGATCGTTGGATCTGGAATTCGATTCCGCTATCATGGCGGCAGGAGAATCACAATTTATTGATACGAATATGAATCGTATTCAGGAGAAAAAATGTTTGCAAATTTTGTTGCGAGAGCATCTCTCGCATGTCTGCTGTGCCTCGGACTGGTCTTTGCAGGATGCAACGAAGAGAGCGCCGATGGTTCAAGCTCTTCGTCGCATGGCGACTCGACCGCAGCAACAGGCGCCGTTCCCAACACACCGCCAAACGACAGCACCGACGCTTTGAATGTGTTGACTGGCGGAGTAAGCAGTGCTCCGGGCGGAGTTGGCGGACCTATGCTCAACAAGCCTGACAATACAGAAGCTGAGGAAGATGGTTCAGCGACGGAAGAACCGGAAGGCAGCGATTCGAAAGAGGACAGTGACGTTGGTCACGATGATGACTCTGATCACGGCGATAGCCACGACGAATCGGGGCACGAAGACGATGACGACGCTGGTCACGACGATTGAAGTGTCGGACGGAGCTGACGACCAAGACAACAAATAGGTCAACAAGCAAGTTACAACCCGGCAACATTTGCCGGGTTTTTTTGTGCCTGTCAGCTTGGACGGAGCGCAATTATTGCTTAACCAGCTGCTTGAACTTTCTGGAGCTGGTTTTGTCTCGTCCCGGAAAGTCTGCGGGGATCGGCATCAGCTCGGCATCCGGTGAGGCAGCCCATTGGGTTCCACGGACAAATACCGTCAGGTATCCCACGCATTCCATCGAATAACCGGCGTGACCCATTGGCGTATGAAACACTCGCCCCTTGCCGTAGTCGATTGTCATGATCATTGGCTCATGACGGTCAGTCCCCTTGTGCTTCTTTGCAGAGAAAGCCGTGGCGAGGATCTTCACGTTTTCCGCTGGTCCGCGGAGGGCATGATACAGTTCGTCCTTGGCGTGCAGCCAAGAAGCAGGCAGCCCTTTCATGACTGGATGGTCTGGCTCGCGGGTAACGATTTGATATTCGTGTTGCGGACCATGTCCCCCGCCTGATCCTGGCGAAGTATCGCGGACCGTTTCGCCTGACTTGTCCATATACAGGTACGGGCCACTTTTCTCATTCCGGCCACCCCAGCCACCCAAACCAATCATCAGATTGAAGGCCTTCCAATCGCCAAACGAATTGTTGGCGGCATGAACAATGACCAGGCCACCGCCGCCAGAGACGTAGTCATCAAATGCCTTTTGCGTTGCTTCGGACCAGGGTGCGGCGTTGTAACCAAAGTTGGAAACCACGACTTGGTATTGGCTGAAATCGGGTGCAAAATCCGGGTCGGATTTCGGTTTCTTCAGGTCCTCGTATTGCTTCCCGTCACCGAGTGGAAACTCTTTCAGCAGCTCCCCGCCCTTCCACGTAAATTGCGTCCGCGCGACATCAACGTCGAACCCACCATGCTCCTCCAGGTACTGCTTCATCATGACGGTGGTCTTCGGCCATTCGGCATGGTTGTTCTGACCGTCGATAATCAGAGCTTTCTGCGACTTTTCCGCGTTGTCCGAAGCAGTAGCCAGGGCGGCCAGATCCGGAGTGTCAATCAAACAAAGCACCAGCCAGAAGACGAGGGGTAGCGAACGAATTACGAGTTGGATTGCCATATATATTGCCTTTGTCGCGAGTCAGCGTTCTAAATCAATCTGCACGTTATAACCGAACCAACTGGTTCTTGCCTCAGGATCCAACCGGGTTGGCTGGCTGGTTGGTTTCATTGCCAAGTCAATCTTATCGGGGCCGGGCTCCGTAACGCATATTTTTAAGTTCAAATATTGAATATGCACGAAATTCACCCTGAAAATTTCTGTTCCTTTTGAGCCAAACAGTAGAATTCGCAAAAACGTTGAATAAGATAGGCCTTTTGCTGATCAGATCGTTTCCAAAAGCGTCTATTTTTCGGCAGCTACTTCCTAAAACGCGGATGTAAGAATTCTACTTCGAACCGTCCTGGTTCTCCGCTATTCCACTACATTCAATTGATAACACACTAAGTAATACTATGAGCACGGCAGAAGCTACAAAACCAAATTCGTCCAATGAGACTCCGATCACCGTGACAAACATTTGCTGCATCGGTGCCGGCTATGTGGGCGGACCCACCATGGCGATGATCGCCAAACAGTGCCCGAACATCAAAGTCAATGTCGTTGACATTAACCAGGCTCGAATCGATGCCTGGAACAGCGATACACTTCCAATTTACGAACCGGGTTTGAACGAAGTCGTCATGGAAGCCCGTGACCGAAACCTGTTCTTCTCGACTGATGTCAAAGAGTGCATTCGTGAAGCGGACATGATTTTCATCTCCGTGAACACACCAACCAAGACATTCGGCATCGGTGCCGGACGCGCTGCGAACCTTGAGTTCGTCGAAAAATGTGCTCGGGCAATTTCCGAAGCTTGCGACGAAGGTCACAAGATTGTTGTTGAGAAATCAACGCTTCCTGTTCGAACTGCCGAAGCAGTAAAACGAATTCTGGCAACATCATCTAAGCCAGGCACTTCGTTCAGCGTATTGAGCAACCCTGAGTTCCTGGCCGAAGGAACGGCTGTGGAAGATTTGATCGAGCCGGATCGAGTTCTAATTGGTGGTGAAAGCGAAGCAGCTATTCAGGCATTGGTAGACGTCTATGGCCAGTGGGTTCCACAGGAACGGATCCTGACGACTAACCTTTGGAGCAGTGAGCTTTCGAAATTGACAGCCAACGCATTCCTGGCACAACGCGTCAGCTCGATCAACGCGATCAGTGCGTTGTGCGAAGCGACGGAAGCGGATGTCGATGAAGTTGCAGCTGCAATCGGAACCGATTCGCGAATCGGACCGAAGTTCCTGAAATCTTCAGTCGGATTCGGAGGCTCGTGTTTCCAGAAAGACATCCTGAACCTCGTGTACCTGTGCGAGCACTTCGGATTGCCAGAAGTCGCGGCATACTGGGAGCAGGTTGTTCTGATGAATGACCACCAGAAACGTCGATTCTGTCGCCGAATGATCCAGGCGATGTTCCACACGGTCAGTGACAAAACGATCGCTGTCTGGGGCTTCGCATTCAAGAAAGACACCAACGATACGCGAGAAAGTGCCGCTATTTACATCTGCCGCGACCTGCTCGAAGAGCGTGCTCGGCTTCGCATTTACGACCCAAAAGTCGGCGAAGCTCAGATCAAGCAAGAGCTGCAATACGCCATGCAGAACGAACCAGCCAAGTTCGGTGGCGATGTTGCCAAGTTCATTGACGAGCACGTTGAAGTAGTCGACAGTGTCGATAAGGCTTCAACGGGAGCCCATGCCGTTGCCGTATTGACTGAATGGGATGAATTCAAAACCGTTGACTTCAAATCCATCTTCAACCATATGCTGAAGCCAGCGTTCTTGTTCGACGGACGAAATATCCTGGACCACGCGTCGCTGAAAGAAATCGGCTATGACGTTTATGCCATTGGCAAGCAAGTCTAGGTAGGATCCAGTCAAAGCAAAATTGAAACTCTATGCCGGTCATTCGATCGGCATTTTTTTTGCCTTAGTTTTTT
>CAZXLW010000005.1:29420-116883 GCA_964641465.1 uncultured Pirellulaceae bacterium | reverse complement strand
CTCTATGCCGGTCATTCGATCGGCATTTTTTTTGCCTTAGTTTTTTTGCCTTAGTCGCTGATAGCGAATAGTCTCCAGTTGGTCTTGCTGCAATAATTGACGCTCACCGTTTTTGCGCAGGGACCAATGGAACGACATACAGAAATACAGGGCATCCGCTTACACTTGGGCAGCCCGTACGAGTCAAAAGAACAATGGATTGGTCAGGATGAAGTCCTCAAACAAGTTTTGGCTTGTTGGATTGTCGTCGACGACAACGACCTGCCACTGTCGCCGAGGATTGTTGGCCCACCCGGAATCGGCAAGACCGCGTTAGCGATGGCAGCCGCCCGCCAACGCGAACAGGAACTTTATATCTATCAATGTACGTCTGACACGCGCCCGGAGGATCTGCTGATCACGCCGGTTTTATCGGAAAAAGGCAAGATTGCTTATCACGCCTCACCGCTGGTGACTGCCATGATCCGAGGCGGCGTTTGCGTGTTGGACGAAGGCAATCGCATGAACGAAAAGTCGTGGGCCTCGCTCGCTCCGCTTTTGGATCATCGCCGTTACGTGGAGTCGATCGTCGCCGGCATCAACATTGAGGCCCATCCCGATTTTCGCTGTGCGGTCACCATGAACCAGGACGAATCTACGTTTGAGATTCCTGATTACATCCTCAGTCGATTGCAGCCGACGCTCAGCCTGGATTTCCCCAATCGAGAAGACGAGATGGCGATCCTGCAGTATCACCTGCCGTTTTGCTCCGCAGAGATGTTGGCGATGACGGTTGAGTTCCTGCAAAAGTCGCACGAGCTGAAACTCGATTTTTCGATACGAGACGGCATCAACCTGCTTCGTTACGCGATGAAACGGGTTGCTCAGGATCCGGACCATCCGCTTTCTCACGATCAGGCCTGGCGGGAAGCGTTGCAGCAGTGTCTGGGCGAAGAGGCTCTTGATTTGGACCACTTGGCCAAGCAACGAAGCCAGACACTGGGTGGGCAATCTCTGCCTATGGGATTCGGGGATTTCTTCTTTACACCCGAAGACCCGCTTCATCCCGACGCGGATGATTTTGACGAAGACTGATCGTAACAAATATGACTCAAGATCTTCTCCAAATTGGACCTCATGTAACTGCACTGCCGGTTGTGCACGGCAGCGGAGACTTTGCGTGGGAAATTCGTCGGATCATGTCGATGGGCGATTTTGACTGCGTCGCGGTTCCGTTACCCAGTTCGTTTCAGGAGCTAACGGAACAAGCGATCGTTCAGTTCCCCAACCCCGGGATTGTTGTTCAACGTGATTTCCAATCGTTGGATTCGCAATGGTCCGAACGGGATTGGGACGATCAGGACGACGAGCCAGAATTGGGAGCCAGCTACGTTCCGATAGATCCATGCCAGCCGGTCATTGCTGCCCTGCGTTCGGCAATGGGAGAACGAATCGCCCGCCATTTCATTGACATGGAGACTTCCCAATACGAAGTCATCTCACGTCCTCTTCCCGATGCGTATGCGTTGAAACAGGTTCCGATTCGTCAGTTCGTATCCGCAGTCGTTCCCCATTTACAAAAACCACAAAACGAACAATGGACGCAGCGGATCAACCACATGGCTTGGCGGCTGCGTGAATTGTCCGTTGACTATAAGAAAATTCTGTTTGTTGTCAGTGTGCTGGACTGGCCCTGGGTTCGTGAAGCATTCCTTGATTCGAACCTGACCGCTCCCGAACACGAAACGGTAAATGAATGCCAGCGATACCAGGTCGCCAAAGATACGCTTTACTTCCTGTTTGGCGAGATCCCGTTTATCACCAACCTATACGAGCAGGCTCGGGCTTCACTGGACGATGATGCCGAACTTTCCATCGACGGTGTCAAAGAGCTGCTGATGAGTGCTCGGGCTGATTACCGCCAGGAGTTTGGTAATCGAGCAAGACAAATTACGCCTCGGACTCTGGCGACTTGCCTGAAGTACATTCGAAATCTCACGCTTATCGACCACAGATTTTCTCCGCAGTTGATGTCGATTGTGACTGCCGCCAAACAGATTGTTGGTGACGGCTACGCGCTTTCCGTACTGGATTCCGCAAAACAGTACGGGTACGCAGACGTCTCGGATCTGCCCGAATTGAAAATGGGAATTGGCGAAGCTTCGTTTCCCGATGGCGACTTGTTGCCGATGGCAAATCGACTTCCCGGTCCGCCACTGCTCTGGTCGCGACTCGTGCTGCAACCTAAACCGGACAAGAAACTCCAGGAGGAATGGAAGCAGCGGTGGAATCCTCATTCGCAATGCAGCTGGCCACCGGAAGACGAGCTTATCGAAAATTTTCGGCGGACCGTGTTTGACCGGGCGTTGGACATTATGGGAGCGGACTTGGCGAAAACCGAGAAGTTCACTTCCAGTGTCAAAGACGGGATCGACATCCGCGATACAATTCGCAATTGGTACGAAGGCGACATCTACGTAAAAATTCTGCCACCGAATCGCGGGAAGCTGGACTGTGCAGTGATGCTGTTCGATTCGCCAGCTGATCCGCGTGACTACCCCTGGCGGACGACCTGGTTCGCGGAGCACAAAGAAGAATCGACGCTGTGTTTCTACGCCACGAACTTTCATGACGAACCCGTTGGCCCGGGAATATGCCTGGCGAACTACGGTGGAGCGATGTTCCTGTTTCCGCCAGTTGCCATCCCCGATATCTGGGAAGACCCACGATTGGATTACGCGACGACACTGGAAGAACGATTGCTTGGTGCCGCCTGTTTACACAGCCAGTGCCCGCACATCGCGCTGCTCTCTCCTGCCCCTCCAGGTGCCGCCTGGAAACAACTGGCCAAGCAATACAAGAAAACGTGGGTTCATCTACCGCTTTCGCGATTCAGCGATTCGACCGTCCAGCAATTACGGATGGTGCACGTGCTCAACGGCAAAGAAGTCCGCAGCTTCGCGTCCGACTTCATCCGGCGTGTATAATCATCCGGCGTGTACAAGATAGCCATTGCGAAGAACACGTCGCGAGCAATCACTACCGGGTAAAAAATCCGATCTGGGCACCGACCGCCCAGCCGTCAGTTTCTCGGCCTTCGGAAGACACTAAGTACCGCCCGAATGACGTCAGACGAATTTTTCCGTCAAGCCAAAAATGTGCGCCGATTTCCGGATAGAACACCGCCAAGCCACCAACCGAGTCAGAATCCTCACGGTCCAGCGATGTGAACGAATCATCCAAATCAAATGCAGTATCCAAAAGCACTGGCACTGCATCCTGAAGCTGAACCCCAGCGTAGCCTCCCACACCCACAAATGGAGACAATCGCGCGGGAACATGTAGCCGTGCACCTGCGTCGAAGCCTAACGAGATCGAGTCATCTCCGCCGTATCCACCGATTCCCAGGCGAGTCGAAAAGTATTCGGCTTGGTACACTTCTCGACCTACATCAATCGACGTGAATGAGTCGGCCGCGTCGGATTCGACTTGCGCCCCGCCACCAGCCAACCACCCCGACAGGTATTTGGTATGCCTGGCATCAATCGCTTGCTTAATTTTCCCTCGTAAGTCCCCGCGTTGCGCACCCTCTTGGTATTTCCGAGAGTACACAGGATCGTTCATTGCGTATCGCGAACGCAGTGACGACGAACAGCCGCTCAAAGCTAGCAAGAGTAAAATGGCCAGAAACCGCATTCTCGCTTTTATCAACTGCAAGACACGGTCACAAGATGAATGGACGAAGCCAAATTCAGCGAATTCCTCAGCTCGCACCGCAGGCTAACCAAAGGACACGCTAAACAAAAACGGTTCGTTGCGAACTTGGAGACCTACGCCGACGATCAGGCAATCGTAGTATTGAACATCTGCATGATCCAGCTGTTCAAGTCCGCTAGCGTTGCCGCGGTCAGTTCATCCGCACCAGGATACTGACGAAGCGTGACCGAGAAACCGGCGATGTGTAGCAACCGCAGTTGTTCGCAAAGTTGCGTTTGCTCAAATTCCTGCGACTTGCGACAGTGCGACCAGAACACTTCAACGTTCCGGCTACTTCCCCAACGACCAAGCGGAGCCGACCCTTCTGGCAACGGACCATTGATTGACGCAATACCTGAGAACAAGTCCGGGTGCGTCAAGGCAACTCGAAACGCCATCGTTCCGGCTGCTCCGAATCCACCAATGAAAATACGCTTGCTATTGATGTTGGTACGCAGTCGAGCCAAGTCAATCGATTCGAGTACTGCGTCGGCAGCATAATCAATTGACGACGGATCCTGATCCCAATAGTAACCACAATGATGATCACCCAAGGCCGCTTGTGGCGCGACTGCCACGAAATTACGCAGGCTCAGTTGCGGCATCACGCGATGAATCTGCTGCGGATCATCGCCGTTGTTGTGCAGCCAAACCAGCAGCGGATACTCGTAGTTCTTCTCGTAGTGCAACGGCACAAACAGACAACTGTCTGTCGCGCTGGGATGCTTCTGACATTCGAAAACCGATTCCAGTTCGGTTGCAATTTTGGTTTTCGAAGGAGCAGATTTTATCGAAGCGGAAGGGTTGATTGGCTTCGCGGGAAAGGCCGCGAGCGGACTTATTTTTATTCTATTCATCGCCGTCACTATATCGACTGACGTTCGGGTCAAATCGCAAGGACGAGGTTGTAAAACACTCAGTTTGCGATGTCAACTGCACTCCGCGAACAGTATTTTGCGTTCAGGTTTCCAACTGTTCTTGTTGGAAACCTGCTAGCTCAGATGATCTACAAGAGATCTTTGATGCTGTCACGCTCGTCTTTTAGCTCTTGCATTGTCGCGTCCATTCGCTCACGACTGAAGTCGTCAATCGGCAAGTCTGGCACGATCGTGTACTCACCAGCTTTACAAGTCACTGGAAAAGAATAAATCAGCCCTTCTTCAATGCCGTAGCTCCCGTCGCTGGGAACCGCCATGCTGACCCAGTCTCCGTCCGGCGTACCAGCAACCCAATCACGAATATGATCAACCGCAGCATTGGCTGCAGACGCCGCACTTGAAGAACCTCTCGCTTCAATGATCGCTGCTCCACGCTGTTGTACTGCTGGAATGAACGTGTCGCGGTACCAGGCTTCTTCAACTTTCCCGCTGGCCGCACTTCCGCCTACCGTTGCCTGGCTGATGTCCGGGTATTGCGTTGCCGAGTGATTACCCCAGATCGTCATCTTGGAAACTGTATTTGCCAACGAACCGGTGTGCGTGGCCAATTGACTGATCGCTCGATTGTGATCCAGCCGTGTCATCGCATTAATATTTCGCGGGTTCAAGTTCGGTGCATTGGAAGCTGTAATCAATGCGTTGGTGTTAGCTGGGTTCCCCACGACCAGAACTTTGCAATCCTTGCTCGCGTTGTCATTCAGTGCTTTGCCCTGCCCTGAAAAGATCTTGGAGTTCGCTTCTAACAAGTCCTTACGCAACATTCCTTTCTTACGCGGCATCGCACCGACCAGAATCGCATAGTCCGTACCGGAAAAGCCAACGTTCGGATCGTCAGTCGCCACCACCTCACTCAACAGCGGAAACGCACAATCGTTCAGTTCCATAACCACGCCTTGCAGAGCATTCATAGCCGGCGGGATTTCGATCAACTGCAAGATGATCGGTTGATCCGGGCCCAACATATTGCCGGCAGCAATGCGAAACAATAATCCATAACTGATTTGTCCTGCTGCCCCGGTGACGGCTACTCTTACTGGATCTTTCATGTGCTTACTCGCTTAGTGCATCGCCGCAACGCGGCTTCGTTGTTTGATAAATCGGATCAACGAGTATCTCGCAGCCTAATCCTAAACGCAAGTGGTAAACGTTCATCCCAGTTTGTGAATGAACCCGTACAAAACCGTCCCTATCAGAAGTAATATCCAAAGTGCGTTCGGCATGATTGCAACGAGCCCCCACCAGGCTGACCTTCGTATCAATCGCCAGCCAAACCAGCACCCGATCGCGGCGAATCCGAGTGACAGTAGAATTATGGCTTCGTCTGACCAAAAATCGAAGCTGTCACCCATCCGATGTGGTTCGCGCCCGGCACGTGTCATTGCAAGCCAAAAAAAAGTCCCGGCCCCAAAAACAAACAAAGCAAGCCCGCAACACGATGCCGAAAGAAAAAACAACAGGCGGGACCCGAATCGACTGTCCCGATCAGAACGCGAATTTTCGACTTCAATCGGTGCATCTGGCGGCGTGTATGGATTGGTGCCCATTAACTAACCTGATCATCGCCTGGCATCTCGATTGAATCCGGCAGATCAGAACGAATTGCCGATCGTTGTTCGGTGGGCCGGTAAAACCAAGCCAACATCGCAATACCAGTTATCCCCAACAACGCGGCCAATCCAATCCACCAATTCAGATCCTGGCTGCTATCGGCAATCAACTTGGGTTGTTGCCCGACGATCAGCGGACTGATCTGATTCAGGCTCGCGGACTTGGAACGAGACAACTCGGATTCGTAATTCCAGAGCTTAAAGAAGAAGCCCTCGACTGCAGCCAACTTGCCTTCGACTTCCTCTATCGGGGCAGGCAATTTCGCCACGCAAACAGTCACCGGGAATCGGTTCTCGTGACGAATCTTGCCGTCATTCTCATCGGCTGACCCGTTCGCATCCGAGCGAGGTGCCTGAACAACAATCTGTTGGTTCTTCAGCGGAACAAACATTTGCAGTTGATAGTAACGCTTCAGCCCAAACTCGGCATTGATTTGCGGATCGGATACTTTGACTTCTGTGACTTGACGAACCAGGCCACGGACTTGAACTGGCTTGCGAAAACACTGCCTCGGTCGCTGCAAACAATCCGTGAATTTAACTTGTTCCGCAGTCGGAAAACCCACTGCTTCGATTGAATCCGCTGCGGCCAACAGTTGATAAAACGGCAAGGAATCCTGTTTCGTCATCTTGCCGTTCATGCGTCCAATTTTTTCTCCAATGTCAACGCGATGTTTTGCGAGCAACTGTTCCGACATGGTGGTCGCCACCTGGCTATTCCCGTCGGGATACCATTCCAGTTGATTGGCGACCAAGACTGGACACTCCGCCTGTTTCAGATTCAGAACCTGCAACGCCGCATCCGCTTCTGCGTCCGCATGGAAATCATAAACGGCAAGGAAGAAACCTTGAAACTTGACCGGCTCATGGATCCGTTCACTCGCTAGCCATCGGTTGGCAAAATCCGCCCTACTGGCCGGCAGGACAACAACGCACTCCTCGCCAGATTCCGTTTCAACCCGAACGAGCACTATGCGCTGGTTAGGCTCGCCCTCCTCCGCCAGAGAATTCTGGATCGTCAGACAATCGGTCGCCAAACCAGCAATCGAGATCACATGACACCGGTAATCCCTGGGGCTCGACCGAATTTCTTTAACACCGACACCTGCATCGGTTTGACCGTATTTCCGCAGGCTTGTCCGAGAAGTCTGCATGACGCGAAACAGCAATCTCGACAAGGCAGGATCCTGCATCTTCAACGGTCGCCCATCGGTGATGTCAAAAATCTCGGAAGACGAAAATCCGGATAACGCAGCCGGCGAATCCTGAGACTTCGCCGAGTCACTGCCGATCGCCAACAGGATCAGCACCAACACACACAGAAAACAAACTCTTAGAAAACGAACTCTGGCAATTGTTCGCAGTGCCTTCGCTTGATGTCGCATTCAGGATATCTCGCGGTCTGTGCGATCTATCGACCTGGAAAACTCTGCCATCCGCTCGCGATCTGACATCACACTCTGATCATTGACCAGTTGCCCAAGATTCGACTCCACTTCTTCGGCTACCTCAGAATACGAACGACGCAACGATCGAGTCGACCGATAAACGCTCAACGCCATTACCCCAGCCAACACCGGCATGCCGACGAAGAACAGGACCAACAACCAACGCGGAGGCTCCCATGATGGAGTTGCTCCCGCGACTTGGTCAGTCTTTTGGTTCCACACGACTTTGTCGGCAACGATCAACGGACAAATCTCGACTTGATTATTGGTCGCTTCATAGGAACGCAACTTGAAGAAGTAGCCATCGACAACCACCTCTTCGTCAAGAGTCAAAAACTGATCGCCAGGGTTTGGAAAACCGTCTGGCAACTTGGCCGCGTAAATACAAAATGGAGTTCGATTGGAACCAACTGGTTTGACCCAGAGAACCTGATAAGCATTCAGGCCCAACTTGTGTTCATCAGGAAGCGGCAACGTCTGTGCCCCGCGTACGATTCCGGTAACTCGAATTGGCTTCCCGCGATAAGCCCCTGGTTGCCCCGATAGTTGCAAATACGAGACGGGCTCGAACTCGGCTACATTGCCTTGGTCAAACACATTCTCCCAGGTCCGATTCCAGGCCAGGCTTTCAACCGAACGATTCATGGAAGAACGATCTTCGACCAAACCGTAGGCATGCCGATCAAGCACACTGCGGACCTGTTGCAAATCGGCGTCCGAATGACTTGAGGACTTCCCCACAATCGAACGGACAGATCGTTCCACCATCTCGATCGAATCCGGATCGACGTCCCGGGCCTCCTGCAAAAACTGTTCGAGTCCCCGTTCAATCCCGCCACCGAGCGACCCTTCAAATGATTCGGATCCTCCGGACTGCAACGACCGCAAACGATCCGACAATTTCTGCTTTTCAATTTTGTCGAACTTCAGAATCTGCTGCCCCCAAAATTTCTGGAGAGTAGAACTCACATCTTCCGACGATTGACGACGAGGCAAATGCTCTGTGACCTGGATCACACCGGCGTTGGCCTCAGCAGGCTGTTCCGATTGCTCGTTTGAATCCGCGAAACCCAATCGTTCCCAAGTTGCGGGTTTACCGGCTTCGTTCATCGCAAGAAAAACCAAACCCAACGCCGCCACCAACGTGGCCAGCCGCAGTTTGACAGAAGCAGAAAAATAGTTGGGCGGACGTTCATTCGCTCGGTTTGTCGAATGAGAATCGGGTTGAAGATTGAAATCCATAACTTAATTTTACCGCGATTCTGCTCGAAAAGTACCGCAATATCGCAACAACTGATTCACCTTCGCCGTTGAAATATTGACCATGCGACTCGATAATAGAAGTCTCACTAGAGCATCGGGAAAAGAGTATGAAACCTACGGCGTTTATCGCTCGTTTTGCAATTGGACTGTGCGCAATTTGTTCGTTGTCAGCCACGCATGGCGACGAACCCAGCGAGCGTTTCCTGCAGGCACTCCGCGATCAAGGATACCACGACATCGCGCTGGACTACTTGCAGGACATGGAGTCCAGTCCACTGGCGTCGGCTGCGTTCAAGCAGTCGCTCCCGTTTGAGCGTGCGCAAACTCTGATCGACAGCACGTCTCGGATGCGAGAGGTTGCGGCGATTGAACAACGTCTTGATTCTGCGGAAAAACTTCTGGCTGCATCCGAGTCGTCGGCCGCCAATGCAGAATTGAAGGCGCAGTCGCAAAAGAATCAGGGCGACTTGCTGTTCCGACGAGCCAACTTGTATCTGAATCAGGCTGACAACGAACGACTGACAGCCGGGGAAAAAGAATCACAATTTGCCAAAGCACGGGAGTTCTTGAAAAAGGCACTGGATGCTTTCGGCCGTGCGCGAACGTCTTACAAAACCATTCTGGACAACAGCCAAGTCGACCTGCGTGATGCAAACTCGAAATCGAAACTCAAAAAGCTACGCGAGACCTTCACCGTCGTCCGTATGAACGTGCCGCAAATTGTCGAACGTTATGCGGACACTCTGGAAGACAACAATCCTGAACGAAAACAAAGCCTTGAAAGAGCAGCCACAGAGTTTGAAGAACTATGGGGGAAGTATCCACGCTACCACGCCGGTATCTATTCCTGCTTCTTCGCCGCACGATGCCATCACAAAATGGGATCGTACACGACCGCATTGAATTTGCTCCAGGAGCTATTGGCGCTCGGGGGCAGTGGTTCGCTCAAAAGCATCAAGCGGCAAGCACTCGCACTGTCCGCCGATTGCTGGTCAAAAACGGATCCGTATCCGTTCAACGACGTGATTGCCAACGTCGAACCGATCAGCCAAAAGTTGACTCGAAACGACTTGAGAGAGCCAGATTGGCAACGCATTCAAATGGAACTGGCCCGCGCCTACCACGCCAAAGCTACCGACTTAAAACTGACCGACCCCAGCGACGGCCGCATCAAAAACTTTTTCCGCGACGCGTCAAAGCTGATCAAGGGACTGGCTCGACTGCCCGGCAAACATCGTGACGCAGCTCGTGACTTGATGGCAAAATGGAATCTCAACATTAGCTCAACGGCTGAGAGAGCACCTGTCGATTCCAAACCGGTTAATACGTTTGCCGAGGCGAAACAACGTGGGCTCGATTTGGTTACGGAAATCGAAGGACTGTTTGCGGACGTCAGTGATGCGAAGCGTCAGTTGCAATCTCCATCGGCAGACCCAGCCATCAAAGAACAGCTGTCTGATTTGGAAGGACAACTAAAATCGCGGACCCAATCGTGTCTGGCAACATTTGATCGAGCGTTGCTGCTGGCGGATTCGACGACAACTCGCGAAGACCGAAACCAGATCCGTTACCTGCAGAGTATTTGTCACTTCGTTGCCGGCAACTATTTCGAATCAGCCCTGATTGGCGAATTCCTGGTCAGTCGTTATCCAACGATCGCGTTTAGCAAACAGGCGGGCAGCATCGCCGTCCGCAGCTATGCAGCGATGCACGACAAAGCGGATCCAGAAAGTCGTGACTTTGAACGAGAACGATTGCAGGATCTGGCTCAGAAAGTGAGCGGACAATGGCCAGGTTCGACAGAGGCATCGGAGGCGACATCGACGCTGACCAAGTTGCTGCTTTCCAAGCCATCGCTGACGGACGCTGAAATCGCCACGGCCAGTCAACTGATTGACAGCATCCCGGCGGACTCACCGAAACGAGCTTTGTTGGATATCAAACTGGGAACCAAGCTCTGGTTCGTTTATCAACGCAAAAAGAAAGCCGGACAGGAAGACACCGACCAATTGGCCACACGGCTCGACTTCGCGACCGAGTATTTGTCGAGTGGAGTCAAGTCATTCACGCGCGACAACCTGTCGATGGACGCTGTCTGGGGTTCGCTGTTTCTGGTAAACGCGCATTTGGAATCCGGCAACGTCAGCGCCGCCGTCAAACAACTCGAATCGGAAACAATAGCGCCCGTCGATCTTGTCAAGCTGAAACATCCGGTTGTGTTTCAGAACGGACGCAGCGACCTGTTTGTTTCCGAAACATACAAATCGGCAGGCAAAGTCTACCTGGCTGCTCTTGGTGACAAGTCGCTACCGGGCAACTGGGCCGACAAGGCGCTGGCGGTTGTTCGAGCGATGCAGACCCGAGCCGACAAGGCGGGTGACCAGGCAATGAAAAAAGATGTCAGCAATATGTATCGCTTGATTGCTGTCGAGCTGGAAAAACAACTGGACACCATCAAAGACCCCAAGGATCAACAGGCGTTTGTCAAGAACTTGAACGAGTTCCTCAACGCGTTGCAGTCCGAGTCCACGGATCCCAACACGATCATCTGGACCGGCAAGACATACATGAGCCTCGGCGACATGTTCGTCGCGCAGTCCAAAGAAAAGGAAGCGAAATCGCTCTATGCTTCGGCGGCCAGCGCGCTGGATCGGGCGGCAAAAATGGGTATCAAAGAACCACGATTGTTGGGCGAACTCAAACGACAGCAAGCCCTCGCCAAGCGTGGGTCCGGCAAATTCGAAGACGCGATAAAAGACTTGATCGCATTATTAAAGCAAACACCTAATTCCTGGCAGCTGCAATTGGACGCTGCCTCGACTTTGCAACGCTGGGGCACGCAAACGAAAACTTCGAAGCCGCTGGCCAAAGCCCTCGGCGGTACCGAACGATTCAAAGACCCCGATAACGGACGCGAGAAGAATCTGATCTGGGGCTGGACCAAGTTGGCCAACGCTTTGAAATCGAACCCGGACCTTTCAGACGCGTACTTCAAATCTGTTTTCGCCGCTGTCTCGACTCGGTTTGAATACGGCGTCATCGAGAAAAATTCCAAAGTCGTGCAAGCGGCTCAGAAGCGTTTAAAAATTGCCAAGACCAAGACCCCGGCACTCGGCGGACCGCAATGGAAACCCAAGTTCGAAGCGCTTGAGGCAAAAATGACGCAACAAATCAAATCCATGAATTAAGAACCAACGGAACTGCAAATGACAATGCAATCTGATTCATACGTCAGCCAGCAAACTTTCACCGTGCGACCGATGCTTGTGGCGATCGTCGTTGTGTCGGTTTCTTTGTCAGCTTCCGTGGGATTCGGACAGAAAGATAATATCTATCGTAAAGGCAAGCGGGGTGGCAACAGCCTGGTTCGCGGGAAGGTCGTTGCGACGTCCGCGTTCAAGGTTACGATCGACGATAACGGATCCCAGAAAGAAATTCCGGCCAGCGAAATCAACAAGATCAGCTTCGCTGGCGAACCTCGAAATATTGGTCGGGCCCGGGATCATCTTGAAAGCGATCGGTTCGACGATTGCCTGAAAACACTCGCCAAGATTGATGAAGCTCCGAAATCTAAATTCGCAAAACAGGAGATGCAGTACCTGGAGGCAATGGCATCCGGCAAGAAATCACTGCGCGGCGATCCGGCAATCACGACTCAAGCTGCTGAGCAATTGGTTGGAGGCTTCGTCAAATCCAACAGTGATTCGTATCGACTGGTCCCAGTAGTCGAACTGTATGCCCAACTGTTGGTCGCCAACGGCAAGACACAACAAGCTCAAAAAGAATTCAACAAGCTAACCAAGTCGCAATGGGAAGACTATGAACTTCGCGGACATTTTTATGAAGGTGAAACGCTAGTCCACCAGGGCAATTTCGCGTCTGCCAAAAAGAGCTACCAGGCATTGGCCGGAATGGACGGAAGCAGTGCCAATGCTCGGCAATACAAATTGCTTGCCACGTGCCAACTAGCCAAAATCGCGGCGCTGGAAGGAAATTTCGAGCCAGCAATCGCCCAGTTGGAAAAGATCATCCAGGACGAGAACGCGGACAACACCAAGCTGTTTGCTTCTGCCTACAACGCGCTGGGAACCTGCTACGTGAAATCGGGCGATTTAAAGAAAGCATGTCGGGCGTTCCTGCATACCGAGCTACTATTCCCGACAGAGGCCGATGCTCACGCAGAAGCGCTATATAACTTGACGCAGATCTGGCCCCAGCTCAAAGAAACCGAACGAGCCAATCGCGCCCGAGAATTGCTGACGACCAGATACCGAAGCTCAATCTGGGCTTCAAAATTGTAAGAAACCAAGCCAAGCTTGAGTTATCTGTCGATACACAAGCCGTTATGAGAAATATTTTCGTGACTAACTTTGGTTTTTGTCGACAAACGGGTAGATCCCTGCGTCTCAACCCACTTCCACAGAATTAGCGGAACCTGTCGCACATTCGCTGGTTTCGACAATTGAATGAACACAACATTGCCCTAAAATTGGCGTTTTGATTTAAGGGCAGATACCGAACGTGCAGATTGTTGCAGCGGAAATTGAGGAGAGTATGGGTTCGAGAAGCGTTGCCAAAATGGCGAAATTCAAATTAGTCCTGTTTGCAATGATCGGGATTCTCGCGGCCTGGCAAGCCGACCTGGCGTTTGCCCAGGACGGAGCTGCCGAGACTGCTCAGCCTTCCAAGAATGTTCTGACGTGGCTGATCGAATCGCTGGGTTGGGGATACATTCTGATCTTCCTCGCTTTGTCATTCGTCTTCTTTGCATTCCTGATCATGAACATCCTTGCCGCGCGACGGGACTATGTTTGCCCCCAGCACCTGATCGAAGGATTCGAAGCTCATCTGGATCAGAAACAATATCAGGAAGCATACGAGCTGGCGAAAGCTGACGAGTCATTCCTCGGCAACGTTCTGGCCGCCGGGATGGCCAAGCTATCCGGCAGCTACCAAAGCGCCGTCGATTCCATGCAGGAAGTGGGCGAAGAAGAGAGCCTGAAACTGGATCACCGCCTCAGCTATCTGGCTTTGATTGGAACCATCAGCCCGATGATCGGTTTGTTCGGCACGGTTCACGGAATGATCACATCGTTCCAGGTCATCGCATTAGGCGGCACCGCGCCCGACGCCACCAAACTGGCATCCGGTATTTCAACGGCCCTGCTAACAACACTGATCGGTCTGGCGATCGCGATCCCGGCCATCGCAGCGTTCAACATCATTCGCAATATCATTCAACGACAGGTTCTGGAAGTCGGGATAACCAGCGATCGTTTGATGAACCGGTTCGAGAAAGTCGGAACCAAGACCGAAGCCTGATCGCGCACGAGCAACGACCAACAAGATATGAAGTTTCGAAAAAAAACAGACTCTGGCATTCTGGAAGCGGACCTGACGCCGATGATCGACGTCACGTTCCAGTTGATCGCGTTTTTCATGCTGCTGATCAATTTCTCAGAAGTCGATCGTGCTGAAGAGATTCTGTTACCGGCCCATCAACTGGCCCGTCCACCTGAGACACGGCCGGAGTATCAGATCATTTTGAATTTGCTTCCCGATGGCAGCGTGAAATTTTCTGGACAGAAAGTCCCTCAGATAGAATTCCTCACCGGCCTGTTGAATCGCGAAATCTCGGCGGCGCAACGTGAGAATGTCCCGCCGGGCGAAATCGCCGTCATCATTCGATCGCACCAGGATACGCCTACCGGGCTGGTCCAGGAACTGATGACCAAGTGCCAGTCACTGAAGCTGGAGAATTTTTCGTTTCGAGTCAAGGAACGAGTCGACTGACTGGACTACTGAGACGAACACGATTCGAAATACAGCCTGAAGCATGAACGAACCGAAAACGAAAGAACTCGAGCGAAAGATATCATGAGATTTGGCGGTGGAAGCCAACAAGACGAAGAAGTCAAATTGAACATGACGGCGATGATCGACGTCGTGTTTCAGCTATTGGTATTCTTCATCATGACTTTCAAAATCGTTGCATTGGAAGGCGATTTCAATGTGCGGATGCCATTGGCAGCCATCGAGCCACCATCTGAGACGATCGACGAAAACCTGAAGACGTTGATCACTGTCAAACTGAATGCCGGGGCGGATGGAGACATCGCGAACATCGATGTTGACGATCAATTGCAATCTCAACAACTTACCGGCCAAACGATGTTTTCCGATTTGACAAACTTTGTCGAATCGGTCCTGGCCGGCAACTCCGATCCATCGTCCGCAGACGACGTGGAAGTCGAGTTCGATATCGACTACTCGCTCAAGTATCAATACACCGTAAGAGCCATCGGTGCTGTTTCCGGCAAAGTCATGCCCGACGATTCGGTCAAAACACTGATCGAAAAAATCACGTTCCGCAATAACGCTCAGAACTGATGAAGATGGGACCGGGGACAATGTGTCCGACGCAACCCGCCTGCGGCACTTCCTTCATTTTAGTGGTCCGTCATTCTAATGGTCCGTCAGAATTGCATTGAATAGTCTGCGTCCCTGGTTTTTGGGTGCCATGTTCACGCCATTCCAGTAATAAACCAAACTCCTCGCAACGGCATGCTTACGCTACGGATCAGGCAATGGTCAACGCGGCGTGAGCATGCTTGGACCGTGCGGCGCACGTAACCACCAACGCTCGCGTAAACATGGCACCCGTCAATTCATGGCCATGGCACCTGTCAGTTCAGGCAATGGCACCCGGCAATTCATGACTGACAGATCTCTTGGCCGCATTCGAAATTTAGCGGTTCGCCGTTAGCCCACGCCTCGACTCTATAGTCGCCGGTTACAGTCTGCCGGCCCAAAAACCAAGGACTACGCCCTTCCGTTTAAGAAATTGACACCTGTGCGTCAAAAATTGGTTGACCTTGAATCCAGGACTGAAATGATTATTAGAAAGGTCAATCTGGAGCGTTATTCTTTTTGTCCAAGCCACCTGAAAATTTCGTCGCAGCGGTCGAGCCAAGGACCTATAACTCCGATGGTGAAGTGGTACCGTTGGTTGACCTCATTTCAGATTACATTGACTCGAAGACTCTGGCCGTCAGACTGGTTGGTGAAGGCAAATCAACTGCCATCGCCCATTTGCAAAATTATTTCACTGGCCAACCGAAACTCCGATTCCTGGACAACGGCGAATCCATCGAAGACCTGAAAGCATGGGACTTGACCGTTTATACGGCACCTTCGTTTACACACGGTAGTGTTAAATTGAAATTGGCCCGGTGGTCGCGGGACGATTGCATTGACTACTTACTGGCAACGGCTCCGGATCGGTGCAAGTCCGTCATGGGCCGATTGATGGTGAGCGAAGATCTTTGGCTCGCCAGTGGTTCTCCTCGTGTGCTGGCCAGAACACTCGACGTGATGATCGAACAGGATGACGTTGCAACTATCGAGGCGGCAATTCTGACTCACTTTGAATCGCTGCGTTTCAAGCACAAACAATACCGCGGCCGAGTCATTTCCAAATGCGTTGAACATCATTTTGATGATGTCAATGCCGGCATCGAGTTGCAGAAGTTCGCCCCACGCTACGTAGACGAGGAAACCGTAAAGTTCTTGAGTGTCCAAACGGTGCGGTACGTGATCGCCACCGGTAAACTGATCGAATCGTTACGGCAAGGAAAAACGCCCGAGTGTCTGGCGCGGATGGTGACGCCGATCTGGATCGAGTATTTTGCCAGCCGATTGTTTGCGGAAACAAACGATGACGCCGTTGAACACCTGAACACTCTGGCCAACAAGGTCTGGGATAGTCACTCAGGAAACGCAGCCAGCCTGCTCTTCAAGCTGGACTCAACATGGCAGCCGTCCCGGCAACGCGAACTGAATTTGTTCGGTGCTCAGTTACCGGGTTTCGGAGCACCAGAGCTGATTCTTGAAAATTCTCTGGTCACGATGGCCATTTTTATGAAAGCCAATCTGCCGTTCTGCAGTCTCGCGAATACGAATGTCACTGGCAGTAGTTTCGCTAGTGCCAATTTGACGAACAGCAATCTCGAGAAACTGGTCGCCAAGCATGCAGACTTTTCCGATGCCAACCTCCGCGGCGTCAATGCTGACAAAGCGGATTTCTCAAGCGCATGCTTATCCAACGCGAATCTGGAACGTGGCGGTTTCTGCAAAACGGACTTTCTCGGAGCAGACCTTCGAAATGCGAATTTGAATTTCGCAACTTTGTTTTTTGCGAAACTGAACCGAAGCAAAATGTCTGGTGCTACGCTGGTTGGTACGAAGTTCAAACGTACGTCAATCTCACAAGTTGATCTGCGACATGTCGTGACCCGTGACACGTATTTTCTGAAGTGCGATCTGTCTAGAAGCAACTTCGCGGGAATCGTTCTGGACAACATTTGTTTACGTGGTTGTCAGATATCTGATGCAGATTTTTCGGAATCCAAATTGCATGATTGCGATCTAACCGACAGCCTGCTCACGTGTGCGAAGCTGGGTGACATCGTCTGGACGAACTGCAATTTGCGAGGCGTCGACTTTTCCGGTTGCCAGTTTCACTACGGTTCGACTCGCAGCGGAATCGTGGGAAGTCCGTACCCTTCGCACGGGACCAGAACCGGGTTTTACACCGATGATTACTTTGACCAGCATTTCCGGCGAATCGAAGATATTCGCAAAGCCAGCCTGCAAGGTTGCGATCTGATCGGTGCGCGCGTGAAAGATGTCGACTTCTACCTTGTCGACCTGCGTGGTGCGAACTACGACGAGGCACAGCGAACCCATTTCCAGTCGTGCGGTGCCATTCTTACGGATTGACCAGCGTTCGTTTTCTTACATCAGGTCGTTCAACCCGAACCAGCGAGTACTGCCTGCGGTGCCGGTATGGCGAATGGAGCCTTGATTGGCGTCTCGAATAGCAGCTCGCGATGAACCGTAATTCGCACGAAAAGCAGCCTGTATCCAAAACCGCCTGATTGGTACAATCCCCCCAAACCACCGCGGCTGCCGGTATGAGGCAATGGCGATCGGCCGTTGCGCGTCGATTTTGTTCTCGTCGAGTGAATGGATCCATGCGGATCCGGACCCGACAACAAACGCGGCAACGCCAGTTTACGTTCAACAGTGACAGTGATCAGAAGGGATTGAAGTGGCAAAACGCCGGCCCGTAAAAAAGAAAGCCAGCAAGAAATCTGGCTCGAAAAGTAAATCGGCAAGCAAAGCCAGATCGAATGGCAAGCAAAACGGAAAGCAGCGCGCTCTGTTTGATGAAGCCGAAACGTTGGGACTGGAAAACGTTCCGCTGCGACTGGCCGCTCAAACCCGTTATCTGAACTACTCGCTGTCAGTAATCACGTCCCGAGCGCTGCCGGATGTTCGCGACGGCATGAAGCCGGTGCAGCGTCGGATCCTGTATACCACGCGGCAGCTTAGCCTCGACCACAACGCCAAGCATCGCAAAAGCGCGAAGGTCGTCGGTGACGCGATGGCGAACTACCATCCGCACGGCGATAGTTCGATCTATGACGCTTTGGTAAGGATGGCTCAACCATTCTCGCTGCGTATGCCGCTCATCGACGGCAGCGGGAACTTTGGTTCGATCGACGGCGACAACGCGGCGGCAATGCGATACACCGAATGTCGCCGGACGCGAATTGCCGGCGAACTGTTAACCGATCTCTCGACGCTGACGGTCGCGTTCCGCCCCAACTATGACGGCAGCCGCGAAGAGCCCGTGGTGTTGCCAAGCCGCATACCGAACCTGTTGCTCAACGGAGCGACCGGAATCGCAGTTGGCATGGCGACCAACATTCCACCTCACAACTTGAAGGAACTTTGCAACGCCTGTTTGAAGTTGTTAAAGGACCCGGAGATCAAAGACTATCAATTGGTAGCCCAGGATGCCGTTCAAGGTCCTGACTTCCCGTTGGGCGGGCAAGTCATTAACAGCAAGGAAGAGTTGCGTGAAATTTATCGCACTGGACAAGGCGCGATTACGACTCGTGGGCAAAGCAAGCTTATCGGCGGCAATAAGAAAACCGGCCGGGTTTTGCAGATCACCTCGATTCCTTATGCGGTCAACAAAGCCAGCTTGGTGGAGCGGATTTCAGACCTGGTTTATTCCAGTAAGCTGCCGTTAGTCACCGAAGTTCGTGATCTTTCGACCGATGACATTCGTATCGATTTGGTACTAAAAAAAGACGCGGACCCGGACAAAGTCCTGGCGTTTCTGTACAAGAATACGCAACTGCAAACAAACTTTAACGTCAACTTGACCTGTCTGGTCCCGACAGAAAACCCGGACGTTGGTCGCCCCGAGAGATTGGGTTTGAAGGAAGCGCTTTGGTATTTCCTGCAGTTTCGACTGGACGTTGTCACCCGGCGACTGCAAAACGAGTTAGCGGCGTTGGAAAAGAGGATTCATATCCTCCGTGGTTTTGTCACCATCTTCGACGTGTTGGACGAAGTCATCAAAATCATCCGTCGCAGCGATGGGAAAGCGGACGCGGCCGTCAAGATCATGAAACGCTTCCCGCTCAAGGAAGGAAAAGGAAAACAAACCGGACTGGACGCCGAACAAACGGAAGCGATCCTGGAATTGAAGTTGTATCGTTTGGCGAAGCTGGAAATCAACCTCGTCCTCGATGAGCTGAAAAAGAAAGAAAAACGCGCACGCGAGATCCGGAAGCTGTTGAAAGAAGATACCGCCGACACCAACGCGTCCGGACGCTGGGCCATTGTGCGAACTGAAATTCAGGAGTTGATCACTACCTATTGCAAACTGCCGGACGCCAAACGCCGAACGAAGATCGAAGCGGTTTCGGAAGAAGTCGAAATCAGCGCCGAAGACTTTATTGTCAACGAAGAATGTCACGTCTTGATCACCAAAGACGGCTGGGTGAAACGTCAGCGGAACATTGCTGATCCGGCCAAGAGTCGACTGCGACAAGGCGATGCGGTTTTGGCTTGCGTGGGTGGTTCCACACGAAATACGGTTGGGTTCTTTTCATCCACCGGAGTTTGTTACACCGCCCGCATGGCTGACATTCCAGCGTCCACAGGATTTGGCGATCCGATTCAAAAGATTTTCCGCTTGAAGGATGGCGAACGGATTGTCGCCATGTTGTCGTTCGATCCCCGCGTGATCGGCGACGTTTACGCCGATCCCAAACAGCCTGAATACTTACCCGACAAGCATGGATTGGCTGCATCGAGCAACGGTTTCGCGCTGCGATTCGGGCTGGAGATGTTTGTCGAGCCGTCGACGCGTAGCGGACGGCGTTATGCGAGGGCTACCAAGGGTGCCGAGTTGATCGGTGTCTATGCGATCGACAGCAGCGAAACGATCCTGGCAATCTCGCAGGACTGCCGAGCCGTTATTTGTCCAACCGAAGACATCAATTACCTCTCCGGTGCAGGCAAAGGCGTCACGCTGATCAAGTTGGCCAAGACAGACAAGTTGCTTGGGTTCAAACCATCGACAGGTGATCGGGACTTGCTGGTCGTCGAAACCAATCGCGGAGCACAGAAAACAATCTCCACTGCCAAGTACCGCACGACGTCTCGCGGTGGCAAGGGAAATGAGATCCAGAAGAACGGCAAGATTGCCAAAATCGTCTGGCCCCCAATCAAGCCGCCTGGCGAACTGAAACCGGTAAGTTCCGAAAGTTAGTTACCGCTGACGGTGGTCTCCACCAGCTATTGCAAATTACAAAATCGGATTTGAAACAAACCAGAATCTGCAACACACCATGCCCACAGCTACCAAATCGAAATCGAAAACGAAATCCACCAAGGCCAAATCGTATCAAAGCGAAAATATCACGGTCCTTGAGGGCTTGGAACCCGTTCGCAAACGCCCAGGCATGTACATTGGCGGCGTTCAGTCCGCCGGTTTGCATCACTTGATCTGGGAGATCATGGATAACTCGATCGACGAGGCCATGAACGGGCACGCGACCGAGATCACGGTGCAGCTTCACAAGGATGGCGAATCGGTCACGGTTTCCGACAACGGACGCGGCATTCCAATCGACAAACATGCCAAGACCAAAAAGAGTGCTTTGGAAACGGTGCTTACCGTTCTGCATGCTGGCGGTAAATTTGACGGCGACAATTATAAAACGGCCGGAGGTTTGCACGGCGTTGGTGCGTCTGTCGTCAACGCGCTTTCGAAGAAACTGGTCGCAGTCGTACGGCGCGGAGGGGCGCAGTACAAAATGGAATTTGCCAAAGGGCACGCCAAGACCAAGCTGCAGAAACTGAAAGGGAATGTACGAGGGACCGGGACTTCGATTTCGTTTTCACCAGATCCGACGATCTTCCCCCGCACCCAGTTCAATCCCGACACAGTTCGACAACGCTTGGAAATTGCCAGCTTTCTCCACCGTGGCCTGAAAGTCAATTTCATCGACGATGTGAATGGCAAGAAGGAATCCTTCTTTCACGAGAACGGGATCGTTGACTACCTCGCCAAGATTTGCAAACAGCGCGAGGCCAATCCGATTCACGAAGCGCCGTTTACGTTGAGCGTTTCCGATCCCGATCGTTTCGAGTTCGCGTTGCAGTGGACTGAATCGACCGACGAGCACGTCCGCTCGTATGTAAACGGGATCCCGACCGGTAGCGGTGGAACTCACGAAAACGGTTTCCGAGCTGGCTTGAACAAGGCGGTGCGAAACTACTTTGACATGCACAACTTGATCCCGCGTGGTGTGAAGATTCTGCCGGATGATATTCGCGAAGGTATGGTTGCGATCGTTTCGATCTTTATCGCTGAACCGTCATTCCAGGGGCAAACCAAGGATCGACTGAACAACGCGGAAGTGCAAAGTATGATTGACGGGGCGGTCCGCCCTGCCCTCGAACAGTGGATGAACAACAATCGGGAGACTGCCGACGGGATCATCGCACGGATCATTGCTGCGGCTCGTGCGCGGGCGGCGTCGCGGGCTGCTTCCGCTGCGGTTTCTCGCAAGACTGGCGGCAAACGATCTATGCTGCCGGGCAAGTTGAGCGATTGCCTGAATTCAGGACGAGGCGATTCCGAGCTGTTTATTGTCGAAGGTGACTCGGCTGGCGGGTCGGCCAAACAGGGTCGTGATCGCAACAACCAGGCGATCCTGCCGTTGCGTGGTAAAGTCTTGAACACTGAAAACGCGACCATGAAGAAAATCCTGGAGAACAAAGAGATCCAGGACCTGGTTACCGCCATTGGATGTGGGATTGGCCCCAAGATGAATATGGCCGGTCTGCGGTACGACCGCATCATCTTGTTGGCGGATGCCGATTCGGACGGTCACCATATTACAACTTTGTTGTTAACCTTCTTTTATCGCCATATGCCTCAATTGATTGCCAACGGCTGTTTGTATATTGCCGTGCCACCGTTGTTTCGAATTGATATCGGGAAAACAACTCACTGGGCCGCCGACGAAGAAGACCGAGCCCGAATCCTGGAAGAACATGGCGACGGTCGTTCGACCCCAGAGATCACGCGATTTAAGGGCTTGGGCGAGATGATGCCAAAAGTGTTGTGGGAAACGACTTTGAATCCGAAAACGCGTCGTTTGTTGAAAGTCGAAATTGACGATCAACTGGAAACGGACCGAGTGATCAGTGACTTGATGGGCAAAGACGCCATGGCAAGATTCCACTTCATCATGAACCGCGCCGAAGACGCCGGAGAGATCGACGTTTAAGGTACTTTTGCCTTCTATTCCAATTCATCGCCTCGTGTAGATCGCCATCAAGCGCCACCACCACGAATGAGAAGCTGGATCAGGCTTTCTAATTGTGCCTGTATCCGGAAAAGGCAACACTTGCGTGCCAGGCAAAATGTAGCAATCAGGCAGTTTTGGTTGTAAACGTTCTTCCGGTTGTATCGTGGCTCGAATCAGTTTGCACGGAAGATCGGAACTTTTGGCTGAAAGCAGTTTTGCCTACTCGCCGAAAAACTCAACTGAATCCAGTGAATCCGCGGATTGCAATCGCAGCGATCGTTTGTCCGAAACGGCCTGTACCGGATCACAAAGGCAGCAAACTCGCCGCCGTTGGGAAACACTAATCAGCAGGAACCTGAACGATGAAGACCCAAAATCAAATTTGCCGACACGGTAAAACCATTGTCGCGATAGTCTGTTTCACCGTTGTCACCATGGCAGCAGACGCCGTTGTTGCTCAAGGCAGCCGGCCTAACAACTTGTTCTCGCAGTACTACACGCAGGGAGCCAGTTCGACTCACGCGGAATTGTACCCGGCACCTCACCAAGTGCCTCGTCATGTTGGCCATACGTACAACACGTACCAGCCACTGATGCCGCACGAACACATGTACGCTCACCAGCGAGATTACTATCGCTATTACGCGACACCCGAATCGTTCTACTGCGACCAGTGCGGTGGCGGACGTAACCAAGGCGGCTACGGCGTCAACAAGACAACCGTTCGCTGGCAAAGTGGAAGCAACAGCGTTGTTCCGCTGCCGGGAGTCACTCTGCCGTTCCAGAAATTGCAAAACGCCTGGAACAGAAGATACACAGTTCCGCGTCCGAAGACTGGTTTGCTACACGGAGCACTTGGTCATCATGGTGGCGGACACTTCGGTGGACTTGGTGGTCTTGGACATGGCAGTGGCGGTGGATGCAGCGACGGGAGTTGTGGCGGATTCGATTCCGGCGACTACGGTGATGGCTATGGATACGAAAGCGGCGGCGGAAGTGGATACGGCGGCTGCGAAAGTTGTGCTGCCAAATCTTCGAACTGGAACAACGCTCGGCAACAGGCTGTCGCTCGAGCAGCTGAATCCATGAACAGTCGAAATTACCGTTAAAGCAGATTGCCGAACAATCCGGTCGGCCAGTGAAACTAAACATGTTGGCGAACAACAAACCCCAGGAATGGAAATGAAAGAAATCCTTTATAGAACGCTGGTCCTCGTGGCCGCGATTGGCATCAACGCAGGCATCAATGCAGATGTCAGTGCCCAGTGCCAGGATTGTGTTGGCTCGGAGTACTACGATGGTGGTGGTTCGGAATACATTGGCGGTGGCTCCGAGTACTATGATGGCGGTACCGAAGGCTACGATGCCGGTGGAGGCGGAGTTTGCAGTGGCTGTGGCGGACGTTGCCTTCGCGGGAAGCTGTGCGGACTGTGTGCCCGCAAAGGCGAGACCTTGATCGACCCAGGTCCAACAGACAACGTGGATCCCACGACTGGTATCGGCAACAGTGTCGACCAAAGCAAATGGCCTTGCCAGGGAAATTGTCAGTTCACCAATGGCAATTGGGATGTAGCTTGTCCTGGTTGCCAACTTCGCCAGTACCAGATGGGAGTCAAGCGAGCTTGGCAAGCTTCTCGCGACCGATTTCACCCTGCTCCTGGGTACGCGTACAGTCATAATGGAATCGATGCCGCCCGTACGGATGCGTGGAACCGCAGCCGAGCCCAGCAGACTCCGTGGCACGGCGGACATAATTACTGGCGATGGAATGCACCAACCGCTTTGGTTGTTCCTCCCACCGCATCGTTCCAGACAAATTACTCGTGGGGAGTTGGCGGCACAACGAGCCTGCCAATCAACCATCAGTTCGGTTCGGCTAATCCAGGCGGAGGCAGCGGGATCTCGCAGCAATTTTCGTCTGCACCGCACTGGCCATCAAACACTAATCAGCTGGGAGTCTATCCAGTTCGTGCCCCGTGGTCTCACATTCGGTAGCACCCAGGAATACAAATCTCATCGAATTTAAAAGTCTTCCCGTCTCATCCGAGATTTGGTTTCCTGAGAAAAACGCGTCTGCTTCAAGCCGGCGCGTTTTTTTATTGCGCTCCGATTCAGGAAACGTCCCAGGTTTCGCCGCTGCGGAACAGTTGATCCAACTGCCCTGCCCCTCTATCGGACACGGCTTGATCAATCTGTGCGTTTAGAGCTGAATCATAGGTAGCTCGTTCGACACAGCGGAAGACGCCCAGCGGTTCTGGGAAATCAGGAACTCGCATGCGACTAAGCATGAATGCCAGTTGTGGATTCAGTGCCTTTTCATCATGGAACAGCAAGTCATCCTGGGCGATACTGCCGTCCAAGTCGACGACTTCCGGACTCCAACCATTCAGGCGAATCCCTTTCTTGCCGCCACCGAAAATCATCGGCTTGCCGTGCTCAAGGAACAACGAGTTATCGTCTTTGGTCGCCTTGTCTTTCATGTAATCCCAGACGCCGTCATTAAAGACGTTGCAGTTCTGATAAACTTCGACGAAAGACGTTCCGCGATGTTCGGCCGCTCGCTTCAGCGTTGGGATCAGGTGCTTGGCATTCACATCGATACTGCGAGCAACGAACGTGGCTTCGGCTGCCAAGGCAACGGAGATCGGATTCAGCGGATGGTCGATCGAACCTGCCGGCGTACTCTTAGTCACGTGACCGACGCTTGAAGTCGGCGAGTACTGTCCTTTGGTCAATCCGTAGATTCGATTATTAAACAGCACGATATTGATGTCGATGTTACGACGGATCGCGTGCATCAAGTGATTGCCACCGATACTCAGTGCATCGCCATCGCCAGTGATCACCCAGACATTCAGATCAGGGCGAGACGATTTCAGGCCGGTCGCAAACGCAGGTGCACGGCCATGAATGCTGTGCATGCCATAAGTATTCATGTAGTAAGGAAAACGGCTGGAGCAACCAATCCCCGAGATGAATACGGTGTTGTCGGGAGTCACGCCCAAGTCCGGCAACGCCTTTTTCATGTTGGCAAGAATGGAGTAGTCGCCGCAACCGGGACACCATCGGACATCCTGATCGGATGCAAAGTCAGCTGGCTTGAGTACAGGTAGTTCTGTGCTGCTCATGGATGCTCTTCCTTACGCTCTGATCTACTATTTTGTTTGTACTATTTGCTTGGGGAAATCTGTTGGATCTTCTCAACCACTTCACTGACGCGAAACGGTTTGCCTTTGACTTTGTTAAGGCCTTCGACCGCGACATCAAACTCGCTCTTGATGATCATTCGAAGCTGACCCGAATTCAATTCCGGGATCAGGATCTTGTCGAACTTGCTGAGGACTTCTGCCAGGTTCCTGGGGAACGGGTTGAGCCAACGGAGGTGCGCGTGGGCGACTTGCATTCCGTTTTCTCGGCAAGTGTGTACGGCCGTTCGGCAGGCACCGTACGTGCCTCCCCAGCCAAGCACCAACAAACCACCTTCCGGTCCGTCGACCTCTAATGGATCAACGAAGTCAGCGACTTTGGCAATCTTGTTCGCTCGCGTGTCGACCATGTGCTGATGGTTTTCCGGATCGTAGCTAACGTTTCCAGTCCCGTCTTCTTTCTCCAAGCCACCAATCCGATGCGCCAGTCCGGGCGTGCCTGGAATGGCCCAGGGTCGAGCAAGATTTTCATCGCGGCTGTAGGGCAGGAACGTTTCGCCGTTGGCTTGCGGGTGTGTGACTTCGATTGGCTCCAGGTCCGCGGCGTTCGGAATCTTCCATGGCTCGGCACCGTTGGCGATGTAACCATCCGACAAGATGAACACAGGAGTCATGAACTTGGTGGCAATACGCCAGGCTTCAATCGCAACCATGAAACAGTCGCTTGGACTTTGTGCTGCAATGATCGGCATCGGAGACTCTCCGTTGCGTCCATGTTTGACCATCAGCAAATCCGACTGTTCCGTCTTGGTCGGCAAACCAGTACTTGGGCCGCCACGTTGAATGTCGATCACGATAAACGGCAATTCGAGAATCACACCGAGCCCGATTCCTTCGCCCTTGAGCGCGATTCCGGGGCCGCTGCTGGTGGTGACTGCCATCGAGCCACCGAATGCAGCTCCAACCGTCGAACAAACGGCAGCGATCTCGTCCTCCGCCTGAAATGTTCGCACGCCGAAGTGTTTGAATTTACTCAGCTCATGCAAAACGTCACTGGCAGGCGTGATCGGATACGAACCCAGGAACAACTGTTTCTTGCTGAGCTGCGATGCCGATATCAGTCCCCAAGCCAATGCCTGGTTGCCCATGATATTTCGATAGGTACCCGGTTTCAGTTCCGCCGGTGCCACTTGATACGTCGAAGCGAAGTGTTCGGTGGTCTCGCCAAAGTTCCAACCGGCGTTGAGGGCCATTCGGTTCGCCGCTGCGACGTCCGGCTTACCTTTGAATTTCGCCTCAATGAAATTCAATGTCGGTTCGACTTCGCGACCGTACAACCAGAACACCAAACCCATCGCGAAAAAGTTCTTACAGCGATCAGCGATCTTCGTAGAGACACCGGTCTCTTCGACTGCTTTACGAGTCAACGAAGTCATCGGAACTTTGATCACACGATATTTTTCGAGCGAACTGCCGTCCAACGGATTTTCGTCGAGCTTGGCAAGCTTGAGGTCTTTGGCTTCAAAGCTGTCGGAATTGACAACCAGGATCCCGGATGATTTCAAGTCAGCGATATTCGTAACCAGCGCTGCCGGGTTCATACAAATCAGCGCGTCCAAACCGTCGCCGGGAGTGAAAATCTCTTCGGCGGAAAACTGCACCTGAAATCCACTGACGCCAGCCCGTGTACCGCGGGGTGCACGGATCTCGGCCGGGAAGTCTGGAAACGTTGCGACATCATTGCCGGACAACGCCGATGTATTGGTTAGCTGAGTACCCAGCAACTGCATTCCGTCACCACTGTCGCCGGCCAGTCGTACAGTGACTCCGGAAACAGATTCGGACGGCTTGGCCGTGGAAGGAAATTGATCTGTGGTCGTGACCATGGAAGACTCGCGAGCGGGCGGGGTATGAAATTACAGGAGCCCGACTAATAGAATGAACCGCAGTTCTGAATATGTACCAATGTGAGGACTTGTTCATGCCTTGCCTAAAACGGCTGGGCCTTGCAAGTCGGCTACTGCGTAAGCTCTGACGACTTGCCATCGCTGGTCGGCGGTTGCCCAATGCTCGGCTGCGAGACAAACATCTGCCACGAGTCAGACCGAAATCCTCGGGAATAACGGCTAGTTTGGCAAAATTTGGTGGTTTTCGGAAGGGGGAAAACTCTGCTAGAATCCGACGCTTCAAAAATCAACTACAGAATTTTCTGAACCCTCCGGGATCAATATCGATGGAAAGAACACTAATTCTACTCAAGCCAGATGCCGTTCAGCGTCGGCTTATCGGACAAATCATTACCCGCTTCGAGAATAAAGCACTCTCAATCGTGGCCATGAAGCTCATGCACGTCACCCCTGAGTTGTCCAAACAGCACTACGCAGAGCACGTCGAAAAGCCGTTTTACTCCGGCCTCGAAGAGTTCATTACGGGAGCACCAGTCGTCGCCGTTGTCCTGGAAGGGCTCAATTCGATCCGTGTGGTTCGTGAAATGCTTGGCAAGACCAGCGGCCTGGAAGCAGCACCCGGCACCATTCGGGGGGACTTTTCCAGCAGCCGCCAGATGAACCTCGTCCACGCTTCGGACGGACCGGAAGCCGCGGCTCGGGAAATTGGTCTCTATTTCACCGACGCAGAACTTTGCGACTTCCAGCCAGATCTGGCCAAGTGGTATCGCGCCGGCGACGAAGCGTAATCGCTTCGAAGCGCAAATCCGCCTACGTGGAAAAATCATTTCCAACCGGAAACTCGAACCGAACGCGGCGTTCCAACTCAATGGAACGCCGCGTTCTTTAGTTTATAAACTGCAATTACCCGGTTTTGCTTTCCTGATTTCCGGGTTTTGCTTTACTATAGTCACACCAAAGCCCATTCTGATCGGGCTGATTCTGAGTAGTCAATTTGAACGTTATTGAAGTGCAATGCTGCAGCTAAAAATAATCTCGGGTCCTGACAAAGGACGTGCTTTTGATTTGTCACCTGGTAAAAAACTGGTCGTCGGTCGCGGCGACAAATCCGATACACAAATCAACGATCCGTCTGTATCCAGAGTTCATTTCGAAGTCGCCGTACTTGAGAACTCGATCTCGATCACGGACCTGGGAAGTTCGTCCGGCACATTCGTCGACAATACGCAGATCAAAACCGAGAATGTTGAGATTGGTAACACCATCCGCGTCGGTGACTCGACAATGCAAATTATCAAGGACGATGGCGAGACAACCATCGCGCCAGGCTACGTTGAGCAGCCGACTCTTATCAAGCCGCTCAAAGACCTGGTTGGCGTGCAATTGGGTCCGTACATGTTGGACAAGATTGTCGGCACAGGTAATTCTGGCATGATGTTCAAGGCGACGGACAGCGAAAAAAATCGCGTCGCGGCAGTCAAAGTTCTATCGCCTCAATTCACTGCCAATGACGAACAGCGTCAGCGATTCGTTCGCGCGATGAAAACGATGCTGCCGATCAAAGACGAGCGGATCGTCAAGCTGTTCAACGCCGGCAAGAACGGGCCATACTGCTGGGCAGCGATGGAGTTCGTGGACGGCGATAACCTCGCGGCTGAAATTGAGAACATCGGTATCGAAGGCATGATGGACTGGAAAAAGGTCTGGCGAGTCGCCGTCGATATCGGACGAGCTTTGCAAACCGGTTTCGAAAACAAGATCGTTCATCGCAACGTAACACCGATCAACATTCTTCGTCGCAAGAGCGATGGCGCATGTTTGCTGGGCGATTTCATGTTGGCCAAGGCGTTGGAAGGTACGCTGGCTCAGCAGGTGACTCAACCGGGCCAGATTCTCGGTGACATTCCCTACCTCGCTCCCGAGCGAACCAAGGCAGACGCCGATGTCGATACGCGAAGCGATTTGTACGGCTTGGGCGCTACCTGTTATGCACTGTTGACCGGCCGACCTCCGATCAGTGGAGATACGATGGTGGAGATGATCGCCAATGTTCGCGATGAGACACCGGCGCCTCCCAAGAATTTCCAGCTGTCAACCAACGAACTGTTTCAGGATGTCGTATTGAAATTACTGGCCAAGGATCCTGACCAGCGATTCGCCAACCCAACGGCGATGTTGAAAGAGCTTTTGAAGATCGGCAAATTCAATAATCTCGATGCCGGAATCTGAATTCAAGTTGAATGAAGCGCAGACTATTCCGGCTTCCGCCAAACGGGCCGGGCGTTGGCGGTGATTTCATCGTCAAGTAGCTTCATTTGTTCTTCCATTGACTTAACAAGTTCTGGTTCCTGTTCGAGGCGATTGTTCTGTTCGCCCAAATCCTTGGCGAGATCGAACAGGTATCGCTTGACCTCAGGCTCTGACTCATTTTTCTGTTTACGAGGTTTGATCGCCAGATACTTCCAGTTTTCACGTCGAAGGCCGGTCAGTGCGCCATGTGGCGAATAGAAAATCATTTCTTCTCGCGGCGATTTGTCAGAAGTAAATGTCGGACGAATATCCAGGCCATCTATTTTTCTTTCGCCAGGCAACGGCTGGCCCACAATCGCGGCAATCGTCGGCAATAAGTCCATCGTCGTCGTGAACGCATCGGTGCTGGTTCCGGCTGGAATGCCCGGACCGGCGATAACGCAAGGCACTCGTTGCCCTCCTTCGAACGTTGTCCCTTTCCCGGACCTCAGCGGTCCAGCAGATCCGCCGTGATTTTTGAACCAGAGCCAAGGTCCATTGTCGGACGTGAAAATTACGTACGTGCTGTCGGAAAGCCCGAGGTCTTTAACGGTTTTCATCAAGCGTCCTGTTTCGCTATCGATATGCTCGATAACACATTTGTAGGCGTTTGCCGGATCGGGATCGTAGGCATCATCAGGAACGTAGAGCGGAATGTGCGGCATTGAATGCGGCAAATACAAAAAGAACGGTTTGTTTTTGTTCGCCGTTACAAACTCAATCGCTCTATCCGTATAGCGTCGAGTGATCGTTCTTTGATCTGCCGGCAATTCGACTATCTTCTCGTTTTCCACCAATGGTGTATTCCAACCGGTAATCGCCGATTCCTGGTCGGCCCACAATGCGTCGCTTTTCAATTTGGTCTTTCGCTTGTTGTCCGGATGATTCATGTCATTCGAGTACGGGATCCCAAAATAGGAATCGAATCCGTTGGCTCGCGGAAGCACCTCAGGAAGATGCCCGAGGTGCCATTTGCCAACGCATGCCGTTGAATACCCCTGCGACTTCAGGTGATCGGCGATCGTGTATTCATCTGGATTCAAACCATATTCACTTTTCGGGAACAGCACATGCTCGTGCATACCGATCCGTTTTGGGTAGCAACCTGTCAACAAAGCGGCCCGTGAAGGCGAACAAACTGAACAAGGCACATAGAAGCTCGTGTACTTTCTTCCGCGAGCCGCCAGTTGATCTATGTTCGGGGTGTTAATCGTCTTGGAACCAAAACAACCAAGGTCGCCGTAACCCTGATCGTCGGTAAAGATGATAATGAAATTGGGTTTGGCTTCTTCGCCTGTAGATACTTCAGCAAGCAACGGCAAACAAAACAGGCAACAAAAGAAGGTACGTAGTGACATGTCAATTCGGCCAATGTTCGGGGCAAGTTATTCAGATCCAACGTACACGGCATTTCGAAATTTTGACACCGTCCAAAGGTCGATCAGCCTCTTTTTGACGTCCTCTCAGTCCCAGAAGATGAACGAACCATTCTACAGAACGCGATCAAGCCATCGGTTTCTGAATGCTCCGCGCTCATCGAATCGCTTGACCACGCCTCGGAACTCTTCGATTCGCGGGTAAAGTTGGTCATTGGTCGACTGACTCAAAGGGTTGTATTTGCCCCAATGGCAACGACCTCCAAACAACTCGGCCATCGCGGGCGCGATGAAGTTCGCAAACTGGAAAAAGCCATCCCGATCGTTCGGCCATTGGTAGCTAATAAAACTGATCGCGTACCAGTCTTCGGTAGATTCGTCGCTCGCCGTCGACATCGCAAGCAGTGCATCATCGCATTGCACCCGGCGGTAACAGATCGGATAGTGGTGCACGTAACACCCCTTCAATTTGTCAAACGCATCCTGACAACCAATCTGATTGATTTGATCGAGAGTATCGCCTTGGTTTTGTAATACAGTTCCGCCACACCAAGCCAGCACATCGGTCACAAAGCTGGTCGCGTATTTCAATTTTGCTCTCTGAACAAACAACTCAATTTCGATGTGTCGAAACAACTCGTGTTCCATCGTAAGCATCGCGTGCGAATCATCGACGACTTTCCAATAGCGGATAATCGTCAACGGCAACACGCGTTTGAAGAACAAGCGAATTGCCCATGCTTGTTTGAGGATTTTCGCAAGCATGAACATGGCGACATGCAACCCGACGTCAACCACCAGAAAACAGTACCAGCGGTAGATCGTAGCCAATGAACTTCGAACCTTTTTGCATTCAACTCGATGATGACCAAAGAAAGTCCACGACCAGGGCATCAAGTAAAACTGTTGCTGCGGATGACTGGACTCCATAGCCAAAACGGATTCCAGATTCGCATGCGCAGCCGCGTGTTCTTCGATGTTGTACTTCGGAACGCAACGAAACGTGATTGATACCATGATTCCCAGCAAACCAATCGAACACCGCGCGGCCTCAAGTTCGATGCCGGAGTCAATGCGTGACAGCTTTGCTTCGCCGGTGTCATTGTCAAAGTGTGCGATTTCCACGGCTTGAATATAGTGCGACAAGCTTCTCTTGCCGGAACCATGTGTCGCCGTCGAAACAGCACCGGCTACCGTTTGCTCGTCGATCAAACCGACCGAAGGCAAAGTAAAACCGTGTTTGGCAAGTTCCTGCAACAGACGTTTGACCTTGCAGCCGCCTCCAACCTTTACCAACTGTGACGCCGTGTCGATTTCGATCGAATTTAAATGATCGGTTCTAACAACAACTTCTGTTGTTTTGGCCGCATCGCTCCAGGCATGCAGCGAACCCACCGCACGGATTTTTTCGTTGCGATGACGTCCAAGAATTACCAGCAGTTCATCTACGGAACCTGGCTGATAAATATGCTCTGGTTCAATCCGAACGTTCTTCCCAAAGTTCCAGATCGTTGGCTTGGCTGACATCTGTAGCTCTGAGAAGAATTTAGTAAGAACACATTTAAAATAACAATCGAAACCTATTGTACCTACTACGAAATCAAAAATGCCATTCCAAGGAATGATCCTGAAACCAGGTTCCGATTGTGCGGTCCAGTACTCTTAAGGGCTTGAAAACTCGACGTTATATCCAAACCGCCCGCCGATGGGTTTTATTTAAAAAGGGAGCCGAAGCTGTTGATTCGTGGCATAAACGATGGCAAACTCGGTGCCCAGCTTGGCAATGCCAACGTTTATTCGACTCGCACCCAACAAGCCACCAGAAAACTGATGATCCGACACACTGTGATGTTCACTCCCAAGCATGAGGCCGGAACGGAAGCGGAAAAGCGATTGCTCGAAGCTGCCCAGAAGCTTGATCAAATCGCGACTGTCAAAAAATTCGAAATCTTGCGACATGTTAGCTCAAAATGCGAGCATCGTTTTGGATTGTCAATGGAATTCGACGATGAAGACACCTACCAGTTCTACAACGAACATCCTGAACACGTTGCTTTCGTCAATGATATCTGGATCCCGGAAGTCGAGTCCTGGCAAGAAATTGACTACGTCATCTACGAAGGCTAAATACGTGATTCAGTTAAAACGCGTTCCGAAGACCTTCATCGTTGGCGAATTCAAGCAAAAACACGAAACAGTTTTTGATCCGTGTTTATCCGTGCCCATCTGTGGCCAACTCTAAAAAACCCCTCGTTAAGCCAGTTAGCGAAGTCTTTCGCTTTTTGGCTTGCACTAGCGAAGAACTTCGCTAAACTGACCGGAAACAGCAAGTCGGCTTTCGGTGCAAGCGTTCGCATTGCCAACCTGGCTTCACAGGCTTACCCGACTTCAACACAGAAAAGAGTCAATTATGCCTTGGGAAAGTTCATCGCAACCAACTGCTGCGGAATTGCAAATACTGCGAGTGCTCTGGGAATTTGGCCCGTCGCCGGTGCGTGTTATCCACGAAGCGATCTCAAGGAACAAGGAAACTAATTACTCGACGACCGTCAAAATGTTGTCGGTGATGTTGGACAAAGAACTTGTCAAACGAGACGAATCGGCACGGCCGCACATTTATCGCACCGTCAAGAAACAGGAGACGACGCAGAAGGGAATGATGCGTGACTTGATGGATCGTGTTTACGGAGGCTCCCCTGGCCGTATGGTCATCCAGGCGCTTTCCTCCAAGAAAGCATCACAGGAAGAACTGGACGAGATTCGCGAGTTGCTTGACCAACTTCAACAGGGAGATGGCTGATGAACGGTATCGCTGATTTGTTCGGCAATCCTGTTCTGCAACGGATCGGGATTGCGTTGCTGCATTCGCTTTGGCAAATCGCTCTGATTGCGATCGCAGTTACTTTGCTCCTGAGAATCGGGCAAGCGTTGAAGTTGCTTCGCTCAGCAAATTCTCGATATGTAATCCAATGTTGCGGGCTGTTGTTGATGTTGTTGGCACCAATAGCAACATTTTCGATCTCCGATTCACCTGCGGCTTTGTCGGAACGACCTCGGCAGCTGCAATTAGTAAATCGCACCGCTGATTTACAGGCCCGAGAATGGGGACCCGGCGTCCAGTTTGATGGAGCTGTTGAAACCAACCGCGCCACTCCAATCAACCTCGAGCGAATCGAGCCAGGTTTTCCGCCGCAACATGCGAAAATTGCGGACGTCGCCGTCACCTCGGTTCAGGCAAACTATTGGCTGACAGGTCTGGCGTGGCTTTGGTTGCTCGGAGCATTGGTTATGCTTGGCCATTCGATGATGCAATGGAGCAAAGCCCGTCAGTTAAGCCTTACCGATACCAGCCAACCACCGATCGAAGTCTTGGCACCGTTCGAGAAACTGATCCAACGAATGGGGTTGTCTACGCGAATCCAGCTCAAGCAATCAAAACTCGTTGACGTGCCAACACTAATAGGCTGGCTGAAGCCGATTATTCTGCTTCCGCCTGCGATGGTGAGTGGCTTGAGTGCTCGTGAATTTGAGTTGATACTGCTGCACGAACTGATACACATCAAACGACATGACTATCTCGTCAATGTGATGCAAACGGGCATCGAGTCGTTACTGTTTTATCATCCATGCGTTTGGTGGTTGTCAAAACAGATTCGCACCGAGCGCGAGTTTGCCGCTGATGAAGAAGTTGTACGTCAGAGCAGCGACCAGATCACTTACGCACGTGCGCTGTTGCAACTGGAGCAATGTCGCAGTGGTGCATCAGCCAGGACAAGCCCGGCGCTTGCGGCTACGGACGGTTCGCTGCTGATACGAGTCCAAAGGATTGTTGAGAGTCGTGCAGCTGACCCACCAATGCAAGCCCGAAACGCAAGTAAGTGGTTTTTGGGAACAGGCCCTCTAATAAACCACTCGCTGACGCTTCGGGCTCGTATTCCACTGGTACTAATCACATTGCCCGTCCTTGTTGCGGGAACATGCCTGCTCGCCTCCAGCCTCTTTTCTGACTTAGAAAACAAATACGAAAGTAAAGCAATGCCTCGTTACTCCGACAACTTCACTCGCATGCAACGCCCTGACCTTTCCTTTGGCTACGGAGATGCGGACATCAATGATCTGCATCCCTGGCAAGCTCCTTTTGGTTTGGCTTCGCGTGAAATTGATTACGACGATGGTTGGGAACTGTGGTGCGCGGCAGCCGATGGAAAAGCGGAAGTCGTCAAAAAGCTGATCGAAAAGGATTCTCGGCTAAAGGACCTTGCGTTCCGATATCACTGTCCGCTTGATCTGGCGATCTACGGCGGCCACACACAATGCGTCAAGATTCTGCTGACGGCCGACACGGAGCTCACGGAAAAGTGGGGCTGGTACGGTTGGGAACGGATGTTGAGTATCGCCAAAGAAATGGGGCACGATGAGATCCATGACTTGATGCTGCAGCGGATCGAAAACAAATTCAACTACCATCCCGATATACAGCTGATGGTTCAGGCGTTGTGCGATCAAGACGTCGAAGCGATGAAGCAACTACTCGACGAAGATGCTGAGCGAGTAAACATTGCCGACGAAGACGGCAACACGGCGCTGCATTGGGCAGCATTCTCACGGCAAATCCCGATGATTGATTTGCTGGTTGAACGAGGTGCTGATCCCAGTCGCCGCAACGGCGCGCATGCCATGCCGCATCAGGTGAAGATGTGGACCAACCGCAAAAAGGAGTTGGTCCGCGGACTGGATGATTGGTCGCACGTTATAGCGGCTCGAGACAGGCTGCTGGAGCTGGGCGCCGAAGTCGATTTCCATACAGCGATCGGCAGTGGTGATCTGGAACAAGTCAAAAAGATGCTGGCTAAAGACAAATCTCTGGTCCACCATATGCCTGGCCATCTGGGCAGCCCTTTGAATGCCGCCGTTGGGAACCTTGAGATGCTGCAGTTGCTGCTTGAGCACAAGGCCGACCCGAACATGACGGAGCACACCGCTCCATTCGGATGCGCACTTTATACCGCCGTCAGCCGCAACGAATATGAAAGTGCCGAGTTGTTGCTTAAGAACGGTGCTGAGCCGATGCAGTTCTCGGACAGTTCTGGCGACACATTGTTTGCTGCAAACTTGTGGATTAAAGATAAAGCCGATCGCAAGCGGATGATTGAGCTGCTCAACGAACACAGTGGCAAAGAACATATCGTTATTCCGCAACGTAACGACAAGCCTGAACATGAAGTCGCCGCCGCAGCGGTCCGCGAAGTCCTGGCTCGTGATACCGTTTCCGATTGGCAAGTCAGGCATTTGCTGGAGGTCATCCTGCTCTATCGAGATGCAGACTTACTGGAAGCGTACCTGAAACGATTTGGTGACGAAGCCAAGTCGCGAATCGCTGAACGCAATGCACGCGGATTCGAAGGTCGATTGCTTGAGTTACTCACTGAACATGGTGCGGAAGTAAAACCTGTCGACACTTCGGTGAAATGGATGGGTGCGACAAAACTGCACTGGAATAAAGATGTGGCCTTTGTTTCTGCGTTCGTCGATGCCGGTGGCGACGTCAATGCCGTAAACATCGAGCGGCAACGGACAGCTTTGTCCAGCGCAGCCGATCGTGGTGATATTGAATTGGTTCGCGAGCTGCTAAAGCACGGCGCCGACCCGAATTTGCCTGCCGAGTTTCAGGCTCATCGGCCAATGGAACTTGCTCAAAAAGGAGGCCACGAAGAAATCGTCGCACTGCTCAAAGAGTCACTTGGCTTCGATGTTAACCAGCCAAACACTGAGCCTGACGAGGTTGCGGACGCCGAAAGCTACAAGAATCTCGTCGACACTATTATCAAAACACGCAACTCAATCGTGCAAGCTCGTTTGAAATTCATCATCGACCCTTTGTTTCACGATCGATCTGAAACCAGTCCACGGCATTACCAGTTGTATCACGATGGCAATCGTTTTCGTTTCAACCAGCTGTCGGAAAACGCGTCCTTCAACCAACAATTGGTCGAGATATACACGCCGGAATATGGGGTTCGACTCTTTGATGACCAGCCACTACAGCGTTGGGGTGGCAAACCGGAACCCAAGATTGACCCCGACTACCGAAAGTTTGGGTTGATTCCGTGGTTTGTTGAATCGGTCAACTCGCGCTCGTTGGAAGAAAACCTGCTTCCAGAAGGTGCCCGGGATTTTAGTTTCGAAGATTCTGCAGACGGCCTCCAAAGGGTCGTGAAGTTTGAAGCTGATGTGGACGGCATGAAATGGAACTACGAAATTGGTTTGGCAAAAAAGCAAGGTTATCAACCAGTTCTGCTGCGACGAGTTTCCAAAGTCAAAAACAAAACCTATGACTTGCGAATTGAAAACGAACTTTCGGTTATCGACGGCATCTGGTTCCCAACAAGTACCAAATTCCAATATTACATTGACGGAGAATACCACTGCAGCGAAACTATGAACGTGGTTCAAATTGACTTCGGTCGAGGCAGTCATGAAGCCTTTGACCTCGACACGCTGGATGGATTTGAAATGGAACCTTTTCAGGTTAAATCCAACTCGCCTAAAACGTTGCATCAGGCAGCCACGTCCGGTGACATCGTTTCGATTCAGCGGCTACTCGATGCTGGAGCCGACAAGACGTTACGCAATGAAGTTGGCGATACGCCCTGTTGCTTGGCGATTCGAAATCTAGCATCGCAGGAAGTGATCGAGTTGTTGGATTTCGAAGGCAATCCTCGTCGCAACCCAGAGCTTTGGGGTGCCGCTTTTGCTGGCGATCTCAAAAAAGTCAAAGAGCTGATCGAAGCTGGAGCCGATCCAAACGCTTATGACGAAAACGGTTCAGGCACATTGCTGAATTTTCATCCGGAGATCACCAAGTATTTGCTTTCGAAAGGTGCGAATCCTGACTTGCAGCGAAACGAAAATATCTTGCCGGTGCTGGTCGGCATCGCTGGGTTTAACACGGAGTGTCTCAAAGCGATGCTTGATGCGGGGGCTGACGCCAATGTCTCCAGCCATCACAACGGAGAAACTGCACTGCACCACTCAGTTTGCGGTGACAACTTCGAACAAGTCAAGTCTCTACTCGACGCCGGCGCCGATCCGAACCGTCAAACGTTGCCCGGAAAAAAGACCTACATGCTGTGGCGTGACGCGCGAGTTCGAGGAGAAACGCCGCTCCATCGCGCTGCTGCGTATGGCACTCCCGAGATCATCAAGTTACTGCTGGACGCGGGAGCCGATCCAAACATTCGAGATGCCAATGGAGACAGTCCGCTGAGTTGGGCCAGTTGGCACATGCGCGATAAAGCGATTGTCGACTTGCTGGACAACGCCATGTCTGACGGCACAAAGGGCTCAACTGATGACGTGAATAAATCCAAAACACAGAGGCACGGAGATCACGGAGAGGGAGATCAAAGAGAGCAACACTCCGAATCTACCTCTGCGCCCTCCGCGTCTCCGCGTTTCAAAGATCTTGCCAAGAAAGGCGACTTCGAAAAACTGCATGAACTTTGGCAAAGCGATGAGAGATTCGACTTGGGCGCAGTATTCGAGCGAGCTGTTACCGATTTCCGAACGGTAAAGCACAACGACGGGCACCAGCAGATTCTTCAATTCTGCATCGACAAGGGACTCGACCCGTTGGCACGAGTTGACTGGATGAAACAACCGGCGATCTGTACCGCAGCGATGTACGGCAACATTGAATTGATTGAGTACGTCGCAAATGGTGTTGGCTTACCGGAAGATCCTTTTGTTCGAGCTTCTGTCGGCGATGTTCAGTACTTAAAAACCTTCGCTGAATCCAAAGGCGATGACGGCGAGAAAGTAATCAGCGAACTTCGCGATGAAAATGGATTCAACTTGTTGCACTATGCAACAGCCTCAGGATTGGGGCGAACCAACGCCGACTACAAATCAAAACTGGAATCGACGAGTAAGTTTCTGATCGAATGCGGCGTCGCCACGAATTTGGTCGTTGAAAACGAAATCCCGCTGACGCCGGCACTGATGTGCGCTTGGTTCGGTGGCAACCCGGACATCATGCAAAAACTGATTGATGCCGGGCAGATCAAGATCAACGAACTTCACCAAGCCGTTGAATTTGCCTTTGAGCCTCATCAGCGCAGTGGCGAACCGTTTGAAAAGGTCGCAAACGTGATCTTAAAGAACGGCTTTGACATCAACTCAATTTACCCGGCTCAGAAGCGGACGTTGCTGCATGGCAGCTCCAATCGCGGCTCCATCGAGGCTGTCAAGTGGTTACTAAAAAACGGAGCCGATCCCAATAAGCTTGACGATGAAGGACGAACTTCACTGCACTCCGCAGCGATTCGCAACAGCCATACGAGTGTTGTCAAACTGTTGGTCGATCATGGAGCCGACACAAGTGTTGCCGATAACGCAGGCAACACAGCCAGCGATCTTGCCAAGGCCAAAGGCCGAGACAAAGTAGTCTCGTTCTTTGAAGATTTAGCACAAGTTCGTAGTACCGGCTTTAGCCGGAAGTCAGATTCAGTTCCACCTGAAGACGGTACTACAAACATCACCGCGAGCGGCAAAGAAAATTCGGGAAGTACAACAGCAGTTGAAAAGAAGTTCTGGGATGCCATGCAAAGTGGCGATTGGGAAACGGCAAAGGAATGTCTGGCCAAGGACCAGTCGCTGGCTGGCAAAGACTTCGATCCAGAGAATCGAGATACCGACTCGTTCCCGCTCTGGCAGGCTACGAGACAGAACAACCTGGAAATGGTGCGACGGCTGCTGGACGCTGGCGCCGATCCGGATGCCAAAAAGACTCCTCCATTTCCGGAAGGAGTCAGAGAAACAGGAATGCCGCTGATGAATGCGTTGAGTCACGGCAACTTCGAAATGATCAACATGTTGCTCGACGCCGGTGCCGACGTGCACGCGCACCCGAACTGTGACGTGCCATTCGAAACGCGTGTCTACAACGCGGCACTCGCAGCCGGCGCTCCAAAGAATATGGTTTGGAAAGGCTTTTCAGATATCGACGCAGATATGAAAGCTCAAATAAAACCAATCGCCGCTGACGCCCCTGAGATTATCAAATTGTTCGACCGAGTGCTTTCGCTGGGCGGTCATCCTAATCACTATGCAATTGCAATCGCCAAAGACTACGAGACGATTGAGTGGTTGTTGAAAAATCACCCGACCGCTGAAACTCGAGACCACTGGGGCGGCAACGTCCACGAAGCGTTTCTTTACGGATCGGCATGGCATGGCGACGCGCGGACCGTCGAGTTGTGTATGGAGATTTGCGGCGAGCGGCACACGACCTTTGCGGCTGCTCACTGCATTCGCAATGCGATCACCAGCCACAATCGGAAAGGCATGTTCGAAGACTACCGGCGAGTTATCGAGTTGAATCTTGACTACTTGAAAGAACGCGACGCATTCTACGAACACGACTTCCTCTACCCACTGCATCTGCTTGCCCACAAATTCATCTCGGACTTTTACTACGGACCTCTGGGCGAAGATCCGACAGTTGAGCATCAATTGGCCCTGGCGCAGCTTTGCCTCGACAAGGGCTTTGACGTGAATCTCAAAACTCACGACTCGGGTGAAACAGCTTTGTCTCTGGCGATTGCCGAAGGCCACAAATCGTACATTGAGTTTCTTCGCACAAACGGCGCCGAAGAACCTGATGCGAAAACGTTGCAGAAGACGAAGGAGTTCCTGAAGGGAAAGGGGGCTCAGAACTGACATGCCGCGCCGATCTTGTCGAATATCTAGAGTCGTTGTTTTAACGCTTGGGGTTTTTGAAGAAAGCGATTGCCGGACTGAGACTCCATGTCGATAATTGAGGTTTGAAAATACTCAATTGGCACTGAAAAACGGGACAGCGAATGACTCACGAGTTCATGCAGGTCGATGCGTTCACGGATCAACCCCTAGGCGGCAACCCCTGCGCAATCGTATTCGACGCCGACGACCTATCCACTGAAACGATGCAGGCGATCGCCAAAGAGAACAACCTTTCTGAAACGGCGTTTGTGTTGAAATCGGATGTGGCAGACGTAGGGGCACGCTATTTCACTCCTGATGAAGAGATTCCGTTGGCGGGCCATCCAACAATTGCAACGATTTACGCACTGGCCACTACCAACAGGATTCCCTCGGATAAAATTGGCGAGCCAGGCAGTACGACGCAAATCATGCTCCAGCTTCCTGCCGGTGTCTTGCCGATTGACATTGTATGGTCGGGCAAGCCTGGTTCCGATCAACCGCGTTCAGTCGACCAAGTGATCATGTCGCAGTTAGCGCCAAAATTTGGTGCAACTTTCTCGTCCGAGCAGATCTTACCGATCTTTGGTTTGCAACCTGAGGATTCACTCGCTGGCCCACCCATTCAAATTGTCAGCACGGGCACACCACAATTGATGATACCCGTCCGCGACCATGATGCGCTCAGGCGGGTTGCGCTCAACGCCGCAGATTACGTCGCCTTTCGCGAGCGAGAGAAGTTTTTCAGTCCGCACATTTTTTGTCTTGAAGGCGCAACGGAGTCCGGTGACACCTTTGCCCGTCACGTTGTCGCATCACATGGCGGCAGCACTTTCGAAGATCCATTCACTGGTTCGGCAACCGGCGGGATGGGTGCGTATATCTGGCATCACGGCTTGATGGATTCGCCAAAATTCGTGGCCGAGCAAGGTCATTGGATGGGACGACCCGGCCGAGCCAAGGTGGAAGTTGTCGGCCAACCGGACGCGATCGAAACGGTGAAAGTTGGCGGCAACGCAGCCACGATCATTCGCGGTGAATTGTTGATTTAGTGAAAATTATGGCCACAGATAGACATGGATGAACACAGATTGATATGTACGCAAAATTCGAGGAGCTTCAAAAGTGCTTCCTTGAATTCAAGGCCAAACGACTATTTTAGGTACCCACGGTTTTTGCAAACCAACGAATAAGGGACCAACCCGATCGCGATGAGTACCACAACAGCCGGAAGAACCATCGCCCCAGCTCCCATGACCGATGGAGTATCGGTCATGAAAAACATATGTCCATATTGTCCCAGGACTCCGATCAAAGACAGGATTAGCACAGGCACGGCAAGACGAACGCGCAACAGCAGCAAAATGGATCCCAGAACGCCGCAAATCACCGCGATTGCAAAACAGAACGTGACCCATACTGGGATGTTGCGATAAATTTCCTGCTGAGCTTCGGGAAGCGTCGAAAGAGCTTCTTCGGTCATCATCATCTGCGCAACGAAGGCCATGAAGCCCAGCAAATTCCACAGGAGCACGATGCCGCCCACAATCCAAAACCAGATGGGCGCAAAAACAGCCTGAGTGTGTGTTTCGTCAGTCATCTATTTGGTTGCTCGCTACTAAGTGATTGTTGACCAACTTACAAGATTCGGAACGTTTTTGTAGTCCGTTGGCCTATGTTGGCTAGTGATTATCTATTTCGCGGCATTTATACTAACGGCATGAATAAAGTAACGAACAGCCGGTTTTGGCAAGCATGTTTTTGGTTTTTGGCGATTCCTGGTCTTATCATTGCACAGGATTCTGAGCCGCCGAATACGCAAGCATTGGATATCCCGTTCACTCCGCCCACCGAGGCACTGACGGCGCTGAAAATGCCAACCGGATTCAATGCGACTCTGTTTGCGCACGAGCCGGATGTGATTCAGCCGATTGCGGTGACCTCGGACTCCCGCGGTCGATTGTGGGTCGTCGAATGTTTGACCTATTCTCATCGGAAGGAGAACTTCGACCTGAAACTGCACGATCGAGTCGTCATTCTGGAGGACGTCGATCAGGATGGCGTCTTTGATAAGCGGACGGTATTCTGGGACAAAGGTCAGAAACTAACGGGCATCGAACTGGGCTTTGGTGGAGTCTGGTTGACGGCGGCTCCGAACCTGGTGTTCGTTCCAGACGCCGATGGCGATGACGTTCCCGACGGGCCACCGAAAGTCTTGCTGGACGGATTCAATGCTGAAGAGATTCGGCACAACGTTGTCAATGGTCTGCAATGGGGACCAGACGGTTGGCTGTATGGCAGGCATGGGATTCAATCGACTTCGCTTGTCGGGCCGCCCGGTTCTTCGCCTTCCCAACGGACTGCGATGAACTGTTCCATCTGGAGATATCATCCACAATCCGATGAATTTCAAATCGTTGCCGAAGGAGGAACCAACCCGTGGGGTTTTGACTTCGATGATCATGGCGAGATGTTCATGATCAATACAGTGATCGGGCACATGTTTCATGTCGTTCCCGGCGCGCGGTTCCGGCGAATGTACGGAGCTCACTTCAATCCGCACACGTACCAGGTGATCGAGCAAGCAGCCGACCACTACCACTGGAATCGTTCAGAAGAGATTTGGTCAAATACCAAGACAAAAGGTATGTCAGCTGTTACCGACACGTTAGGTGGCGGGCATGCCCATACTGGTTTGATGTGTTATCTGGGTGATAACTGGCCGGAGCAGTATCGCAATAAGTGGTTCACCGCGAATTTTCATGGCCGCCGAATCAATGTGGAAAGAGCGGAACGAGACGGTTGCGGTTACACCGCGCGTCATGAACCGGACATGATCAAATCGGAAGATCCATGGTTTCGCGGCATCGAGATGTCGTATGGACCCGATGGTGGAGTGTATTTGCTGGACTGGTCAGACATCGGGGAATGCCACGAGAACGATGGTATCCATCGAACCTCCGGTCGCATTTTCAAGATCACTCACGGTGAAGTAAAACAGCCAGCTGACTTTGATCTGACGAAATGGTCAGACACGCAACTGGTCTCTGCCAATGCAATGGATAACCAGTGGTTTGTCCGTCACGCTCGCCGAATCCTGCAAGAACGAGCCACCGCCGGTGAAGATATGGCGGAGGTAAAAACGTTGCTGAAAAAATTCATCGAAACGCAGAAAATGCAATTCGATGAATCAGAGAATCCTGATTCGCGTCCGATGCTTCGAGCTCTCTGGGCGTTGCATTCCGTGGGTGGTACGAGTTCGCCCTATCTGGTGAATTTGACAGCGGTTGGCGACGAGCATGTTCGCGCATGGGCAGTTCGCTTGCTGGCAGAGCAACCGGAGTTGTCTTCGGAAACAAAGGCCCGATTGACTGAAATGGCAGCCAATGATTCTTCCGGCTTGGTTCGGCTGTACATTGCCAGCGCCTTGAATCGTTTCGCTTTCGAGTCTGATTATGAAATCTTTAAGTCACTGTTGAGCCATGAATCAGACCGCAGCGACCGCACGCAGCCGCACTTGATCTGGCACCGACTTGAGCCACATGTGATTCCTAATTGGGAGCAGGCAATTCAGCTGATTCTTGATTCGAAGATTCCGATCGTTCGTGAAAGCATCGCGCGACGGATCGTTGCAGAAATTGACTCTCGGCCAGAAATGACTTCGAAGCTGGCTCAATTGTTGAATAGCGGACGACCAGAAATCGTTTCAGATGTCGTGCGAGGCATGAAGCTCGCTTTGGAAGGCCGAACCAAAATCGCGAAGCCCGCTGGATGGGACAAGGTTTATGAATCAGTTATGACGCATGAGACAGATGAAGCTCAGCGAACGGAATTGGTGTCGTCTATCGAGGCTGACTTGAAGAAGATCAATGTGATATTCGGGGACGGGCAAGGGATCGCTGAACTTCGGAAAATTGCTAAGAGCAAGGATGCGGATGTCGAATCACGACGACGGGCGATCGGCGAGTATGCCGCGACTCGGCCGGAGGACCTGTTTTCGTTTATGCGACCCATGGCCTCCAACAAAGCACTGTCCAATGCCGTGATTAAGGCGATGGTCTACACCGACAATTCGAATGCTCCTCAGGTCATCCTGAATCGTTTCCCGCATCTTGATCCAGAAGGCAAACGAATTGCCGTTGATTCGTTGACCTGTCGAAACAAATGGGCTGAGCGATTACTCACGGCCGTTGATAGGGGGGAAATTCCAAAAACGGCGATTACTGCCCAACATGCTCGGCAGATTGCCAATTTCGAAGACGCTGCTTTAACGGCAAAACTTGCCAAGGTCTGGGGCACAGTTCGCCAGTCAGACGCTATACGACTGGAAGAAATGAAACGTGTACGAGAGCTGTGTACCGAGAACGTAAACCTGACGCGAGCCAAAGATCTTGCTCGTTACCAGGTCGGCAAGAAATTGTTTGTTGAAAAGTGTTCAAGTTGCCATGTGATGCACGGGGCCGGTAAGAACGTTGGCCCTGATTTGACTGGCGGCGACCGCAAGAACATCAGTTATCTGCTCGAGAACATCATCGACCCCAATGCGTCGGTCGCTGACTCCTTCCGTGCGACGAAGTTTGTTCTGGACGATGGACGATTCGTGACCGGAGTCATTCTGCAGGAGACTCCGCAAGTCACTCGAATTCAAACCGCGACCGAGATCGCGACAATTGAAACAAGAGAAATCGAAGACTCCAAACCAACGAAGTTGTCATTGATGCCGGAAGGGCTTTTGGAAAAAATGAGCGACGACGAAACCCGTGCGTTGTTTCACTTCCTTTCGTCGGATCGAAAGTAGCCGCAACGGCGGCTAACGAGGGCCGAACCGCTAAATGGGTTGTGTCGGGAGGTGGAGGCTCCTGCCGACACAGAATTGCGATTGTTCGTGTATCGGCAGGAGCACCATCAGCCAGATTCAAGGAGACATTGTCAACAACGGCGAAATCGTCATCTTGGGGGGCGATACGCTGACCATTGTTGGCAGTGTGACCAATTCACTGGCTCGCCTCAACAATGGCCTGATTTGCGAGGGCACTACCCGCTTTGAAGGCGCGTACAATGGTGGAGCCTTAAACAGTGATCCAGAGTTCAATCCGGACGCACTTGTTGTATTAGCGCTGAGGCGAAACTCTCTTGAGGAAACAACCTGCCGTCGAAAACGCAGATAGTTCAACAACAAAAACTATCAAAAATAGATTCTTCAATTCTTCCATTTGATCTTCGCCGTCTTGGATTCAGTATCCACCCAAACACTGGCACGCTCGAATTCGCGGGTGAATTCCCAGCCTTGCGGAGTGGTTCGTTGATAGCGGCCCAGGGGACTGCCAAGCGGTTTATTCAGCGCTGGATAATCCTGCAGAGCCCCTGATGATAAAGCAAAGCCCCATCCATATTGAAAATAAGAATAAGGCTGCGCACCGATGAGGTAGCAGGCGAGATAATATTCCACTCTTTCTTTGGCCAATGCCGCCATCTGCTTGGAACGTTCTCGCCTGCTTGTCGGCTGATCCGTCTGCTGACTCAGGCTGTGGTCACGTTCGACCCCAATTCGAAAGATCGACATCTTGCCGGCCTTTGCAATTCGCGACATGTCTTTCCAGTCTTGCAGCAGACTTTCTTTGCTCAGGCTTTTATTGTTGAAATGCTCGAACATGCTGCCATCTATCGCTGGAAAAACATGCTTGGCAAGCGTCTGGTGGCAATTGTTGCCGATCAAGATCTTGTCGGGGCCCATCTTCTGTTTCAAAGCACCCATCATGTCACCCATCGCTTGCTGAACTTCTTTGCTTTTTGCTTTTCGCAGCCAGACAAATCCATGCATTTGATCGATAAAGACTCCATCACAGCCGGATTCCGCAACCCCTTTGGCCACCGTGTCGACCCACCACTGACGAAACTCCGGGTTCAACACATCGAAAAGGAAAATGTTGCGACGATGAGCCAACTGGCCCGTTTCAGGATCGACCAACAAGAACTTTTTCAATTCAGGATGTGCGTCGATTTTGTTCCGCGTGAATGCTTGGTTGTACGACGTAAACGGCCAAGCGTAGGCGGCATTGAAATAGAACAGCACTTTCGCGTCAGGTTTGATCTTTTTGAATGCTGCAGACTCGTGCTTCGCACCCAGTTCAGCGGAACCCAATTCTTTTCGACCATGTGATTTTTCGATGCAGAGAAAGTCAGTCCGTGCAGCGATGGAAACAACTTCGTCTGAAGTCAAAACGCGATGCGTATCTCCAAACATGAAATACATGGGCGTGGTGTCCCAGCTGAATTTGGGATAACAGGCCTTGGGGACCAAGCTACTTTCATTGGTGTTAGTCAATGACTTTTGATGAGCCACAAAAAACTGAATCGTTTTCTGCACGATCTCATCGCGTGTTGGAACGATGTTGGCATCGACTTTTCGCCAGTTATGCCCAGCGTTTTTCACAATCAAAATTTCAACGGGAGCCTTTAATCCCTCCGCCTTTTCTTGCATATGATAGGCGTGTTTGACCGGGATTGTCGTGTCTTTGTTGCCCTGGATCATCAACAGCGGAGGGCTTTCATCCGTCAGATAGTTGATCGGGCTCACCTCACGATAAAGTTTCAATTTATCCTCTGGCTTTGAGTCTTTACCGAGGATGCGAGGGCCAAACCGATCCCTGAATTTCTTTCGATCGTCGTGATTAAACAACTGCTCATCTTCAAAATCGCATGGCCCGTACCATGAAACGCCCGCCACGGTTTTGTACGAATGCTTTGCCAATTCAGGATCACCTTGCAGGCTTTCAGGAGGAGCGAGCAGCAGCATCTGGGCAAGGTGCCCGCCGGCGGAATCACCAAAAGTATAAATCTGATTGGGATCAATCCCCAGTTCTTTACGATACGCCGAGATGAATCGAAGCGCGTCTTTGGAATCAATCACACAATCTCGCATGGCGGTTTCGCCAGTTCTGGGGACAAGCCGATAGCCAACGGAGGCGACGCAAAATCCTTGCTTAAGCAATGCACGATGAACGACGTTAAACGACGCGTTTCCAGCTCCGTGTTTACTTCCGGCTCCCCAACCACCACCGTGGGTATAAATGACGACCGGCTTCTTTTCGCTTTCATCCACATCTGGAAAGTAGAAATCCAGGAAGATTTTTCTAGTCCCTACGCGTTTGAAGCAGACATTGCGTAGTTGCTTGCCAGGGCTGTCCACATACTTCAAAACCCCGCGTAGGTCCTCTCGGTCCAGTGCTCCATCACGATTTTTGTCGAGCCTTCTATTCCGCTTCCATTGGGTCGCGTCTTCCGATTTTTCGAATTTGCCGTTTCCATCCTTGTCGTGTTTCTTCAGGAAATGGTCAATGGACGCGTCAGTGTAGGCCCCGCTCGATGCTTCCAACGGCTCAAGCGTTTGCGCATGCGCATGCGCGGAGCAGCACAACGATGCCATCGCAAAGAACATGACGATGTTTTTCATTTTCCTCGCACCAAATTTTCTTTTGACGGATTCATCACGCACTCTCTCTAGAGCCGCTACTCCGTTGCGACGCTTGAAGCCCGTTTGGGGCGCTACCGACGCCCTTTGCCTTCGCCCTAAGTTTTCTTTCCAGCACCTCAGTGTACTCTGGACTGGCGACGAGATTGTCTTTGCCCCAAGAGGAAGCCGAAAATGCTACCTGACACGTAGCATGGCATTCCTGTTTGCTTGCTTGCTTACTTACTTACGCCGTCGGACAAGAATGTCCAACCTACATCTAGAGCGATTTATGATGGCAAAAAACTGAGTGTTTCTTTGATTAAAACTCAAAGACCTCAACGTCATGCAACTTGCCAACATCCATATTCGCCCCTCCAACGAGAACAAACTTGTTCTTGTTGAGTGGCAACAGGCGATGGAAAAAGCGACCTGTTTCCAGTTCATGCAGTTTCTCCCAACCGGCTTTTCCGTCATTGAGACGAAGAACCTGGCCACTGTAAGTACTCAACACCAGTTTGCCTCCGACGTTGAAACAGGAATTGCCAAACCCTTCCATCCCTTTTTCGCCTGGTAACTTGGGCCCGTCGCTCCACTTGTTGTTGGCAATGTCGTAGACACTGACTTCGCCGGTCGGACCACCTTTTTCTCGCATGCCACCAATGACATACAGCTTGTCACCTTGAAAGCCTACCGAAAGAGCACGGCGTTTGAATGGAACATCGAGTTTTTGCCACTTGGCGTCTTTGTCTTTCAGGTCAATCCAGACTGCATCATCGCACCAGACTGTCGAATCTTTGCCGGCCAGTGTCCAACCACCAACTACAAACAATTTGTCGCCAACTACTACCGCGTCGAGTGACGACCTGGGCACAGGCATCGGAGAAAGTTGTTCCCAGGCATTTTTGTCGGAGTTAAACCGTGCGAACTCGCCGACCGAATGAAGATCCTGATCTTCACCCTCTTCATTCCTGGCTACGAAGCCACCGACTCGATACAGGTTGCCTTGGTGTTGCACCATCGCCAAGCCCTGCAAGCCACTAGATCCTTCGTGAACAACTTCCCAGTCCGTAGGCGAATTCCAATTCAGGCGATACAGCTTGCTATTCTGTGCGCCTTTGTAGTACTCGTGAGCGTGTCCGCAATGGCCACCAAAGGCATAAACGTGGTCGCCGACGACTGCACCACCGAAGCTGGTTATCCCGACCGGTAATTCTGGCAACGACTTGCCTGTTTTCAGCTTCGACGCAAACGGCTGAGAAATTCCTTCAGCGGATTCAGTCGATTTGGTTGATTCGGAGTCAGCTTGTTCTGAATTCTTCACTTGAGTTTTTTGCAGACCAATTACCAGAGTGCAGTAAGTACGCTTCTCACTATATTCTTTACCGTCAAACGTACCAGCCTTCGGTTCGGTTACTTTGGCACGCACCAGCCATTGGCCATTGGGCACTTTATCCAGCTTAACCATCCCCTGACTGTCAGTCTTCAAGTCATGAACCTGGCCTCCTTGTTCGACAATTTGAACTTCACTTTCGACCACCGGTTTCTGGTTATGCAAAACATTGAAGGTAGTCATTTGGTCACCGCATTGGCAAATGACGTCGACCGGTAATTTGGGGTTCGCATTTGTTTTCATGCCCGGTTGGTAATCAGAGTACTTGGCACAGTAGTGCAACAGCATGCTCTTTTCACCGCGTGAAAAGAGTCCGTATTGGCAATCGACGTCGACGGCACGTATCGACGAACCAGCTTTCGCTTCAAACCAGCCATTCTCACCTTCCGTTTTCTTTTCATAGGCAAGTGGTTTTGCATTTCCATTCGCATCGACGGACCAGACTTTGATCTCTTTCAGTCCACCAAGGAACTGGGCTTTGTCAGGATGCGGGCCTTCGCCAAAGTAGATTCTGACCTGACCACCATCGTCAGTTTTTGCCACCCATACGAAATGTCCGAAGGCGGAAGATTGGCATACCAAGCCAAGAATCAGAATAATGAACAGGGCCAAATCGAATCGAATTTTGTTGGTAGTCATGTCTACAGACCTTATTGGAATATTCCGGCGCTGAATGGCGATGGCTTATGCCAAGTGACTGGCAATCGCATCACTTGAAATAGGATCGATGACTCCGCGCTCAGTGATGATCGCTTTGATCAAATGTGCCGGAGTCACATCGAATGCCGGATTGTACACCGATACCCCTTCCGGTGCCGTCTGCTTGCCGAATCCGTGCGTAATTTCCTGAGCCGTTCTTTCTTCGATCGGAATCTGGTCGCCGTGCTCCAGCGATAAGTCAAACGTGCTGCTGGGAGCTGCAATGTAGAACGGAATGTCGTGAGCTTTCGCCAGTACTGCGATCGAGTACGTCCCGATCTTGTTGGCTGAATCACCATTGGCAGCGATTCGATCCGCTCCTGTGACAACAGCCTGTACCCTGCCCTCTTTCATGACTTGGGCAGCCATCGAATCACAAATCAGCGTCGCATCGATGCCTCGCTGCATCAACTCCCAGGCAGTCAGTCGGGCACCTTGCAGCAACGGCCGAGTCTCGTCAACAAAAACATGCAACTGCTTGCCTTGATCCTGAGCCGTAAAGAAAACACTCAGCGCCGTTCCGTACTCGGCGGTCGCCAGGCCACCTGCGTTACAATGCGTCAACACGCCCGAACCGTCTCCCAATAGCGCCGCGCCGTGCTTGCCGATCGCGTGGCACATCTGCCGGTCTTCTTCATGGATCGCTTTCGCCTCGGACAGCATCCGATCCTGCAACTCCGCTGAGTCCAACGAATCCATGTTGGTTTCAAACACTTCCCGCATCCGATTCAACGCCCAGAATAAATTGACCGCCGTCGGACGACTGGTCGCCAGATACTTGGCAGCCTCTCGCGCTCGAACGCCCAATGAATCGTCGCCTGATTGCAAGCCAATCACGAACCCATAGGCCGCCGCGATTCCGATCGCCGGCGCGCCGCGAACGCGGAGCATTTTGATCGCTTCCCAAACCGACTCAACGTCGCGGCATTCGATGAGTTTGAGTTCGTTAGGAAGCAGCGTCTGGTCGATCAGCTGCAGATGCCCGGTCTGGCAATCGCCAACCCAGGTCATCGTTTCCGTCTTGTTCGCTGAGCTCGCAGAATCAACCGTCATGTTGCGCCTCGAATACTAAAGTTCTATCCTGCCAGATTCAAGTTTGAGACCCGGCTCGGATTGATGAACCCGGCTTATGCTGGGCTCGTTACAACGCCGCTTGCAGCTTTTCGTCTTTGGCGGCAATCTTTTGAGTCAACTCCTGCTTGAAATCGGCGAGTTTCTGTCGGAGTGATTCATCCGCGGTCGCCATGATTTGAACGGCAAACAAACCGGCGTTGCGAGGCCCGCCCATGCCGACTGCCATCGTGGCAACAGGTACGTCGCCCGGCATCTGGACGGTCGAGAGCAAGGAGTCCAACCCACCAAGTTCAGCTGTCGGAACTGGCAACCCGATCACTGGCAGCGTCGTATGGGCTGCCACAACGCCGGCCAGATGTGCAGCTCCGCCAGCGGCAGCAATGATCACTTGCAGGCCACGATCGCGGGCAGTTGCCGCGTATTCGCATACTACCGCGGGCGTTCGATGGGCGCTCATCACGCGGACTTCGTAGACGACACCAAATTCGGCCAATGCATCGGCCACCTTGTTGATTTTCGGCCAATCACTGTCACTTCCCATGACGATGCCAACAGTTGGATTGCTCACGTTATCTTCCTTTTTCTAATGAATATTCTGTCGCTTGTTTTGTCATTTGCCTTGTCGCTTACTCACGTCGGGAGCAGCGACTTCCCGGCATCTTTTCGGCGGCCTTTTCAGCAGCCAATAGGCTAAGCAATTATTCATCAATTCCTATGCCCCTTTTAGTCGAAAGTTTATACTTACGTTCTTCAATCAACCAGAAACCAAAACGAACCCCACGGCTGTGCTATGCCCAAGTTGTCCGATAGAGCCCACGATTTACCCGAATCACCGATTCGAAAACTGGTCCCGTATGCCGAAGCCGCCAAGAAACGAGGGACCAAGGTCTATCATTTAAACATTGGTCAGCCCGATATTCCCACACCGCCGGAGTTCTTCCAGGCGATTCAGGACGCGGACATTAAAGTCGTCGCCTATTCGCACTCTGCCGGAATCGAATCGCTGCGAGCACAGATCGCGAGCTACTACGGTCGATTGGGACACACGCTTTCGGTTGATGAAGTCAGCGTCACGACCGGTGCATCGGAAGCGCTCGGGTTCGTTTTCGCCAGCGTTATGAATTCGGATGATGAAGTGATCGTCCCGGAACCTTTCTATGCTAACTACAGCTCGTTCTCGATCGCCAATAGTGCTAACGTGGTTCCCATTCAGACTCGTATCGAAGACGACTTTGCCTTACCTGCCATCGAACAGTTCGAAGAAAAAATCACGCCCAGGACACGCGCGATTCTGATCTGCAACCCGGGTAACCCAACCGGGATTCTGTACCCCCAGGAATCACTTGAGCAGTTGAAGCAGATCGCTCAGAAGCATGACTTGTTCCTGATCTCTGATGAAGTCTACCGTGAGTTCGCCTATGACTCATTGCAACATTTCTCGACGCTCGGGTTAGAGGGCATGGACGAGAACGTGATCGTGGTCGATTCCATTTCGAAACGCTTCTCGGCTTGTGGTGCACGGATTGGTTGTGTGATTTCTCGAAACAAGGCGTTGATGCAATCCGTGCTCAAGCTTTCTCAAGCGAGGTTGTCGCCGCCGACTTACGGTCAGATCGGGGCGGAAGCTGTCTATCAATTGCCGACCAGCTACTACGATTCGGTAGTGCAAGAGTACGCCGGGCGACGCGATCAGTTGAAGGCTTCGCTCGATCAAATTGAAGGTGTGGTTTGTCCAGACATCAACGGTGCGTTCTATGCGATGGTCCGACTGCCGGTTGAAGACACGGATGATTTCTGTCGCTGGATGTTGGAGGAGTTCGAATACGAAGGTGCCACCGTGATGATGGCGCCTGGTCAGGGTTTTTACTCCACGCCCGGTGCTGGCCGAGACGAAGTCCGCATCGCCTACGTACTGAACCAAGCCGATCTGGCCGCCGCGATGAAGTGCATGGAGGAAGGCCTCAAAGTCTATTCCGCCAAACACCTCAATCAAGCCGGAGCCTGAGGTGGTGCCGGTTTTCTGAAATCGGGAGGGCGGTCGAAGCTCCTGCTGAGACTTAGCAGAGGGTGAAACGTGCTCAAACCGAGTCACGAAATCTGAGAATTTCGAGGCTCAAGAGATATCGTAATGGCCCCAATTTGTCGGAAAAAATAGACGATTCGACAAATTATCAAAAAAATCCGACCCGAACGTACCAATTGGGTTTTCATGCGCATACCTTAAGAGAAGGGTATCAATGAACCCTTCGCCTGCCGCGTGAAGCAAGATGTTGTTTGCACCTCACCCAGTCTTTGCAGACAAGCTTGCTTTCCGGCATTTTGATACAGCCCTCAGAACAATCGGCGATCGGGAGCAATCATGAACGCGCAAGAAAACATCTGCCCATCCAAACAGCAACTTCAACAGTTTCTGCTAGGACATCTACCCGACAATCAGATTGAAATCACTCAGCAACATCTAAGTGAATGTGACCCGTGTCTGGAAACTGTGGAAGGCCTGAAGGTAGACGATACGTTTTCCGACTTGACCCGTCAGGCGTTGGAGGATGACCTGGGACTGACGTCCGATGAGTTCGCGGACCAGTCACCGGCGGAAGATCGCAATGTGATTGAACGCATGATGTCCGAAGCCGAGAGTTGGAAAACCGATTCATCCGGAGCCCCCGCGCCCCACCGGAAACCGGAGCTGCTCAATCGGGCGATCGAAGTCCACAGCTTGCTGCAGTCTGCGGAACATGCTGATGACGTAGGCCAAATCGCTCACTTCCGAGTCCAGGAGTTACTGGGGACTGGCAGCACTGGTGTCGTCTATCGGGCGATCGACACTCGACTTGATCGCAACGTGGTTCTGAAAGTCCTGCGTCCGTCATTGGGCGAACAGGCCCGGACGCGATTCGTAGCCGAAGCCAAGGCGACTGCGGCGATCGAACATCCGAACGTGGTCACGATCTACGAAGTTGGTTCGGATGGCCCGTTGTCTTATATCGCCATGCAATGGATTCCGGGGCAGACTCTGGAACAAAAACTGGCCACCGAAGAAACACTGCCACTGGAAGAAACAAAGCGACTGGTCAGCCAACTGGCTGGTGGACTTGCGGCGGCACACCAACACAGCTTGATCCATCGCGATATCAAGCCAGGCAACATCTGGATCCCGGATCAGGAAAAAGAAGCACAGATCCTCGACTTCGGATTGGTTCGCGTCGCCGATGAAGATCCGCAGCTTACCTGCACCGGCATGATTGCCGGCACGCCTTGTTATATGTCACCTGAACAAAGTCGTGGCGAAACTCTGGACGGGCGTAGTGATCTGTTCAGCCTGGGTTGCGTGATGTACCAATGCCTGACCGGCAAGTTGCCGTTTCGTGCCGACAACGCTCTGGCGACGTTACGTTCGATCCAACAGGATCATCCAACCGCGCCGAACGAACGGGACCCTTCGATACCTGGTGAGATTTCCGACCTCGCCATGTGCTTGCTGGAAAAGTCAGCGACGCGTCGGCCACCGAGTGCCGAAGCAGTCATCAACGCTGTCAACAAGTCTCCCGAACATTGGGATTTTGCGCTGGCGGCTCCGATCAAACCAACCCGATCGAACCAGCACGCCACTTCCAGTTTCCTTTGGAAATCGCTGGCAGCCATGTTGGCCGTACTCGCGGTCGTCGCGATTGGTATGAATTACCAGCAGATCTTCCAGATCGTCACCAACCAAGGCAAGGTGGAGATCGAAACGATGGTCGACGACGTTAAGATCGAGTTCGTCCAGGACGGACAAGTCGTGAAAATTGTTGACTTGGCGACAAAGCAATCCGTCGTAATCAACGCGGGTCGTTACGAGATCCGGCCAGTTGGAGACAACAATTCCGTCACTCTTAACAAGAACCAGTTGACGTTGTCGCGTGGCGAAAAAGAGATCGTTCGCGTTACGGATAAACGTGACGCAAACAGCTTGTCAGACCCAGTGGACAAGCAAACCAATCCGTGGGTTGCTTCGGATAAGCTTTGTTGGCAACTCAAAGGATTTGAAATTCAACACATGCCGGCGGAAGAAGCAATGCTTACGGTCAGGAGCATACTGGGCGGAGACAGCACCGATACTCAGAAACTGGGAATGCATATTGATGATCGGCTCAATACTTTATGGGTCCGGATCTGGGGAAATCATGATCGAGTGATGTCGACTCGGATAGAGAAAATCATTTCCGAGATCGACCAGCCGCAAAAGACCGTGTTTGATGCTTCTAAGCCACACAAGGTTCAGGCTGGAGACGTTCTTGGCGTGTTCGTTGACGGTGTGTTGGGGGAGTTTGCAGCCAGCCCTCCGATCCATTTGCCAACCGAAGGAAGTGGCTTGCAGCCAACGGTTGGCTTCCCCGTTCCCGTTGACTATGACGGAACCATTGACTTGCCAATAGTCAAACCAATCAAGGTGCGGGGAAAAACAATTCTTGAAGTGCGAAAACTTGTCAACGATGTTTTCAAGACTGGCGAACAGCCAATTCTTCGAGAAAGTGCTCGGATCATCGTCAATCTGATGCAGACTCGCCAATCACGTAGACAATTGGCCAATACGGCTACGCAGGGCCAGCAGAACTTACCAGGCTTTAATTCAGGGTCAGAGGCCAACGAAACCGCGGATGCTCTATCAAGTTTTGAAAACGCCGGATCTTCAGGACCCGGACTTGTTCCCAGCGAAGAAATCTCAGGAAGCAACAGTGAGATAGCCAGGACCGAACCAATTGGTACGCCTGGAGGTTCAGACAGTCCTGTTGACTTACTACAAGCCGCGAATGAAGTTTCATCGAGTGCTTCAGAGACCGCTCCCTCTGATCCAGTCGCTAAGCTGAAAGAAAAAGCCGTTAAAACGTTAGCCGATTTTGAGAGCGGAAAAACAGACGAACTGACGATGCTCGATTCCCAAACAAGGCTCTTGGAAGAATTGTCCAAACAACCGGAAGTCCAAAACGACATCCAGTTCTTCCGATCCCGATTGGAAACCGTCGAACGTTATCATCGACTGCTCCAAACGTCCGTTGCGGACGGTTCCAAGCCAGCCAAAGAAATCGACGCGTTGAAAGTGCGGTTGGGCGACGCCAGGAAACGCTTGGGCGATGCCAGAATCAGCCTGTCGAAGTTGGAAAGGTCCACCAACTCGCAGCAAACGCAGCCAGTTTATGACGGTAAGACCTACGAAGAGCTGTTGGCGATCGTTCGACGCGAACGGGATCTGACCCAGCTAACCCCAGCCATCAAAGGTATCGCGAATCTCGCCGAAGGTTTCGAGAAACCGGAAATGATTGAAGCCATTATGCAGGTTGCCAGACGGGGTGTCGGTGTAGCCAGTGATGAAGCAGCCGACGAGTTTGAGAAAACCATGCAAAAAGTTCTGCACGGTCTGGACTTGGAAACTGGTGTCAATGCCATGATTCGAGAAATAGAAATCGGAAATCGCCTAAGTCTCAATTGGTATTTGCAATACTCCATACGACCTTGTTTCCGAAACGCATTGCCAGTACTTATTGCCGAAGATCCTGAAACGTTCCATGAGCTTGAACCAAAGTTCCTGACGAGCATTGGCAAACTCGCGGAACAGGATTGGTACTTGACCGTTTGCAGTGAATTCCTGATTGAAACGCTTGGCAGGCACGCGAAAGAACTGGGGCCGTCAAATCAACCAATCGTTGAGGCCATTTTCGCGAAGTATATTGAAAAACACTCCAAGAATCCGCACAACTACTTTGATGAATTCATTGACATAGCCGAAATTGCCCCCGAAACTCACGGCCTTGTCGACTTTGTCAAAAATCAGTTGAACGAACTACGGTCAAAATATGCTGACAATCCGAAGTGGGTTGTTTCCAGCCACAGCCACACTCTATATAGAACCGAAAAGGTCCTTAAACTCTGGAAAACGTTGCCCGACAACATTCGACCGAACAACGAATTCGTTGCCGCATCCTCGTTCATGTTCAAAGCCTATGTTTTTAAACCTACTACCACTAGAACCTACTTTGAATCTGTAGAAATATTCTTGAATGCCGCCGGTTTTGATTACCGCGCTCGAGATACCGCTGTCAAGACGATAGGCAGCACTCGAAACGGTGTTGGTTCCAAAGTCGGGCTAGAAATCAAAAACAATAAAATTCGAATGAAGATCAAATCTGACATTTTTGGCGAATTCGAATTCGACCAAAACATGAACAGCTCGCTGACAACGAATCAAAAATTGGCTGAAGACGACTTGGTTGACTTTCAAACAAGGCTTGCCGGTACGAAACTGGATGGTCCTGTCAAAATTGAAGTTTCCAAAAAGACTGGAACGCTAATCCTGAAGGGAGCAGAAGCGGACGTCGCAAAAGCAAGAAAACTGTTGGATAGCATTTTGAACGAAAAGTCCGACGGAAAGTAGTTGCTGTCGGTATCTGCGTAGAGCGGCCAGCCAATCAGATTTCCGTTTTCATTTGTTTCTTGAGCTGTTTGGCTTGTCGCAATACTTCATTGCCAAATTTTTCCTGCCCGTCATGCATCCACTGCATGACGGAACTAACTACCAATTCCTTTAGATAAGCGAACGAATATCCTTTCGTTGCCGATACAACACTTTCGATCTCGTCCGGCTGCCACCCAGTTTCAGCACCCAGTCGTTGCTGCCAACTGGCGAGATATGAACGACGCTCATCTTCGTCTGGCAGACTAAAATGGTACTTACGGTCGAATCGGCTGGGGCGATCGACGATTGCAGAATCAATCTGTTTGGGATGGTTGGTTGTTGCCAGGATGATCATCCCATGATTCCGCTCAAATCCATCCAGCTGATTGAGAAAGAAAGAACGGTTGTCATTGTCGACCAGTGAATCCAGATCCTCCAAAACCAGAACACATGGCCGCAACTTCCTCGCCCGCTCAAAAACTTTGCTCCACAATTGCTCCGACGTATAGAAATGATGGCTCAGACTCTGCACATACAAAATTGAAATGCCGAGCTCCTTAACCAGTGCTCGAACGCAATGCGTTTTCCCATTTCCCGGCGGCCCGATAAACAACGCTCCCCTTCGCCAGGAAATGCCCAGACTTTTGAATCGGTCTTCCGAGTCCAGGAACTGTCGGAACTCACTGCGAATCGTCTCCTTCAGGTCGCCTGTCAGAATGAGATCGTCAAAACTGGCCGCCTGCGTCGCGTTGTACAGATTGCGACTTCGACTCCAGTAACCATCGGAAAATACCAGAATCGCTTCGCCCGGAGCATTCGTTTTCCGCTCCAGATCGAGAATGAATTCTTTGGCGACTTCTTCCGTTTCAGCGACCACCCAGTCGCGCACTCCGCCACCTCATCCCGTTTCCCATTCGAGATGAATCACTTGCAGGGAATGGTCCTGCCACTCGACATCCCAGACCACTTGGCGATGTCCATCAAAAAGAAGATCAGCATCTTCCCCGCCCCAATACACAGCTTTCAAGGGCCGCGGAATATCGCTGGCATTTGTTTTGCAAAATCCAAGTTGCTCATATTCGTCCAGATCAATCCCACCGCAGCCAACCACTGCCTTCCCTTCATGATGCTTTACGATCAGAGCTTCGGCCCGTACTGGCAATTGTTTGGTATTGTCTTCAAGCGCTTCAAGAAAGAATTCAGAATACATAAATGGCGAATGTTTCGATGGTTGCGAGGTTTTGTTTGTAAGCCGATTCATTGTTTGATGTTCGCTGCACGTTAGCAAGCAATATTCTGACAATCCACAAGCCAATAGGTTCGTCCAGTTATTCGGCAAAACAGGTGGGTGCCATGGTTCACGCAAAATGTTAGCGGCACGGCACTAGCCGGTCCAACTCGGGAATCCGTCATCAGCTCAATTACGTTGACGCAATCGACGTGCACTTCTAAAATTGTGTTTTGTTGTGGCAGTGGCAAGGCTTGCCGCAGATGGGTGCGGATTTTCAGTTCGGTGATGGCTGATCTGCAATTTTATTAAAGGAATAATTCTTGATGCCGAGTTTCTTTCGTGCACATCGTCCAACACTTGCCCTGATCCTGGTCAGTTTTCTCGTTCCCAACTTCGTTGTTGCATTCCAGGACACGGTTGTTGTTCGCAGCAATGATGGTAACGGCAACAAGGTTCGCAAGGGACAGATCACCGACTGGATCGGCAATAAGATCTCACTGTTGGCCAACGACCGAACGCGAACTATCGACATCGATTCAGTGGTCGACGTTCAGACTCGCTGGCCGTCCGAGTTGACACAAGCTCGTGAGCTGATTTCCAGGAATCAATATCGTGAAGCAATCGCCAGTTACGAATCAGCGCTCAGTGCTGAATCCCGCGAATGGGTCAAGCAAATTGTCCTGTCCGAGTTGATACAGACTTTGGATGCTGTGGAATCGCCGCAGCAGACGACTCGAAAATTTCTTCAGCTCTATCAACTTGACAAACAAACGCGATTTTTCCATTTGATCCCGCTACCGTGGTCTGCGAGCGGCCTGAAGTCTCCCGCTGAATCCGAAACGGCGAAATGGATGGCTGCCAAAAACAGCCTGCTGCGATTGTTGGGAGCCAGCTGGCAACTGTCCGGCACAAAACGGGGGCAGGCAGTGGAGGTTCTCGAGCAACTGGCCAGCGACACCGATACCAGAATCGCACAACTGGCAACGGCACAACTTTGGCGGACGCGGGTATTGTCGGCAGCACCACAAGACATCGAACGCTGGCAGATTCAGATTGAAAATATTGATTCGAAACTTCGCGCGGGGCCACTGCTGTTGCTGGCCGAAGCCCAACAGCGAAACGGAATGAAAGAAAAGGCTCAGTTAAGTTTGCTTAAAGTGCCTATTCTGCATCCAGAAAAGAAATCGTTAGCCGCATTCGCCCTGTTTCGTTGTGGCTCAATCAGGGAAGATAACAACGGTGATACGAATTCGCAGCCTGCGCGACCGGCAAACGGAAAAGCAGCAGCAATCTGGCGCGAGTTGATTCGCGATCATCCGACCAGCCAATACGCTGAGCTGGCCCGGGGCAAGTTGTAGAGAATGGATTGGCAATGCCAAAACGAGTATTAGAACTTTTGAGAGCCTGTTGGTTCACTTCGTACGAGCGTTCGTTGGACGCAACGCGTTTTAGCTGTCGGGCGCTAGCCCACAGGTTTTGCGATTCCGATCGTGATCGGGCCGCCGAAAATACGGTTGTGCCTGTTTGTGCAACTCACCCTAGCTCTGGGAGTGTTGAGCCGAAGGCTCGGAGTGTGTCGGGAATTGCAGGAAACACTGCCTGGCGTTTCATCGCGTTTGCCATGGTTGGCTTTAGCTTTTGCTCACCCGTGGTCGCGCAGGATCAAGCCGCTGGCGAATCGAAGGCCCCGGCCGGGATTCTCGAGATCATATTCTCTGGTGGCATTATCGGCGCGATCATGATCTTTGTGCTGATGGCGTTGTCGTTGACCGCTGCGTATTTGATCTTCGACCACTTGATGACGATTCGCAAACGAGACCTGATGCCAGAAGGGCTTGCGGACCACGTACGTCAATCGCTGATCAAGGGCGACGTCGCTGCGGCCAAACAAGCATGCAACGCGCAACCAAGCTTGTTGTCGTTCGTGTTGCTGCACGGGATGTCTGAGTTGGAGTTCGGCTGGAACAGTGTCGAAAAATCACTCGAAGACGCGTTGGCCGAACAATCAGCACGGCTGTTCCGCAAAATCGAATACTTATCCGTCATCGGAAACATCGCGCCGATGGTGGGACTGTTGGGAACCGTGATCGGGATGATTTTTGCATTCCAACAAGTCGCGGAATTACCGCCTGGCATGGCCGGCGCATCGCAACTGGCTCAGGGAATTTACCAGGCATTGGTCACGACCGTTGGCGGATTGATAGTCGCGATTCCTTCGATCGGTGCATTTGCAATCTTTCGAAACCAGATCGACCAGTTCGTTGCCGAAGCCGCCTACACCGCCCAACACGTGTTCACTCCGCTGCGCCGCAAATCAAAGAAGGCATAGAGCCGCATCATGCGTGCACCTCAATACAAACCGATGCGGCGTTACGGCTTCAATATGACTCCGATGATCGACGTCGTGTTCCTGTTGATCATCTTTTTTCTCGTCAGCAGCCACTTGGCGAAACAGGAAAATCAGTTGCAGCTCGAACTGCCGGTTGCCCAATCCGGATCCAACGAAGTGCAACAGGAAACGCCGCGTGTCACCGTGAACGTTAAGCCGGATGGTTCGTTGTGGGTTCGTGGACAAGAAATAACCCAGGCGGAGCTGACACCGTTGTTGTCGGAGGCCAGCGATGCCGACGAAGAGGATATCGAAGTCCGCATTCGGGGAAGCCGTACCGCTCCCTACGCGTCCGTCGAACCGATCATGTTGGCTTGCGCGAAAGCCGGGATTTGGAAGATCACCTATGCGGTCTACCGGGATGAGGTGCGATGAAGCGGCCGAGCCAATTGTTGAACCAACGCGCGGAATCGACGAACATGGATTCGGCCATGACTCCGATGATCGACGTCGTGTTTCTGCTGTTAATCTTTTTCGTGTGGACTGCCAGTTTCCAGATTGTCGAACAGATCCTGCCAAGCCAAATGTCTTCGCAACTGGGCGACAAACCGGCTGAGCTTACCGAACCTCCGCCCGAAGCCGACTTTGACAATGTTGTCATCAAGATTGGTTGGAATGGAACGGAGCCTAGTTGGCAACTCAACGAACAGGACCTGGCAAGCGTCGATCAATTGCAAGAAAACCTGACCGCGATTTCCGCACTCAAGCCCGATGCGCCAGTGATCCTGGATCCGGCAGGCACGGTTCCACTCGGCTACGTGATCGAGGCGTTTGATCTTTCAAAGCTGTCGGGGTTCGAGAAAGTCTCTTTTGCGGTCAAAGGCGATGCGACGTGATGAATCGGGTATTCTGTTGGATCGCCGGAATCATGCTGATGGCTCAATCGGCAATTGCTCAGCAGTACGAAGAGCCGCAATCGGTTGCCGATGCAGTGCAAGTCATCGAGGGCCTCACCCAACGACGCCTGTTTGATCTGGTTACGCCCTTTGCCGAGGAACAGTTGAGCTCGGAGGCAATGGATCGGATCGGTAGTTCGTCGATCGTCCTGGCGCTGGTTCGATCGAAAGTAACTCAAGGGACCCATTCGCTGGGCGAGCAACGGGCTTTGGCTTTCGAACAAGCCGAACGAGTTGCGGCGGATTTTGCAGCCAGAGATCCAAACCACCCTCGCCAACCGTTGGTGGATGTTCAGGTTGCGTTGGCCCATTTGCAATACGGCAGTCTGGTGCAACAGGAACTGGCTGCCGAAATCGCAGGCCCGGAGCAAAGAACTCTCGCCCTGAACGAGTTCCGACAAGCAGCAAGTCAGTTTCGCGAAATCAACAAACAGATTGACCGGCTGTTACCGATTGCCAGAACACGTACTCTGCAGGCTGGCGAGTTGTCACCGGAGCAACTGGGAAATTTGAAAAACAATGTTCAGTACCGAACCGCTGAAGTGAACCTGGCCAGGGCGCAGCTGTACGAATTGAGCGATCGGTTGAATCGGATTGATGCGCTCAATCAAGTGCTTTCGCAGCTGGAACAGGTTGTGTCCAATTCCAATCCGGACATTCCATTGTGGTGGGATGCGCAGGTCTCCCGGGCGTCCGCTTTCCGATTGGTCGGGCAACAAGCCGCCGCGCTGGAGTTGCTTCGCAAGCTTCCTGCGAATGTACCCAACCCGGAAGTGGCGACCAAGTTGCTAACGGAAAAAATATATGCTTCCATTCAATCTAATAACGAGGCTGCCTGGGATGGGCTGCTGACTGCTGTGCGGGTGATCAAGTATCCGACGCCTCGATTGCAGCTGGCCGAATTGCAATTGTTGATGGCTAAGTCGACTAAAGCCGCTGCCAGTGATAAAGCTGACTGGCAGAAATGGGCGACTGATCTGGTTGCGGAAATTGAAAATCGGCATGGTCCGTACTGGGGTCGACGGGCCGAGATCGTGTTGGTCGGATCGGTCGAGACGTCAAGCAATACATCGTCGAGTACCGGTGAATTGCAGTTCCTGTTGCGGCAAGGCGATACGGCGTTGCGTCGCAAGAATTACGATGCGGCTTCCAAGGCATTTTTGCAGGCTGTCAAATTGTCGACAAATGCCGGACAAAACGAGCAAGCGATTGCAACCACCGCTCGACTTTCTGAATGTTACGAACTGGCCAGCCAGCACGAGAAAGCGGCGGAGTGCCTGTTGTCGATGGGCGAGAAGTTTCCAAAATTCGATTCGGCGGCAAAGTTGCATTTGCGAGGCTGCTGGAATCTGCTCAAGCTGAACTCGGAGCTGCCGCCTGAGGAAACTGATCGCGTCATTGAAAACCTGCAAACGCATATCGCTAACTGGCCGGAACAGGAGTCGGCCAATCAGGCCCGCTTGTGGTTAGGCAACGTTTATCAGAAACGTGGCGACTGGCGACTGGCAACTCAATCCTATTCCGAAATCGAGTTAGGCAGCCCGTTGCTAACGAAAGCAGCACTGCTAATTGGGCCGACTGCACAACAGTGGATCCGTCCGTTGAGCGGTCGGGAATCCCAGTCGGCTGCGCGGGAGTTCGTTGGCTGGATGCGTAACCGGATCGAATCAACCGAAAGCAATTCGACGTCAACTGTCGAGTCTAAGGCACGGTTGTTGATTCCGTTGCTTGATATTGGCTTGCAACACAACGTACTCGCGCCGTCTCAAGCCGTGGAACTGGTCGAGTCGGTGTTGGACAGGAAGTTGAAACCTGCGGAGCTTCGTGAATCCTTGATGGTGCAACGATTGGTCGCGTTGTTTCAACAGGCAGATAAATCATTGCGGCCCGACGAAAACTTTGTGCAGGTTGAATCGGCGATCAATGAGTTGCCGTCGAATGCGCGATTGTTGGCCAGTTGTCTGGATAAGATAAAACGGGCCATCCCGGCAGACCGAGTTGGCTCGTTCGCCAAACCGATCCTGAAAATATGCAACAAGGCAAAACAGGACCCGGAGCTCAGCGATCGTGAGTTCTGGGAGATTGAATCAGCGATCGCCGGTGCGTCCGCTGGCGAACCTGCTGCTGGGACCGGTACGTTGGAAAAACTTGCCCGGCAGCATCCGAAATCTTCTCGAATTCAATTGGCATATGCGCGAGCATTGTCATCGCAAGCAAAACCCGGCGAGGCCGCACTCCAGCAATGGCGTCGTATTGCCTCGCGTGTGAAGAAAGACGGCGAACATTGGCTTGAAGCAAAATACAATGTAATCCAACTCCTGGTTCAGAACGAGCAAAGAGACGAGGCTGAGAAACTTGAGAGCTATCTTTCGATCACCAGTACAGCGTGGCGAAAGTCCAAATGGAAGAAACTGACAGCCTCGCTATTTGGGAAATGATGTATTCTCGTTTGTTTCGCGCGACCAGATGTGTCGTCCGTCGCCTAGAATCTAGTCCATCCAACACTATGACTGTTCCGCCAAAACTCGCCTTCCCTGGGAGGGTGGGTGTCGACGACCGAGGCAACAACGATGATTCTGCATATTGATATGGACGCGTTCTATGCGTCAGTTGAATTGCGGGATCAGCCACAGCTTCAAGGTAAGCCAGTCGTCGTCGGTGGTTCTCCCAAAGGTCGAGGAGTTATCTCGGCGGCGAGCTACGAAGCTCGCAAGTTCGGCGTTCACAGCGCGATGGCGTCTTCGCAGGCTCTACGATTGTGCCCGGATTTAATATTCATCAAGCCGAGGATGCAGTACTACGCAGATATCTCGAAACAGATTCGTAATATATTCTTTGACTTCACTTCGCTTGTCGAACCGCTTTCGCTCGACGAAGCGTTCCTGGATGTTAGCGGCTGCGTCCGACTGTTTGGCGATGCGACTTCCATCGCCAAACAAATCAAACAGCGAGTTCAATCGGATGTGGGGCTCATTGCGTCTGCCGGGGTGGCACCGAATAAGTTCCTGGCCAAAGTCGCCAGCGATTTAGACAAGCCCGATGGACTGACAGTCGTCGATCCGGAAAACGTGTCGGAGTTCCTCGATCCGTTATCGATTCGGCGAATCTGGGGAATTGGCAAAGTCACCGAATCGAAGTTTACGAAACTGGGCATCCGAACTGTTGGCGATTTGCGCAGGCTGACTGCCAACGATATGCGGTCGATGTTTGGGATCAACAGCGAACATTTCTGGCGACTGGCCCGCGGGATTGATTCTCGGCCCGTCGTTCCAGACCGGCACGCAAAATCAGTCTCACATGAAACCACATTCCATCGTGACATTGTCGAGATCGAAATCCTCCGCGCCTGGGTCCTCGAACTTGCTGATCAGGTCGCTCGTCGGATGCGGCGATATAACATCGAAGGCAAAACGGTAAACGTAAAGATCCGGTTCGGTGACTTTCGCACGATCACCAGAGCGTTCACGTTGCCCAAACCGACAAGTACCACGCAAACTCTCGCTGATTGCGCGTGCGACTTGCTGTTGAAGTCCTTATCGCCCAACGGGGAGACTTCGTTGTCGAGCGGTATTCGGCTGCTGGGTATGGGCGTGAGCAATTTGAGCCGACCGAGTGAAAAAGTGCAGCTGGATTTGTTTGACGTCGAAGAACAGCGTAAACAAAAACAGGTCGATGAAACGAATGATGCGATTCGAGACAAGTTCGGCTCAACTGCTATTCGCCGCGCGTCCAGTGTAAGACACGGTATTCGTCACGATCGAAGGCCCGACCTGAACGAATGAGCAGCGACAGACCGCAGCTGAGTACGATTCTCGTTTTCGCCGAGTACGGACTACGGAACGGTGGTGAGAACTCACTGCTGGCCGTTGTCCAGGCGATGCGTAATGAACCGTTTCGTTTTGTTGTTGCGTGCCCGGATCAAACAGAGCTCGCGGAGTATCTGGATGCGATGCGGATCGAACATGTGACCTGGAATTTGATCGGCGCTGACGGAGTTCGCAGATCGCAAGCAGAAATTCGCGAGGGAATTGGACAACTGATCGGACGTGTGAAGCCGGACCTGATCCATTGCAACAGTCTTTCGACATCCCGCCTGGTTGGGCCGATCAGCAACCAGCTTGGTCTACCGGCGATCGGTTACTTACGAGACATCATCAAGCTTAGCCGGCAGGCAATCTCCGACATCAATCAACTTGCAAAGCTCGTTGCTGTCTCGCAGGCAACCGCTGACTTTCATCAACAGCACGGCATCCAGACAGATAAACTGCAAGTGATCTTCAACGGTGTGGACCTTGAGACATTTTCCCCACGGCCACCAACGGGGTATCTGCATAAGGAACTTTCGCTGCCTGCGACGACACGGCTGATTTGTTGCATCGGACAGATCGGCATGCGGAAGGGAACGGATGATGTCATCCGGGCGTTTCTCGAATTGGAAAAACAGTTTGAAGACCTTGCCTTGGTCATGGTCGGCACTCGCAATTCGAAAAAGGATGAAGCGGTTGAGTTCGAACAAAGATGCCATCGGTTGGGCATTGAATCCAATTCCAATTTGTTTTGGCTGGATCGACGAACCGACGTCGCTGACATACTCAACGAATCAACTTTGCTGTTGCACGGCGCACGTCAGGAACCTTTAGGACGGGTACTGTTGGAAGCTCTTTCCGTTGGCTGTCCTTTTGTGGCAACCGATGTCGGCGGCACAGCGGAAATCGCGGTTGGGCTTGAGGACTACCAGGTCGTATGTACTGTCGACTCACCAGAAAGTATGGCGGAAACCGCTACCAAACTGCTGGTATCGGAGCCGCTGCGGGCCAAACTGGCCCGGGACTGCCGCAAAATTGCTACGCAACGTTTCGATATTAACGATTGTATGAGCAAACTGTCGCACCTGTACCGTGACACGATCGACCAAATAGTTGCCGAGCCGGACGCTGGTTGAGACAATGGAAGGTTGAGGATCTCCTTAGTCTGTTCGTTCTTTCCTGTCGAAACCATGACGATCGCAACCAGAGAACAATTCCTGCAAAACCTGACTGAGTCAGGCATCGCGACCAGTGAATTGATAACGCTTTGGATTGCCGGTGTTCCGAAAGAAGCTGACTCTATCCAGCTCGCAAAAGCATTGGTCGACAAAGAACATTTGACCGAATGGCAGGCCAAGTTTCTTTTATCCGGGCAGAAGAAACTCAAGTTCGGCAACTACATCTTGTTGGAACGAATTGATCGAAACGATATCGGTGACACTTTTGTCGCTCTGCAATCGAAGCTCGATCGGTTGGTCAAGATCCTGTTCCTCAACAAAACACTGTCCGCACAACTGAACGAACAAAAGGACCTGTTACGGATGGTGGCGATGACCGCCGAATCCGATGACCCGTGTCTGGAACATGTGCATGTAATTGATCAGGCGGCCGGGCGATACATGGTCGTCACCGATTACACCGATGCCCCATCGCTGAACGAGCCGACAGTCCTGGCCAAATTGGACAGCTACGACCTGCCTTGTATTCTTGCGCAGGTCTTCGAATCTACTGGGCTGTTGCACACGCTCGGGATTTCGCATGGCGCGCTGACTGAGATCGACTTTGCGTTTGACAGTAAACGGAAGATCACTCTCCAGAACCTGGCCCGTTCATTTTTGATTCACAACGCAGCGTCTGATATTCCAGATGTTGTTTCCCTTGCCGAACAGGATCGGATGGCCGTCTTCAAGATTGCCGGTAGGCTCTTGAAACGATACCGCGATCCGGAAAATCCGAAGCAGGAAGAGCTGATTAAGATTGTTAAGCGAATGGGGGCCGGGAAGCTGACTCTGCAGGAAGCTGCGGATCAAATCAAACAACTTGAGCCAGACTGGAATCGACCGCGATTCCGTAAGTACTCTTCCAACGAAAGCTCTTTCGAATTGGCGGAGCAAGAGCCGATCAATGCCCCAGTTCCACCACCGGTTCCTGAACCCGAGATGGAGGACTACCCCGAAGACCAATACGAAGTCGAAAGGCGAAATGTCTGGACGTGGCGAGTACTGCAAGGGGCGGCGGTTCTGTTGCTGCTGGGCGGAGTCGTCTATCTGGCAAACTCAGGTTGGTTCGGAGATCAACAGGATGACCGAAACCGTCAGATCGCTGCCGGTTCTGACGACGGCGATGAGTTGCCGTCACTGCAACAAGTGACGGGTACATCGGAAAGTTCGTCGAGCGATCTGGAAAACGAGACGGCGTGGCATGAAAACAAGATTGCCGCATCACAGGTTGAAGGCACAACCTTGATGACATCGGAGAACTCTGCAACGAATGCTCCTAGACTAACCAATTCCGCGGAAGTGGACTCGATCCTGGGAGCTTTAGATTCCTTGAACGCAGGCGAGTCGGACGAAGAGGCTGTCAATTCAATCGCCGGAATTGAGACATCGGAGACTGGTGATTCCGATCCGAGGTCCACGGAGCCGATCGAATCCAACATTGCCGACCTGCCGACCAGTGTTTCGCTTCCGCCAATATCTGACACATCCGATTCTACGTTGATCAAGTTGCGGGGCGAGAACTTTGACCTGGAACTGATTTCAGATGCAGCCACGTCGAAATCGAAAACTGTATTCGATTTGAAAGGCAATCAAGTATTCGGTTGGTCGGTCGACTTGATTCGTAGCAACAAAGATCCGCTTGAAATCGCCAGCATGTCATTGGAAGGCGAGGATTTCCAGTTTGCCTGGAACAGGAATGCGGCTGCAGAAAAAGTGGCAGGAGCCCAACTCGCGAATTGCCTGTTGAAGGTTAGCGATGGACTTACATCCAAGGTATTAAGCCTGCGGAAGCCACTGATCATCGAGGGATTCCAACTGGATCGCGAGCAACCAAAGGTCCGCATCGAACTGGATGAGCTCGTGAATTTGCCGACCAACACGAAAATCGAACTCCACGAACTTGACGAAAAAACTTTCGGCTCCGTTTATCTAGGCGAACGCGAAGATCAAACATTCACACGGAAAGATCCTCTGTTGATTCACTTTAGCGAATTGCCTGAATACCAATTGATGTTCCTGCAACTGGAAGCGGATTTGAAGAATCGGACTCGACTGGACGCCTCACTGCAATTGCAACTCGATCCTGGCAGCCGTTCCAAGCTGGCGACTGAAAAAACTGTGGAAGCGGCCAAACAATACCTTGAGAACTACCTGGCAGATATCCAGCTGAATCATGACTACCTGAAGAAAGTCAAGATTGATGATCACCGCGAACGATACAACCTGACCAAAGATCAGTACCCAAACAATCAACGTCTTGATGACGTTAAGCAATTGAAGGAGCAACTTGATTTGAGTGAAACACGATTCGAGAAATTCCGCGAGATCCAAACGCAACTTGAATCTTTCTACAGCCAACCGATTCCTGTTACTATTTTCTTTGAAGTGCAGGGACAGAAAGTCATTCTGGCGACCTCGGTTGAAGAGTAATTCAGGGCGCTGTCGGGCGAACTGTGGTCAACGGGACGTAAATCGCGGACAGCATTTTGCAACCGCGAGCTAGCCTTTTTCTTTTTTCTTCAAGGCAGCGATTCGCCCCTGTTTTTGTTGCGCTTCGGAACAAACACGTTTTGAATTTGCCAGAAAACTTTTTCTTGTTCGAACAAGCATAAACATCCGATCCAGACGTGCGTATTGCAGCGAATGGATGATGTAAACAACTTCTGCAATGGCAGTGTTCCATTCGCAAAACTGGCATCGATCCAATGAATGATTGGGAGATCAGTAAACAAGCGCGCAAAACTGGGATCCCGGAAGGAACGAGAAGGAGTTCTATTTTTTTGACCCTATAAGTGAGAAAATAATGAAAAGGATTATGTTTTTGTTGGCATTCACATTCGTCGGCTGGATAGCCACGGACTTGATGGGCCAACAATGCTGCGGATCTCGTTTGCCAATGTTTGGTAGATCTTGCGGACCGACTTGTTGCTCGACAACCTGTAGCCAGGTCGTCACGAATTATGCTCCAGTCAACAGTATCGGATGTTGCTCCACACCCGTTGTGGGAACTCCGACTATGGGAACGCAAGCTTGGGGAACGCAAGTTTCGGGCACGCAGGCTTGGGGAACGCCGATCGCCTCCAATGGTTGCTACTCGATGGGAGTTCCTGTTTCGAACTCGATCGGCTGTTGTGGAACTCCGGTTAACGCGACTAATTCGATCGGAACCACAGTCGCCTATCATCCATCGCCGACGATGGTTCAAGATGCTGCTCAGTCAGTTGATTCAGTTCAGTCAGAGCCAATCGCCGAACCAATCGCTGAGCCAATCGCCAATCTCGACGCGCAAGTTCAGCCAATCGCCGGCAGTACCTTGGAGAGCTCCGCGGTAATTGGTAGTCATCCGATAATCAATTCGCCCATAGCGAGTCAACCAATGATTGTGGGCCAGCCGATTGCCGGTCCGGCAGTTACGTACCCTGCCCCGCTCGCGAACACAGTATTCCCCGGGCCTGCCGTCTTTCCCAACACTTATCCATCGATATCCGTTGCCGCACCCATGTCGGCTCCGGTAATCAACAGCCCACCAATCGGCTACGCTCCCACCTTCACGCAAACGTCTTACCGCACAACTTCGCAGCGTTCTTCGGGAGGTTTGGCTCAGCGCAAAGCACAGCGTGCCGCCAACATGCGAGTTCGCGGCCACCTCGGTGGCTCATTAGGCGGCGCTCGATACGAAGGTGTCGGCTGGTCAACTGCTTCTCCGCAGCAAGCTATCAGGCATTGTTGCTACTGGGGACAACGACAACCAATGCAAATTGGTGTCGCGCGCGGCAACGATGGCTGGTACGCGTGCGTGTTGTACCGTTAGAAAGTACAACGTTCGCAGTTCCAAGACGTAGACAAAACATGGAGTAACCAGAGAGGGCTTTTCCGAGCCCTCTCTTTTTCATCATCGAGACGAATACTTCGGAAATTCAATTAACTTACTTCACGGCCGAATGATTGCGTTGCCTGCTTCATTCTCTTAGAAAATTGATTGAAGTCGAGTTCGTGCCTTTGAGTAAAACAACGTTGTCGTTAACTTAGTTTGAATGATACGCGTCGGAATTTTAGGTGCTCGCGGATATACAGCGAGGGAATTGTTTAAGCTGCTGGTCGGACATCCGGAAGTGGAAGTCGTTCGAGCTACCAGTCGCGATGCGTCGGCTACGGTCGCGGATGTTCATCCGGAATTGATCGGCCAGATTGACTTGCCTCTGTCGGAGTTCTCGAGCGAAGATTTCGTCCAGGCCCAAGTCGAGTGCGTGTTCAGTTGTCTTCCGCACGCGGCATCAGCTGCGATCGTCAAAGAGCTACTGGCCCAGGGAATCAAAGTAGTCGACTTCAGTGCTGATTACCGTTTGAATGCATGGGAATCGTTTGAAGAGATCTACGGGACCTCGCACCCGGATCGGGATCGAGTCGGTACGGTACCGTACGGTTTGCCAGAACTATTTCGCGACCAAATTCGCGGCCAGAATCTGATCGCCAACCCAGGCTGCTTTCCGACCTCCGCCATCCTGCCGATCGCGCCGCTGATTGCCAGTGAAATTGTCGAAGGCGACATTATCGTCGATTCTAAGAGTGGGATTTCCGGAGCCGGGCGCAACCCGAAACCGCATTTGCATTTTCCCGAGTGCAACGATTCGGTAGCGGCTTACGCGGTGGGCAGCCACCGTCATCAACCGGAGATTCAGCAAATTGTCCAACGAGCAACGGGCGTAGAAACTCAGATTACTTTTACGCCGCATTTAATTCCGATGGACCGAGGCATCCTGTCGACAATCTACCTCCGGCCGACTGTGGGAATCTCAACAGATGACGTCAAACAGCACCTGGCCAAACAGTTCGCCAGCGAACCGTTCATTCGGATCCGTGAACAGCCGCCATCAACCAAAGACGTGACACACTCAAATTTCTGTGACTTGTTCGTGGCTGCCAATCAGGATCGCATCATCGTCATCTCCGCGATCGACAATTTGATCAAAGGAGCCTCCGGAGCCGCCGTGCAGAACTTCAACCTGATGTTCGGGCATCCGGAAACGATGGGACTGATGGCCAGTTCGCGATAGCGCGTTAGCCAGACAACAAGGTGTTCTTTTCTGCCGGCAATTGAACTTAAAGGGTTATCCGGCCTGCTCATTATGTAAAATTCACGCGATTCTGGTTGGTATCCTTATTTCCTTCTTTTTGTTCAGACCAATTCCGATAATTGGTTGACAATAGTGCGTTCGAATATACCCTTATTCGGGGCTTTTTTCTGCAACGCTGTTGTATCCGCAACGCACCCCAAGTAACGCTCTCTGGAGTCTGAAGATGTCGATTGATCCAAACGAATCCAATTCCGATAAAAATGAGTCGCAGCCCAGCGACATGATGGATGGTTTGATTCAGGACCAAATCGAAATTGAGGTGGATGATCCCACAATAATTAGTGATGAGTTCGACGAAGCGGACTTCGATCACGACTTTGATGATGACTTTGAAGAGGAAATCGAAGGCGAATATGATCTGGAAGACGATCAATACGGGGAAGACTTCAAAAAGGAATTCGGTCATCTAACCGACAATGCCGATTCTGGCAAAAAGGACAAGAAGGACGATACCAAGAAGTAGTCGCCATCCTCGTCTCGCCCATCTTGTGACGTTTACAGTTGCCTTTTAATGGGCGATATTGGTCAGATTGATTCGAAAGTGGAATCTGGCCGCCTGACCACGGTCGAAATTCTGGCCGATTCCTGCTTCCGTCTGCATGATTTTTTGCACAACAGCGAACCTGTCGTGCAGAGAAATCATCATTCACCCGTGAAGTTTGTTCCCGTTCAAAAAGAAACAGCCAATGTCTCAACCGTCGTTAGCTGAAGCGAAGAAGTTTCAACCCGTTGAACCGAGCCCCAATTTTCCAAAACAGGAAGAACAGATCCTGGAATTCTGGAAAAGCGAATCCATCTACGATCTGGCACTCAAGGGACGCAGCGGCGGTGAAAACTATGTTTTCTATGAAGGCCCTCCGACTGCCAATGGTAAGCCGCACCCAGGTCACTGCCTGACGCGCGCGATCAAGGACCTGTTCCCGCGCTACAAAACCATGCAAGGTTTCTACTGCGAACGCAAAGCCGGTTGGGATACGCATGGCCTACCGGTGGAAGTCGAAGTCTGTAAAGAGCTGGGCATTCACTCCAAAGAAGATATCGAAGCGCATGGCATTGAACCGTTCATTCAAAAGTGCCAGCAAAGTGTCTGGCAATACATGCAGGACTGGGAACAGTTAACCGAGCGACTTGGTTTCTGGGTCAAGCTGGAAAACGCCTATGTCACGTACCACAAGTCCTACGTCGAGTCCGTTTGGTGGTCGCTGAAAAATCTGTTCGATCGCGATCTGCTGTACGAAGGGCACAAGATCATCTGGTGGTGGGCCCAAGGCGGCACAGCGCTGAGCAGCGGTGAAGTCGGCCAGGGCTACAAAACCGTAATGGATCCAAGTGTCTATGTCCTGTTCCCGTTGCTCGATCAGGAAAACACCAGCTTGCTGGTCTGGACGACGACTCCATGGACTTTGCCGTCCAACCAGTTTGCGGCCGTGCATCCGGAGATCGAGTACGCCACGGTGTTTGATCCGGAGCTGAACCAGAATCTGGTTTTTGCCAAAGACCTGGTCGAGAAAATCGGCGAGAAGATGAAGCGAGAGCTTGAGATCAAGTCGACTTGTAAAGGCTCTGATCTGATCGGCAAGCGATACCAACCGCCGTTCGACTATTACTACGCCGAACTGGGGGACAAGAAAGGCAAGCTGAAAGATGGCGGCGAGCAGCATGTAGCATGGAGGATCACTTCGGCCGATTTCGTAACGACCGATAGCGGAACCGGCGCGGTTCATGAAGCACCTGCGTTCGGTGAAGTCGACTATGAGTTATTGATGGACGAGCAGGCCCGATTCGAATCGGGTCAGGGCCCGGATTTGATCTGCGCAGTCGCTCCCAATGGCAAATTCACAAACGCGGCTCCCGACTTCGAAGGCCAATGGGTCAAAGAGGCTGACAAGCCGATCTGCCGAACGCTGAAGGAGAACGGCCGGCTCTATCTGCAGGACCAGTACCAACACGAGTATCCATTTTGCTGGCGGGCAGATAAAGATCCGCTGATCCAGTACCCACGCAAAAGCTGGTTCATTCGAACTTCGCAGTTCAAAGATTCATTGCTCGGCAACAATAGCAAGATTAACTGGTTACCTGGCCATATCCGTGACGGCCGCTTCGGCAATTTCCTGGAAAGCAATGTCGATTGGGCGCTTTCTCGTGAACGTTACTGGGGAACTCCGCTGCCGATCTGGAAATGCGAATCGACGGGCCAATACGAGGCGATTGGCTGTTATGAGGAACTACTGGAAAAGGCTGGTGTAACCGGCACCGAAGTCTGGGAAGCGGCCAAGCAAGCCAACCCGGACCTGCCTGATGATTTGAAGGTTCACAAGCCATACATTGACCATATCACCTACGACTCACCGTTCGAGAGCGGGGCTCGGATGTCTCGCGTTCCAGAAGTCATCGACTGCTGGTACGACAGCGGAGCCATGCCGTTCGCGCAATGGGGCTATCCACATCAGGGTAAAGAACAGTTCGAAAAACAGTTTCCGGCTGACTTCATCAGCGAAGCACTCGATCAGACTCGTGGTTGGTTCTACAGCTTACTGGCCATCAGCACGCTGTTGTTTTCTGAGGACCAGAAACAGGACGGCGTTGATTCCACGGAATACCCGCACCCGTTTCGTAACTGTATCGTGCTCGGCTTGATGCTGAGTGAGTGGTTCGAAGCAAAGAAACAACAGGAAAGTGCTGGCCGACCCGAATTGGCTCTCAGTAAAGACGAAGCCGAAACGAAGTTCGGGGCTGGTAAGTTCGCACAAAAAGTCGGCAAGATGTCGAAGAGCATGCGGAACTATCGCGAGCCGAAAGAGATCTTCAACAAGTACGGTGCCGATGCTCTACGCTGGTACTTCTTTGCCAACCAGCCGCCGTGGACTGCGATTCGATACAGTGAACAGTCCATCAAGGACAGCATTCCTGAATTCATCTTGCGGTTCTGGAACGTGTACAGTTTCTTTGTGTTGTATGCCAACATTGATGGCTTCGATCCGACAGAAAACACCACGGCCGATCAACTGACATCTGCTGATTTCGCCTCCAATCCGACGTTCCGCCCCGCCACCGAGCGAGGTGAACTGGATCGTTGGTTGCTCAGCGAATTGAACAGAACGAATCGGGATGTCGTTCAGGCGATGGATGCGTACGATAACTATGGGGCCGCCAACAAGCTGTCCGAATTTACCGACGCGATGAGTAACTGGTACGTCCGACGCAGCCGAGATCGGTTCTGGAGTTCTGACAAACAGGATCAAGATAAGCTCGATGCATACTGGACACTGTACGAATGCCTGTTGACGCTCTCCAAGCTAACAGCGCCTTTCGTTCCGTTTGTAGCTGAATCGATCTGGCGAAACCTGTCGGCTCCGTTTGATGCTGCTCCGATCAGCGTTCATCTGTGCGACTACCCCAAGCCGCACAGCAGTCTGATTGATGACGATTTGTCCGAACAAATGAACTTGCTCCGCGAATTGGCATCGCTGGGGCGTTCGGCTCGCATGGAAGCGAAATTGAAAGTTCGTCAGCCGCTGTCTGGCGTGACCGTGATCCTCAACGACGACAATCATCTTGCGTGGTTGAAATCGCACGCAGATATTCTGATGACAGAACTGAACGTCAAGAGCGTTGATTTCACTTCCGATGCCGGCGAATACGTGACGTACCAGATTATCCCCAACTTCAAATCGTTAGGACCACGTGTTGGCAAGCTGATGCCAGCGGTTAAGAAAGCCCTGGCCGATGCTGACGGTTCGGCGATGTTGACGGAACTGGAATCAAACGGAAAGACCGTGTTAAAGATTGCCGACGAATCAATCGAACTCGACTCCGAAGATGTCGAAGTTCGATTATCAGCCAAAGACGGCTGGGCAGCCGCGCAGGGTAAACAAGCCGTCGTTGTCCTGGCTTCCGAATTGACGCCTGAGCTGATCCGTGAAGGCAAAGCCCGCGATGTCGTACGATTGGTTCAAGACCGTCGCAAGGAGTTGCAGTTGAACTTTACCGATCGCATTGCCCTCGGTTTGGTGACTGACGATGCCGAGCTAAAACTAGCGATCGAGGAAAGTGCTGACTACATCAAGCAGGAAACATTGGCAGTGGAGTTTTCTGACCAACCGATCGCGGATACCGAAGCCGCAGAACGGGAAGTCGGAGGAAGCCCGCTTTCGATCGACATCAAGGTCGTACAATAATTGCCGTGGCTGAGTCGTTCAAAATTGCGGTACTGATTTCCGGTGGCGGGACAACGCTCAAGAACCTGCTTGCCGTGAGCGATGCAGGCCAGTTGGATGCGTCCATCGTGCAGGTGGTTGCCTCGAATTCGACCGCCACTGGCAATCAGTTTGCCACCGGACGAAACATCCCGCTTGCAATTCACATCCGACGAAAACACAAAGACGATTGTGCATATAGCAACGCGATTTTTGAAAGCTGCCGGGCGGCCGAAGTAGACTTAGTGGTACTCGGCGGATTTTTGAAGAAGCTTGTCATTCCCGCTGACTTTCGAAACCGAGTCATCAACATACACCCCAGTTTGATCCCTTCGTTCTGCGGTCAGGGACTCTATGGAATGCGAGTCCACCAGGCAGTCATCGACTATGGTTGCAAAATTTCTGGTTGCACCGTTCACTTTGTCGACGACGAATACGACCACGGTCCGGTCATCGCGCAAAGTCCGGTCGAAGTCCAGCCAGGTGACACAGCTGAAGTCCTGCAGAAACGAGTCTTCGCCGCCGAATGCGAACTGTATCCAAAAGTGATCAATCAAATTGCCCGCGGCCAATTGACTATCCTCGATCGCATCGTCAACGCCGACCAATAGGATCAACGTTCTTTCACATCCATTGATCTCAGAGTCGGGCATGAAAAGAATGCCCAACATACAAACGCTCAGTTTGTAAACTTGTTGTCCGGCTCTTCCATGACTATTCCAGCCAGAACATATCTTTGTTTGGTTCATTCCTTAGCGCCTTGGCGCCGTTGCGCGAGCCATTCCAAACCATCCAGCTTCAGCCAGCCACGCGCTGTTTCGACGCACGTCAGATCAAAATCTGCGATTTCATGAAGGCCAAGCGAACCACGCTTCTTCGTCATCGCACTATTTGAAACGGCACCACCGCGGTCTTTAACTATTGTTCCGAACCGGAGCTCCAGCTCCATCGCTATCAGCTTCCGTTTCAGATCAAGAACCAACTCTTGTTGTTGGATCGTTTTCTTTACCTCAGCATGAAAATCAGTCCATTCACCGTTCTGCTCGACGCGTTTCCCAGGTTCCGATTCCACCAGCCGGTTGGCCAGAGAATAATCTTCGCGACGCAAAGCCTGGACAATTTGCAAAACTGTTTTCTTAACCGCTTCGTTGTCCCCCGTTTCTTTCTGTGACTTTGTCGAATCAGAATCCCGGCGCTGGGGCCTAGCCCCGCTATAGACAAACGCAATTCGCTCAAACTGCTCACGCTCAGCATCCGACCTGGCCAATCCCACAAGCGTCCGAGCGGCAAGTGCAACCACCTTTTCATTTCCGGCAGCTTCAGACCCGCAGTGGATACAAACCAGCACCAGACGTCGAGCAATCATCTGAGCAACTGGATCCTTGCGGTGACTCGCAAGCTCTTCAGCGAAATCATACATTTCCCGTAACCGCAACACGGAAAGCTGGACCAACTGTTCTTGATTGACGGTCGGGACTGCTAACTGAACCTTGGACCGATTGAATCGCCTTAATTCAAAGCGATTCTGTGCCGCGTCGAAAACGAAAAAACGAATCTCGTCCGATGTGCCAGTCTCATTCGAATCGAACATTCCAAAAACTGGTTTGCTTTGATCACTCAAGACAAGCATATCCGCGTGCAGAATTTGACTATGGATCAAGACGACAATAGCCAGGAAGAGAATGGTTTTCATCTCTACTGCTCCCACTTCGCGATTACTGAGCGTCGGATTTCGAGCAATTGATCTTGGAGCCGTAGCTCCGCCTGTAAAACTTGCACCGGCAGTTCTACCGGCAAATGCCGTTCATTGGATAATTTTTCGCAACCACACCGTTGACAATAATATTCCCGAAACAGGTTGGTTGCCTGCACAAGCCGATCGGAATCAGCAGCATCTTCACGTATCAATTCGATCCAACGCCCAAAACGGGCGGAAGCGTTCGTATCAACCGAACTCTGATTTCCGACGTAAGTTCGCAAGCCGTTGATCCAATTGTCTGGAAACTTACCGGTCCAGCTAACCGGATACCCCGCTACGATCTCGATCCGTTTTCGCAGTTTCTGATTCAATGCGAGCTCAATCGGTCGCCAGCTATTGTCGAACGCTTCTTTAGCGGTTTGATTCATTCTCTTGAGATTGTGAACCAGGATCGCCTCTTGAATCGATTGTCGCCAGTCGGATTGGCTGCTTAACTCGATGTCTTCGACACCCAAACGAGCAACCACATCCATCGCGTTATCAAGTGAAACGCTATTCGCTGCCAGGTAGTCAGCGACCGCGAATTTTAGATTCATCCAATGCCCGAAGTCTCTCAACGACCGATCGACAGCCAGTGATTCACGCGGATCTTTGGCACGAAACAGATAGTTCGCCAATTTGCGTGCGTCCGGATGTTCAAGATCATCAAACGATTTCGCCACGTCGCGAATTGTATTCAGTGCCGTGATCCGACTACTCACCTGAGACGACGTCGAGTTGGCAATTCGCTCAATCGCGCTCCGCAATCGGTTCACTTGCGAAGGCGACGGTTTGCGAAAATTGGAAGCGATCGGTTCAAAATCGTGCATCGCCGATCCGGCAATGATCGTTTGAAACTCTTGAAAGCTCCGCGATTGCGAAACGTTGCCTTCGATCCAGGCCAACAACAAGTTATTGCTCCGTGCGGTTTTCGCAATTAGTTCCGGGAACTGCTTGTTGTTCGAGAACTCGATCCTTCCCGCTTGCCAGGAAACTCCTGCTAAACGAAGCCCATCCCGCAGTATCCGCAAGTCGGACTCCAGCTGCTGGTTGGTTGAAACGGCGAGTTCGTATTGAGGGTTGAGCTGCTTGGCACGAAAATCCCGCAACCCTTTAATCACCACATCCCGGCTAACACTGGGCTTGATCCCCAGCCGTTCTCTCAGACACTCGGTCACAAAACCCAGCAGTTCGTTGTGCCGCAAACCAGTGACAATCTCGTACCAGGAAACCAGATCTGCAGGTCGACTTTGCTGAATCGCGTAACGAATAGATTGACGAATCGGAGACCACTGAACTGGTGCGTTGGTGATAATGGATTGAACTATCTGAGTCCGGATTTCGTGCAGCTCCAGTTTCTTGCTCAGTCGATGTGATTCCAGGTCCGACAAGAAACCCGCAACCGACCGAGGCTGCGAACCACTGAATCTCAATGCCGTGGACCATTGATTGGCAACAACAGATGCCAACGCGTCGTCCAGATAACCCATTCGAGAATTGTCAACGATGTCTTTGCCGAAGACGACGTTCTCCAAGCGGTCAATCTTTTCGATTCGTTCTGCTTGGCCCGCGGTTTCAACTTGCCGGGCATTGTTCGTGGCTAACGATGCCAGCAGGCCCGTCGCTCGCCAGCTCCGCCGAATCGCCCCCGACGTTGGCGATTCTTCGTTCGCACTTGTGGCCAATGACTTGCGAATCACGCTCGCAATTGCCTGTGCATTCGCCTCCACCGGATCCTGCCAGTACAGGCCAGCGATCAAAGCCTCTGCGGACGGATCAAACCGACGACTTTTCAAGGTATCCGTCGTTAGTTGTTCATAGTCAGACAAAGAATCGGAATCCTCAACAAGATTAGCCAGTTGAGTCAACCAGTTCGTTCCACGACTCACCAGCCCGTTGGCTTGTTCCTTCATTTGATCGTCCCACCAATCGGGAAACGACAGCTCCGTGTTGTTCGAATCTCCAGGGGCCGGATTGGAAGTTCGTGGAGAAGAACGAGCCACCAGCCGTCGCCAATTTTTCTTCCAATCCGTTTGGTAACCGACATAAACGGCGGCAGCCAGCATCGTCAACAACAGCGTGGAAGCCGCAACACGCAACGTCCACTTCCACCTTCGTTTATTGCGATTTTTCCGAAACAGAGTTAACAATAGCTGATCGAGTTGCGATGCTCCAAATCCCCATTTCTTGCAAACCGACTTCAGCCGCTCCTTGTGAATGGGCTTAAGTGAAGTGGATTCTCCAACCGCATCTTCAACCAACTGCCGGGCAAAATGTTCGGCGTCCACATGCGAAATCGTAGCAACGTCATTTTGCTCGGCCGCTATTTGGATCAGCTGATGCGCCCGCACCGAATCGATTTGGTATTTGCGATTGGCGAGCGAAATCAGTTTGCCTTCCGCTTTGATGTTCAGGACATCGCCACGTATGTTGGCGAGTTCTTTGGTCAGAGTTTTAACAAACTCCCGCTCGTACCGGTTAAGCCCCAGAGACCGACCTGGCTTTTTGAGCTTATCGACAGCCTTGCGAAATGCTCGATCAGAAATCCCAAGTTGCGTCGCCAGCTTTTGCAGCTTTGCCTGGCTGGACTCATTGAACCCACGCTCTGCCGCAACAATCGCGACAGCACGCCGCAGAAAGGCGCGTACGTACGGATCGGGACTCTTCCCGGACTTCCGCCGCCGCCTGCGTTTCTTGCTGGTTGGGTCAGGTTCTGACACTATGGAATTCGATCGCTGTGATTGGTTGGAGGAGTTACTTGAATTTCTTGTGAGTTCGCTGGCTGCAGTTGTAAAGCAAGCGCATCGAATCGAGTACGCCATGAATCCGACAACGTTCCACTCAGCGCCATTGTCTGACGCAGGACCTGGGTCGCGGTTTCCGAATCATTCAGCGACAGGCACTTGATCGTTTCAAACTTCGATTCCACCCACAGTTCTGACCCGGCGCGGGACGCGCCGGACAAGCGCCGCCAAATGGGAATCGCCGATTTGCAATCACCTGAACGGCTGTAAATTCGGGCGGCACTCAGCAAGTAAGCCTGCTGGTCCGGCTTGAAATTCAATAGTTTCGTATTCAACTGCAACGCAGGCTGGAACTTTTCCTGTTCGATATAAAGATCGACCAATCTGGCCGCCACGACTCTGGCATTCCGGGAACTTGCCAATGCCGCAGTGTCAGTTCCCAGTCGCTCAGACAGTTTCTCGTAATTCCCGATGATCTCATTGACTGGTGCAGACCGTTTCTCTGCCTGCTGTGCCAGGAAAACCAGGCCAGCGATTTCATGCTTTTCGTTTTCCGTGTTCTCGACCAGCCAACTCGCCAATTCGTTTGCCGATTCGTTTTGATCCGCATTTCGATAGTTCAAAAATCGGTAGTATTGCAAAATCGGATCTGGTCCGACCGAGTTGTCGGAACTGCCTGCCAAACTTCGGACCTCCTGTTCAGCCTGCGAGATCATCGCCGCGACATTTTCAAATGCAGTTTTGCGTTGAATACTCGCGCTAATGGCAATGTACAAAGAAACCAATCGGTCTTGAGCTGCTGTTTGTTGAAGCGATCGGTAGTTGCGATCCGCAGACAGCAATTCGTCGTACGCCTGTTGTTCCCGGTTCTTGTCCTGACCGGAACCCTGAAACATCTGGCTCCAAACACGATGACGAAGTTTAACCACCTCCAGCTGAGCTTCGACAAAGTACGGATCTCTGGAATCAATCTTCAACCACTCCGCCAGCGCTTCGGCAGGAAAGACCAGCAGCCCGGTCAATCTGGTTTTCTCAAACGATATACGATCGGAGACGCTAGAACCGGGGAAATTGGATTCGAATTGATTCAGGGCGGCTAATGCACGATTCACGAACCGGTTGTCCCGTTCCGTTAACTCAATCAACGCCCGGCATCGCAACCAACCAAGTTTCTCCGCCAGTAATTTGTCCTGATCCAGAATACTGCGTTCTGTCGCGCTAAGCTCGATCGCATTTTCGAATTGCCCTTGTTCGAACGCAATCAATCCCAGCAGTAACTGCATTCGCGAACGATCCAGCGTATCAAAGTTCTCGTCCAGCGATGCAACCGCCTGCTCAAGTTTTACTCTCGCCTGTTCTAACACTTCCGGGTTGCCGTCCGCGATTTGATATTCCAACAGTCCTTGGATCCACAAGTCCTCCGTCGCTTGATTTTGAAACTCGATCCTATGGCGGAACACCAATTGCCGAATTTTCTCGCCGTCAAAGTCTCGCACCAACCCCAGCAAACCCAACCGCTGCAAATCTCGTACAGTTTCTTGGTGCGGCGCATTGGTGGCATGGAAATTTGCAGCCACCACCCCGGCGCTGTAAACCGTACTCCAGAACTCCGATGAAGGGCGAGTTCGGGGCGGCCCGGGAGCATTGGAAGAACCGGCAGAATTCAACGGTTGGTTCGTCGCTTCACCAACTTCACCTTGCTGACCAGCCATTGTTTTCGCCGCCGTCCACTGACGCCCGTAGACAAGGCTACGGAATCGTTGGCTGCGAGTTGGCTGAATCTGTTCGAAACAAAACCGACTGGCCTGATTCTTATTCTGCGCTGCGTACACCATCGCCAAACCAGCAAACACGCGCGAGCTTTGAGGAGAAGAAACGTCGATCCACTTCTTGTCGACCTGGTCAATTGTCTCCGTCCGCTCCAGCTTGATAACTCGATAGAACGCCGCGTGTGATTCGTCCAGTTTGTTGCGATCGACATCAAACGGCACGATCGCTTGAAAATAGCTGATCCAACCTCGCAGGTAGTTCGCGTGAATCAGGCGTGCTTCAATCCGTTCCAATTCGATCCGACGATCCGATTTCTCGGAACTGGTCATCGGGATGTCCGCCAGCAACGATGTTCGTTGCCGATTGTTATCTTCTATCTGTTTGAGTAATTCCTGATAGCTGTCGTTCAGATTCGCCAACAAGTTATCCCGCGAATTCTGCTTGCCACCACTTTCCCACCAATCAACGAACTGACTTTCAACGTTCAGATAATTCGCATGGCTGATGGACAAACGCATCGTCAGCGTTCCCAGGTTCGGGAACTCGTTGATCAAAGCTGATGCGCGTCTGGCGACTTCACCGATCGTATCCCGGTTCCCGCTCAACAGGAATTCTCGGTACTGTGCGGCTAGTTCCGACGCAAGTTCCGTTCGCTTGTCGCGATCCAGCTCACGAGAGAACTCCAACTCGATAGCTCGGAGCTCTAGTCGATGCAATTGGTTTCGACCCAGGTACTCTCGCAACAACTCATGTTCTCGATCTGCCGTAATTGATTGAACTGCGAAAGCTGATTCAAATGCGATCAACCAAACGAACAGCCCTAGCGACAGACCCAACAACCATAGCTTTCGCCTTTGCGGGCAATGTGAACCATTTCGATACGTCGAGTCACCCATATGTCGAGTCACCCTGTTACTTGGCCGGAATGTAGGTCACGTTGCTGAAACCATTGGCACGGAAGACCCCAATCGCTCGCGCCGCGTTTTCGAAAGGAACTCCCGGGCTAACCCGCACGAAACCACCTTCGGCTTTATTGGTGAATTCGCCGAGAATCGGTTCGATTTCTTCCAACTCCGTCGATTGGACGGCTCCCATTTGGAACATCACCGAATCACCAAACCGATAGATGTCAACGATGGCCGGTTCGAGGTCCGAGTCGCGCAAGCCGCTATCGGTCCGTTCGACTCGAATGTTGCTATTCAGTTGACGTTCGGGGCGAATAAACGTTGTCGTGACCAGGAAGAAAATCAGCAACAGAAACACAACGTCAATCATACTGGTCATTGAGATCTGCAGGTCGCGCTTTTCGGCGGCATGTTGTCGACTGCTTAATCTCATGACGATGGATCTTTCCTGTCGTGCTAAAAAACGTTGTGTAATGGTTTTTGAAAGCTTTGTGTTCGTACTTTCTTTGACTAACTGCTTCCGGTCACGGCGACTTTGACGTACTGAATCCCCAGCTCGGCAAGCTCCTTAATGATACGGTTTACCTGTTCCGAAGGACAACTCTTGTCACAACGTAGCTCGATCTTCATCTGATCCACATTGCCGGTGGATTCAATTCGATTCTTCAGGATTTGGATCGTTCGCTCGAGCGTAAACTGCTGACCGGAGACAACGATGTTGCCTTCCTCATTGATGTTGATCGTGACTGTCGACGCGGTCCCTGACTGCGCGCCAACATCAACGACCGGCAGCGCCATCGGCTGATCGACCACGCGAGTGATCTGAGAAACCGTCATGAAGAAAATGATCAGCAGAAAAACAATGTCGATCATCGGCGTGATATTGAACGCGACATCGTGAACTCGTTTTGTTCTGGTTAACTTCATGCCGTAACTCGCCAAGACCCTGCCATCAAACCTTCTTCGACCGTTGTTTCCGCCCCAGCGGCATCATCAGTCGTTCGATTCGTTTGCCCGCTTCCGACACGATCGAGTCGATCTTGTTGCGAAAGAAACTGAACGCCACCATGCTGGGAATCGCCACGACCAACCCGAGTAACGTAGTTGTCAACGCCTGCCCAATTCCACCCGCCAATTCCTGTGGGCGGGCCATGCCTTCGAGAGCAGCAATGGTCGAAAACGCGTCGATCATGCCAAGGACAGTTCCTGTCAAACCCAGCATCGGAGCGATGGATCCGATGACATGCAGGGCTTCCGTGCGGCGATACAACTTACCCGTTTGATCCTCGCCAGCCTCTTCCACTGCCGAGCGATATTCTGCGAACCCAAACTCGCTGCTCTGATAGCGGTTAAGACCAGCCAGAATCACTTCCGTGGCCAATGAGTAGTTTTCTTTTTGATGGCAGGTCGAGATTGCCTGTTTTATTTCACCGTGAACGATCAATCGTTCGAGTTCATCCAGGACATGTTCCGGCATCAACCGACGACGGGTAATTGCAATCGCATGTTCGACGATGAAGTAAATGCTGATCAACGACAGCAACAGAATCAAACAAACGATCGCGATGCCAAACTTGTTGCCGCCAAAAACCATCCGCAGAATGGTCGGAGCATTTTCATTGGAATCCGTGCTGAAAAACTCTCCCGCATCAGCGACGTCCGATACACTGTCGGCACTTTCCTGCCCAACTGCGACGGTACCTGGTGCCAGAAAGATGGCGAAGCAAATGGATACGGCGAAGCACAGGGCCAAACAATTGGTCAGATTGAATCCGAAGTTTTTCACAAATGGTGTCCGATGATTATCGCGAAGTCGTCGCAGTCATTATTCTACCATGCATGATAATTGTTTCGGACAGATTCAGGCAGTGCTGTTGATCCTTACAAAGCCGCAAGCTCCACTTGTTCCGCCTCTTTATCGCAGCTTGCCAAAATAAGAGTTCGGAAATTGCTTACGAAGTTGATCTCGCAAGATCCCTGATTCGGAAACGCGGTTACCGCGACTGGATATTTGCGAAGCTTCGTACAGTGCGGCTGCGGACAAACCGGGCAATTGTTCGCCAAAGTTGGCTGGAATATACAACAGCTCCAAGACGGCCTGATCATAGCGATCTTTCGTTTTCGAAAACTGCATTCCAACCAGAAAATTCGCCAACGCACGCGACGAGCCGGTCATTTTTCGATGGTTCGCCACAATTGGCTTCGCAATGGAAACGTTCTGCCCCCGCGCCAATTGCAATTCGGCTTGCACCAACGGCAACCAGCGTTTGGCTAACCCGGAACGCCTGCTGGACATCGCGTCTAGACGCCGCTTGGCATCGTCGAGTGCTCCCGTTGCGATCTGCAAAGAAGCTATATAAAGATCCAATCCTTCCGAACGTTGTCTTTCACTCGAAAGGATCTGCCGCAGCGTTTGAGTCGCAGCTTGTTTGTCAAACCAAATGGGAACCAGTCGATCAGAAAAATGGACCAACAATTCCGAGTCAGGAACATTCGCGCTCCCGAACTCCTGGCCGATATCCGGGTACTGACGATGAATCGCACAAAGATCCAACAACGGTATCAACGATCTTTCCCGCTGCCCGTTGGCTTTCCGACCTTGAAACGCAGCCAGCGCGACGAGGTAGTGCTGGCGACTGTTCGCTTGCGACAGTGGCTCGGAACGAGTTGCTTCAAACATTGGCTCGGCAAGCGATCCTAACCCCGCAAATTCACCGATCGACAACTGGTGTCGCAATCGAAACAGAGGCACGCCCTGCTCTTTCACGAACCTGTCAAACCGCTCCGCATCGCTGTCTTTCAAACTGGACTGGAATACTTGATCCCAGCCAAACGTTTTGCCGTCTGCCGTTTTGACTTGATACTGATCGAAAGTGATCGTTTGAGTCTCAATGACTGACAAGTCCCGCAGCACCAGCGACTCCCGCGCCGAGATCGCGTTTTCCGAAACGAGCAGCAGTATCGCGCAAAAACAAAATAGCTGAAGTATTCTCACCGATCAGTGCTCGACTGAATTAGAACGCGAAAAACGCTTTTCATGTTTACCTCGCCTCAAATAAATTCCGTTTTCGGTTACCGCTAATGTTAACCGAACAGAACCTCTGTTGAAATATTCGACGGCTAACTGGCAAAGAACACAAATATTCACACTCATCGAGCCTCGAAGTTACCTAGCTGACGCGCTCAATCGAACGCAAGGCACACGAAAACAGCTGATTTCGGAGCTCAATAACCATGCCTGCGTGGCCCCAA
>CAZXLW010000005.1:14806-29320 GCA_964641465.1 uncultured Pirellulaceae bacterium | reverse complement strand
GGCACACGAAAACAGCTGATTTCGGAGCTCAATAACCATGCCTGCGTGGCCCCAAGCACCCATGCTACACCCACCTTTGTTACCAAAGGCCGCGTAGGGGATTGGGCCGAGCTGTTGGCTAAACTTTACTCGTATGAGTGTTTACATCTCACTACTCCTGACCGGTTTAGCCCGGCGCTTTCCGAATGGACTCAAATAAACGCGAATGTAAGAGCGGATAGACGGTCAGTGTTCGTTCTTGGGTAGGATTGAACATGGCTAACGAATTGACGAACCAGGAACTGCGGCAACTGTTGCTGGATCTTGGATTTGAGCGAGAAATGCTGGTTAAGAACCACAGTCGTGTTTTTCGTCATCCGGAATCCAAGTGCGTTATCGTTGTTCCAGACAACCGCAACGATGAATTGGCGCGACTCGCGGATGTGCTCGGCGTAAAAGACCAATTGGCTCAACACGGGCATTTAGCAGGGCCTCTTTGATCGTTTTCTCGTCGATCGCACATTGCCTGCGGCATGATCGCTTGCCAGTAACACTCGCCAACGTCGGAAAACAAAAGCCGATAGCCGCGCCGCCATCGCTGCCCTTCTATAGATCGTTCGACGGTTGAATGAGGTTTCTCAGGAGCATTTCGCATCTATTCCTGTGGGTTTCAGCTACAGTTTATCGTGTAATGGCCAAATTTCTCAATTCTTTGGAACGGAATTGGGGATTCGCACGTCAATAATATCTGAACAACGTTCAAAGCTGAATTTCGATGCGGGAGTACGCAATGCGACGCGGAAAATTGTCTGGTTATATTTGTTTTCTGATACTGGTCACTTGTGGTTTTTCCACTGTTTCCAACGGGCAAGAAATTGGGTTTCTCGAAGAATTCGCACTCGCAGAAAATCGTAGCGAAGCGCTTCAACGACTCGTTCCCGGCACGGAAGACTATTACTACTACCACGCCCTGCACCATCAAATCAACGGCGAGGACGACAAGATCAATGAGCTGATGCAGCCTTGGATCAAGCGCTTCGGTGAAACCCGAGCCGTCAAGATTATCCAGAACCGACAGGCCCTGCGTACGTTCGAAAATGATCCCGATAAGACTTACCGTTTCTTACGTGATCGCTTGAAACTAAAGTTCAATCAACAACGCGAAATCCCAACCGCCGAACGGAACCTGCCGACGAAGCTGGATCCCAAGTTGATCGGCATCGAGAACCTGACGAAAGAAGCATTACGAAGGCGCCGGAACACCGATGGGTTTGTTGGCTTCGGAGTTGAACACCTCGCAAACAAACAACTCAACAAGACCGTCAGACGACACTTGCTTTCACGATTGCGATATCCGGATTACCCGAACCTGGTTTCGTTGATCGTCAAAGATCTGAAAGAAAAGGACAGCAAGGGTTTCGGTTCCTTGCAGGTTCATTCACAGTTGACGATTGATCAGCTGGAAGAGTGTGTCAAGTCAGTCCCGAAGCTGATTGATAATTCCAAGTTCGTGAACACGTTCCTCGCCAAACTTCAACCAGGTGATGATGTGAATTGGCGGGCGGATCGAATCGAACATCGGGCGTATCTCAAACGGCTGTACGATTTCACTCAGGGACTTAACCCTGCATTCAATTCACTGAAAGCCAACGTAATCTATCGTCGGCTGGAACTGGATCGGCTCGATGGCCGTCATGATCGTGAATTGTTTCTGGAGTACCTGGCGTTGCCGCGACAACTGGGCTACGTCAATCCGCGACTGGCCAAGGAGACTTCGTCGCGATCGCATATCGTGAATCTGGGTGCGGACTATCGCCAACAAACCCGCCTGGTGCCGATTCACAATGATGAACCGCTGGTCCGGGATTATCTGCATCACTTTCTGCTGAATGCTCGCAACTACGACAAGTACCGACCGTACATTCGAGACGGGTTTCTCAAGCGGGAGTTCGCCACTGTCAAGATTTTGAACGGCAAGGGCAACAAAGAAGAGTGGGCTTCGATTCTGTCACCGCAGCAGTACAAGGAGCTTGTCGATCGGATTGACCTCGATTTTGCTCCGACCAACAAAGAGTATTTTGATGATCAAGATACGGTCCAGGTGGACCTGTTCACCAAGAGCATCGACAAGTTGATCGTCAAAATCTACGAGATCAACACGTTTAACTACTACCGTAAATACCAACGCGAAATCGACACCGACGTTAACCTGGACGGCCTGGTTCCGAACTTCGAAAAGATGGTCGAATATCAGGATGACCCTGTGCTCCGCAAACTCCGAAGCTTTGAGTTCCCGGAACTGGCTGGCAACGGAGTCTATGTTGTCGACTTTATTGGTGGCGGCAAGAGCAGCCGGGCATTGGTCCGGCGTGGGCGATTGTCGATGGTTGGGCAGACGACTATCGCTGGTCACTTGTTCCGCGTGTTTGATCACAATCAGCAACCGCAAACGAAAGATGTTTCCATTTGGGTCGCCGGCAACAAATATACTGCCAACAAAGACGGCAAGTTCAACGTTCCGTTTTCGAATCAGCCTGGGAACCAGTCCGCAGTTATCACTGTCGATGGTTTCAGTACGTTGCAACGATTTCGCCAACAGTCTGAGTCGTACAAGCTGCTTGCGGCGATGTACGTGGATCGTGAATCGCTGTTGCGCAGTCGCAAGGCCAAGTTAATGATTCGACCGTCGCTGCGTGTCGCCGGAGTACCAGCTTCCGTCAAGTTACTGAAAGACATCCAGGTTTCGATCAACTCCACGAATCAGAGCGGAGTTACTGCGACGAAGCAATTAGGCGGGTTGGAACTGCACGACGACGCCGAAACCATTTGCGAGTTCGTGGTTCCTCCGCGATTGAAAAACGTCTCGTTTGAGCTGCGTTGCACGGTCGAAAACATCAGCCAAAACCAAAAACAGGACCTGACGGCGAGCCGCACGTTTGAGATCAACCAGATTGATTCCTCTGACGAAATCCAGGACGCGCACTTGATGCCAACCGATAGCGGGTATCTAGTGGAAATACGGGGCAAGAGCGGAGAAACCCGCGGTTCACAGGCCGTTCGTCTTCGTCTGCAACATCGTGATTTCAAAGATCCCGTATCGGTCGATCTGCAGTCAGATGCCAACGGGCAAATCGAATTGGGAGAATTGGACGGGATCGCGAGTCTGGAAGCGACCGTTGCCGGTGGTTCCAACCGCAAATGGAACCTGGGAGCAAACGGTTCGAACGTAGCCAGCAAGTTGCACGCTATTCTGGGCGATATCATCGAAGCACCAGCCCCAACTGATTTGACAAAGGCAACTCGCGATCAGCTTTCGTTGTTCGAGAAACGAAGCGGCAACATTGTTGCTGATCATTTTGACAAACTGCGAGTTGAAAACGGGCGGGTATTGGTATCTGAATTGCCCGCGGGCGATTTTGTGCTGCGTTTCAAACGTTCCGGTCGGGCAGTCGACATCTCCGTGTTGGACGGGGAAGGCATTGGTGGCGTCGTCCTGGGGCAGCATCGTCGTGCGGAGCTGCGTAGCACTTCACCGTTGATGATGCGGGAACTATCAGTCATCGGTGACAAGCTGGTGATCGACCTGGACAACGCCGATGACGCGACTCGTGTACATGTGATTGGCACTCGCTACGCGCCCCGTTTCGAAGCAATGGCTGAATTCTCAAGAATTTCCGACGTCGCGCCCTGGATACAACAGATCTCGGTTCGCCGTTCGGCGTATATGGCTGGCCGGAATCTGTCGGATGAATACCAGTACATTCTGAACCGGCGTTACGAACCAAAATTCGCCGGCAACATGTTGAACCGCCCTTCCCTGCTGGTCAATCCATGGTCGGTCCGAGACACGCAAAACAATATTGAACAACTCGCTGGCGGCAACAAGTTTCAAAACGCAGGCACCGATGCCGACAAATCTGCGGAACGAGATCGACGACGGAAGCTGCGAGAATCCGCTACGGTCGATTTCGCGAATCTGGACTTCATTCAATCCGGATCGATCATCACTGCCAATCTGAAGCCCAACAAAAACGGTGTGGTTCGACTCGACCGCGAACAGCTAAAAGGCTTGCAGCATATCCGTGTTGTTGCTGTGTCTCCGGTAGAAACGGTACAGGGCGAAATCAACTTCAAGCCGGCTAAACTCGAACTGAGAGACATGCGTTTGGCCAAAGCATTGGATCCCGATGACCATTTCGCCCAGACCAAGCAATTGGAAATTCTCAAACAGGGAGACACTCTGTCGATCGACGATCTGGTCTCGGGCAAGTTTCACTTCTTTGATGAACTGGGTGACGTGTTCCGGCTGTTCCTCAGTTTGAATCCGAATACGCGACTGGCTGAATTCGAGTTCCTGTTGAGCTGGAGTGCGAAATCGGAAGCTGAAAAACGCACTCTGTACTCAAAGTATGCGTGCCATGAGCTCAATTATTATCTGTTCAAGAAAGACCGAGCGTTCTTTGATTCCGTCGTCCAACCGCATATCTCTTACAAGATGGAGACCGGGTTCGTCGACCAATTCCTTCTGCGTGAAAAGCTGGACACGTACGCCAGCGGTCAGTGGGATTTTGCCAGACTGAATGTGTTTGAAAGGATTCTGCTTTCGCAACGTGCGGAAGATCAATCCGACGATATTGTGGAGAACCTGAACGATTTGTTACGGCAAAACCCAGGCAAGCGTGAGTTCTTTGATTCACTTTACGACAAATCAATTCGAGCCGGCGAACTCGATTTCGCTGGCTACGGTGGGGGTGGACGTGGTGGTGAGAATGGCGAAGACAAAGACAACCTGAAACTACCGAACCTCTCCCTGATCGTCAGTTCGAACGATCAGAATGAAGACGAATCGGCTCCAGCCGATGCGTTGGACGTTCCCGGCAAGAATCAAGGTCAATCATTGGGCGGAGTAGTTTATGGTGGCGCTGCACCTGAGGAAACGAGCAAAAAATCCATTCGACGAAGCAACAGTGTTTCGAGCCGGCCGTCACGGGGATTAGCACCAGGGAAACTCTCGGAAAGTTTGGAAAGAAAGGATGCGGATTATAAAAAACTTGAAAATTCAAGAAAGCAATTGGCCTATTTTGCCGACGAGGACAACGATCAAATGTTTGATCTTCGCAACCGGGCAAAAGCACTGTACCGACGTTTACCCACGACCAGGGAGTGGATCGAGCAACAGTACTATCAATTGCCATTAGATCGTCAGGATTCGAACCTGGTCAGCATCAATCGCTTTTGGCGGGATTACTCTCGGCATAGTGGCGGTTCTTTTCTGTCGCCCTATTTCGCTGAATCACATCGTACGCTGACGGAAATGATGTTTGCCCTGGCCGTGATGGATTTGCCCGAGAAAGCACCGGAACACAAATTCGACTTCGCCGACGACACGATGAAGGTAACAGCAGCCGGGCCGATGATTGCACTACATCAACGGTTCCGCCCGGTGATGTTCCAACCTCAGAACACGTCGATTCTGATTTCGGAAAACTTCTTTCAGAAGAATGACCGTTACCGCAACGAAGATGGTGTCAATTTCGACAAGTTTGTTTCGGACAAATTCTACGCTCACACGTTGTACGGCGCGCAGGTTGTGGTTACGAACCCAACGTCGACTCCGCAGTCGATTGATTTGCTGGTACAGATTCCACGGGGTTCGGTGGCGACCAGCAACAGCCAACAGACTCGTTCGCTGCAGTTGCAATTGAACGCGTTCAGCACCAAGACATTCGAATACTTTTTCTACTTTCCTACGGCAGGCGAATTTGCTCACTATCCCGCGCACGTCTCGCGTGATGACCAGGTACTTGCGGTTGCGGATAGTGTGGATTTCAACGTCACCGATCAACCGGCCGAAGTCGACAAAACTTCCTGGAAATACGTTTCGCAAAATGGTTCGGATGACGATGTGTTGGAGTTCCTTGCCCGCAACAACGTCCAGCAGGTTGAACTTGGCAAAATCGCTTTCCGCATGAAGAAGAAACATTTCTTCAATCGTGTCATTAAATTGTTACAACGGCGGTATCGCTATGACCATATGCTGTGGTCGTTCGGCGTGATGCACAAAGACGAGGCAATCACGCGAGAGTATCTGCAGCACGAAGAGAAAATCACCTCCATGGTTGGCCGGTTCTTCCAATCAGCGTTGCTGTCGATTGATCCATACGTTCGCAACTGGTACCAACATCGGGAATACTCACCGCTGGTCAATGCTCGCGTGCATCAAGTTGGAACCACTCGCAAGATCCTGAACCCTACGTTCCATTCGCAGTACCATCTGTTGTTGGATTTGCTGGCCAATCGCAAACAGCTGAACAGTGAAGACCATTTGGCGGTCACGTACTATTTGTTGTTGCAGGATCGGATTGAAGAAGCGATTCAACATTTTGGCAAGGTCAAACAAGAAGATCTCAACGAGACCATCCAATTTGACTACTGCGATGCCTACCTGAACTTCTATCTCGAGAAACCGGACGCGGCGGAATCGATTGCCCAAAAGTGGAAGGACTACCCAGTGGACCATTGGCGGAATCGGTTCCAGCAGATTCTGGCTCAAGTGGAAGAGATCCGCGGTTCAAAAACCTCAGTCGTCGATGTTCGCGACAACCTGGAGCAGCAATCAGAATTGGCTGCGAGCACTCCGTCGTTCGACTTCGATTTGGAATCACAGAAAGTAAAACTGACGGCGCAAGCGGTCTCGGAAGTGGAAATCAACTACTACGAGATGGACATCGAACTGATGTTCAGCCGTAACCCGTTCCAGCACACGAATCTTGATGGGTTCTCCGTCATCAAGCCGATCAAGACGCAAACCGTTGCATTGGAAAGTGAAAAGATCGCAACCAGGGAGATGGACTTGCCAACCGAGTTCCGCAACAAAAATGTCCTGGTCGAAATCCGAGCGGGCGATCAAGTGAAAGCCAAGTCTTACTTCGCCAACTCGATGTCAGTGCAAACGATCGAGAAGTACGGACAGTTAAAAGTGACTTCGGACAAGGGTTCCGTGTCCAAGGCGTACGTCAAGGTTTACTCACGGAATGCAAACGGGCAGATCAAGTTCCACAAAGATGGCTACACCGATTTACGAGGTCGATTCGACTACGTAACGCAGAGCAACAACCCGCTCGACGGTATCCAGCAATACTCGATCCTGATCCTCAGCCCGGAATTCGGCGCAACGACCAGACAAGTCACACCGCCAGCTGAGTAAGACTCACGGGGTTTGAAATATCTGTGTAGTACAGATCCGTGTTACATCTGTGGCAGTTCGGCGTCCTGTTTAACGATTAGCCGGCAGGCGCAAGCGATTGGTCGTGGGTGGCGAAACACGGTCGCCTTCCGGCTTGTCGTTAAACTACTTACTACTCACGAATCGACTGGCAATCCATTCGCTGGTTTCATCTGTGGCAACGAGCCGGCCACAGATGAACACAGTTCAAACTCTGTCGCAATTAACCAAAAAACTTACCCATCGCCATTTTCGCGATGTCGCCAAGGTCAAAGTCGCCATCGCCGTCTTGATCCAACATCCGTCCGATCAAACTGCCACCAGTCGACTGTTCGACGGCTTTCTGCTCGCCACCGAGGAAACCCATCAGGTCGCCTACGCCGAGTCCTTCTGACTGTTTCTTCTTGCCGAGAGCTCCCATGACCATCGGGGCCAGCATTTTCATCAACTGGCCAGTGGCATCTGTACTCAACCCAGAAGCCTGGCTGACGCCTTGCTGAACTCGTTCCTGTTTTCCACCCAGGATGTGACCCAGGATGCCAGCACCACTGCGTGGCTCTTCGTATTTCTTTTGACCGAGGAAGTCGCCCAGGTTGTCGAGGATACTGCCGTCGTGATTGTCTTTTTCAATCGCGCCCATGATGCCTTGAGCACCTTGCTCATTGGAACCGTTGCGAGAAATGGCACCGATCAACATTGGGAGCGCGGCACTAAGTGCACTCTTGGTTGTATTATCGTCCGAGCCAATTGCTTTGCTGATCATGGACAAGTTGTTGCCGCCCAATTGGCCAGCAAGCATTTCGAGTAAAGATGACATGGAAGGGCCTTTCCCAATTAGAGTAAAAAAATGCCAACGGAACAGATTAGCCTGTTGGCACCGATTGTTTTTTTGATTGATTCTGCTGCTAAGCAAACCAGCTGCAGGATATCATTTTACCGGTTCGTACAGAAGGCAACATTGCCCGTCTGCCAGCGACGTGTTTTCGATACTGGACACTTATTGGCACCGTCGGACCGCCTGCTTTCGAGACTCAGTCATTATCAAGCACCGAGCGAGCGGTTGCCACAAGCCGATAATGTTCCCTGCGGTGTCTACAAACTGGTCAACTCAGTTCTGACGAACCACTAGCCAAGTAGCGGCATGGAATCGCCGCGAGCTGGAATCATAACATTTTCGATTCCACCCTGCTGTAACAATTCGCGAAACGGCTCGGCTCCGTCCATTTCGCAATGCACCAGGGCCACCCTTTTCAGATTGCCAGCCTTGTTCATTTCCTTGGCCCATTCCACCAGCTGTTGTTGATCCGCATGCCCGCTGCTGCTTTCCAGCTTACAGACTTTGGCTTTCATCTCGTACGGTTCGCCATAGATTTTGATGATGTCTTTGGAGCCATCGAGAATAATCCGGCCCAGCGTATGCGGTGCCTGGTAGCCGGTGAACATGATCGTTGTGTTCGGCTTGGAGATGTTATGTTTCAGGTGATGCAGAATGCGTCCACCTTCGCACATTCCCGAAGCACTGATGATGATGCAGGACTCTTCGAAACTGTTCAACTCACGCGAGAATTTGGAGTCGCGAATGTAAGTCAAACTTTCGAACGCCAGCGGATCTTCGTCTTCCTCAGACAGCATTTGCTCGATCGTTTCGTCGTCGTAACACTCAACATGTTCCCTGAACACATTGGTTGCGTTAACGGCCAATGGACTGTCAACGAACACTTTCATTTTAGGTAAATCGCCCGATTCCCACAGCAGGTTCAATCGGTAAACAATCTCTTGCGTCCGCCCGATTGAGAACGCGGGAATGATCAGCTTGCCACCGCTATCGTAGCAGTTCTTGGCAGCCTCCAGTAACATCGCTTTGGCATCGCCACCTTTTTCGTGGTTGCGATTACCATACGTTGCTTCCATGATCACATAGTCAGCATCGGGAACCGTGACCGGATCTTTCAGGATCGGCATTTCACTGCGACCGATGTCACCGCTGAACACCAGCTTGACCGGTCCCTTGTCTTCCGTTTGCAGATCCAACTCGACGATCGCAGCGCCGAGCATATGGCCGGCAACGTGGAATCGGCAGTTCGCACCATCGGTCGGTGCAAACCAGGAACCGTATTCGATCGTCCGAAACTGTCGGATTGCCTGGACCGCATCCTCCTGGGAGTAGAGCGGTTCAAACAGCGTTTGGTTTTTCTTCTTGCGCTTCTTGTTAACGTATTTGACGTCGTACTGTTGGATCTTGGCGCTGTCCAGCAGCAAGTGCACAGCCAGATCACGCGTTGCCGAAGTCGAATAGATCGGACCGCGGTAACCACTGGCGATCAAAGACGGCAAGTTCCCGCTGTGATCGATGTGCCCATGCGAGAGAATCACCGCGTCGATTTCAGAGCCCTTGAACGGCATCTCTCGATTGCGTTTAAATGCCTCTTTGCGCTTGCCCTGATAGAGCCCGCAATCGAGCAATACCTTTTTGCCTCCCACATGCACCAAATGCATCGAGCCGGTAACTGTTTGGGCTGCGCCCCAGAACTGGACTTTCATACGTCACATCCCAATCAGTTTGCGGGCGAGATGAAAAGCGGTTGGACAGGAATCAATTACGACTTTACACGTTCGACATAATCGCCGGTACGTGTATCGATTCGAATCACATCGCCCATGTTGATAAAGATCGGAGTCAGGAACTCGCCACCAGTTTCAACTTTGACAGGCTTGGTCACGTTCGTCGACGTGTCACCCTTCGCGCCTGGCTCGCAATATTCAACGAGCAGCTCCACATGGTTGGGTGGAGTCAGCACGATCGGATTGTCATTAAAGAAAGTCATCTGGCAAATCATCCCGTCTTTGAGATACCGCCAGTTATCGTCGACTTGCTCGGCAGTCAGTTCGTACTGCTCAAATGATTCGGTGTGCATAAAGACGAACGTATCGGCCTGCTTGTACAGGTATTGTACGTTGACTTCGTTGATGTCCGCTTCATCAAGCGTGTCGCCGCCCTTGTAAGTCTTCTGCAGAGTTGTCCCGCGAATCAGGTTTTTCAACTTGCATTTATAGAGTGCGTTGCCCTTGCCAGGTTTGACAAAGTTCATTTCTGTCATCAGATAAGGCTCACCATCAATGGCAACTTTGAGCCCTTTCCTAAAGTCGTTTGTTTTGTACGCCACTTGAGCAATCCCCACTGGTAGCCAATGAACAAGTAATTATCGTTATAAAGATGGCGATTTTAACGAATTCAAGCGACCTTGTCCGCGCCTCTCAAATGAGCTGGCATCAGCATATGAAGCTGGCAATCCGCTGCCCACGGCAGTTGGCTGAACGGCTGGAGGTGCCAATCGAAGCCATTTGCCCCGTACAATCGGCAGCCCCATTCCCGTTATTCGTTCCGCTCCCCTTTCTATCGCGAATTCGCAAGGGTGACTTGAGAGATCCTTTGCTCTTGCAGGTCCTGCCAGCGAGTGAAGAGAACCAAGTTGTGGAAGGATTTGGAGCCGATCCGCTCGGGGAATCAGAATTCGGGCTTACGGGCGGCCTGCTCAAAAAATATGAGGGCCGGGCTCTGTTGGTCTGCAATGGGACCTGTGCGGTCCATTGTCGCTACTGCTTCCGCCGTCATTTTCCCTACGAAGCCACCGTCGGCGTTTCCGAGCAATGGCAACCGGCACTCGATCAAATTGCCCAGGATGAATCTATCGAAGAAGTAATCCTGTCCGGCGGCGATCCGCTCACGCTGGTCGATTCGGTTGTGGCAAAGTTGGTTTCCGCTATCGAGTCCATCGCTCACGTCACGCGGCTGCGAATTCACACAAGGCTGCCGATTGTGATTCCGCAGCGGGTAACGGATGAGTTGATCGAATGCCTGGCCGGTTCACGACTGGCGACCGTTTTCGTCATTCACGCCAACCACGCGAATGAACTGGACGACTCAGTTGCCGACGCAGTCAGTAAACTGACAACCAACCGGATCGCCGTGCTCAACCAATCGGTCCTGCTTCGTGGAGTGAATGATTCGTTCGACGCATTGTCGCAACTGAGCAAGCGACTGGTCGAAATTGGGGCGGTACCGTATTACCTGCATCAGTTAGATCCGGTTGCCGGTGCAGCTCATTTTCATGTCCCGATAGATGAAGGAAAACAGCTGATCGCTGACATGCGATCTAAGCTCTCGGGTTACCTGGTGCCCCGCTACGTTCAGGAACAGCCTGGCAAAGAATCGAAGACCATCCTTGAGTAGACTATTCATATGTTTCACGATCCTGCCAACTTCGAAGTCTCCGCGGTGTTGGAATCTCATTGGGAAGAGATTCGCGACGAATATGTTGCTCTGCCAGATCAGAGTTTTGATCCGTGGGTCCAGCAAAGTATGCATGGAGAAGGATGGAGTGTTTTCGGATTGATCGCCGGTGGGATGAAACTACCTGGGTCGAAATACTGCCCGAGAACCACAGAGATTCTAGGGCGGTTCAAGACGGTTGGCTTGGCAGGATTCTCGCGGATGGCACCTGCAACCCATATCTTGCCTCATTGCGGCTGGGCAACCAACGAATATCGGCTGCACCTGGGCCTCGTGGTTCCCGCAGGATGTCGGCTGAAAGTGGAAGACGAAACCCGCGTCTGGCAGGAAGGCAAGTGCCTGGTCTTCGATGACACGGCAATTCATGAGGCTTGGAACGATTCGGATCAGCTGCGGGGAAACCTGATGGTCGATTTCCTACGGCCGGGAAAGACGGAGTTTTCGATAAACAATGTCCCGCCAGATGTCATTGAATATGTAAAAGGACTCCTCGAAGAAAATTGACCTGCTATAAATCAGGTCATCAATTTAGTACGAATTCATGTTGGCCGGCATCACGGCACTACGAAAGAGAATCATGAACATTTTGGTCATCGGTAGCGGCGGTCGCGAACACGCCATGGCGTGGAAAATTGGACAAAGCAGCCGAGTCGACCGAGTCTTCGTCGCTCCGGGTAATGCGGGGACTGAACAGGAGGCCGAAAACGTCGACCTGGCGGTTGACGATATCGCAGGGCTGATCAACTTCGCCAAACAAAACAAAGTGGAACTGACCGTTGTCGGCCCGGAAGCTCCGTTGTGCCTGGGAATCGTTGACGAGTTCAAGAAAGAAGGATTGCGTGCATTCGGACCCAGTAAGGCCGCGGCACGGATGGAAGGCAGCAAAGTCTTTTGCAAACAGCTGCTCCGCTCGGCGGATGTTCCGACCGCAGACTTTTTCGAGTTCGACAATGCTGGTGCCGCTGAACGATTTGTCAATGAACGATACGGCGAAACACCCGAAGACGTTCCATTGGTTGTTAAAGCCGACGGGTTGGCGGCTGGCAAAGGAGCCATCGTCTGCGGGACTCAGTCGGAAGCACTGGAAGCAATCGAACGGATCGCCCGCTCGCGTGAGTTCGGCGATGCTGGAGACAAGTTCATTATCGAAGACCGATTGGTCGGACAAGAAGCCAGCATCCTGGCGATCACTGACGGCAAGACGATCTTGACGTTGCCACCTGCCCAGGATCACAAGCGAGCTGGCGACAACGATACCGGCCTCAATACTGGTGGTATGGGTGCGTACTGTCCGACGCCGGCGATTGACGACGGCATGCTGCGATGGGTCGAAGAAAACGTGCTGGTACCAACCGTGCACATGATGAAGCGAACTCGGAGCCCGTTTCGTGGCATCCTGTATGCCGGCCTGATGCTAACCGGGCAAGGACCCCGTGTGCTTGAGTACAACGTGCGGTTCGGTGACCCGGAGTGCCAACCAATGCTGATGCGACTTCAGTCAGACTTGGTCGACGTGATCGAAGCGACCATCGACGGCACCCTGGGTCAAATTGAATCGTTACAATGGGATCCGCGACCGAGCGTTTGTGTGGTGATGGCGTCTGAAGGCTACCCCGGTAGCTACGACAAAGGGCATGTCATCCGCGGTTTGGACGAAGCAGCTAAATTGGAAGACGTAAAAGTATTCCATGCTGGTACGCGGATGGATGGTGACAACGTCGTTACCAACGGAGGTCGTGTATTGGGTGTTACGGCTGTTGGCGAGACCATCGCCGGTGCCAAGCTACAGGCCTATCGAGCGGTTAAATGCATCCGGTGGGAAGGAGCCTGGTGCCGCAAAGACATTTCCGACAAGGCAATCACTTTGAACATCTAAACGTCCCAAGATTGCTGGTCAGTAGCCGAATATCCGTAAGCGAAACCGTTCGTTGAATGCACCGTCATTCTTTGGTCATCTGATTTTTGAACATTTCCAAGTTTCGATTCAAGCTTTCAATCAGCGATTTACTCCTAATCACACTTGGAGTGTCGTTGGTTATGTCTGCGGCACGACACTATCCCGGAGCGTGGGGTAGCTGGTTTTGGATCGTGGTTACGGCCGCGATTATATGTTCTTGCTGCAGACAAGTCGGAACCCTTCTGTTGAGCAATGACTTGCCATTTGAATCTGATCGTTGGGACATTCGAGCTGCCTGGATCCTGATTCGAGGACTCGGCATCCTATTCCTGTCGTTTTTTCTCATCTCGCCACCGAACAACGAATTTTTTGGGCTCGTCTACGAAACTGGTAGTGCCGACTTTTCATTGAATTATTTCAACGCAATTATCGGTGCGATCGCGTTGTCAACAGGTCCATTTGGAATGCTGTTGTGCCTGGTTCCGTTACATCGCCAACAACAAAGTCAAAGCAACTTGCGAGGAAGATTACCCGCAGTCATTTTCACCATCGTAGTATTGGTCTTGTTAGTTCATGGTCTCCGGGAAACCATGAATATTAACGGTTTGATTCATGTAGCGACTACCGGGATTGAACAAGGGATGAAACATCCCGCGGAAATGGAGTTGGGAATGTACCCCACACAAGCCCTGGACTGGAACCAGCGACTTGAAGATTTCACACAGGCAACCAACCAATGCTTGTTGCCGGCATTCGCAATCGCTCTTTCATTGGCAGTGCTGACGATTGCTCGCAGTCAAAAATTGCGAATGGCATTTTTGTTGGCCTGCTTGGTTTCTAATTCCGTTTTGATTTGGAAGTTATTTGGCATCTACAACAATGAACTTGCCAGCCTGAATAATTCCTGGAGCCAAACGATCGCGTTGCCAGGGCGAATGGCTCTGATTTCTCTTCTACTATTTTGTTGCTTTTGCGGCTGCCTGGTCGCGTTGCGAAGCAGCCCTCCTCAAATGCTGAATCAAAATCGAGACAAGTTATCCAGTTTCAATCAACCAATCTGGCTGTTATTGGTCACGTTCATTTTCAGCATCGTTGAAATTTATGTTTATACAAAATGGAACC
>CAZXLW010000005.1:0-14706 GCA_964641465.1 uncultured Pirellulaceae bacterium | reverse complement strand
TTGGTCACGTTCATTTTCAGCATCGTTGAAATTTATGTTTATACAAAATGGAACCCGTTTTCGACCATGCTTGAAGCCTTGTTTGGGAATGCACCCAGTTCGGGCTTTTTCGGATTGGAGTTATCGCCAAGCTCATACTCGCCGGTCCAGTTGGGAACAGTTTTTTTCAATTTCTCACGTGACTACTTTTACATGATCTGGGTCATTCTGTTTTTTCTGTTGATCGTGAAAGGGATTCTGGCACAACTCGAAACAAAGCAGGAACTTGAATGGATCACGACTACCAGATTCGATTACAGCGTATTTGCTCTTTCGTTGGCTTGGGCGATTTCGCTTGTGCCCTTGTCGCTGTTCCTTGGTAATTATGGGTTCGCCAGTTGCCTGGACCATCAATCATTCGCATGGCAGTTCGTCGAGTTTATCTCCTACGGAGAATTCGAATACGATTCGTTCAGCTGGATATTCGCGTTGCTCGTACTCGGAATCGGAGCCTATTGGGTCCGAATCGTGTACTTTCAGAGTAGTGCCAACAAAGCTTCCGAGTAAAAATTCAACCTATGGACGATTGGATCTGCGTTGGTGGGATTCCGGTCTCACGTTCGTCAACTGGATTACAGAAATGCTGGCATTTCGCTGGTCTTTGCAAATTTTTGCAAAGTTCAGCTGGGATCGAACTAATACTTCATGTTACATTTCGAAGAAGCGACCAAGTATTGGTCAATCATAGAGACCCATGATAGGACATTTGCATGCAGACCATGAAACTTCCTCGTTTCGGCATGGCTGTTTGTTGTTTAGTTTGTGTTGCATTGCTTTTTGGATGCGACGCGGATGTTACGCGAACCGCCGATAATCAGACGACGCCAATCGTTAACGTCAGTACGGGAGTAGCTTCCGCTCCTGATTTTACTTCCGCCAATTTTCAGTCCAACGTAATCAACAGCTCCAAAGTCGTACTGGTTGACTGTTGGGCATCCTGGTGACCGCCTTGCAAAAAGTTGGGTCCAACTATCGACGCATTGGCACAGGAATATGACGGAAAAGCTGTGATTGGCAAACTGGATATTGAAAACGAACAAGAGCTCGCGAAACAGTACGGAATTGAAGGACTGCCCACTCTGGTATTCTTCAAGGACGGCAAAGAGGTGGATCGCATCCTCGGTGCACCATCAAAATCCAAAATCATGGAAATGCTGGATGGTCTGATCGGCGGCTAGGAATGGCTGAGCTGATTCGAACCTTCAAACGAAATAAAAAGAGCGGCCTGTTAGCCGCTCTTTTTTTGTGCAATTCAATTGTGAATTCGTTCGTCATTGTAACTCGGAACGAATTACTTCTTTTCGTGAAACTTGGGTTCTTTGCCTTCGTAGGCACGATACAAATCGTAAATTGCTTTTTGCAAAGCTTTCGCTGTCTCCGGATTTGCATCCTGTTTGCACTTCATGGCTCCGACCATTACCGCATGCGCGGTGGCTAGTTGTTTTTGGTATGCCTTGTTGTCAGCTTTGATCCGCTGAGTCAAGAAATACTGGGCGATGATATGCTGAGTGTTTGTCGCGTGAGATTCTTTCGTGCTCACCCAACGAGCTGCCTGGTTCACGTCCTTGGCAGTCATCGATCCGTTTTTCATCGATTCAGTAACCTGAGCGATGTTATCAATCGACTTGGCGATCGTAGCTGTATCTTCCAACATTTGCTCAAAACGCATTTGGTCGGAATAGATCCCACATGGCACTTCGCAGTGAGGTACCGGTGGCGTCATCGTTGCAGTTTTCGCGGTCGGCACAGGCTCGTTAGCGAAAGCAAACGTTCCTAGAACTACAACGATTGTCATTGGCAAAATAAAATATCTCTGTCTCGTCATGGATAATCTCCCATCAAGGTTGTTCGAAAACGATAAGTCTCGGAGTTTATCATATTCGTGCGGGTTTGCGAACTTTGCCAATTAAATCTAATCGAATGAAACGGATTGGATCCGCTCGACAGGCTCGATTGGCAAATTGCAACCGCAGAGAAGTAGAATGGATCACAGTTCAAAACGCCATCAATCGACACGTGTCGAATTCTCCTGACTCTTTTTGATCCGGAAACACTTGATCAGTGCAACCAGATTCGCAAGTCTTCGCCCGGCGCGGCCGGGTAGCGATGTCGGGGTCGGCGTGACATTACAGCTTTCCAGATAGCTTCCCAGTGTCGCGAACCCCTTGGCCGGGTCGTAGTTCACAGACCGTAGCTGGATCGCGTGTTCGGTAGGAACGTCCAGTGCATTAAGCAGTCGCAATGAACCCATGCCGTAAACGACTAGTTGATCGGTTGGTCGCAGAAACGTATTCCAATGTTGTCGGAAGCTGGCTGCCGTTGCCGGTTTGGAAAAATGCTCAGGTGCAAGATCGAAATATTCCAACAAATCGTTGTCAACGTTGGTGCTGGACTCGATGGCGGTATGAAAAGTCTCGTTCGAGCCAAACCGCTGCGCTACCCAGAAGACTGGCGTACGCGCGAATTGTCTGGGCGAACCTTTGGCGATCGGCGCGGCTTCGCCGTAGGCAACCACCAGATTATCGCTCGTAAGCAAAGTCGACGGAACGTTGAATGCTGGTCGTCTTGGCGACGTCGAACTTGTATAGTCCGCTTGCGGGTGTGCCAACTGACGGTCAACCATCGTCTCAAACGCTGCCAGCAATTCATCAAGCCCGCATGTTCCTGGCTCCAGACATTGCAATGCGGCAACCGTCGCCTCCACGGTCGACAAACTAAAATCGTTCGGTTCGAGTCGGATGCGGTACTGGCCGGGTGAATCCGGTTTGATCTTGTAGTGCGGCAAGCTCGCCAGTTGCGGCCAGTGTCGATACATCCGCTTAGCCTGACTCCAGGTCCCGTCCAACAGGATAAGTTGTTCCGGTCTCGATTCAGCGGACAGTTCACCCATGTCGATTGCTTCACGGCTGGGATACAACAATCCTGCATTCGGTTTGATCAGTTCGTTGTACCGTTCCATGTTTTCCGAGTAATCGATAATCAACTGCGATTTCTGCAACGCTCGATGCACCATTCGAGCTGTATTGAACGGATGTGAACGCTCGCGGAAATGTTGGGCGATCAGCACCTCGGTTTGGTTGTCGATGCTGGGAATCGCGTCGCAATGACAGACTCTGCTCGGACGCATACACACGAAGCACATATCCCGGGGACTGGCTGCAAGGGCCGCTTGATGGCCAGGTCTCATTCGCTTTTTGCGTGGAATTTGCAAGGAAATACTGTCGATTGCCGAAAATTGCGGGAAACCTGACTACTTTCAATTTTCTGATGAATTTTACTGCGATTCCAACGAACCTAAATCGTCTTGTTTTATGAGTACTCAAAATTGCACGGTTGCTGGTGGGGCGGAAATTCACCGCCCTCGAGCAGGCACTCCAAGCTAGTTATTCGCATGCCCGATATTTTGTCCCAGACAATGGTTTCACCGAAAGGTCGATTCGATCCAGGCTACGAGCATTGCGCTCAGCGAGGAGTCCATTATGCGACAGCGATCTTGCGAAACCGAGCCGATGCCGAGGAAGCGGTTCAGGAAACTTTTTACCGGTTACACCGAGCCGCATCCGAGCCGAGCGATCCGTTGTATGAAGGCAAGTTTTTCAAAACGCTTCGCAATCATTGTATTGATTTGATTCGACGACACAAAGTCCGCAAAGAAGTTGCGATTGATAAGGAAGTAACCGGGTCCAATCCGCAAGGTGCGATGAATCTGGCAGAAGCCAATGAATTGACCACCGCGGTAGAACGCGCGATCCAGGAACTACCAGAAGACTGGCGGCATGTGTTGTTGCTCAAGGTGCACGGACAGCTTAGCTACGACGAGATTTCGTCCGCGACAGGATTCTCGATCGGCCAGGTGCGTACCTGGATTTATCGCAGCCGACGGCAACTGGAATCATCACTTGCGAAAACTGGTTTGGTCTCAGAACACAGCCCCACCGATCGCACCCAGACACGAAACAAGAATCATGAATAAACAAACCAACACCGAAAGCTGCGAATCATACGAGCTATTGATCAGTTGCGCGATGGACGATGAGATCACTGCCGAAGAATCGCGGCTACTGGAAGAACATCTCGCGGCTTGTGCATCCTGCCGAGCACAACAGAAAAAATTCGAGAACGTTAATCAGGCGGTGTTCTCGCTTGGGCAATCGGAAAGCGAAATTTTGCCCGCGGGAGTAAATGTCATACCGCCAGGGAAGCCTGCCCAGGAGCTGACGAAACCAGCTCCTGCCCAATCACTTTTTGCACGCCGACAACGAATGGCGGGGTGGGCTGCTTTGGTGACCGCGGCAATGATTGCTCTGGTGCTGTTGCGACCTGACCCTGAGTTACGGCAAAAAGAAAATCCGATTGATATCCTGGGCCCGGTAGTTTCTTTGACAGAAATCAACTCACAACGAATGCTCGATCAGGAACTGTTGATCGAATCGCTCGAATTGGATTTACGAACACTCAAACTGCAGCTGGCTGTCCTCAACGATTCCGGCGAGGACGAGGTGCTCGGAAAGATAGATGCGCTGATGCAAAAGATTGACCAAGTGAAGACTTCTTATATCAACTGATTTTCATGCGGTTCAATCCTAACCATTCATGTTTAATGCACTGGAGAATGTGATGCAAAAACTCTTTACCTATTTCGTAATTTGCCTGTCGTTCCTGTTTGGTTGGAACAGCCCGGTTGTTGCTCAGTCCGAATTGGATCTCGAAGATGCCGTCGAGTCGCTCGAAGAATTGGCAAATGAACTGGGAAACCAGGTGGAATCTGGTGCCGAAGAAATCGGCGAAGCGATCGAAGACATGATCGAGGAACATGCCGAAGAACTCGAAGAATGGGCCGAAAAATACTCCAATCAATGGGAAGACTGGGCCAGTCGATTTGAACTCCGATTCGACCGTTGGGCCAAGAGCCAGGAACGCGTCTGGGAAGATTGGGCGGATGAATACAGCGAACGCTGGGAAACCTGGGCCGAGGACATGGAAGAAGGCGAATGGGATTCCGAGCGTGTCGGAGAAATGATCCAGCGCAATCTGGAGATGCTTGGTGAAATGCCGTTGGGCCAAATGGTTGAGGGCCTGCTGAAAGAAGGATCGGAAGGTTTTGAATCCGCTCCCTGGGAAAGTCTGGGCGATCTGCAATCCATGCTGCAAGAGTCGATCGAGAAATCGGTTGAAGAAACAGAGCGTCGAATGGCAGCAGCAACCAAAAACCGTTCGAAGCGTGACAAAGATGTTGAGGATGAAACCGGGTACATTCTGCCGTTAATCGAAAACCAACAGGAAGGCATTAAGACCAAGGAGAAGTTCCTGGCCAAGCACGCTAAGGAACAAATGAGCTTGCTCAAGAAACGTCTTGAGTCTGGCGATTTGGACGATGAAGAGATGGAAACTATTTTCAAACAGATGCTTGAGCTTTCCAAGCAGCGCAAAGTCCTCAAACTTTTGGCCGATGATCAACGGCAACTGAAGCGAGAAAAGGAACTTCAGCAACAGGAAAAAAACAGGCTAACGCGGGCCGAACAAGCGAAACTTTTTCGTGAACAAGCTGCTGAACGCAAGCGGATTGAGATGCTGGAAAAAGCAAAACGGGGCAATCGTGCGACTGGCGGCGATGCACTTCTGAAAAAAATGTATCGAACCTTAGAGCTTGAAGAACGTAAAATTCAAGAGAAGAACACGGAACTGGAACAGCTTCGGAAAGAAATCGAGAAACTTCGAGAACAGGTTGAGGCGATGCAAAAGGAACGCCGTAAATGGTGATGATAATGACGATACGGAAGCCAGTGCTTTTTTGGAACTGGCGTAACCCGACATCGCCCGGCCTAACTCGGCCCATTCGGCCCAACCTGGCAGTCAAACTGTAACTAACTTCTCAGAACAACTCCCTTGAAGCACCATGGCCTGCGTTTTCGCAGGCCTTTTTTCGTTTGTGACCTGAGCCCCACTTGAGAAGACCCGGTTTGTGACCGGACGGCCTTGTTTTTCGGGCTCGAAGCGTGCATGCTGGTAGATTCGATTTTCTGAAACTGGAGAAGCTGTTGATTGGTCCCGTTTTCTATCGGGAAGCTGCCGTGGCCCCACGGAGAGCCCGGCATTACATTATGCGCGTGGTCTACGGAGTCAGCCTGCTGCTGCTGATCTGTACCGCCTGGATGATTCTCAACGGAACTCAGGTCGTTCGCAACGTTGGCGACATGGCCCGCTTTGGAACGATCCTGTTCCAGATCCTCGCACCGCTTCAATTGGCTGTCATGCTTTTTCTGGCAGCCATCCAAGCCGCCAGTAGCGTTGCTGTCGAGAAGGATAAGCAAACACTGATCCTGCTGTTAATGAGTCGCCTGACCAACAGCGAACTGGTCCTGGGCAAACTGTTTTCCAGCTTGTTGAATGTGGGCGTCATGCTGATGACGGCTGCACCAATTTTCATGTTGGTCGTGTTGTTCGGTGGAACTTCGTTTGAACAGGTTGGCTGGACGTTCCTGGTCACCACTGTGACCGTGTTGGCTGCTGGTAGCCTGGGTGCGACGATTGCATTCTGGCGCGAAAAGACGTTTCAAACGCTGGCTCTGGTCGCGTTGTTTATCGTCTTCTGGCTGGGGATCGCGGAAGCGATCGGACTCGTCAATGGAAACATTGCAGGATTTGCCAACCAACAAATCGCGGCCGCAATCAGCCCCATCCGCGCAGTACTGGCGGCCAGTCAACCGACGGTAACGGATACGTGGCCGACGACTGTTCTTCCCTACCTGCTGTTTGCTTGCGGACTATCCGTGGGACTTTGTGGAATCGCAATTGCCCGGGTACGGAAGTGGAACCCCAATCGAGACATTCGACCCGGTCAGCAACAAGCCAGCGGCGACGTGGATATGTTCACGGGCAAAGTCGATGTTGACGACCAGGGCAACCCGATCGCTGCGAAGCTCGCTGCAGAAAAACATATCGACGATCGCTCCCGTTCGGTCAGCAAGACCAGCCGGCGTGTCTGGGACAATCCGGTGCTATGGCGGGAGGCCTGCACCTGGGCCTACGGTCGCAAGGTCGTTTTCATTCGCATCGCCTACTGGTTGTTGGCTGCGTTTGTCTTTTTCTCACTGTACAACCTCGTCTCATCCGGGGCCGCCTTGCGGACAACCACGCAAGCAACGGTCTCGGTAAACGTCGCCACCTGGCCATCGGTCGCTTTCGCGCTTGTCAGTTTGGTGATGATCAACGCATTGGCAGTCACTTCGATCACGAATGAAAGAGACGGCAGGGCTTTGGACCTGCTGCGTGTGACTGACCTTTCACCGAAAGAATTTCTGTTCGGTAAATTGTTCGGTGTCGCCTACGTCGCGTTGGATCTGATCATGCTGCCTGTTTTGATTTTCGGGTACGTTTGGTACAGCGGAGTGCTCGGCACGGAGAACCTGGTCTACCTGTTGATCGGCTGGATTGTGTTGGTGGCGTTTGTCAACGTGCTTGGCTTGCATACCGGCATGTCGTACGCAAATTCCCGCCAGGCAATCGCTGTTAGTATTGGGACGGTGTTCTTCCTGTTCCTGGGGATCGTCACAGCGATGTTGATGATGGTTTCGTTTACCGGCAACGTGGAAGCTCAGCTTGCTCCGTTCCTCGCCTGTATCGTAGGAGGAGCCATCGGGTTGTACCTTGCGTTGGGGTGGAATACGCCTTCGTCGGCTTTGGCTATGGCGTCGTTGATCCTTCCTCTGGCAATGTTCTATTCCATTACCAGCTATTTGCTGGGAAACTATATGTCTTCGATCATCGTTGTCGCGTTCACATATGGATTCGCGACTACCGCGATGGTTATTCCACGGCTCAGTGAGTTTTTGATTTCCATGGGACGGTCCAAACTAGCTGAGAATGAATGACCTCATTGCGTTAGCTCCGTGGCTGGTCGCAATGGTCATACTGATAGCCTGCTCCAGCTTCTTTTCTGCCAGTGAAGCGGCGTTGTTTTATCTCCGCCCCAGCGACAAACGTTCGTTGAAGAACGGCGACCGCAGCGAACAGGCAGCTTATCAACTGTTGGCCGATTCCGAACGATTGCTTTCCGCGGTTCTGTTTTGGAACCTGGTCATCAACATCACGTTTTTTGCTATCAGCTCCGTGGTCGCGATTCGCATCGACCGGTCCAGCGAACTGGGGCAGGGATTCGCCGTTGCATTCGGCGTAGGATCGCTGTTGGCAATCATTTTCTTCAGTGAAATGCTTCCCAAGAGCTTCGCCGTGCTCAGGCCGCTGGGGTTAACTCGAATCGTCAGTCTGCCGCTGTCGGTATTTGTAACGATGCTTGATCCGGTGATGCCAGTATTGCAAGGTATCAACTTGGTCACCAAGCGACTGTTTTTTCCCAGTCTCAAACAGGAACCCCACCTGGGAATCGAAGATCTGGAACGAGCCATCGAGATCACAGGTAGCAATGATGAGTCCGTGATTCGACAGGAACAGGCAGTTCTTCAGAACATTGTGCAATTGTCAAACATTCGCATCGATGAATGGATGCGACCGCGTACTCAGTTTCAGAACTTTACGCCTCCGGTAAAGCTCTCGGACCTGAATGGCGAGATACCGGCCAGTGGTTACCTGCTGATCACCGAGCCGGGAAGCGAAGAAATCGAACGAGCGCTTCGGCTGGACAATCACTACCAGTTTCCCGATGAACACCTGGAGAAACTCGCCGAGCCAGTCCTCTACTTGCCATGGTGCGCGACGGTTGCTGATGCGTTAGAGAAGCTCTCGCATCGTGAGCGGGAAGTAACCGTCATACTCAATGAGCACGGCGAGACGATCGGAATCCTGACGATTGAAGACATCCTGGAAACCGTTTTTCATTATTCGCCCAGCCGGAGCAAACGGATCCTCGATCAGAACCCCATTCATCCGATCAGCGATGATAAGTGGGTCGTCGCCGGCATGATGAGCTTAAGCTATCTGGTTCGTGAATTTGACGAACGAATCGCAGGTCGGGCAAAGGTGCCCGAGACGCACAGTGTGACCGTGGGCGGCGTGATCCAGGAAGAAATGCAGCGACTGGCCGAACCGGACGATCTATGTGATTTCGGTCCATTTCATTTTCGCGTCATCGAAATCGAGCATCGCGGCAACATGTTGGTAGAACTAACGCTGAATGCAAAGGAGGAATCAGAATCATGATCTGGATCCTCCTGATGCTCTTCCTCGGCGTTTTCCTGAGCGGGTTCTTTAGCGGCAGCGAAACTGGCTTCTACCGCGCCAGCCGCGTGCGGTTCGTGATGGACGGAATCGACGGCGATCGAATTTCCAAGCGGATGTTGTGGCTGTTTAACAACCCGACCCTGTTTGTGGCCACGACGCTGGTCGGGAACAACGTCGCCAATTACCTGGTCTCATTTGGAGTGGTCCTGGCTGCTCGATACGTTTTCCCGTCCGATGCATCGACTGCGGAAATCCTGGCTCCGATTGCTCTGGCTCCAGCGTTGTTTGTTTACGGAGAGCTATTACCGAAAAACATCTTCTTTCTGGAGCCCAACCGCATGCTCCGTCGCGCGGCACCGCTTTTTCTATTCTTTACGATCCTGTTCGTCCCAGTGGCCGCCGTTCTCTGGAGCCTGGGCCGATTTTTGGAAAAGATGCTGGGGCAATCTCCAGAGAAGGTTCGTTTGCATCTCGCCCGCCGGGAGCTTCAGGACGTATTGCAGGAGGGCCAAGAGGCTGGTCTGTTGCATCCATCGCAAAGGCTATTGGGGCAAAACTTTTTTCTGGTTGCATCCAAACCAGTCGGAGAAGTTTGCACTCCGCTTGGTCGTGCCGAATGCCTACCGGTTGATTCGGACCCGGAAGAAATCAAAAAGCTTGCCCGCCGCAAAACGCTCTCGGAGGTAATGCTGTATGACCGATTGCGTTCCAAACCACTGGGTTATGTGCGCACGTTGGATCTATGGGTACAGGACTCCGGATCGGTCGGCCAGCCGGAGCCTCGCGGCTTGATGAAGATTCGACACTCTGAATTGTTCGGAGAAGCGCTGCTGCAGATGCAGGCCAAGCGAGAACCAATTGCGCTCATCGTGTCGGAAAATGATCAACCGATGGGACTTCTTTCGATTAACCAGCTAACCGATCCCTTGTTGAAGGGACCGTTAGATTCACTTCGTCGGTAATTGAAGCGTGTGCGCCGTTTACTGTGCTTTCTTTTCGTAGCCGACCGATTTGACGATAGCTAACAGTTCTTCGTAATTGATAAAGCGTCGGCGATGCATCAACTTGTACTGGTCAATTGCCTTGCCCAGTTCCGCTGCGTCATCGCTGTAGTGATCTCGCGAGTCAGTAAACTGACGACGCTCAAGCCCGTTTGACTGCCGCTGTTTGTGCGGATCTCTTCGATCCGAAAAGTCGGTGGCGAACACCGGGGTCGGTGCCGAGGTGGAAAATTCGGATGGAACTTGATCTTGGCCAGTGTTCATTGTCTTTCCTAATGTGAGAAGTACTTATTAGTCTTCGATCATCTCAAAAATAGCATCCAATGGAGACCAGATCGCGTCAGCTGTCAGATTCCCGTCAAGATTAATCATTATAGCGAACGTGCAGAATCGAACGAATTTCGAGCCAGACAACATTTGTAATGAACCTTTTTGGCCCCCGCAGCATCTTATCTTCAGACAGGTCAGACAGATGAAACGCCTGATCCGATTACGCCGGATCTTCTTCATGTGCCTGTCGCGTTACCAGATGACAGGAGATTCCAGTGTTAGCCTCCATTTTGCAAAATCCAACTCTCGTACTGAACCGTAACTGGCAGCCAGTGAACATCACATCGGTTGCTCGATCGATGTCGATGGTTTTTGCCGGAGTCGCCAAAGTTGTTGACCCTGTCTCCTATCAGCTGTTCGACTGGGATGATTGGGCCAGCTTTGTGCCGGACTCGGAAGAGCCATGCATTCGTGCTGTCGATCGCAAGTTTCGAGTTCCGGAAGTTGTCAGCTTGGTTCGATTCGATCGACTACCTAACTCGGCAGTCACCTTCAACCGGCGAAACATCTTCAAGCGAGATCGTTACACCTGTCAGTACTGCGGCACGCAGCCGACAACCAGCGAACTCACGATTGACCACGTATTGCCTCGATCTCGAGGCGGGCAGTCGACCTGGGCGAACTGTGTTCTGGCTTGTCTGGCTTGCAACCATCGCAAGGCAGACCGCTTGCCGGACGAAGCAAACATGCGTCTCCGCAAGGTTCCGGTACAGCCGAATTGGACGCCTGCTTTCTCCAAGCATTCATTGCGAAAGGAAAGCTGGCAGAAGTTCATCAGCGATGCTTACTGGCATACGGAATTGCAAACTGATTGATGTCTGTCAGTCACACTCCTGCAGCAATAGATGCAGGATCAACGATCATGGCCGCCTCGTTCACAAACGTTGGCTGGCTGGCCATGATTATATTTACAGCGGTGTGCTCGTGGACGTGCAGGTGGATTCCAAACCCACCCTCCAGGGTTCGATTCCTTGCACCGCTGCTTACTTTATTGCGTTTGCTACAACTGCTTTTTCGCTAGCGCATAAAAAAAGCCGGTCAAAATACCGGCTTTATTTAATATCTGAGATTCATTTAGTCGTCGACTAGACGCGACGGCGGCTTCGCAGTGCGATGCCCATCATGCTCAAGCCCAGCAGTGCAGCTGAAGTCGGCTCAGGAACGACGTTCGTACCAACGTTGATGTCAACGCCCTTCTTGTCGATAAAGGCAACACCAGGCTCGTCAGCGAATGTAAACAGTTGGTTATCCAGTGTGACTGTGATTTTTGAAGTCGCTTCGAAATTGATGGTCAAAGATTGGAACCACTCGCCACCATCAGGACCGCTAGGCGAGCCGTCAAATTGTTGATCAAACGTACCGCTGACGATATCGCCTTCGAGAGTTTCGACGAAAGCGATCGCACTGACGCGGGCGATACTGTCTTCACCGAATGTGAAGTACGCACCAAACTCTTCAATGGTGATCGAGCTGATAGTTGAACCAGGATCAGCCTCAATCATAAATGTCAAACGACCATCAAGGAAATCTACTTCCCCATTGTTTGTTTCAGAAATGAATCCAGTACCAGGCAGATCCAACTGGTTGCCGAATACTTCCGGAGTACCGTAAAGCGGCGTCGGATCGTTTGAGGATTCCGTTACGTCGATGTAAGTAACCGTGTCCGCATCGAAGTCGCCGTAATTAATATCGTCGGCATTCGCTGTAACGACGCAGGAAAACGCGATTAGCAAAGCTAGTGATAGTCGTTTCATTGCTGTGTTTCTCTCCCCAACTCTTGTTGGAAACATCATTGGTGAATCTCTTGATCTACCGATTGTAGCTAGGATTCCGAATGTAGCAATTATTACTTCTACAAATCTGTCAAATATTCCGCATTATCGCCAAAACCCGCAAACACCCTATTTTCAACATTTCTATTCGCGACGCCATTCTTTCACTATTTGGAGCCCTAGTTCGCACGCGTTGACCATCTCATCCAAACACGCCCACTCAAGTGGTGAATGGATATTGTGCTGACCGCTGGACAGGTTGGGGGTTGGCAGCCCCAACTCAGTTAACCGTGAGCCGTCCGTACCACCGCGGACAATTTCTAACTTCGCTTCTCGACCCAGTTCTTTATGTGCTGCGACGGCCAATTCGACCGCTCTGGGGTCTTTGTCGAGCCCTTCAGCCATATTGCGATACTGTTTGGTGAACTCCAAATCGACTCGAACTCCACCAACCTGAGATTCCGCCTCCCCCGCAGCTGTTTTAAGAATCTCTCGGTATTCGTCAAATTTGGAGGCATCGAAGTCCCGCAGCAGGATCTTGACCGTAACCGACGCCACACCGCCTTCGATCGTATAAGGATGCAAGAAGCCGTCGCGACCGTCAGTCCTTTCGGGTGATAGCTGCGGCGGTAGCCCATTTAGAAAAGCGGCCGCTCCACGGATCGCATTGATCATTTTGTCTTTGGCGATCGCCGGGTGGATATTCACGCCGGTAACGGTGACCACCGCCAAGTCCGCGGAAAACGTTTCGGTGTCGATAATGTCATGCCCACCACTGTCGAACGTGTAGCAAACGGTGGCTCCCAGTTTCTTGAGATCAACATGGTCAACGCCTTTTCCGATTTCTTCATCGCAGGTGAACATCACCCTGACTGGCCCATGTTCGATGTCCGGGTTTTCCAGCAGATTGTTCGCCAGTTCCATGATGATGGCGACCCCGGCTTTGTCATCCCCGCCCAGCAACGTCGTTCCGTCGGTAGTAATGATCGTTTTGCCTTTGGCCAACGGCAATTCTTCACAGGTAGCCGCCGTGATCACTTTGGTTGGATCGCCTGTTAGCTGAATGTCTTGTCCGTCAAAGTTCTCGATTACTTGCGGCTGAACGTTGGTCCCTGAGGTTTCCGGCGAGGTATCGACGTGCGAATTGAAAGCTACCACACTGGAACAGTCGCAATTGGCCGGCACAGTGCCCATCACGATCCCGTGCTCGTCTTGCTCGGCATCTTCAATGCCCATCGCCTTGAGCTCTTCGACAAGCATCCGGCCCAACTCCAATTGCCCGTCGCTACTGGGGTATTTGCCAGCGTTTTCGACAGCTTTTGTGTCAACCTTGACGTAACGCAGAAATCTTTCCAGAAGCCGTTTTTGGTTGATCATGATTTTCCAGGATTCCAATAAAAGCGAGTTTGCAAACGTATGTTAGTGGGATACAAACAATCTTATCGATCGCTCATTCCACAAATGCCCGGCCATTCTATGTCATCTGCTCGAGTCCGCTACCTTCTGTTTGATGCGGAGAGCATTGCCGACGGCAAGTTATTGCAAAAGATCATTTACCCGGAAGATGACTTGACGCCGGTCGAGGCAGTGGAACGCTGCCGTCGCGAACAAATGGAAAAGACGGGCAAGGAGTTCATCCCTTACACCTTCCATGTTCCGGTTTCGATCGCGATCGCCAAAATCGCGGATGACTTTTCGCTGATAGATCTGGTCACACTGGATCCCGGACAATACCGGCCACCGATCATTGCGCGAGATTTCTGGGAGGGTTGGCGACAATACAAGCGGAAGAACACTCGCAAAGACGGACGATTTGAACTTTCGCTGGTAAGCTTCAACGGGCGGACGTTTGATATTCCAATGCTGGAACTGGCTGCGTTTCGATACGGGATCGGGATCGGCGAATGGATGTACAACAAAGGTCCGTCGTACGAGCATCCACGCAATCGCTACAACTCAGCAGTCCATATTGATCTGCAGGAAGTGATGACCAATTTTGGTGCCACCAGATTTACCGGTGGACTCAACTTACTTGCCAATCTGCTCAGCAAACCCGGCAAGATGGGAATCGCCGGCCACATGGTGCAGGATCTATACGAAGCCGGTGAAGTCGAACAGATCAACGACTACTGCCGCTGTGACGTACTGGATACGTACTTTGTTTTCCTCAGAAGCCGAGTCCTGTACGGTGATCTTCCTCTGGAGCGGGAAGTCGAATTGGTCGAGCAAGCGTACAGTTGGCTCGAGGAACAGGGAGACGAACATCCCATCTATCGCGAGTACCTGGACAATTGCGAAGAATGGGAAAACCCCTGGGCCGAGCTGTTGGAATTGAAAAACGATTAGAAGGCGTTTCAAAACCAAAGTAGCACGACTCTCCGAGTCGT
>CAZXLW010000004.1:144710-148826 GCA_964641465.1 uncultured Pirellulaceae bacterium | reverse complement strand
TGAGAAGATTGCTGAGAAGATACGTAGAGACTTTTCAAAATCCGACACTGGAATAGACCTCTACAGCCGGAGTCTTATCGAGAAAAGGATCTTTTTGCAAAACCCTGATGAAGACTATCCTACTGGAGTCGTTGTGGTTAAAGGAAACAGCATGAGGCTTCGTCGTTTTCAACACAGCAATTTGCTTCGAGAAAGGATAGTAAAAGAAGGCTTGCCGAAACTCAGGAACATTGACGAGTTAAGCGGTCGTGAATTAGAACCCCTTGAAGACCGTTAGATGGCGGGGTTTTCTTTTTTGGCATCGGTCGGTCGAACGGTTTGCTGGAAAAGGTTCCTGATGCGACCGGCCAGTTTTTAACCTGGCTGCTGACCCCCGGCGAGACAAACAATCTGTTCTTCCAAAACGAGAAGAAGCGTTTGGAGCTGCAGTCTTAATGCGTTTGAAAAAAGGTGGCCGCAGTGCTCCCAAAAACAGACTGCCAATCGGGAGTCAGGGGATTAAGTAGGCAATCTGAGCATTTACCACCAAACAAAAAGGAGCCGATTCGACCAGTCAGTCGGTGTGAATTTTCACACAAAACAGAGTGGCGATTGGATAAGAGCTGATAACACAAACTATTTATTACTTTTCAGTAATTCCTTCGAAGCAATCGCGTCCATTTAGTATCCGAACGCTCTATTTATTGAAAGACTGGTCCGATGAAAAGATCCGTTGCCTTTGTCGTCGTTTTTGCTGTCGCTTTTGTCTTGCTTCCTGTCTTCGTCGCTGTAGCTCAAGAAATCAATGTTGGGCCTGGCGATAGTATCCCCAACAACACGCAGCTTCCAAATGGGGCAACGGTCAATGTGAATGGCGGGACGATCGGGCTTGGCGTCGAGCTTATTAGCGGAGTGCTCAACGTCAACGACGGAAACGTAGCCATCGGGGCCAACAGCCAAGGCACCGGATTTAATAACATCAACAATACTGTCAATATAAATGGCGGCAATGTCGGTGGCTTCTTTCAACTGCGAAACGGAACGGTCCTCAACCTCAACGATGGAGTTGTCGAGAGTTTTGGCGTGCTAAGCAATAGTTCGGCCAATATTACTGGTGGCCAAGTGGTTGTCTTCCCCGATATCGTTAGTGGTTTGGTGAACATTCGAGGCGGAGATGTTGCGTCAGTCCGCGTCTTCGATGGCGGCACGGTGCATATCTTTGGGACTGATTTCTTTATCGATGGTGTATTGGTAGACGATCTGGCAATCGGCGAAACGCGAATCATCACAGACAGAAATATCGAGTTGGCAGCGAACTTGGAGGATGGTTCCTTCTTCGATTTCGTACTCAATCCGCAAATTGTTGGCCTGCTTCCGGACGCTGCAACTTTCAACTCGACCGTAATGGTAACGCGGGTAGAACCTTTACCAGTTTTGGGAGATCTCAACGGAGATGGAGCGGTTGATTTGCTTGACGTCCAGCCGTTTGTGGAAGCCTTGTCTGGAAGTAATCCCAATGACGGAGCAGACATCAACCAGGATGGAATCGTCAACCTGTTGGACGTCCAGCCTTTCGTCGCCTTGCTGTCTGGCGCTTAAGGGCTAAAGGGCGGGCGTATTTCGAATAGCAAGGTGAAACGGCTTCGCGACATGTAGTCGATTCCGCACTCGAGATCGAACTTCTTTGCTGAATCGGGTGCATCCGTTGTGCTGGCATGCTCTCAATGGCCGGAAAGGTCGGGCTGATCCTCTCATTTGATGGATTTGTGCTCGATTTCCAATAAATCACTCGTTGAGAAGCGTCCTTTCGTTGGAATTGCTCTAAGCTTACGGTCTTAGAAAGAACGTAAGAATAAGATTTAAATTGAGAATCGATGGCCATCATTCAAGATCAAGCCGCTCAGGCTTTGGAAGCTCCTCAAGACGATGCGGTATCTCCGGGCGGTTGGAACGCGAGCGAGCTGCCGCTTCCGTCAGGTGTTGACGAAAAGTCGATCTATTACGCCTACGTCACCGCGATCGTGATCTTCCATGCGCTGGCTGTGCTGGCTTTTGTGCCGTGGTTTTTCAGCTGGACTGGAGTCGCCTGTTTCATTTTCGGAACTTGGGTTTTCGGAGCGGTTGGGATCCCGATCTGTTATCACCGCCTGTTGACCCACCGCAGCTTCCGAACTCCGAAGTGGTTTGAGCGAATCCTGGTCGTTGTCGCGCTTTGTTGTGGGCAGGAATCGCCGGCGCGGTGGGTTGCTTGGCATCGGTTGCATCACAAGGAGTCCGATCATCAGGAAGATCCGCACAGCCCGCTGGTCAATTTCTTCTGGTCTCATTTTCAGTGGCTTGTTTTCGAAAACAAAAACACCAGCCGTTTTGATATCTACCAGAAATACGCGCGAGATATTCTGGGCGATCCGTTCTATATGTGGCTGGAAAAAAAGCCGTTGATGCCGGTTGCGATCTTTATGGCTCATGCCGGGATCATCTACGCAGGAGCGTTCCTGGTCGCGGGGTTCTTCTACGGGTTTGGAATGGAAGCGTTCCAGTTGGCAAGCAGTGTGTTTGTCTGGGGAGTCGGGGCGCGGGTAGTTTGCGTCTGGCACAACACGTGGGCAGTCAACTCGTTGGCTCATATGTTTGGTTATCGCAACTATGAAACTGACGATCACAGTCGTAACAACTGGTTCGTTGCTTTGATTTCGATGGGGGAAGGCTGGCACAACAATCACCATGCCGACCAATCCGCCGCGACGGTTCAACATCGCTGGTGGGAGATTGATATGAATTATTACATCATCAAAGTTTGGTCATGGTTTGGCTTGGCAAGTCACATCGTACCACCAGTTCACAAGCGGCGGTTAGAACGAAAAAGCGCTGAGTGAGTGACCAGTGATCGCTTGACGATCGTCTGAATGTGGTCAGGCCGTGCGTTGGCCCATTGCAACCAAAGGTTCAAGCTGTTTGCTTGCTGCACGACATTCGTTTTGTTTCTACCGCGAATGGATGCGAATTTCTGCACCCTTACATTTGCGTGTATTCGTTGTGTTGATTCAAGGTTGCTGGATCTTTTTTCCAGGCAGCGTTCTGAGGCTTCTTTGTTGGGCGTGCTGTCGTAGTGATCGACTACTCTTCATCGTTCGTCTTTGGTGGCTTGCCGTTGTTGCTGATGCGAACAACAAATTACGCTGTTGTGAAACGCAAGTAGCGGACGCAATCGAGCGAGATTTCAATACTCGGTTCAGTGTGCGGAATTTTCAGGATATTCACGATTTTACGCACGTCCTTTTTTTGGTTGAACCCTGATCCTTCAATACAGACTTCGATGATTTTTGCTGTCCAGCGGCATAGCAAAATGCAATAATTGCTCAGATCGGACTCCAAACATGGCATCGAAATGAACGAACGTAAAATCATCATTGAGTCAGCGGGGCAGGGGACTCGATTAGTCTTGCCCAAAAGAGACTTGGGTTCCGCGGCCAAGTTGGGTTGGGTTGGTGTCGTGTTTGGCGGAGTTGTGGTCCTGTTTATGATCAGCTGGATGTGGATGCCTGTGTCGTCCGGTATCGAGATGATCCGCAACGGCAACATGTTTGGAGTGCTGTTTCTGCTCTTCGGAGCGATTGGATTGGTCGGAATGTTCATGGCGTTCAGGATCATTTCTGCCGGGCGGGCCATCGTCAACAACGGTACGTTCGGCGAAATCACAATTGCTGATTCGAAGGTTGTCTATCGCGAAAAGCTTGGCTGGTTCAGTTTCAAGAAAATCACAACTTTCGAGCAAATCGAATCGATTCGATTGAGTTCCCCTTTCGACCTTGCGGAGTCTTCAGGACGTAGTGCTCAAACAGTGTCGCTTGGTGCTGGTTGGTTGCCTGATGATTTGGGCACCATTTTCTTGACCAGGAAAAAATCAAATGTATTGGCTCCCTTGTACCCGGCTGAGCTATTGGTTGAAGCTGCCGTTTTGATTCAGCGCGAGTTGGCGGCGGCGGGTAAGCCGGACGTACAGGTGGTGGATGGGATGGATGTGAGTAGTTCGGTCGATTCGGTCGAGGCTCACTCGCTCGTTTCCGGTCAGAAGATCGTGATGGCTGATGACGAGCCATTGGACTTGCCGGCGGAGAGTAAAATCGAAGTCACCGA
>CAZXLW010000004.1:107804-144610 GCA_964641465.1 uncultured Pirellulaceae bacterium | reverse complement strand
CTGGACCGAGTTCGAACCTGGGCAGGTCGCATCTGTCGAAGTGGGTGCAAGCGGCATGGCCGTGAATGACGTGCCAGTGATGCAATTGCACGTCTACCCACGCGGAGAAGACAAAATCGGAATGTTTACGCAACTGGCAGACGACGAACTAGCCTGGCTTGCTCAGAATCTGCGCCGGCAACTGGGATTGAAGGCTGGGGACAAGAATTGGTTGCTGAATAATTTCGACCTTAACAAGGAACTGGTCGCACCGGCCAAGAGTCAAGTTGTTGTTGACCAGTCAGAAGGTGAAACCACCATCGAAGTACCGGCACTGGGATTGATGACGGCCAAATTCTCTTTGTTGATGTCGCTGCTGCTGACATTCGTTTCATTTCCGCTCGCAATTGTTTTGATGATTCAGTTTGGTTTCGACCCGTTCGCAATCATTTTCCCTGTAGTTACAACAGCGACTGGAATCGGGATGCTTGTCTATCTGTTGATTTATCGTACGCGACGATTTGTTGTTCGGGTGACTGATCGAAAGCTGCGAATCGAACGTCGCGGCTACTGGTCTGACCATGATTTTGAAGTGGACCGAAAGAACGTTCGGGATGTGCTGGTAGGTGACAGCGGGGTACGGACTAACAATCGCCGCGAGATGGTGTTAGAAATCAAATGCCACAAACAGTCAGGTTTCAAGATGATGCATGGTCGGGTTGAGATGGAGATCGGCTACGTGGCGGCGTTGATTCTGCAACGATTGAGCCTCGAAGAAGTATCCGCAGACAGCATTTCTGGCTGAGACTTTTAATTGTGTCTGGCTATAGATAACATAAGACAGGCAAACTATTGAGGCATGGAATGCTAAACTCCTCCAAGTCAGATAGAATGGAGGCGGATCCGCGATCTGTTGGATTTGCCTCGCCAATCATGTTTTCAAACTTTTCCCTGGCCTCTGTCAGATGAACAAAAAAAAGGATCCGACATCGACGCTCTCGCTAGAACAGCTTAGCGCTATCGATACGGTTTGTGAGTCCTTTGAGGCAGGATGGAGTTCGGATGCAACTGTTGAAATTCCAAAATTGTTGAACAAGGTTTCCGAGGAATTGAAGCCGCATCTGTTTTACGAGCTGTTGTTGGCGGATATCGAGAAGCGTAATGAACAGGATTGCCTGCAGCCGGGATCTTTTTATCTGAAGCACTTCCCACAGTTCGCAAGCGAATGCAAGGCTGCGAGCGATTCGAGCATCGATATGGGAATCTGTCCTCCAGAAATGAAGATCGGTCGCTACTTCATTCGCGCGGAGATTGGAGCGGGCGGTATGGGGCGGATCTATCGTGCGTTTGATTCAGAATTGAGACGTGACGTCGCGATCAAGTCGATTCTCCCCAAATTCGCCTCTGATCCAGAACGGCTAAAGCGTTTCGAAAATGAGATTAAAACGGTCGCTCGACTTGCACATCCGAATATTGTGACACTTCACGATGTCGTCAAGAAGGATGGCTCGGCGTACGCAGTGATGGAGTTGCTTGATGGAACGGATCTTGCATCGCGAATTCGCCAAGGGAAGATCGAGCAAGCGGAAGCGCTTGAAATTGCCATGCGGGTTGCAGATGGAATTGGTGCTGCTCATGAAAAAGGGATGGTCCATCGTGACCTTAAGCCGGCCAACATATTTTTAGCTGATGGCGGCATCACGAAAGTTCTTGACTTTGGTATAGCCCGATTGAAGGATGCGGACAATTTTCGTCCCGATCAACGCCTGACCCAAACTGAGCACGGGAAAGTGATCGGGACTATCGACTACATGTCTCCCGAGCAGGTTCGTGGTTTGGAAGTAGATCGGCGCAGCGATGTTTTTTCGCTGGGTGCGGTGCTGTACGAGATGTTGACAGGACGCAAGGCGTTCCATTGTAAGACGACTGCCGACTCGAAAGCCGCCATTTTGAAGGAGCACCCCGAGTTTACTTCCGACGACGGCATACCAAAGTCGACGAAAGCGTTGGTACTGCGATGCCTGGAGAAAGATCGGGACGATCGATTCCAAACGATGGGTGAGTTTGCGGAGGCTGCTCATGAATGTCTGGGCAGTTCCAGAAACAAAGGCCCTGGGATGGTTTTCGCATACAGCCTCGCCATGATCCTGGCTATGGTTTTGATTTCTTTGATAGCTGTCGTTAATTGGATGAATTGGTCGCCGCGAAGCGACATTCGTTCTATTGCCGTGTTGCCTTTTAAGGGTGACTTGGAAGAGCAATACTTGAAGGACGGGCTGACGTTTTCATTGACAAACTCACTATCGCGGATTCAAGGCTTGAACGTGCGACCGTTTCACGTGGTGCGTAGTCTTCGTGAAGGCGACAGTTCGTTGTCAATCGAAGAAACCGCACGTGAACTGCAAGTCGATGCGCTGGTGTCTGGTTTTGCCAGCCGTTCCGACAAAGACACGATCAGTATTCAGGTCGAATTGATCGACGCGCGAGACAATCGTTCGTTTTGGGGGGCAAACTATGTGCAGCCGGTTGAAGAGTTCCGGGATATTCAAAACACATTACTCGCCGATATCAGCGAGCAACTGAAAATACAGACGGATGAAGAAGACCTGATCTCTGGTGGCAAATCGACGACCGATCTGGAGGCGTTCAAAGAGTATATCCTGGGACAGGTCGCATTAAGCCAACGACAGCCGGAATCTGTGAAAATGGCGCTGGGGCATTTTGAGAAAGCGGTCGACAAAGATCCGTTATTCGACATGGCGTATGTTGGGTTGTCGAACTGCCTGATCGTGCAGTCGGAACGAAACTTGATGGACCCGCGAGACGGATTTGAAATGGCTCGGACGTATTCGAAAAAGGCGCTCGAGATCAACTACATGTCAACGGACGCCCAGATCAGTCTGGCGATGATCGCATTTGAATACGACTGGGATTTCGAGACTGCGGAGCGGCGATTCGTTGATGCCCTGCGTTTAAACGACAAGGATATTCCTGTGAATCATCCGACTGGTTTCCAGTGGTTTGCAGAATTCCTGTCGGCGACAGGACAATACGAAGAAGCGTTGAAACAGGTGCGAGTCGCCCAAAGCCAGGATCCTTCGTCTGCGATTGCGGAAACCGTGGAAGGGGTTATTCATCTCAAAGCGGGCCAGTATGGTCAGGCGATCAACCGTCTTGATTCGGTACTCAAACGGCACTCAAATTTTGATCGGGCGCGAGGATACCTGATCGACGCGTTTGAATTGAGCAATCAGATTGAACGAGCGTTGATTCAATGGACTGCTCTGGCAAAATCAAACCAACACATTATCGAACCCTTGAAGAATGCCTATCGAGACGATGGAGCGAAGGGATATTGGGCACAACGCCTGATTTTGAAGGATGAGTTATCGCAGATACGAACGATATCGCCACTTTTTTTGGCGTTCGTTTATTGTAAGAATCAAAAGCTCGACGAAGCCTTGACCCAAATCGAATTGGCGATTGAGGCGAAAGACGGTGCCGTGGCGGGGAATTTGCTAGTACATCCTTTTTTCAACAGCCTGCGAGACACGGAACGATTTAAGACTGCATTGCGTAAAGTCAGGAAAGACAATGAATGAGTAATAGACGGCAGAAATACGATGTCATTTGATGAATCGGTAACTCACTGGATCGAGTCGCTCAAAGAAGGCGATGAGCTTGGGATTCAACAGATTTGGCAACGATATTTTGATCGGCTTTGTGGATATGCAAAGAAAAAGCTTCCAAATCATGTTCGCCGTGAATTTGACGAAGAAGACGTTGCTTTGAGTGCGATCGAGTGCTTGTATCGCGGGGTTCAAGACGGGAAGTATCCGCGTCTTAACGATCGTAACAACCTGTGGGCATTGCTCGTTGTCATTACGGCTCGCAAGGTTTCCCATAGATTGAGAGACCGTTCTACGTTGAAGCGTGGTGGCGGGGGACAGGCTATTGAGAGTTTCGGTGATTCAGGATTGGATTTCATAGGTACTGTTGCGGGCAAAGAGCCGACGCCGGAATTTGCACTCGAAGTCGCCGAAGAAGCGGAAAGGATGCTGAAGCTGATTGAGGGTGAGACAGCCAGAAAAGTTGCCGAACTCAAAATGGCTGGTTATACCAATGACGAAATCGCCACAACTCTGGGCTGTGGGAAACGAACCGTGGAACGCAAGCTGATGCTGATCCGGCGAATTTGGATCGAATAATTGCAATTAATTCGAAATGCAGACGGTTGAAACGTCTCAACCGGCATTTAGGTAATAGCAGTCCACGTGTCCGGCATCATAGGTGCATTACCAAGAAAATCGTTAATGAAACCACAGAAATATATCGTTCACTTGATAACGTTGTCTCTTTTCTTGGCAGGTTGCAGTTCGGAATTCGGAAGCACTAGCAGTTCGAATCACGCAAAGTGCAGGCGTTGCAAACCGATCGAAATCGCGAGCGTTTCAGAATTTGAAGTTCTCGTCCTTGAGAATGAGCTGCCCGTGGTCATAGAATTCTGGGCGCCGTGGTCTGGTCCTTGTCTTGAGATGTCGAATGTCGTGAAGAGGTTAGCCCGTGAGAACCGCGGTAAAGTTTCCTTTGCGAAAGTCAATATCGACGAGTGCGTCGGCGTCGCTGAGCAATATAACGTTAACTCGCTGCCCAGTTTTCTGTACCTGAAGAACGGTGATGTGATTCACTCTTCGCAAGGATTGAAGTCGCTCGAAGAATTTCGACGCGAGCTTGAAATGGTGTTGCAGTAATCACTTCAGTTTTTTGCGGTGCGTTTTTCAGTTGAACACAAGCTCCGCACAATTTGTTTTGTAATCCATCAGACAGTTCAGAAGTTTCCTGGAAAAATTGGCGGCACTCGATTCTCATCCGGCATTGAACAGTAAACGATGCCGGTGAGTGTAAGAACTTGTTCTCCGCCGGCAACAAACAACCTTTTTTCAGGTCGCAACCCGTTACGAGGTCAGGTCTTTGCCGGACAGGGCCTTGCACAGTGCACCGATTGCCAATTTCATTGGTAATCCATTTGGTGAATCCAATTTGCTTGTTAGCAGTGTTCTGGCGAAAGCAAACAGTTTTCGCGGAGTAGCGGGTCGTCGACTTCCCAAAATAAACACTGGCGGATTTGAATCTAACCAATACAAAGGAGGGATTGCAGTAATATCAATTGTAGCCGATTAGATTAAGCATGTTCGACAAGAAAACCATAAACACGGATTAGAGAGAAATGAAGACCAAAATGTTAATTCGAATTGCCATTATTTTTTTGATGTTTCAAGGAATCGTTTCGGCACAGATTGTGAATCCAGCCAGGTTCGTTCAGATTCGAGCTATCGACTTTGAGCAGCAGTCAATCGAAGTTCACAACTTCGGAACGGCCGACCAGTTGTTGAGTGGTTGGCGGTTTTGCTCGCACGACGAGAACCAGGACCGCGAGTACAGTGGAGCCGGTGCTCTCAATGGTGTTATGCTTGGAGCAGGCGAATCGATGTTCCTGAGATACAATAATGATGCGTCGGCTGCAAACGAAATCAATATTAATTCATTGGGTAATTTTGCGACTCCGTTGGATACGAACGGTGCCTACGCGATCCAGTTTTACTTTCAAACGCCATTCGGTGTTGGGGCCAATATTGCCGACCATATCCAGCTAAGCCTTGATGGTGCTGATAACGCGAGTGCGGATGAAAGAAGCGATGAAGCTCAAAACGGAGGTGTCTGGACCAATCAGAACGAATGGATTCCAGTGACGCTTGAAACAACGACCGTGGTTTTGTTGGATAGTAGCTCCGATAGTGAACTGCATGGTCCGGATGACTACGAGATTGACCCGACCGACGTAATTCTCGGCGACTTGAATGGCGACATGGTGGTCAATCTGTTAGATGTGGCTCCGTTTGTTGAATTGATTTCGTCAGGTACGTTTGAGCCCGCCGCTGACGTGAACGGTGACATGGTGGTCAATCTATTGGATGTTGGGCCATTTATTGATTTGATCTCTGGCGGCTAGTGGTTCGTCAAACCTGACGTCAGGGTTGCCCGGGTGTCATGTTCACGCTTGCGTGAACATGCTTACGAAGTGTAAGACATGGCACCCAGCAACCCGATCGAGGGCTGTCGCAATCGGAATCGAGTTTTCCTGATCAAGGAAAGCAATCCGCCACCCATCATGGCGATTTGTTGCACGACGATATTTGGCGTGGTTGTAATATTTGAACCATCTGCACAATGTCTGACTCGACGCCAATCCAGAACCGTCCGCGATCCGCAACGTGACAGATCCCAAAAGTCAGATTACCAGTTCAGCAAGTATCTTTAGTGCCTGGTGGCCGCTGGCGTTGAGCTGGATGATGATGGGTGTCGAGTTGCCATTGATCAGCGCTGCTCTCGCGCGGCTGCCGGATGAAACGATCCAGTTGGCAGCTTTTGGCGGAGTCGTTTTCCCATTGGCGCTGCTGGTGGAAGCTCCCGTCATCATGATGTTGGCTGCTTCCACAGCATTGTGTACCAACGTGCAAGCGTATCAGGTGCTGAAGCGTTTCATGGTGCGACTCGCGTTTCTTATGACGGTGCTGCACGTGTTATTCGCTTTCACTCCCTTGTATGATCAAATTCTGGTTCCGCTGTTGGACGTGCCTGAGGATGTGATCGAGCCTTCGCGGACTGGGTTTCAGTTGATGTTGCCTTGGACCTGGGCGATCGCCGATCGGCGTTTCAATCAAGGCATCTTGATCCGTTTCGGCAAAAGACGTGCGGTGGCTGTCGGTACGGGAGTGCGATTGGTGACCACGCTGACGGTTTTGCTCACTGGTTTCGCCGTTGGAGCTGAAGGGGCGTCGCTGGCAGGTTCCGCACTCGCCTTTAGTACGATCGCCGAAGCGATCTACGCGCGGTGGCAAGTTCGTCCAGTCATCACCGGTCCGCTGGTGAACGAGCCAGTCAACGATGTTGTGGTGCAAGGGCTGGACTTGTGGAAGTTCTACGTTCCGTTGGCGATGACGCCATTTATTACTTTGGCCATGCATCCACTTGGGGCGGCTGGAATTGATCGTATGCCAGCAGCGGTGACATCACTGGCGGTTTGGACTCCCGTCAATGGTCTGGCTTTTTTCTGTCGCAGTCCTGGAATAGCCTTTAACGAAGTTGTGATCAGCCATTCAAGCGAGTCTAACTCACGTCCTTTGTTGCGTAAGTTTGCAATCGCAGCCGGAGTTGTCGCGACTCTGGTTCTGGCAATCTCGTCATTGCCAATGATCTCCAAGTTCTGGTTTGGCGATATCGTGGATCTGCCACAGGAATTGGTGGAACTTGGAGTTGGAAATATCTGGATTGCCATTCCGATTCCTTTGATGACATTCCTGCAATCGTATTACCAGGGCATCGCGGTTCAGGCACATCGGACTCGAATGATAACCGAATCCGTTGTTGTCTATGCGTTGGTAATGATTGTCGTGATTGTGATCGGGGTATCGCTGCAGCCTCCGCACGGGATCACGGTCGTCCTGATCGCGACGGCAATCGGGAACCTGGCCCAGACTTTGTGGCTTTGGTTTCGGTGCGTGAGTCAGAATCTTGAGGCTGCGACTGCAACGTAGTGCAGCAACCGGTGTTGCAAAGATAACGCGTCATTGGCTTTTGATATCCCGGCAGTGGACTTCGGATTTTTGGTCTTCAAATGCAACAAGACTCACTGGATCGTGAGCCTTGCGAAAAGTCTGTTGGTTGTTTCGGATTCTAGTACCTGCAGTTCGTTAGGACCTTCTTGTAAACAGGAACCTTGATAGTCTTCCACTTGGTTTTCCAAGCGTAGTACGGAGCACCGTTTGGGTAGTATCGAACGACCTTTACTTTGTGCGGCACTTGTTTGTACTTGTAAGTCAGGACCGTCTTGTAGCCGCAATTGTGAGATCGGTGCGAGTAGCCGTTGCCATAATCACTTGCTGAAGCCGTTTGTGGCGTTGCTGCCATTGAAGTCAAACCAGCAACTGCTACTGCCAAAACCAAAGTCATTTTCTTGAACATGATTGTCTCCGTTTCTGAGTTTAAAGTTGCGACAGAAGTTGTCGTTTTCTTTGTTGTTTGTGTCGTGTGACAGTTATCCAAGCGAAGGTTGGGACAGGTAGGGGACAAAGGTACGGCATCTTTTTCTGAAAATAGCAAAAAGGGTTCTGAGGCGAGAATGCAACAGCAGGCGGGGCAACAGGAAGAAATGTTGCGATAGCTGAAGTTAACGGATCTTTGAGGCTTTCCGATTTTAATCTGGTAGACTCAGGTGGAGGCAGAACCAATTTTTAACCGGAAGTGACAAAGATGATTGCACCCGCCTACATGGATAACGAGCGACTTGGCGATTTGATTCGAAAGCGGGCTCAAAATTTGATAGAGGATCAGCCGGGGTTTTGGAAGTTCGAGTATTCTGAGGTGCTGGTTTTTGTTGTGACTGACGATTCGCACAACCGCATGCGAGTCATGTCGCCGGTGGCTGATATGGATTCGATTCCCGAAGAGGAATGGCCGGTTTTGATGTCCGCCAATTTCGACCGGGCATTGGACGCACGGTATTGCGTGAATGGCGAGACGTTGTGGTCGGCGTTCATTCATCCGCTTGAGGAACTAGGCGCCGACCAGTTTCTCGATGCGCTAAGCCAGGTGGTTACGCTCGCCAAGAATTACGGGACGACATATTCCAGCAGTGATCTGGTGTTTGGTGGTTGATATCGGCGCTGACGCCGTCGCCTGCCGGCTTGTCGTTAAACTGGCCCCGATCATGCTGTCTAACACCGTGGTAAACATTAACGCCGATACGGACGGATCCAGTTTTCTTTCACCGATCGCGATGTCGACCGAACGCAGGACTTGTTGATTCCCGTATGATTTGCACAGACCCTGGATGTCGATTGCATTCATAACGATCAGTTACGGAATAGCATGGGCCTTGAGGTCCTCCAGCGACACAAACTCAATCGACGACATGTGTGTCGCTTCGAGGACGACTGGTGGCGCGCAATCGGCTTCGAGTGCTTCTTTCCAACGCGAAACGCACAGGCACCAGCGGTCACCGGCGACCAGACCCGGGAACTGATACATCGGTACGGGAGTTACCAGATCGTTGCCGACACTCACCGTGAATTTGAGAAATGCTTCTGTCACCTGCACGCAGACGATGTGCAAACCGTAATCGGATTGCCCGGTCCGTCAGTAACTATCGCGATAGAAACCAGTCATGGGATCCGTGCAGCACGGTTGCAATTCAGTTCCCAGGACGTTTTTCGGTAGCTTCATATTCTGTTGCCAATGAAATTGATTTTGGATTTTCTTGCCACGAAAGTGGTTCGTCAGCTGACACAATTTCTTTGTGAGCTTCGTACTCTTTGTGGTTGTTTTTTATTCGACGCCACAAGCAGGGTTTTATGCGAGGGCTTGATTCCGTCTTTGTGTTAGAACAGTCCGGTTATTTCACCGTTCTCGTCGATGTCGATGTTTTCGGCTGACGGAGTCGACGGTAGGCCAGGCATCCGCATCATGTCTCCAGTGATCGGGACGAGGAAGCCAGCTCCGGCAGCAATTTCAATTTCACGAACGGTAATGTCGAATCCGGTCGGGCGTCCAACCAGCTTGGGGTTGTCGGATAACGACTTCTGGGTCTTGGCCATGCAGATCGGCAAGCCTTCCAACCCAAGCTTTTTGATTCTTCGCAAATCGGCTTTGGCCTGGCTGGTGTATTCAACTCCGTCCGCACCGTAAACGGTTTTGCAGACGGTTTCGATCTTCTTTTTGACCGATTGGTCCCACTGGTACAGCGGCTTGAAGCTGGATTTTCCGCTGAGGGCTTTTTCCGCAACAACCTCAGCCAATGCTTCCGCGCCGGCACCACCTTTTTCCCAGACGTTGGCCAGTACGGCAGGCACTCCCAGTGATTCACAGAAACGTTTGACTTCGTTGATTTCTTCTTCAGTGTCGGAAGTGAACTGATTAATCGAGACGACTACTTCCAAGCCAAACTGTTGGATGTTCTCGATGTGTTTGTGCAAATTACAGGTGCCTTTGGCGACCGCTGCCGGATTGGGTGATTTAAGTTCTTTCAAGTCGACACCGCCGTGGTACTTCAATGCGCGGATGGTCGCGACCAGAACCACTGCCGACGGAGCAAGGCCGGCTGAAGCACATTTGATGTTAAGGAATTTTTCCGCGCCCAGATCCGCACCAAAACCGGCCTCGGTGACGACGAAATCGGACAGCGACAATCCCATCTTGGTCGCGATAACGGTGTTGGTGCCTTGAGCAATATTGGCAAACGGTCCGCCATGAATGATTGCCGGCGTGCCTTCGATCGTTTGCACGAGGTTTGGCTTAATGGCATCTTTCAGCAATGCCGCCATCGCGCCGTTCGCGTTCAAGTCCCGCGCGTGAATCGCTTTGCCTTCGTAAGTGAATCCAACGAATATTTTGCCAAGTCGCGTTTTCAGATCCTGCAAGTTCTCTGACAAGCAGAGGATCGCCATTATTTCCGATGCAGCTGTGATATCGAACCCGGTTTCACGCGGTACTCCGAAACCTTTGCCGCCCATACCAACAACGATCTTGCGCAGTGCTCGGTCGTTCATGTCGAACACTCGTTTCCAGGCAACGGTTCGAGGGTCAATACCGAGCGTACGGGATTTACTTTGCAGGTTGTTGTCGATCAGTGCGGCCAGCAAATTGTGAGCTTTTTCGATGGCAGCGAAATCACCGGTGAAGTGCAGATTGATTTCTTCCATGGGCAGGACCTGCGACCAGCCGCCTCCGGCAGCTCCGCCCTTAATGCCGAAAACCGGCCCGAGAGAAGGCTCACGCAGCACGACCGTGGTTTGCTTGCCGATTCGATTCATGCCTTGTGTGAGGCCAATCGACATGGTCGTCTTGCCTTCGCCGGCAGGTGTCGGAGAGATCGCCGAAACGAGAATCAGCTTGGCGTCCGAGATTTTGTCGTCATCAATTAACGATAACGGCAATTTCGCTTTGTGTTTGCCGTACAGTTGCAGATCGTCCGGCGCGATATTGAGCAACTCAGCAATCTGGCTGATCGGTTTTAGTTCTACTTGTTTGGCGACTTCGATGTCGGATGGAACTTTGGTAAGCATCGGATCGGTCAACTAATTTAAGACTTTGGGCAGTATCAAAGTCTCGATTGTATCTTTAGTCGACCAGTTGCGAATCGGGCTGCGAAAAATCTCCGACGATTTTAAACCGGGTTGAACGGAGGCTAATGTGAACCAGGTTCCCACAGTCGCCTTATTTCATGTAGCCGTCGTTCGATTGTTCGCAACGAAACACCTCTTTTTTCGGCAATTTCCGGGTTGCTCATCCCCTCCATCTTGTCCACAGCGATTTCCTGTTGTTCCTCGGTTAGCGTTGCCAGCCGTTCGGAAAATTGTTCCGTAAGAATCGCTGCATACTCCGCCGTGGGCTCACCGTTGTCGAGAGATCCAATGCCTGGTGAAGACGAAGATTCCTTTCCAACGATTTCAAAAACAGATTCACCGACCAGTGAATCACCGCCACGGATCTGTGCAGACTCATGGCGAATCATATCGATTGCTTTGCGGTCGGTCAGCGTGAACAGGATTTGCCAAAGATCATCCCGATCGTCCAACTTGTAGAAACCATCAGTGTCCACCTTCTCAAGAAAGCGGGTGAACGCGATCGACACGACGTCTTCTTCATCGCCCGATCGCCTGCGAGTACTACCTAGTCGATTACTGGCAATTCGCACAAGTCGACTCATGTAACGGTCAAATATCTTTTGAGCCGATTGCTGGTCGCCTTTTTTCAGTTCAACGATCCATTCTGTAACCGAATCTTCGCTGTGAGAATTGGATTCCAAGTTGACCTCCGTGGGGACATTGATGAGGGGTCGCAGGGTAATGTTTTTGGTGAGTTTCTCTTAGGACGTTAGGTTAACCACCCAATCAGGTGAAATCAACGAACATGATTTGATATTTTGCCCTCAAAAACGGTTAGTTTTCGGCGATTTGAGATCAAAACTGTGATATTCGGCAATGTTTCATTGTTAACCGCGAATACTTGTTTGGCATTCATTGTTTATTAATGAGTGGACTGACTAATCTCTTCAATCCCAGCGACGGAATATGAATAAGAAAAGACTCCTGTATTGCCTGATCTTCAGTATGTGTTTCCTGAACAGCGAACGATTGGTCGAAGCCCAGCGGATTTCCGAAAGTGACTTTGAGAATCGAAACAAGTTGCGGACAGACACAACACCCAAAACACATTCCACCAGCAAGTTTATTCGGATGGTCAACGATGCGAGTGGGAATCCGGAATCGCTGCAAACTTCAATCACCCGGTACCAAGGAAAAGATGGTTTGCTGGTCGATTTGATCGGCGTGATTCACATCGGGGAACGTGACTATTATCGAAAACTGGACAAACAGTTCGAGCAATACGAATCCATGCTTTATGAGCTGGTGGCTCCGGAGAACAACCGGGTCCCGACTCGCCAAGCTGCCAGGAAGAGTAACAACCCGATCCATTGGATGCAAAGTTCGATGCAGCGGATGTTGGGGTTGGAGTCACAACTGCAGCACATTGATTACACCAAGTCAAACTTCGTGCACGCTGACCTGTCTCCTCGTCAAATGCAGCAGAAAATGGCTGAGCGAGGTGATACCGTTTGGTCTGTTGGGATGCGTGCGTTTAACGAGATGATGCAAAAGCAATCTGAGCTGGGTAGCAGTGGTCAAGCAGGGTTTGGACAGGACGTTGAGAGCTTCGAGGACTTGTTTGGTCTGCTCTCGAATCCGGCTAAGCTGAAGCGAATGTTGGCGACTCAATTTGCATCAGGCGGAGCACTAGAAGCTGGCTTGGGTGGTTCGTTGAATAAGATCCTGGTCGAAGATCGAAACCAGGCTGCGATGGAGGTGTTACATCGTGAGATTGGCAAGGGCAGGACTAAGCTGGCATTGTTTTACGGAGCTGCCCATATGCCAGATTTCGAACAACGGTTGGTCAAAGAGTTGGGGCTAAAGAAAACCAGGCAGGCTTGGGTCGAGGCTTGGGACCTGCAATCCGCTCCCTCACAAGAAAGCCCCATGTCGGGTATGGCCGACATGTTCTTTCAGTTAATAGATTCGATTGATCAATAGCTTGCCCAGTCTCGGAAATTTTTGGGTGTTGCTACTCTGTTGCTGACCTCTGTTTTGGACTAGCTTGCGTCTTTTCAAACAGAATTGCAGGTTCGTGGCGATGAAGCTAGTTCGTGGAAATGGGATCGAGTTTGTTCCGGCGTCCCATGAAGATATCAATGACCCGGGGTGCCTGAAGCGTGTGTTGGCTTCTCAGCACGATTTGATCGACGGCAAAGTGATGATGGTTAACTGGTCGAAATTGCCAGTCGGCAAATCGTTCCAGTTGCACTATCACGAAGACATGCAGGAAGTCTTTATCATGATCGATGGTGAAGTCGTCATGACAGTCAACGGTGAACGTATCGAACTGGCAGGCGGAGATGCGATCTTGATCGACCCGCTGGAACATCATGACATGACGAACGTCGGCGATTCCGACGTGTCGTATCTTGTCTTTGGAATCTCTAAACAAACCGGTGGAAAAACGGTCGTTGTGGAGAAGTGATTCAGCCTGCTTTAGCTGACGGTTTGGTTCGCAGATTGAGTCGCCATCGGTTGCGGCGAAACCAGGTTGCCAGCGTGAATCGAGCTCTTTTTCTTGCTCTCAATCGGCAGCATGATCGTGAAGCAGGTTCCTTTTCCAAGGCTGCTTTCGACGCGGATCTTGCCGTTGTGCGATTCGATAATCTTGCGGCAGGCAGAAAGTCCAAGCCCGGTACCACCTTTCCCGCTCTCGTCCGGTCCTTGCTTCGTCGAGAAATATGGATCAAAGATCTTCGGCAGTTTGTCTTCTGCAATCCCGGAACCGAAATCTCGAACGCTTAACGCAACGGTGTTGTTTTCCCGGTTATGCTTCAAACCGATAATCAATCGACCACCTTCCGACATCGCCTGGCGGGCATTGATCAGCAGGTTCATCAGGACCTGTTGTAGCTGGTTCCCGATCGCTGGGACGTCCGGAACTTCTTCCAGGTTCATTTCGACGCTGACGCGGTACTTCTGCATTTCCTTCTCGAGCAACACCATGGTTTCGTCGATCAGTTGTCGAATCTGGGTAGGCTCGAAATTGTTGCTGCGATTTCTTGCCATCGCTAGCACTGAGTTGGTGATTTTTGCTGCCCGCTGGGATGCTGCCAGAATTTTTGTAATCGCTTTGTCCCGCGTCTCATCATCGCGATGCCGTTGAGCCATCTTGGCGTAGTTCATGATCGTCATCAACACATTGTTGAATTCGTGGGTGGTTGTTCCCATGAGTTCACCAAGGACAGAATGCCGATGCATTTGGTCAATTTGCTGTCGCAACGTCTGGTTTTCGTTGCGTAGTTGGTCCAAATCAGTCAGGTTCTGGTTGTTAACCACAGTAATCCTCTTATCGCAGCAAATTGAACGACGGCCAAGCAGGTAGAGCCCTGTCAGGTAGGATGGCGTCGTGAAAATTTCGGTTCTTTAGATGCTATCGTCGACTTCCGTTGCGGTACTAAAATTGCCCTGTCTATAATCGGCCACTACATCGCGGACGGCATCGCCAACGCTGCCGGTGCAGCTTAACTCACCGGCAGGGGTTCGCGGGGCGGAGGTTATATGGCAGCAGGACAGGGAAGTCTTGATGGAAGAATCCAAAACGATCGAACAACTGAATCTTTTTATCGAACGCATTAAAGAAATGGGTATCGAAGTGCGGCATGAGTTGCTGGACGGCACGGGTGCCGGGATTTGCGAGCTGAAAGGCCACGCATACCTGTTTCTGGATATGAGCTGCGGGCCGGCGGAACAGCTTGCGGCCATTCGCAAGGCGCTGCCGGATGTGCAGGCCGCCGGTGCCAACGTAAACGAGTAATCGAAGCGTTGGTGTTACGGCGGCAATGTCTGATGTCTGGCTCGCGGTAAAGGTTTTGCTTCTGCGGCAAATTTTCTTCACAGCCGGATTAGCTTTCTTCGTACCAGCAGCGGAGGAATTGATGCCAACGACTTGGTGAGTCTCCGCTGGTGCCGATTGAGCCGTCGCATGTACCTTCTTCCCATTTGCTCCAGATGTTTGGCAGCACGACTGTTTCAATGCAGATGATTTTGACTCCGGATGATTCCAGCCAGTCGTTGGCTGCTTTTACCGCCGCATCAAATGACTCATGCTTTTCAGCAGTAAAGAAGCCGGGAGCTTCGATTTCCCGAGGAACGAAGTCTTTGTACTTGAGCATCGGATCAGGTTTCTTGTTGGTACAGTTTTTGTGTTTGCAGGTACTTTTCGACGGCTCGTGGCAGCAAGTAGCGGACACTTTTGGAACTGCCGATCCTCGTACGAACGTCGGTGCTGCTGATTTCGATCAGTCGACTTTGGATCGCAAGTTGCTTGATCTGTTCCAGCGCCGAATCACTTACGAACTCTGCCAGTTTCGTTAGATCTAGCTCCTGCTTTCCGTCACGTTCGATTTCAGAATCCGTACTGGGGCGCCGGCATACCAGCGGAGTCGCCATTTCGCAAATCCCTGCAGGCTCTTTCCATTGGTCGAACGATTGCAGCGAGTCCTCACCCATCAACAGGAAAAGCTGAGCATCAGCGTGCTGAGTCTTGAGTTCCTGCAATGTATCAATCGTAAAACTCTTTCCACCCCGATCGAGTTCGATTGTTGAGATTTCGAATCCGGAATGGCCGGCAACCGCCAGCGAGAGCATTTCCAGCCGATGCTTGTCACTGACAACAGGCGACCGCGACTTCAGCGGTGATTGGTTTGCTGGGACAAACAGAACTCGGTCCAATTCCGCTTGCTCACGGCATTGTTCGGCGAGAATCAAATGGCCGTAATGAATCGGATCAAACGATCCGCCGAAGATACCTAGTCGCATTGTATTCCTGATAAAAAAGATTGACTCTGTCAAACGATCGGCAACTACCAATCCGCCCGCGACGATTCAATATACCCGAGTGACTGCAGATGGTCGCCTGCTTCTTCCTGAATCCACGCACGAACGTCGTCTCGCATGTAGTTTCGCCAGTCACCGACTTGGCCTTTACGGTTTGCTTCGTCCGGGTTCTCGGCGTCGTGACCTGGCGTTAGATCCTTTGAAATATCAACAGGACTCAGTTCAAGAAACTCCATCAACGTGGCAACGCTGGTGGAGAATTCGGTGTGTAAATCTTCATACTTCACAAACAGGATCGGAGTTTCCGGGTGCTGTTGGCTTGTTTGTCGATCCGAATCAATAAACTGGCACCACTCGCGGGCGCTGTCGCGGACGATCGTCTCGTTGTCCAGCAATTCAGTCGGATGGTCGCGAAAGTACCACCGATTTTTTTCGAATTGTTCCAGCCTTCGTTTCATCTCCGGAAAATTCTCAAACACGTTGGTGACTCGGGGATGATTGTAAAGATGGAACATCCGGCTCACGATGACGTCCCGAAAATCACGCTGCACGACAATATGCGGGGCATTGGAAATAACTACCGGCTCGATGGTGGTGGGAGTTCGATCGCCAATCCAGGACGCGTCTGGTCTGGCCATTTCGGTCAGGCAACGTTGTACCATCTGCTCCAGTTGAGGCCGCACAACATCATTCAATCTTTGCTGGCGCCGCGGAGCAACGTTTTGAACGTTCCGATCCAACGTTCGAAAAAAATTCTCCCAGTGAAATTCACCGATACAGTGAATCTCAGGGTGCTGGTTCAGAATCCGGCACACCCAATTGGTGCCAGATTTCATGTAGCCGCGAATGCAAAAGAACTTTCGGGTCATTTGTCTTTAACGCAGGATCGCCTGGCGATCAAATTGCAGAACTCTCGGTGGAATTTGTTGGCCTTTGTGAGGAAGATGTTAGCATAACATTCCGAATAGATACCACAGCCATCGATACGCCTGACAGGATGATTACATGATTAAATTCTCGATCCGCGATTTGCTCTGGCTCACTTTCACGACAGCTTTGGCAGTCGCGGTAATTTCGAACATAATTTTCGCTCGAGCCAAGCGGCGGGAACTCAGGTCCGCCAAAGCCGCTTACGAACTTGAAATCCAGAAGGTTGCTAACCCGTTTAGTGTAGTACAGCGCAGTAGTATTCTCGCTGAACAGAACGACCAATCTGAAAAGATCGAACGCCAGCCCGATGTTTGGAACGTACAACATTCTGCCGTTGATGCGAGTTTGCGAGGGTTGTGTGTCGTGGACGCAAAAGTCGTTTGGTCCAGTGGAACCGGCGGCACAGTCATTCGCACCGATGATGGTGGCAAATCCTGGCAAAACGTTTCTGTCAAAGCAGCAAGCGAACTGGACTTTCGCGATGTCCAGGCGTTCGATGACAAGAAAGCCCTCGTGCTTTCGGCCGGTCAGCCTGCTCGCATTTATAAAACGGTGGACGGCGGAGCGACCTGGAAACAGGTCTTCGAACACGATCGTAAGGAATCATTCTTTGATGCCATGTCGTTCTGGGATAATCAACGAGGGATTGCGATGAGTGATCCGGTCGACGGCAACATCCTGTTGATCGAAACTCTGGATGGTGGTGATACGTGGAAGGAGCTACCGATGTCAGCTCGCCCCAAAGCCATGCGGGGAGAAGGCGGGTTTGCGGCCAGTGGAACGAACATGACTGTGTTCGGCGACCGTTGCTTGATCGCGTTGGGCAGTGCTGAGAAAGACCAGCAAGAACAGACCAGTCGCGTCATTTACTCAAACGATCGAGGCAAGACCTGGGGTTCGGCTTCGGTTCCGATGGCCCGCAATCAAAGCAGCGGAATTTTTTCGTTGGCCTTTGCCAGGCAAACGGGGCAAGCCGATCGAAAAATTGGAATTGCGATTGGAGGCGACTACCTTAAGCCAGACCAGACCAGCAGCAACATCGCACTTACGAACGATGGCGGAAAAACATGGCGCAAGCCGACGGGGACTGTCCCGCGAGGTTTTCGCAGTTGTGTCGCGTATCTGGGTTCCGTCGCCGGTGCGCAGAAGCTGGTCGCGGTTGGCACCAATGGAACCGATATATCGCGAGATGGAGGAGAGAACTGGGAGTCGGCCAGCTCACAAGGGTTCCATGCCGTCGCGTTCACACCAGACGGTAAAGCCGGCTGGGCCACAGGCTCCGACGGTCGCGTCGCCCGCTGGCAAGGCGTTGAAGAATAAGTTCATTGTGGCGGAATGCGACTGATTCAAAGAATCGCCAACTAATCTATCTAGTGGTTCGTCAGACCTGGATTGGCGGGTGCCATGTTTACGCGAGCGGTGGCGGTTATGTGTGCCGCACTGACCAAGCATGCTCACGCCGCGTTGACCATTGCCTCATCCTGAGCGTAAGCATGCCGTTGCTGGGAGTTGGATTATTTTGGGGAAGGCGTGAACATGGCACGCCAAAACCAGGGACGCAAACAATTCAGCTTGGAAGGACCACCCACTAGCCCTCGCGAACTATTCCGCCTCGTACAAATCCAACGCCATCTGCTTGAGACCTTTGAGGTCCAGCTTCCCGGTCCCGAGCAGCGGTAACGCATCCACTTGTCGAAAACTGTCTGGGCTCGGGATGTAGATGTTTGGCAAGCCAGCATCCGACAAGCTCTTGATTAAATTGTCAGTCGTGGTGCACAACTCGGTATGCAGGACAATCAAACGCTCGCCCTTCCGCTTGTCTGGAATGGACGTTACGGCCACATTCGGCATGTCATCAGCATCATCGTCTGGGGTATCGTCGCATACCTTGGTCAAAATTTCTTCGATTTTAATATGCGGTACCATCTCACCTCCGATTTTGGAAAATCGGCTCATGCGACCGGTGATTTTGACAAAGCCATCCATGTCGATCTCGGCGACGTCGCCCGTCTTGTACCAGCCATCGACGATCGCTTCCTGTGTCAAATCATCCCGTTTCAGATACCCCAGCATCACGTTCGGCCCGGCGATCCAGAGCATTCCAGATTCTCCGCAGCCAAGTTCTTCACCGGTGTCCAGGTCCGTAACCTTACACGAAACATGAGCTACCGAACGACCAACCGTCCCCGGCTTGGCGTCCACCTGGAACTTGCCATGTTGCCGCGACGGCGGAATGTTGACAGTCGTAATCGGCGATAACTCTGTTGCACCGTATCCTTCCACCGGCAACACACCGAATTTTTCTTCAAATGCTAAACTGACTTCAGGAGGCAACCGTTCCGCACCAGAGACAACGATATCGAGGCTTTCCAAATCTTCCTGCTTGCAACGTTTCAAATACGAGCGAAGGAACGTCGGTGTCGCAACCAGAATGGTGCCTTTGTTGCGTTTAACAAGTTTACTGAGTTGTTTTGCATCCAACGGACTGAAGTGATAGGCAGCCTTCATGTCGCATGCCGTCCCCGCCCACAACGTCGCCGTGAACCCAAACGAATGGAAAAACGGCAAGACACCGACTATGGTATCGTCGTAGCTGAATCCGGCAGCTTGATCAATCGCTTTCATGTTGCTGATGATGTTACGTTGCGAGAGCATGACACCTTTGGGTACTCCCGTCGATCCGGAAGTAAAAATCACTGTCATCAAGTCGTTCGGCTGAATGCGATTCAGACCCAGCCATCGCGAGAGCAGGAACGCCGGCACCGCGTAGCTTTGCAATGCTGCGATGCCTTTATCGACGCCCGTTACTTTTTCTTTAAAATCTTCCAGATAGATCACCTCCGCATTCAGATTGTAGCCCAGTTTATCCATCACTTTGCGACTGGTCAGGACGTGCTTGATGTCTGCCAATTCAATACAAGCGTTGACGAGTTCTTCCGAAAGCGTGTAATTCAAATTGATCGCGACTCGTCGATCCAGTGCCAGTGCCAGATTGACAATTGTGCCGCCATTGGAAGGTGGTATCAGGACGCCGACATTGGTTTCATCAGCCGCTAACACGTGATTTTTGACCAGCCGACGTAGGACCAGCGCCTTGGTCAGCAGCGTGCCACCTTTTTCGGCCTGCCCGGTGGAATCGCAAATCTTCCTGCTGAACTTTCGCTTCTTGCAGTTCTTGATCAACATTTGTGGCGGGGAAACGAATTTGCCGACGCGATGATTGACCGATTCCGTACTCAGCCGTTGCATCGCCTGCCTGATTTCGAAAACTGATTCCGGATTCTCGATCGGCTTGCCAATATGCAACGACAGCGGGCGTCGAAACGAAGTCGGTAGTCGGTTGAGTGATTTACCGTTCTTGTAAGAAAAGATACTGCCCCACATTTCGTCGATGATACAGGGGACAACCGGCGCGCCGGAACTTTTGGCAATCTTTATTACGCCCGGTTTGAGCGAACGGATTTGCCCGGTTTGCGTGATTCCGCCCTCCGGGAACAAAGCCACCAACTCGCCATTGGCCAATGCTTCGCGGGCCGATTCCAATCCCTTTCGAATTGACTTCGGTCCAGCCCCCATCAAGATCACTCCGCAGAAATCGGCCCACCATTTCATAAGTGGATTCTTGAAATTGCCACTCCAGGCAATGGTCCGCGGAGTCTCGGGGAGCAACGTCAGGATCGTGACGCCGTCCAGCCAACTGCAGTGATTGAACACCAGGATCGCCGATCCGTTCTCGGGGATGTTCTCCAAGCCGCGAACCTTCGTGCGGTACACCGTGTTCAAACCAAGCCACCAGACCATCCGAGCCATTTTTCGAGGCAGCCTCCAGGCGGCGAAAGCCACAACTGGAAACGTCAGCAGGCCAATCAGCAAAAATATTGTCCGAGACGACAGCATGGGAAGCTTGGAAGATTGCAGCACGACGTTGCGAACGGCGAGCGGTTCTTCGGGCAGCTCCGATCGGTATTGATCAATCGTCTTCGCTTCGTCGACAGACTGGCGCTCTTCAATATCAGTCCACAATAGTCGAGCTGCAGTAGCCGATCGCAATGCTGGCGAATCGATGACTGCCAGGTACGAGCCAAGTTCTGGTCGAGTTCCAGCCGTCGATGCATGGAAGCTCGAACGGAAAGATTTTTCTACTTCGCTGATCTTCGCCAACTCGGTTTGTTCCAGTTGTTTGCCGGACAGCGATGCTGGCAAATTTTCAAACGAACCATCACTGAATCCAAGGCGAGCCACAAAGAAGAGGGCGAACATGAGCAACATGCCTCCGAACGCCAGACAGTTCGTAGCTGCCAGTATTTTGCCACGACTTTCGATCGGGCTGCGATGTTGCAGGTACGAAGCCAGTGGGACGTCATAGCATCCCGCACTGATTCCCAGTCCTGCCAATAACAGACAGGAAAAGATCTTTCGCCAGTCCATGATTCCGTCGGCTCCAAATTTGAAGTCCCCGGGAGCCAGCCAGAGCAAGCACGCAAACAAGGCGATCCCTATCGCTCCGATTGGAACCAAGCCCAGTTCAATGCGGCCGCCAGAAACAATGCCTGATAGAACGCTGCCCACGCCAACGCCAAGAACCAGTGAAATCAACAGCGGCGTTTTGTGACTTTCCAGAAAACCGCCACTCTCTTCGCTGAACGCATCGATGTTGATCTGAGCCAGCGCCGCGATCGACCAGAAGAACACAATGCCCAAAGCGACCCGGAACAAAGGTCCCGACTTGACCAGCAAGATGACTTCTCGGATCGTTTCTCCGATGATCGTAATCGGAAACTTTGCCGACTTGTCGCCCGCCGGGAATGACTTGATCAGGAAGCTTAGCATGGTTCCAAATACCGCAATTCCAATCAGAACCGCGGCCGTCGTCATGATATGTTCCTGCCCACGCGTACCGGTATAGTCCGATAGCCAGCTCCCGATTCCCATCCCGATGATGGTAGCCGAAAGGGTGGCCAGGTTGAAAATTCCGTTCCCGGCCGAGATCGTTTTCTCATCCAGCAGCTCCGGAATCGTGCCGACTTTCGCCGGAGCAAACAATGCACTCTGCGCGCCCATCAGTGCTACGGTGATCAGCAGGAATACCAGGCTTTGCATTGACAGAGCCGCCACGCCCAAAGTCATGATGGCAATCTCAGCGAACTTGCATCCGATAATGACGTTTCGTTTGCTGAACCGGTCAGCCAACCAGCCGGCGATCGATGCGAACAGGATGTAGGGCAAAGCAAAACAGGCCGAGCCAACGGCCAGCAAAGCCCCGTGATGTTCCGGTTCCCAGAAATCCTTCCCGACTCCGATCACAAACCAGCGAAACACATTGTCGTTGATCGCCGTGAGCCAATTCGTCCATAACAATCCTTGAAATCCAGGAGACCAGATTGACGAGGTTGGGCTAGGTTTAACGGAGGTGCTGTTCATTGGATGAAATCGAGGGAGTTGCGGAAGTACAATACGTGTTTGCAAGCTGTTTCTGCTGGCGGACGATACCGTTTAGGCAAAACATGTGCCACTGGTCGAGTTTCTAAATGTTTCCTGATTCTTCAAGAATATCGTTTTTTCAATAGTATGGCGCGATCAATTCATGTACGGAGTGTACATCATTTGCTTGTTAGACAAACCTCGTCATTGCGATCGCCGTGCAGCGGGTCCAAAACAGCCGTGATTCAGCGTACGGCAAAGACTGAGAAGGCCGGACTTTGAACGTGATCGTTACAATCGGCCAACGGCTCATGCCGATCAAGTTGTAGTAAGTGATAGCACGATAAATCTATTGGTATCCGCGAATGTGAAATCGAGAAAAGGAGTTCTTGGCACAAGCGCTTTCGATTCGTTCAATCTAAATCGATGGTGGTGGCGTCATGAGCCGAACTTCTATGATGACTTCGGGGTTGTTATTGATCCTGGTTGGTGTGCAATTGAATCTCGTTGAGTCATTTGTTTTGACTCCACGCGCAACTCGACATTGGAACAATAGGACAACCGGAGGCGGAGGCGGAGGTGGCGGTCAGCTCGAGACCGTTCCCGGTAACTATCGGTTAACCAGCAACGGTTACTTCCAAAGTGCCAATGCGGCACAGCAATATGGAAATTCCGGTGGTTACCAAAACAACTTCCAACGCGATTACACGTACTCAACGCCCAGCTATCAACAAAACTCGACTTCACGTGTTCCAGCTTACCAGTCATCGTATGGCGCATCGTCCACCGCTCAATCAACATCTGCCGTGGGGCGTCTCGGAGGTCCGCAGAAAATGCTTACGCCTCCACCGTGGTTTTGCTGGCCCCCAATATTTCTGGGCTCAGTTCTATTCCTGTTTGGATCTGCCAAGCGAGACTAGGGAATCTGAGAGCGACAAACGTATTGGTAACTTTGCTCTTCAGACATGATACATCTTGCTCGATTGCGTCAAGCGAATGGCCTCTGGTCGGTCATTCGCTGGCGCATCGGCAAGTGTTTTCTTTGCCAACGCTTCCACAAACTGTCTATTCTCGGCATTTGTACGCGTAAACGCTTCGTCTTCGTTGTGGAATCCATCGAGCCATATCGATAAGCCGTTGAATAATTCGACCTCAGGTTTATCATGGAAAGGTCGAAGTTTCCAATCCTTTGCGTTGTCAGAGACCGCTGGATTCGAGACGCCTGTCAATGTTGCATACGGAATGCAACCTTTTTAGCTATCCACGAACAGAGATTTTCATGTCGGATTTTGAGTGCATCGAATTGGATGATGTTAGCGGCGTTTCAGTCGTTAAATTTGCGGACGAGAAAATCTCCGACCCTGCCCGCATCGAAACGCTTGGTGGCGAGCTGATGGACTTGGTCGGAGATGACAGTGAGCGAGAAAAGTTGTTGCTCAATCTCGAGAACGTCCGGTTTCTGTCCAGTGCTGCCATCAACAAGTTGATCGTGTTGGAAAAACGAGTTCGAGCGCAGGGTGGGAAGCTTAGGCTAAGCAATCTTCGGCCCGAAGTCAGAGATCTTTTTAGCTACACGAAACTCGATAGCTTGTTCAGTATTCTGGACGAACAAAAAGAAGCCATCGAATCGTTTGAGCAGGAATAGTCAGGCGGGTTTTGGGCGGCAGTTCTCAAATGGAAGAATGTCCATCGTCATGGGATGTCGAAAGGCGGATTCCCAGTAACGTCGATAAGGCATCGGCATTTCTCAAAGAAGTGATCCAACAATTGAAACGATTGGATTGGACTGAAAAAGACCGGTTCGCGATCATGATCGCGCTCGAAGAAGCATTGATGAATGCGGTCAAACACGGAAACGAGCACGACGAGTCCAAATTCGTTGACATCCGAGTGACGCTGGATCGCGATGATTGTTTTGTCCATGTGGCCGACGAAGGCCCAGGGTTTGATCCTGGCAAAGTGCCCGACCCGTGCGAGGATTGCAATCTGGAGAAAACCAGTGGTCGCGGCGTCGCGCTGATCAAGAACTTTGTGGATGAAGTGAATTACAAGGAGCCGGGCAACGTTCTGGAGTTCCGAAAGTTCCGCAGTTCTGTCGATAGCAGCGACTAGGTAGCATCTGGCAAATGAATGTTTGGTACGGCCAATACCCGGACATCAGTCGCCGGTGCTCGGACTGTTCTGGCTACGTACCTCCGCCAGGGGAAGTTACGCGCGGTTTGGCTCCCGGTTTGACTGGATGGGCGCTGTTGGAACACGACATGCTGTTTGGTTGCAACCTTGCACTAATCTCCAAACCTGATATCAAATCGGGTCTTACAAAATTTCGAAAATTGAAGCTATATCGTTGAGGATTCGATCGTGGGTCTATTTGAAGGTAAAAAAGGTTTGATCTTTGGTGTCGCGAACGATCGTTCGATCGCCTGGTCAATCGCAAACGGAATTATGAGAGAAGGAGGTCTTTGCGGTTTCTCCCATCTTCCGGATCGAGAAGACGACGAAAAGAAAAAGAATCGTCGGCGAGTTGAAAAGTGCCTCGAAAAAAGTGAGCACAAAGCAAACGCAAAGTTCATTGAGCCAGTTGATGTTCAGTGCGATAAGAACATTGCCGCTTTTGTTGAGAAAGCAAAGTCCGAGTTTGGAACCGTTGACTTTGTCTTGCATTCAGTAGCGTTTGCAGATCGTGATGATCTACAACGAGACACCGTTGAGACCAGTCGTGATGGTTTCAAGATGGCGATGGATATCAGCGTGTACAGCTTGATCGCGATTGCAAATGCCGTTCGACCGATCCTGGCAGAGAAAGCTTCGATCGCCTGCATGAGCTACTTTGGAGGCGAGAAAATCGTGCCTGGGTACAACGTGATGGGGATTTGCAAATCAGCGTTGGAATCGACGACTCGCTATTTAGCCTATGACTTGGGACCAACTGGAATCCGCGTCAATGCGATCAGCGCTGGACCATTGAAGACTTTGGCCGGCAGCGCGGCTGGAGTCAATGAAATGCTGAAGATGTACGAGCACGTGGCTCCATTGGGAAGAAACATCAGCCATGATGAAGTCGGTCGAGTCGGCATGTTTATGCTGTCGGATATGTCTGATGGAATAACTGGGGAAGTCCTGCACATCGACGGTGGTTACAACGCGATGGGTTCACCCGGGCGATTGGTTGAACAACTGACGGCGACCTAAATCGAGTTAGCTTGGTTAGAGTCAGCTTCATAGAGCGAACTTGGTTTGCATACCAAACGCCACATCAGTTGCCTGTTGCAGGAATGATGTGAGAGCACAATTTCGCCCCGATCAAATCCATCGGGGCGAGTAGTTTGAGCTCAGCTCCTGAAGGCTCGGGGGAGGGCTAGGCGTTCAAGACGTTTTTTCCACATCTTGCATTTGAAGCAGGATGGTGTGCATGAAATTCTTGCTGTCATAAGCATAAAAAATAACGTCGTCTTCATTGGCTATCTGCCCAGCAATCCGACGTTATGAGCCCACAAGTCGGCTGCTCCACAATACGGGGATTTGGCTTTCAAGCCATTTATTTTGAGCCTGTGAGTTTATGCACAGGCAATTCTGTCGCCAGCAAACATAATAACCGCTCTCGAAAAAAGAGCAGCAATTTCAACGAACACCTGGAGATAAAACAAATGACTTTTTTCAAAAGTCCAACTTTTGTGGCCGCGATGGCCTGTGTGATTTCACTTACGCTGTCCCAACATTCTTTCGCTCAGTGTGGCGGTGGATATGTGTCGTCGGTTTCTACCTGTGGTGGTAGCTACGATTCAGTCGGCAGTGGCTTTGGTGGCTATGGTGGCTGTGATATGTCTCAGTGCTCTGTTGGTGCACCGATGTCGTACCAGTCTCAGGCGCCTGCCGTGCTTCCCCAACCAAGCTTCTACAATCCAACGATCAACAGCTACCCAGCAGTTGCCAACTCAAGTCCAATGCCGGTTTCTACGTATCCAACAAGTGCGCCGATTGTTTCACAACCCGCACCGATTGTTTCGCAACCAGCGTTTCAACCGGCGTTTCAGCCAGCATTTCAATCGAGCCCAGTCAGTGCTCCTTTCCAAGGCTTCTTGAACAGTCCGTCTTTCCAGAGTTTCCCAAGCTCAGGATGCGCTGGCGGTAACTGCCCATTTCGGTAGTGTACGAGAAGTGACACGATAGAAATTTGATCAAAGACCTGTTCGAGAGAGCGGGTCTTTTTTTATGCGCTTCGCTTGAAAGCCGAACGAAGCTCGCAGCGTCGACGTTGCTTGCTCGTATAGGCGCGACGACGACTTACTTTTTGTTCTCCAGCCAATCACGCCAGGCGTCCGGAGTGGCAGCACTGTGCCCGGTGATTTCTTCCAGCTGTTTGGTGATTGCCGAGGCCTCGGCTTCGTTGGCGATTTCAAACAACGACACCAGATACTCTGGTGAATTCAATAAACCTTGCGACAGAATCAACTCGTCTGTTGGATTGGTCGTCGTTGCGTCCGCCAGAATGTTCTTCAATCGCGCGCGGGCTTCGACGGAAAGGTCCCGGGATTTAAGCTCTTTTCGAATCGCGTCTTCCCAGATCTCGGCCTGAGCCGCGAGCTTGTCAGTCGCAGATTCCCGCGTTTGAAACTCCTCTGCATCGAGATCTTTCAGCAATTTCTTGAAATCGCTCATCGACCGTGACCTCATCCCGGTAAGCTTCGCCAGCACAGTCGACCGGACGGCATCGTCCGCGACAGATACCGGAACTGTAAATCCGAGATGCATGAAAACAGGAATCAACCATTCGTCGACCACCTTCGGGTGTTTCTTTTGCAACGCAACGTAGTTATCCGCGGTAAATACCTCGGCTTCATCACCGCGAATCCTTGTCAACCGAATCGCTCCATCCGATTCCTGTCGCAGCTCAGCCGTGAAGTCGTTCCCTGTGTACTTCATTTTGAATCCGCCGTTATTGTCGTCGGTAACGTCGACTTCGCGTCCCGGTTCTTCATTCTCCTGCATCGTAAACTGAATCTTTGAATTGTTGATATTCAATTTCGCGCCCAGTACGCGATTGTTAAAGTAGGTTGAGATCCGATTGTTGCTGACCGACCTGCCCGCTGAACCACTCATCCGCTCGCCCTTAAGTTTTTCGAACTCACCGAGCATCGGGTGTTCGAAATCGAGTGAGTGTCGCAGCATTCGACGAGCCATCTGATCTGCGATTTGCCCGTCAATGCCTTTCTGGGCCAGTCTCTTGACCTCCGCATCCAGCCGATCTTCTTTATCCCCGACCTCTTTTCCCTTGCCCCATTCGCGTTTGAGCACGATCGAGTCGCCTTTGATTTTTAACTGGATCAACGTCTCCAGCGCGGCGCGGCGGGATTGGAGCGGGCCTTCTTCAAATTCAGACGTGACGTCCTGGCCACCAGCCAACGAAGCTGAGGAAAACAGGAAGCTGAGCACAAGCATTGAAGAAGCGGTAATCTTCTGGATTCCAGAATTCATTTCACCCACCCATCGTTTCGATCGAAATTTCATTTTTGACTATAGCGCAATGATACGCGGTCAAGATTGCCAGACAACACCGAATATCGAAATACCAGGATACCGCCTGCGCACGCTATCGAGGTGCGTGCATTGTGCGGCTGACTACTTGCTGACCCGCAGAGTTTTGCTTTCGGACAGCTTGATTCGCCGGTCCAGATACTTCGTACCGAACTCGGCATTTGGATCGAAAACGCGGCTTTCCAATTTGGCATCGTCCGGGTGACCTACCAGGTCATACTCGGGCAGGAATGCTGCATTCTTGCCCGAAGCCAGTGCTCCTCGCGATCGGCTTTGAACAAATGCCATCCATTTCTGGTCGGGTCCAAATCCAAATAGTTGCTCAGTCGGACTGTCAACGAACTTCGAAATTGGAAACGGAGCGAGATGGAATGTAAAAAACGTGAAGCAAACAAACCCGCCGGCCAGCCACAGGGACAATACCGTCCGCAGTCCGTACTCAGCCCAGATGTTCATCCGCAACTGGTACTTTGTCAGGAAATCGGTCGCCAGTCTCAACGCAATGAATGTCAACACGAACAACAACCAGATGGCGATGTAGTCCACGACGTAGGTGAACGTGCTGTTGAAAGATTCCAACAAATCGGCCATCGGCTCAAAGAAGCTGCTCGCGACCATCGATGCAATAAAGAAATTGATCAGGTTGAGCATGAGATTCCATGAGCTAGCCCACCAAGTCACGCCGACGATGATCGCAACAATAAGAATCAAGTACCAAATGGTCATGTCAGTCTACTTCTTCAAAACTCGCTGTAGTTCTTCCAGGGAAGTGACTCCACTGGCGACGGCCAGGATCCCCATGTCACGCATCGAAATATGTTGTTGGCTGCGGGCAACCGCCAGCAAATGATCCATCTTCGGCTTTTCAACCAGTGCCTTGCGAAGCGGATCCGTAATACTGAGCACTTCGAAAATCCCGGTCCTTTCCTTATAGCCAATACCGGCGCAATGGCTGCATGGTTCGATTTCGTTTTCATCTTCGTCGATCATGCCCGGCTCGTACTCGAACGCTTTGTAAAAATGCCGGACGCGTCCTTGTGGAATATTCAGTTGGGCCAACAGCTTGGGATGCGGAGCGTACGGAATTCGGCATTCTTCACAGAGCTTTCGGATGACTCGCATGCAAACAACGCTTTGTAATTCCGCAGCCAGTCTTTTCAGGTTCGGCTTGTGCACCAACAAGCGGAGCAACGCATCGACGCAATGCTTGCCATGTATTCGAGTTATCGTCAGGAAGTTCTGTTCCGACAGTCCTACTATCTGGTCAATGATTTCGCCGTTGGTCGGATCAGTGAATGCCAGAACATTCGGCTCCTGAAGCAGGAGGTTGGGCATCAAAGTGAACGCCGTTTGGCCCTGAGAGGCATCGTAGACCTTGGATACGACATTGATTACCTCCGGTTCTACGTTCGACTTCTCTTCCATCACATAGAAGTCCCGCATCAATCGGTCACAGGCACCGAGTGTGGCTCGCCAAGTTGCTGTGAACCCTTCGCCGGGCATCGCCGAAACCAACACGACACCACGATCGGGCTTCAGTGTGCTGATCAATTTTTCCTTGATCTTCGGGTTGATGCCCATGTCTTCGAGCGTATCCAGCGACGGTTGCGGGATGTTGATGTACAGCGCGATTCGCTCCCCGCCCTTGACGCCTTGTGAAAGCACACGGCATTTGTATTTTTGCTTCATCAGCAGGCCCTGGAAGTTGCCTTGCTGTCGCGCTCGCCGCTCGCGGTAGTTCATCCCGGCCAGTTGCTTGAGCGAAGCCATCATGAAGTCGCCGGTCTCGCGATCCATCTGAGGCATGTTGTGCCAGATCCCGTCGATTTGGTACCGGATGTTGACGACCTGTGGTGTGAAGTCAAAAACGGTCACGTCCGATCGCTTCTCGATCGCGTCACAAATCACGTGCACGCACGTTGGATAACCGGGAGACGGCATCACCCGTTCCAGGTTGGCTTGCTGCTCTTTGTCGTCGTTTCCTGCCGCCGTGAGTTGGATCGGAGGCAATTCCTGTTTCTTTGCCATCTCAGTCCTTCATCACTCGTTGGATTTCAGATATCGAAGTAAGCCCCAGTAGGGCGAGTCGGTAACCTTGTTTCAACATCGGCAAATCACCTTGGGCAGTCGCCAGCTTGCGAATCACGTCCATCTTCGGTTGCTTCAACAGGGCTTCCCGAATCTCTGGCGTGATCCTGATGATTTCAAAAATTGAAATCCGCCCGATGTATCCGATGCCTCCGCAAACTTTGCACGGCAACATCTCGATTGGCTTACCATTTTCGTCCACACGCTGCTCGACCGGTGGCAGCCGATACGGGTTGTGAAGCGTGTTTTGTTTGCGTGGGTCGCCGCCAAGTTGCTGGATCATTTTGGGTTTGACTTGAACCGTTACTTTACACGTGTCGCACAATCGTCTCGCCAGCTTTTGACCCAACACGCAATTGATTGCCTGAGTGAACATTCGCTTGTCTTCCGACAAAGCATACAGGCGTAACAGTGACTCGGCAGCCGATTTTGCCTGGTTGCGAGTGACAATCGTTCGATCCTGACGGGTTCCTTCTTCCACGGCCTTGTCCAGCAGCTCTGCGGACTTGATGTCGGGAAGCACCACGGCATCCGGTTGCGATAGCAGAACTTTCTTGAGAACAGGTTGCCAGGCTTCCCCAGCGAATTTGTGAATTGCGACGTTTTCGACGTCGGTCTCGTAGTCACCGTCTTCGATGACGGAAACCCAGTCCCGCGTAATTCGGTCCGTTCCACCGAGCACAGCTCTCCAGCTGGTTGTCAAACCATTTCTCGGCGGCGCTGAAATCAATACGATGCCCGGTTTGGTTGTGTAGTCGACCAGCGTTTTGATCATTTCCGGCCACATACCAAGCTGCGGGAGCGTTAAGTCAGTCTTTCGATTTTCGACGAACTTGAGCTGCACACGTTCGCCGGTTTTAACGCCCTGAGTCATCAAATCGAGCTTCAGCTTTTTGTCACTGACCACGGCATTGAACTGCCCCTGTTGCCTGCTGCGACGCTCACTTGGATTCAGACCGGCGAGGTTCTTTAGGCCAGACAAAACCGAATCGCCAATTTCGCGACTTATCGGTGGCATGTTGTGCCAGGCTCCGTCGATCAGCATTCGCGACTTAACCTGGTCACGGGAGTAATCGAGCATGATGACTTCGGCCCGTTTTTTTGACCCGTCACGAAGCATCTCCTTTAACTCGATAAAGGATTCGGAACGTCGTGCACGAATCAGATTCTTTTGTTGTTCTTCACTGGAACTCCCGGCTGGCGTGAACTTGATGGCGACACCATCGTCCTGCGGCAACGCAGCCGCCGTATCTGGATCGTCAGCCAGTTTGTTCTTAAGCGAGGGAGTCTCCAGGAACTTCGCCCTCCGAACCAGGAAATAGATCGAGAAGGGAGTAAATGCGCACAACAAACAGATCGGAAACCCAACCAGAAATATGGGAATCGAAACCGCAGCCCAGAATCCGGCCAGGAACGCAACGAGGCTGATCGGGTTCCAAAGCTCAGGCCACAGATCAATGTCTTTGCCGATCTTCTGTCCGTCCCGATTCATCCAATCGGTCAAGCGAACCCAGACCAGGAACACAATGGCGATCAGTAACAGCTTGACCCACGACAGGTATCCGCCCGGACCTCGATCGATATCATGAATTCCCTGTGCAATCAGGTATCCGTTTGGCTCCGATGCGTCACTGACAGTGCATACCGCCATCAACACTTTTACCGCAAGTATCAGCAAAAATCCGCGACGCATTAAATGATTCCAGGCTGGGAAACTTTGATTCCTTTGAGTCGCATTTTGAGTTCTTCTTTGTTGGGTGCGACTTGGAATGCGGTCGGACGGTCAATCAATTCATCATCGACCAAATCCTTGAGACTCTTGGTAAAGTCCTGCATTCCTTCTTCTTCGCCAATTCTAATTGCGTCGGATAGTTTGTGGTCTCCTTCGTCAAGAACCAGCTTCCGGATCATCGGGCTGAACGTCATGACTTCACAAGTTGGAACACGACCGACACCTTTCTTGATCGATTTGAGCAGCTTTTGGGCCACAATCGCCTTCATATTCATCGCGATCGCACTACGAATCGCACCGTGCATATCCTCAGGAAACAAGTCAAGAATACGCCCGATCGTGGACGGTGCCGTCGACGCGTGAATCGTTCCGAACACCAGGTGACCGGTCTCAGCAGCATTGATTGCTGTCAAAAACGTCTCTTCGTCTCGAAGCTCACCAACGAGAATGATATCCGGATCTTCACGAACCGCGTGTTTCATTCCGATGCTGAAGTCAACGACGTCGATACCGACTTCACGTTGGTTAATCAGACACTTTTCGTCTTTGAACACAAATTCGATCGGATCTTCGAGTGTCAAAATATGCTTGGTGTAAAAGCGGTTGATGAAGTTCAACATCGACGCGATCGTCGTACTCTTACCAGAACCAGTTACCCCGGCCAGCAGAACCATCCCTTGCTCGTAGTGACACAGGCTTTCCATTACCGGCGGCAGGTGCAAGCCTTCAAAATCCGGGATGAAGTTATTCACACGACGAGCTACCAAGCCCATCCTGCCCAACTGCTGGAGCATGTTGACTCGGAAACGCCAACTCACGCCATCCACATCGACGGTATAGGCAAAGTCACAACCGCCTTCTTCTTCAAAGATCTTTCGCGAGCGATCCGTAAACATCGGCACTAACAGCCGTGTCATTTCTTCGGTATCGATCGGCTCGCGGTTCAATGGTTTCAGCGTACCGTGGATCCTGATGATCGGTGGCTGGCCGACTTTCATGTGCAAGTCGGAGCCTTCCAGTTTCACCAACGCCCGGAAGTACTTATCGACAGGAATGTCTTCCTTGACCTTGGTGTACTTCGACACCATTTTTTCGACGAGTTCGTCATTGCTCAGTGAATCAGCGCTGGATGCATCAGTATTCGACGATACATCAACTTCAGTTTCGTCAACTTCGCCATTGCCGTTCATACTACCATTGGTTTCTCCGTTCGCACTGGCATCGGATTTGTCAGGTTTGGCGGCACTTCTTGATTTCATGTATTTCTCCGTTCCTCTGTTGCGTGGATGAGACGAGGAACCGTTCGTTACTTTGTTTGGCAATACGGTCAGGGTATCGGACGGATCGAACCTTCAACTGGTAGACCCTGGATCCAATCCCGGTGAATCCAATCCGGTATCTGGAAAGTGTAATAAATTGTCCGCTACCGGATAGGAATGACCCGAAGTAGATTTTTCAGCTCAACACCCCGTAAATTCTATTGTATACAGGCCGGCAGGCGTTTGAATGCTTGCCGCACGGTTCTGACCCATTGGTAAAGGATTTGAGCCGCTGTTTTGCGGGTGATCGCACACTAGCTATTTGCGAAGGAGCCCATTTTTCGTAGAAATTAGGGCTGGAACGGCTGAAACAGTGGATTTCGGCAGCGGCACAACCTGCCAATATCCCCATCTTCTGGAGAAGTTCGTTGGATTCGGAACTAATCGATCGCTCAAAACAGATTCATCAGCGCCTGACTCAGCTCAAGGATAGTCTTTGACCACGACGGCAAGGCCTCCCAGGTTGTGTCGATCGAACAGAAAATGGCTGCCCCCGGTTTCTGGGACAACCAGGAGAAAGCTCAGGAAACGGTGGGTGAATTAAAGTCCCTGAAAGCCGTCGTAGCGCCACTTTCTGAATTGATTGGGTCGGTCGACGATTTGTCCGCTCTGGTCGAAATGGCGGAGGAAGATCCGTCTATCGAGGAAGAGATCGCGGCGGAAATCCAGTCATTGGAGAACAGCCTGGACGATCTTGAGCTCAAAGCTCTGCTCAACGGTCCGCATGATACGAATGCTGCGATTATGACGATTAACGCCCGTGACGGCGGAACCGACGCCAATGACTGGGCGGAGATGCTGCTGCGGATGTACACCCAATGGGCCGGCAAGAACGAATACGACGTGGCGCTTTTGGATCGAAGCGACAACGATGAAGCCGGAATCAACAGTGCCACGATCGCAATTCGAGGAGCCATGGCCTATGGATATTTGAAGGGTGAATCGGGCATGCACCGTTTGGTCCGGATCAGTCCGTTCAACGCCGATGGCAAGCGGCAAACTAGTTTTGCTGCGGTTAGCGTATCCCCTGAAATTTCTGATTCGGTCGAAATCGAAATCAATGATAAAGACGTCAAGGCCGACACATACAAGGCCAGCGGGGCAGGGGGCCAGCACGTCAATAAAACCGATAGCGCCGTTCGGTTGACGCATACTCCGTCCGGGATTGTTGTCCAATGTCAGAGTCAGCGCAGCCAACACAAGAACCGCGCCCAGGCCTGGAAAATGTTGCGGGCGGAGTTAGCTCGACTGGAAGAAGAAAAACGTGAGGCAGAAGACGCGGAAAAGTACAAAAGCCAGGCTCGAGTCGGGTTTGGGTCACAGATCCGCAATTACTTCCTGCATCCCGATCAGCGAGTGAAGGATGCACGCACTGGGTTTTCGATGGGCGATTTCAACAAAGTACTCGACGGCGAGATCCAGGGTTTCTTGGACGCGTTTCTGAAATGGCGGGTAAAAGGCGCTTAGTCGGGTGAAAGGCGCTTAGTCAACACTTAGACGGCCGTTGATCAATTGGTCTATTGGATTCGAACCAACGAATCCAAACTGCAGCCAGTCCGCTGGGGGAAACCAGATCGGCCTGCGTGATTTTGGGAACTGTGATTTAGGGAACTGATGTCCGACGAAACACGAATTGAATTGCTGAATGAAGACGGAATCGGCCTGTACGTTGATTGCCAGTGGCAAGTCGATCGCTTTGTTCACATCATTGGCCTACAAGCCAACAACCAGACGTTCCCGATCCTGCGTAGCCACGAAGATCAATCGGACGAGTTCTGGCCGAGCAGCCCGCCACTGCAACAATTATCAAAACAGCTGATGGATGAGGGCCCGGTTTTGCTTGGCTTGGGAATGGCTGGCAAGAACCACTTTTCCACTTCGTTCCTGCTACGCAATGACTCGGCGGTTGAGTTGCTTGTCGAATCCGCTTGCTCGTTACACGCAGCGACGATCGAGGAGAACCGTGGTACGGAGTCTTTGGGTACCGCATACGACTTGCAACCGGGGGCTGGCATGCAATTATCTGCAGCGAATGATATCACTTTCGAGCTTGATTCTGCGGAGGTATCCGGATCGACCAGTCTTACCGTTCACCGCGGATCGCTTGGCGAAATCTCGCAAAGCGAAGAAAGTTCTCTGCGAATCCACCCCACCGAAATCATCACAGAAAAGCCCACCCAGTGGAGTTATCGGTTCATATTGCGTTCTGGCGATGTGTCGAACTCGGTTTAACGCACGGTTTCATAACTCGGCTTGCTGCAATAGCTTGAAAATGAAACGATTACGAGACTCTCGTCCGTAATCTACAAGGAGAAATTTTCTCGATGGGTAATATTTGGTATTTCTTAATAGTCGTCATTCCCGGTGGCGCGCTTTCGATGTGGGCTCAGTGGATGGTGAAATCACGATTCAACAAGTTCTCAAAAATCGCCACGCAGCGTGGTGTTCGTGGTCATGAGGCCGCACAAATGCTGCTGGATCGAGCTGGCATAACAGACGTCAAGATCATCCGCGTGGATGGTTTTCTTTCCGATCACTATCACCCGGTCAAAAAACACCTGGCTTTGTCGCCACCCGTCTACGACAGCAATTCAGTCGCGGCAATCGGAGTCGCGACGCATGAAGCCGGGCACGCTATTCAACACGCGACCGGTTACAAAGCGCTGGCCTATCGCTCAATGATTGTCCCGGCCGTGCAATACGGTAGTCCGATCGGAAACTATGCCATGATCGGCGGGTTGATGTTAATCGGTGCCGGAGCCGCTGGACTGGGGCAGACAGTCTTTATTGTCGGAGCGATCGCGTTCAGTTTGTTACTGCTGTTCCAGTTGATAACGTTGCCTGTCGAGTTCAACGCCAGCGCGCGAGCGAAAGCCCTGGTTGTGGAAGCAGGCATCGTCACTCAACAGGAAGCCGCCGGTGTTTCGAAAGTGTTGTTTGCTGCGGCAATGACCTACGTCGCAGCCTTCGTGCAGACTCTCTTGACCTTGCTTTACTTCCTTTGGCGGTCTGGATTGCTGAGCAATCGAAACAACTAGAACTGTTCGATTTAGAATGGAAGCCCGCTGATTTTCGGTGGGCTTTTTTTATTGCGGCTACAAATAGGATGACTTTCAGGTAATGCTTTTTTCTCATGGGCGCTTATCGGCAAATAGTTGGACGCTCGTGATTGGAGCGTCCTCAGGAATCCAGGAATTGCTCTTAACGGACTGACGGTGTGTTATTCATGTCGTGCAGTGCGGAGAGATAGAGCAGTGGATTTTCCTTGTGCGGAGACGTGTTGATCAGTTTGGATGCTGCCGCGATCACATCTCGGCGGCTGACCTGACCGACTAACGTGCCATTGCCCGATAGAACTGGCAGGCGTCGCCGCGTCGTCAAAAGGAAGACCTGAGCCATCACCAGCAACTCGGTTTCTGCTTTGACGGTATGCGGTTCATCGTCCATAAAGGCACCGATGTGAGTGGTCGGAAGACCTTCATAGGCGGCGTCGATCAGGACCTGCATACAGCTCTTTTCCGAGAAAACCCCCAGCAGTTTGTTCTCCTTGTCGACGACAGGTGCTCCGGAGATCTTGTGCTTGACCAGCACTTCAATTCCTTTGAACACGTCCATCTCCGGATTCAATGTAACCAAACGCTTGGCCATGATATCGGAAGCAACAACTGATTTAGGTTGACCGGATGCCATACATTTTTCCTCATTTCGAACAAGATTGAACAGTTAGTTTCATTTAGCGCCCAATGCCGCTAAATGGATTCACTGAATGATCACAAATTCATGACCGCAAGCTTCTTCTATCCCGGTTCAATCGTA
>CAZXLW010000004.1:62141-107704 GCA_964641465.1 uncultured Pirellulaceae bacterium | reverse complement strand
ACTGAATGATCACAAATTCATGACCGCAAGCTTCTTCTATCCCGGTTCAATCGTAGCTGAAATTCGCCTGATATCCAAAATTTGGGAATGCACTTTAAACGCCAGATCTTCGCTCGTGAAAAATTTCACGAGCTTTCTTCGAGGAATGACCATTACGCATCAGTAATAGACGAGAGAAAAGTTTTTCGTCGTCGAAAGATTGGCGGCCGCGGTTCTGCGAAATTCGCGCTGTCTATCTACGCCATCCGTTAATCAAGCAGGCGTTAGAAACAACCGGCGCTAAACGATGACGTCCAGCGAGGCAACGAAGTCCGGGTCTTCTCGAATCGCATCGAAGTCCGATTCCTTGTCAACGTAGTCCCGATAGTCGGGGTTCAGGTCGAACGCATTCGAAAGATACAGCACCGCAAGTTTTACCTGCTGCGACAACGCCCAGTAGCAAGCCAGATTGTAGTGCGCGATCGCGCTTTGCTTGTCGATCTGAATCGCTGTCTCCATCGCTTCGATGGCCAGGTCCGTGCGATCGATTCGCTTGTAGCACCAACCCATTGCCAGGAACGTATGGATGTTGTCAGGGTCCAGCTGAGCCGACTGTCGCAAATAATGAATTGACTTCTCGTATTCACCAAACGCTCGGGCCGCCTGTCCCTTAAGAAACAGAATGTATGGCTTGTGACCCTGTGGCCTTTTGATCTTGTTCAGGGAATCCATCGCACGCTCAGCGAGGCGATTGCGATTCTCCTGCTCCAACGGCCAGCGGTCGTCGAAGGCCATGATTAAATCAAGATAGCCTTCGGCGGCACGAATCAGCTGTTTTCGTTGAATTCGGTCGACCGTTGTCATGTGATACCTGAAGAAGATTCTCTACGCTCAATTTTACTCGTCGAATGGCAGCCAGGTTGCCGGAAAAAAGCAAAATTGTTGGCAACCCTGTTTACGCCTTGAATATGGGACCATTTGAGATACGCGATTTTGCAGCTTGTTGGCAATGCGGCCTTTTTGAGGAAATTGACCGCAACCGCCCTTGGGCGTTGGAGGTTGAATAATTGCAACATTCGTCGCAGGTGTTGCCAAAATGCATCCTCGGGCACCGTTTCGCAAATTGTCACGCGGCCTGGAAAATCGACTGAAAACGACGATCTTCGCCTGAAAATCAGCGAAAAACGCAAGTGTCGGAAATACGAGCCGGCGTACCGATGCATCGGCACTCGGTTTGCTAGACACATTGGTGATAACCTCCTGTTCGATTATGACCAACCCGTGCACAACACTAAACGTTCTTCCACTCGGCAATTCGCCTGTCTACTCCTGGCCGCGGCGGTTCTCCTTTCCGCCGGGAAACCAATTGTGGATGCGGGGGTGTCAATGGTGTTCGCCGTTCAGGAAGATCAGGAAACAACATGGCGACTGACCAAGTATGGCTGGGCAGATTCATCCACGTGGTTTCGCCCGGAGCCGATCTCAATTGAGCGAAGAATCGAGAGAGTGCATCCGTTGTTGTTCTCAGCGCTCCTGGTTTTGACTTCGACAGGAATGTTGATCTGGGCCACTGAAGGTGACGGCTGACCGTAGCCAGAGCATTCTTTGCGCTTCACCTCCTGCAGTTTTGAGAAGCCAGTTCTGCATTCAATTGTTGGTGCAGCGATAACGTTTGGTGTATGCTATTGAGCATCAATATGATGGATAGTACATCGGAAAGTTTATTACTGCGGTTGCAAAACTCTGACGACCATACCGCTTGGTCGAAGTTTGTCCGTATCTATACGCCGTTGCTGTTTTACTGGGCGCGGAAAACTGGTTTGCAGTCAGGCGATGCCGCGGATCTGGTGCAGGAAGTCTTGACCATCGTGTTTCGGAAGCTGCCGGATTTTAAATACGATCAAACGAAAAGTTTTCGAAGCTGGCTGAAGACGATCACGCTGAACAAGTATCGCGAAGTTTGTCGAAGAAAGACGGTCTCCAGAAATGCGGTTGGCGGGTCCGCATTGAAATTCATGCCGGATGCAAGTGCTGAGTCGACTTGGGATCTCAGCTATCTGCGGACTTTGTTTGCTTCCGCTTTGGAATTGCTTAAAAGTGAGTTCCGCCCAGCGACCTGGGACGCTGTAAAGAAGTATGTCGTTGACAATCGACCGGCTGCCGAAGTTTCAAAAGAAACCGGAGTCAGTGTCTGGACGATATATGCCGCCAAGTCACGCCTGTTGGCGCGATTGCGGGAAGAACTTTCCGGGCTGATCGACTGATTGGCTGGCGAGTTGCGCTGCGGTTCATTGCACACGTTCGAGTTCGTTGGTAGTCGATCCAAGGATCTTTTCGGCAAGGTTGAACGGCAACATTTGTCGCAACACGCAATATGACATCGTAAGCCTGGGATTGATTTCAATAGCAACGTCCCGTTCCCCCAGAACGCAATCGATCCCAATGAATCCGCGGAACGGTGGAAGTACCTCGACGACTTGTTGTGCGATCGCATTGGCGCGGGGAACTAAATCATCGGGCAAGTCGGGTTCAACATGCGAGAATTTTCCAACAGTCCCAGCCTTAAAAACCTGCCGCATCGGAGGCAGGATAGAGGTCTGATCGTCCGTTCGGATGACCGAGATGCTGGCGGCGACTCCTTCAACCAGTTCTTCCAATCGTAGTGGATACCAGTCGTCTGGGCACCGGGCGGGCAGCATCGAGAAAAATTCAGCAGGGGATACGTCAGATCGAACGACTTTCAGATCATCGCCGCCACAAGCATCCGAGGGTTTCAGCACATATTGATACGGTCCGGCAGATTCTGTCGGGGCGTCTGCGGATTCCAGCGGGGTTCCCAAGGGTGTGTCGATGCCATGCTGCGACAAGAACGCCTGCATCCGGTTCTTGTTGGATGCGAGCTCAATGAACTCACTGCAGGCGTTCAATTTCTTGCCCGGAAGCAAATCGAATCGCTGAACCAGTCGAGCCAATCGCCCGTCATTTTCAGGCGCAATAGCGAGTGTGTATGTTGCGTCGATTCCCAGCTGTACAAATGTCTCGTCGAGTTCCCGGGGACTGTTGATCGGCGTCTGCTGCGCCTGAAGATCCAGTTTGAGTCTTGAATCGACCGGAGTTGAAACCAGCCAGCCAGCCGCGGAAAAATCTTCGCAAATCGCAGACAGCATCTGCTGACCTTGGTTTACTAGTTCCGGATGATTGGATGGGCGGGAGTCGTCGAGCCACAATCCGCCTCCGCAAAGCCACTCGAAAATCAGTACCCGGTTCGTCATCGGTCGACAGTCTTCCGGCAAAATCGCCATCGTTTCCTTTTACTTTGGTTGTAAAATCGTCTACAATTCGATCAGTTTATGATGACTTTGGGGGGATTTTAAGTGTCGACGTTGGTGACTCGCAATCAGGATGATGTCCTGCTGGTTTATTTTCAAGAGAAGGGGATTATTGATGAATCCCGTATCCAGACTCTTGGGCAAGATTTAATCAATCTGGTCAACAATGGAACCCAGAACAAGATTCTTCTTAATCTGGAAAATGTCAGCCTGATGTCCTCTGCGATGATCGGAAAGCTGATCTTGTTTGGAAAGAAATGCAAATCTTCCAACGTGGACCTTCGTATTTGTGGGATCAATCCCAACATCAAAGAAGTCTTTGACCTGATGAAACTGGAAAAGATATTCAAGGTCAGCGAAGACGAAGCCAAGGCGGTTGCGGCGTTCAACAAAAAAGGCTGGTTTGGCTAGTCCGGTTGTTCTCCCGGTTGTTCTCGATCAATGTGCGCTACAGATTTGTGCACCAAGGATGTGTCCACAAATGAGTTCTTTCGAGTTGGTGATCGGCACCGGGAATGCAAAAAAGCTGGCGGAACTGCGCCACCTGATGGAAGGGCATTCGATTCAAGTCAAGGCATTGGCTGATTTCGAAGAACTTGAGGAGCCTGAAGAGACGGGCACGACCTTTCTGGAAAATGCTGAGATCAAAGCCGTCTACTATGCTCAGGCGTTAGATCGCTGGGTGCTGGCGGAGGACAGCGGTTTGAGCGTTGCCGCACTGGACGGAGCCCCAGGGGTTTATTCGGCCCGTTATTCTGGCGAACATGCGACCGACCAATCCAATAACAAATTGTTGCTGGAGAAAATGGCGGAAGTTCCGGTCGAACAGCGTCGCGCCTGGTATACCTGCCACATAGCGATATCCGATCCTCAAGGAAAAATACACGCCCGTGCTGAAGCATATTGTCATGGTCAGATTCTAACGGCGCCGGTTGGAGAAAAGGGGTTTGGATACGATCCACTGTTTGAGATTCCGGAATACGGTCTAACCTTTGCGCAATTAGGTGTAAGTGTAAAATCTTTGTTAAGCCATCGGGCCCGAGCTTACCGAAGAATATTGCCTATGCTAGTGGCGATTACGAGAAGACAACCTGCGTGATAGACTACTTGGCAAATCTTTTCGTTTCTATTTGATGGTGTTCGTATGGGTTGGGACGACATTCTAGGGCACGATTCCGTGCGTGATCGCTTTGAGGCATGCCACCGCAATAACCGATTAGCCAATACCTACCTGTTTGTCGGTATGCCGGGCATTGGGAAGCGGCGTTTTGCCCTTGAATTGGCGAAGGCACTGTTGTGCGAAACGAATGAGACTTCGCTTGAAGCTTGTGGGACTTGTCCTGCCTGCGTGCAGGTCACCAGCGAAGCGCACCCGGACTTGATCCTGGTTTCCAAGCCAGCAGACAAAAATTTCATCCCGGTTGAGAGTTTTCTTGGAGATCGAGAGCATCGTCGCCGTGAAGGACTTTGTCACGACATCAACTTGACTCCGTTTAGCGGTAAACGCAAAGTCGCGATTATTGATGATGCTGATTTCCTGAACGCGGAAAGTGCCAACAGTTTGCTCAAGACGCTGGAAGAGCCTCCTAAGAACTCTCTGTTGATTTTGATTGGTTCCAGTGAGCATCGGCAGTTGCAGACGATTGTATCGCGCTCTCAGGTAGTACGGTTCTCATCCCTTTCCATGGTTCAGATCCTGGAGATACTCAACGGGCTCGAGATGCCTGGAGAGGTCGATGCTCGCAAATTGGCCCACGCGTGTGGTGGCAGTGTTGAACTGGCGTTGTTGCTGGACAACAAGGAGCTGTTTGAATTTCGACTCGAACTGTTTGGGCGATTGGCCAGTCTGGATCCCGCTGACAACGGCTTTGCCAAAACAGTTTGCGATTTTGTGGATGCCCAATCGAAGGAAGGTGCGGTCAAGCGACGTTTTCAAAGATGCCTGGGTGACTTTTCAATCCAGTTCTATGACGGCTTGATCCAGCGGATGTTGAACCCGAACGCGACGGAAAAGATGGAGCCGGACGTATTGGAGTACTGCGAAAGAATGCTGGGAGCTCAAACCATGTTCCCGGGTGCGCTGGAGTCTCTGGCGGCAAACTGCATTGAGCGAACCATGGTTTTTCAACGCCAGGTTGACGCCAACCTCGCGATGGCCAATTCAGTCCCGTCCTGGTTGAATGACTTGGGTAAGCTCTCACGCAACGAACTAGTCATCGCGTTGGATCAGATCTAGTTTTTAGAACGACGGCAAGTTGAGCAATATTTTGCTGTGGTGGAACAGGACATGCTGTTCGCGACGCTAGTTTCTCGACCGACGTCTTGAATTGTCAAACTCAATTTCTTCCGATGGAACAGTCACTGGCCGTTTTGGTTTGATACGGCGGGTGCTCTGCGAATCGGTTGGTTGTGTAACAATGGTTTCAAACCGTTGCGAATGAGTCAGTTCTCTTGGAATCGACTCGAAGCTCGGTCGTATTACAGCCGGTACGGGCGAGCTGAAGGTTTTCCCGGGTTTGGCTCGACGACGGACTTTCGCTGGTCGGTTGGCAGAAGTCGAAATACGCGAATTGCCGCGCCTTTTGGTGTTGGGCGTTTTGGCTGGCAAGTCGGTGCTCCACGCAGTTGGAGCTGATGCGTTTCCGACTGCGGCACGTCGTTTTTCTGTAGCACTTCGTTGGGCAATGGCATTTCGCTTTGATGCTTTGTCACTGGTTTTGCCTGGTTTAGTTTCCAGCTCGGCAGCTCGCATCTCTTCCAGGTGCTTTTCATCCAAGCTCTTTTCATCAGTGCCTTCAACCCCGACGCTTTCAATCGTGGTGTTCGTGGCCAGTTCGGTCTCGGGTAGCGGGCTCTGCGGCGCTTTCGGGCTCTGCGGCGCTCTTGTTGGCTGCTCGATTTGATTTGGTTGGCTATCTGGTTGACTAAGGACGGCCGCCACTTGCGCAGGCTGCTGTACGGGTTCTGCTGAAGTTCCATGGTGGACTAGAAAATAGGTGAGCGATGGCAGTAACATCGCCAACAATGCTGCAGCGATTAGCCATGGAGAGAACGAATCCAACGGCTCCTGTTGGCCACTTTCCATCACCACGCATTTTTTGATTGCATCGTAGCTCTCGGCATTGGTGAAGCTGCAGCCGACCCGAAACCCGCCTTGGACAGCTTTCTGCCAGCGGACTCGGCCACCGATTGTTTCTTCCTGATCCAATTCCGGAAACGAAAGATCAACGCGTTCGCCAATGTCATGAGACCGCGGAATCTCGAGGCAAAATCCGCCTTCTGAGACATTGATTACCTGAGCTTCGCAAGTAGCGACGGACCCTTCTCGACGCAACAGCCCTTCACCGTCTGCATCGATACGACGAAATCTGCGCCGTTCTTGCTCATTTTGCTCGGCGAAATGTGAAACTAAATCTTCTGGAAGTGGTGGGTCCGACGAACATCCGACTTGCCACGTGTTCTCGTCGATCGTCCGAATGTGCCTGACTCGCAAGTTGCCTGAGTAACTAAAGTCGCAGTTCTTGAAGTCGAAATGGATCTTGAGAATCTCATCGAATCTGGCGAAGAAAGGCACGTTCAACTTCATGCCACTTCGCGAAAAGTCAATTAGCTCGGCGTAGAATAGACTGTCTTCGGAGCCAGCGCGGCTGACGATCGTATCGAAGCCGGCTTTGTCGATGATTTCGAATCTTTTTTCGCGATTGATGAACGATTGTTCTTGTTGCACTTTCTATTCTCCAAGTTGGCGGAAAACTGGCCGCTATGGAAGAATAGCCCTCGATTGCAGGGTGTTTTTCATAAAGTTACTGAATTTGTCAGTCGGCGAGTAACCAGCATATTGAGCTGAGTGTTAAAGTTTGTCGATTATCCCGATTGTGCACCTGGCGGATCGTCGAATTGAAGACGTGATTGCGGATTAGCGAATCTCTTATGCTGGATATTCCGATATTTCCAATTGTGACGAGCGCTCTGAGTGCGCTCCAACTCGAATCAACAACTGAGTTTGCGATGTTTGGTCGGTTAATAATTTTTGCTTTGTGGGTGACGGTCGTGTCGCTGGAGATCGAATCTCTAGCCGCACAGGACTACGCCGCAGGCAATTCAAAACGCAACCACCACGCCTGCGCCACGCCCTTTCAGTCAAGTGCTGACAATACTACTCGTCGCTTGACGACCGAAAATGCGACAACAGAAATTTCGGCTAACCGCATTGAGGAGCGGGTAATTGCAGCAGCACGGTCGGAACAGGTTACTGCTGCTGCGACTTTGACTTCGAGCAATTCGGTCGCGCATTCAGACTACCAGGCGAGATGTTTGCCAGGTTTGAACAGCACGTCGGATTTGTCTGCCACCTGTGAGGCTCAACCGGCCGCCCATTTCGAACCAGAATTTTCCACAGGTTTGCTGGCCGAACTCCAGGCCGACGGGCCTGCCAGAAACGATGTCGTCTGCGGTCCAAACAAAGGATTGGTAGGATTAAGGCTGCAGCAGTTGCCAGCGGCCAAGGTCGTCGAGGTACCAGAACCTTCGCCGGTAGTTACTGACGTTGCTGAACGAGCTGAGATGACCAGCATGTTGCAGCCAATTCCTGCAACCGATTTTCGGACACCGAAACATCATGCGGCCTCCAAGCCTCAAGCCCCAGTCCGAGAGGAAGTCAGAGTGATGATCTCGGATGACGATTCGACCTCCGATTTAACCTTGCCCGCCGGTGAATACTCGTCGGTGTCGGAGGTTCGAGCAGAAAATGAATCCATCACCAATGAGTTCGAGAAGGAAAGCCAGCCACTTGGGGATCCGGAAGCACTGATTTCGGAACCTGAATTAAACGCTGGTTCATCATCAGTTGCGACCTCGATTAACTTCTCAGATACACCTGCTTCGCCCATTCAGAATTCTGGGACGCAGCACTCATACGTGGGTAGCCAGTCGAGTGGTTTGCTGATTCATCCGCCTCGTATTCAACCGTACAACAACAAGCAGCATACGTTCCTGCTAGAGAATCGTGGATCTGATCTGGCGCGAAATGTGACGATCGAAATCAAAGTATCGGAAAACGCGCGAGTTATCGCCGCGTTGCCTGACAATTCGGTGACCAGTTCCAACATGGTGATTTTCAAGTTCGACGAAATTGCGGCTGGCGACAACCGGCAACTTCACATCACAGCCGTTTCAGCAGATGGCAGCGCGATTGATTTTGAAGCCAACGTGATCGCGAGATCGACCTATGATTTTGTGGCTCAGAATCCCAATACGAACGGTGCCAACCTGACTAGTGTCCGACATCAGGAGCCAGTAACAACAGTCGCGCCCAATGCACCTCCCAGTCTCGACGGCCCGCGTCTGGTCAGAAACCCATTTGTAAACGGTGCTCATGATCAAGGCAGGCAATACCGCCAACCCGTGCAGGCTGGCCAGTACCGACCGTATCAACAAAACGCCGGCCAGTACCGCTAAGATTTTTCAGCTCTCGCGATTCGCGTTACTCGCCTTGTCCTCTTTAGACAGGCAGACATTCGCAGCGGCTCGAACTCGCTGTTGAACTTCTTCGATGGACCCACTGGCGTCGATGAGGTCGTAGCCGATCGGGAAGCGTTTGCATTCTTCGGTAAACCCGAATCGTAATCGTTCAAAATACTCGGTTCCACGCGACTCCAAACGATCCAGGTTATCACCAAGTCTCGACAATGCGATTTCAGGTTCGAGATCAAAAACGAATGTGAGGTCGGCAGCAACTCCATTGGTTGCGAAATAATTCAATCGCCAAACCTGGTTGGGGTCAATGTCGCCTCCGTACCCTTGGTACACCACAGTCGACAGTACGTAACGATCGCAGACCACGGTCTTGCCTGCTTCGAGCGCGGGGCGAATGACTTCTTCGGTGACCTGCGCTCGAGCGGATATGAACATCAGCAATTCGCTGCGCATGTGGATCGGCAATCCGCGCTCTTGAAGTAGCAATTCTCGCAGCTGAATTCCCAATTCCGTTGAGCCCGGATCGCGACAGACAACCACGTCGTGATCTTGTTCCTGGAGCCATTGAACAAATAGATCGAGCTGAGTCGACTTACCCGTTCCGTCCATACCATCAAATACAAAGAACATTTTCACTTTCGCGTTGCAGGATTGTTGCCGGCTTACTCGTCACTCTGTTTTCCGGCAACCGTATTGGATGGCGGCAGCACTGGATTGGCAACTTCTGATGGCTGGATTCCGGTTGTCTTAGCCGCCGAATCCAGTGAATCTGGCGAATTGGGTTTCGAATCAACGGACGGGGGCTGGGGCGTGCTTTGAGTGCGGGCAAAATCGACCCGTTGCCCTTTCGTGATTTCGTCAATCGTCTTCGAAATCTCCGAGCGGGATTGAGGCATCAGCCGCAAGCTGGCGGGCAATGTCACCATGAAGATACTGCCTTTGCCAATCTCGCTTTCAAGCTCGACGTTGCCACCGAGCAGGATGCACAGCTCTCGAACAATCGACAATCCCAAACCAGTCCCGGAAATCTCACGGGTGAGTGCGTTATCTCCGACAGCAGCCGGTCCCTGTCGGAACTTCTCGAAAATGATTCCTTGATCACTTTCGGCGATCCCAACGCCGGTATCAGAGACTTTCATGTTAAGTTGATTCATCACCGTCCGTTCCAAGTCGATGTTTATCCTGCCACCTTCGGGAGTAAACTTAATCGCGTTGGAAACCAGATTGGTCAGGATCTGGCGGACCTTGATCTGGTCCTGGAACACGACCGGCATGTCCGCAGGCGCGTTGAGGGCCAGTTGAATGTTCTTTTTCTCGGCCAGTGGTCGGACCATGTCGCACAAGTTGGACGCGAGTTGGGGCAGGGAGAACTCCGTGGGAGTCGGCTCCATCTTGCCCGCTTCCAGTTTAGCCAGATCAAGGATGTTGTTGATCAAGTCCAACAGCATGCGGCCCGACTTGCGGATGTTTGTAAAGTATCTCTGCTGACGATCGTTGAGTGTGTCGACGTCTTCGAGCAACTCCGAAAAGCCAATGATGCTGTTAAGCGGCGTGCGCAGCTCGTGGCTCATGTTTGCCAGGAATTCGCTTTTGACCTGGTTCATCTCGTACAGATGCATGTTCAATTGAGCTTGCTCGTCGACCTTGTTGTCGAGATCCGCATTGGCAGAGCTGAGTGCCATTTGTGTATCGAAAAAGTGTCGAACCATGCGGTTGAGCGAACGGCCCAATTGCTCAAACTCGTCGCCTGTATCCAGCGATGAGCGGACGTCGGTTCGTCCCTTGCCGATTTCTTCGGTGACCTCACGCAGATGCCGGAGCGGTTTCAGGATCCAGAATCGCAGGATCATGTACAGCGCGAGCACGGACATGAATGCCGTTGCAATCGCAAACGTCATCAGGATTGCACGAGAACGATTGATGGCGCGTTTGGTTTCGCGATACGGGATCCGCATTTTGGCAAAAACCAAAGGAGCATTGGCGTTGTCTTTAAGCTGTTGGGCTTCCGCTTCTTTGGGCGCTTTGTCGGCCAGTATTTCCTGGTCGCCAACGTAGTGGCATTGCAGGCAGGATATTTTGAAATCAACAACTTTCAGATAAAGGAACTCGTTTCCCTGCAGCAACGACCGGTTGTCTGAGTTCTGTAAATCGGTCACTGAGAACTCACCGCGTTCTTCCGGCGGCAAGTTGAGCCGGTTGCGATGCTTGAGGAAGTCATCGTTCAACAGTTGCAGCTGCTTAGTGATCACCGGGTCATTGGTGATTTGCGGCTGGACTTGGAATCGATCTTCGCCTGGCTGCAGTGTCAGGAACTCTGCATCAAATTGGTTTCCGCTGATTGCGGAAGCGAACTGATTGACCGGTTCATCCTTGTCGTCATCCTGAAAATTTGGCTTGAGTGTCAAGTTCCGCAAATGCAAGTCAATCATGTGCGAAACATATCGGTCGTGCGCTCGTGTCCTGGTGTTGGCGTCGATCAGATTTTCAGTGACGCGATTGACCCAAAAGAAACTGGTCCCAATCAAAACGAACAGGCAGATACAGGAAAGGATAAGGATCTTTCGTTCCAGCTTGGAGCCGTCAAAGACGCGAGTGATGGAACGATAGGACATGAATTTTCAGCTTTCCTGGAAAACCCAATTGTAGAACTGGCAATCGCTGGTAGCCAGATCATTTTTGGAGTGGAATAAACCACTAGGAAACCACTAAGTATTTATCTGGTGCAAGTCGCGCTAAACCTTTTTAAAGCATATCTTGTGGATCAATGTCGATAATCCACTGAACGCCGTCGACGGTTTTGACTTGCTGTTGGACACGTTGCAAAACCGACTGAATATTCGCGTTTAAATCACATCTTATCAGCAGATGGAAACGGTATTTGCCACGCAACTTTTCAACCGTCGCCTTGGCAGGCCCCAGGACCCGAATTTCAACTCCCAACTCATCGGAGAACTTGTTTACGCAAGACGCAATCTGCACGGTTGTTTCCCGAGCCAGATCCTCGGATTCACTGCGAACGACAATGCGCACCAGTTTTCCATACGGCGGGTAACCGTACTCCAGCCGTTGCGGTAATTCGTGCCCAACAAACCGTTCGTAGTCATGACGCGTTGCAGCAAGGATCGCCTGGTTGTCCGGGCTGAAAGTCTGCACCAGCACGCGGCCACCTTTGTCGCCTCGACCACTGCGGCCGGCGACTTGCGTGACCAACCCGAAAGTTCTCTCGGCAGCGCGGAAGTCAGGGAAGTGCAGGGAAGTGTCCGCGTTGACGACGCCAACCAGCGTCACGTTAGGGAAGTCCAATCCCTTGGCGATCATTTGCGTACCGAGCAGGATCTGAATCTCACCATTGCGAAACCGTGTCAGGGCGTCTTCGTGGCTGCCCGGTTTCTTCATCGTGTCGGTATCCATCCGCGCGCATTGGATGTCAGGAAACGTCGATCGAACTTCCGCCTCCAGTTTTTGAGTTCCGATCCCTGAAAAGCGAATCGCATCGTAGTTGCAACCTGGCTCCGGGCATTTGTCAGGAGCCGGCATGGCAAAGTCGCAGTAATGACAAACCGCTTTTTCGCCTTCCCGATGATGCGTCAGCGGGATGGAGCAATCCGGGCAGTGGAGCGCCTCGCCGCAAGCGGGGCATTGGATTCGCGTTGAAAAACCTCGCCGGTTCAACAACAAAATCACTTGCCCACCGTCATCAAGTGCAAAGCGAATTTCCTGACGCAGTTTCTGGCTGATCGAACCTCGCGACTGCGACTTCTTCCCACGGCTCTCGTAGTCCAGTCGCAAGTCGATCGTCGCGACATCGGGCAACGGACGATCGAGCGCGCGTTTGGGCAATCGTAATAACTGAAATCCTTCTCGCCTGGTTTTAGTCTGAGCAGACGCCTGCCAGCTTTCCAGAGCCGGAGTCGCCGAGCCAAGAATCAACGGAACCTTCTTGTCCTGGGCGCGATGAATGGCGACGTCTCGGGCGTGGTATCGTGGAGCCTTGTCCTGCTTGAACGAACCGTCATGCTCTTCGTCGATAACGATCAGGCCCAGGTTGGGAGTCGGTGCGAACACAGCGCTGCGGGCTCCGATGATGACCTCCACCTTGCCTTGAGCGATTTCGTTCCAGTGCCACGCTCGTTGCGCGGCAGTCAGATGGCTGTGCAGGACCGCGACTCGATCGAATCGTGCACGAAATCGCTGCCGCGTCTGCGGTGTCAGGCTGATCTCGGGTACGAGCACGATTGCCTGTCGACCAAACTCGACCACTCGCTGGATCGCTCGAATGTATACTTCCGTTTTGCCACTGCCGGTGATCCCGTGCATCAGGAAGCATTGAAACTGATGCTCGTCGATGGAAACGCCAATCCGTTGTAGTGCGTTCTTTTGATCTTCGTTGAGCTCAAGATCCTGCTCGCGTTTTTCACGAGGGATGGCATGGCTGGCTCGCACGCGCCTGGTCGATGTGACGATCCATCCTTTCTTACGCAAGTTGTTGATTGGTCCCTGGGTACAGCCCACCGTTTCTGCCAGTTCTCGAGGGGTCCAGTCGTTGCCTCCCGTTTCCAACGCTTCCAGAATCGCCTGCTGCTTCGGAGTCTTCTTCAGATCTTCCAGCTTGCCTGCCAGTTCGGGTGCCAGCGTCAGGAACATGACTTCACGCGTCCCCGAGCCATCACGAACTCCGGGCGGGACAATCGTCTCGATCACACTGCCAAGCGGACAGAGGTAATATTCACTTATCCATTGTGCCAATCGCAGCAAGCTCGCATCGAGCAACGGGAACTGGTCGATGACTTGGCGGATTGGCTTGAGTCGTTTTGGGTTGACCGAATCCGCGTCCGGATGTGTCGCGTTGATGATCGCCGTGCAATAGCCCTTCATCGAGCGATTGGATCTTCCCAACGGCACCTCCACGCGGATCCCGGGTACTACCTGCGATTCCAGTTCCGCGGGGATCGAGTAATCATAGGGTCCATACGGAGCGTCCGAGAATGCGACTCGCGCAGCAAGCCAGTCATCCTGGTCATCCAGTTGCCAGGGTTCTGGTTGCGTTTCAAAAAGGCTTTGTTGCTTATCCATGGATGCCTAAGCATACCAATTGCAAGCGATCTAGGCTCTATCCCGCAAAAGGAAAATGGCTTCGAAAATGTGAGCGGTAACGCGTTAGGTAGCGTTTCCGAAATCGTAAAGTCGCCATTTTCGTTTAGCGCCGTACCGCTAAACAATACTGGTCGCCGGGTTCTGTGGCACCGTCGACAGTGCCTTGCCACTCAAACAATCAATGGAGTGAGTTCAATCATCCCAAATCGAACGCCGTTTGACGCAGGGTTTTCCCCATCGAAAAACTTTGTCCTGCGAGAAAACCCAGTACTTGCGCGTGTTTTTGTGAGTCTGTCCCTCGTAAAAAATACTCTTGCGTGAGTTTCGGGGCGTCATCCTTCAGAAAAACCTAGTCTTCCGTGGGTTTTTTGGAACCCATCTATTCCCTGCTACTTGTCGCAAAAAGCTAGTCAAAGCGATGGATGAAAAATTATCAGCTCTCAAGAACTCGGAGCAAATGCTTGAAGGGATTGGTGAATCGTTAAAAAGATTTGGTGATTCTAAAGAACTCTTACAGAAAGTTCTCGACACGATTCCTCAGACGGTGTTTTGGAAAGATATCAATCTGAACTACTTGGGCTGCAATCAGTTATTCGCGGTCCTTGCTGGCAAGTCTTGCCCTGCAGAGCTACTAGGGCTCGACGATTTTGATTTGCCTTGGGATCGTGACGAAGCAGAATTTTACCGCGCATGCGACCGCAGAGTTATGGAAAGCGGGCAGGCTGAGATCGGGATCATCGAATCCCAGGTCAATGCCGATGGTGAATTGACTTGGTTGGAAACCAATAAAGTCCCGCTGCACAATGACGGTGGTGAGGTCATCGGAATTCTTGGCACTTATCACGATATTACCAAGCTGAAACGAGCTGAAGAAATCCTGCAAAGAAACAACGAAGAACTCGAAAAAAGGGTTGATGAACGTACTCGAGAACTTGCTTTCGTTGCTCATCATGACGGGTTGACCGGGCTTGCCAATCGTCTGCACTTTGTGCAACTGCTCAATAAGGTACTCAACGCCAATGAACAGGAGCAGATCGCATTGATGTTCATTGACCTTGATAACTTCAAACCGATTAATGACAAAGACGGCCACGAGGCCGGTGATGAACTCCTGAAACAATTCGCTAATGGGTTGCGTTCGTTACTTGGACCATTGGATTTCGCGGGCCGGTTTGGCGGCGACGAATTTTTGTGTCTCTTTCGGAATGTGAAGTCGCAGGAGTACCTGGAGAAAATCTGCGAGGAAATTCGTCGTCAGTTAAACTCTGAAATCAAGATCAATGGGAAAACGACTATCGCCACCGCAAGTATTGGGATGGTACTGTGCGATTCAAGTGAATACGAAAATAGCGACGACTTGGTTAATGATGCTGATCTAGCGATGTATGCAGCCAAAGGGAAAGGCAAGAGCCGCTATCAGTTTTTTGACCCCTCAATGCGCGACTCGGCGCAGAATGAATTGAACGAAGAGAAGCATATTGCCACAGGCATTATCAAAAACCAATTCGTCTTGCACTACCAACCTATTCTGAACCTGGCAAAGCGCGAACTGGTCGGATTCGAAGCGCTGGTACGTTGGCAACACCCGACGCGTGGGCTGTTGTATCCAGACAGATTTATTTCTACGGCGGAGTCGTCTGGTGTGATTGTTCCGCTGGGCGAACAAATAATCGAAATTGCTTGCCGGCAATTAGCGAACTGGTGTCGCAATCAATCCAACCTTCCACGTGAATTTCGGATGAACATCAACTTGTCACCTCGCCAGTTGTTCGAACCTGACTTTGTGCAATCGCTACGCTACACGCTGAGTCGATTCGATATTGAACCAGATTCCATCTGCCTTGAGATAACCGAGTCATTGCTGCTGAAAGACAGCGGCCAGGCCATCCAGTTGTTGCGAGAAATTCGCGAAGAAGGGATTCACTTGTCACTTGACGATTTTGGAACGGGCTACTCGTCGCTCAACTACCTTGATGACTTGCCAGTCGACTCGTTGAAAATTGACCGGTCGTTTGTCAGTAAGCTCGATCCAGAAGTTGGCGATCATGCGATTATCAGAATGATCATTGCGCTTGCGGAGACGTTAAATATTGGAGTTGTGGCTGAAGGAGTCGAAAACGAACAGCAACTTAAATTGCTTGAATCGATGAACTGTCAGTTTGTTCAAGGTTATTTCTTTTCACGTCCGATGCCGGTGCAAGAGTCGACTCAGTATCTTGCCCAAAGTCAAACGGCACACGAAACGGGAATCTAGAGCATTTCTGTCGTTTGTTTGCGCGATCGGAGGAGCCTTCTCCTCCATCTACCTCCCTCACGCGGACAACATTGATAGGAATGCTCTATTCTCATTCAGGCACGCACGTCTTGGGTATCTCGGAGTAGCTCGGCGAGGAGTCTCGATCGGTGCCAGTTTCTATCGGCGCCAGTTTCTAGCGGTAGTCGCAACTTACGACAATCATCATCCGCGACGACCCTTCACGTCATCATGGATTGTTGGCGAGTCGGATGAGGGCCAGTCCTTGCATTATCTCGCCCCTTCGATGGCAGAACCCCAGATATTCTCGGCCTGGCGGAGCTCGATTTTCCTCCACCTGAATTGTTTTGTGCGCCGATTGTGACAGAATATCGGCTGCGAAGAATTTGGCTTTGAGAGTAATTGGATGTCTAAAGATTTGACGAAGGAAGCGCCGGCTTCAAAAGGCGTGCTCGTAAAGTTACTGGATTTGGTGGAATGGCTGGGGAACAAGCTTCCTGATCCAGCCGTCCTGTTCTTGATCGGGTTGATCGGGACCTGGTTCCTGTCCGCCTATTTGGCACCAATGAATTTCACGGAAACGATTCCGGGAACGAATAATCCAGTCACAGTCACGAACATGTTGACCCTGGACAAGTTCGCTCACTTTTTGACGGAGATGGTGGAGGACTTTACTGGTTTCCATCCTCTGGGTGTGGTGCTGGTTGCATTGCTGGGTGTCGGTGTTGCCGAGCATTCGGGTTTTATCAACACGTGCCTCAAGTCGCTGATGAATATCACGCCGAAGGTTTTGTTGACGCCCATGTTGATCCTCGTGGCGATCATCAGTCACACCGCCGCGGATGCAGGATACGTTTTGGTCATACCGATAGGTGGCGTGATGTTCTACGCCGCTGGCAGGCATCCGCTGGCTGGCATTGCGGCAGCGTTTGCCGGAGTTTCCGGAGGATTCAGCGCTAACTTCATTCCATCCGGGCTCGACCCGTTGCTTTCTTCGCTGACTCAGGAAGGGGCGGCGATTGCCGACAGTGGTTACACCGTTAACCCGCTTTGCAATTTTTACTTTACTGCCATTTCTTCGATCCTGATTGTTGGCGTTGGCTGGTTCTTGACTGACAAGATTGTCGAGCCGCGTTTGCGAGGAACGGAAATCGACGGCAATCCAGACGAGATTCCAAAAATGGAAGAGCCGACTACTCGCGATAAAGCCGGCATGTGGTTGGGGCTGATTTCGATCGTCGGTAGCCTGGTTGCATTGGCGCTGTGGGCCTGGCCAGCTGATTCCGCACTACGCGACTCAGAAGGCTCGTTGACTTCTTACTCGATTACTCAGAACGATTTCGGTTTCGAGCTGAATACTGAAATTGAAGCTCCGGCGACCGTCAAGTATTTGACGAACGGTGGAAAAGCTGATGTCGCCGGCATGCGACGGGGAGACGTCATCGCCAAGATCAATGGAGAAGACGTCCCGTCCTCGAAAGAAATCGGGCCGCTAGTGCAAAAGGCCAACACGTTTGCCGCCTCGGAATTCGAAATCATGCGTGACGGTGCGGCGGTGACCTTATCCATGAAACCGGCGAAAGCGAAAAAACCTGGCGCTGCATTGATGCGGATGATTGTTCCGTTGATCTTCTTGATCTTTGTTGTTCCGGGGTTGGTTCACGGCTTCGTTTCAGGCAAATTCAAATCGCACCGCGATGTGATCAAAGGTATGTCGAAGACGATGGAAACGATGGGGTATTATCTCGTCCTTGTGTTCTTTGCGGCATTGTTTATCGCGGCCTTTTCTCAATCCGGTATTGGTCAGCTACTGGCGATCAAAGGTGCGAACTTCATCAAGGAATCGGATGCCCCGCCATGGGTTGTGATAATCGGCATCATTGTTTTGGCCGGAGCGGTAAACTTGTTGGTTGGAAGTGCGTCTGCGAAGTGGGCGATGCTTGCTCCGATTTTTGTGCCAATGCTGATGTACTCCGGACTATCACCTGAACTGACTCAGGCCGCCTACCGAGTCGGTGACTCGACAACGAATATCATCACTCCGATGATGCCGTATTTCCCATTGGTTGTCGTCTTTTGCCAGCGCTATGTAAAGTCAACGGGTATTGGGACGGTCGCCGCCATGATGTTGCCATACTCGCTGACGTTCCTGGTAGTCTGGTCGATCTTCCTGATCTTGTATTGGACGCTCGGAATTCCACTTGGACTTCAGGCTACGTACGAATACGCAATCGAAGGTGCTGCTGCTGCGGCAAATCTTCCATGATCGTAGCTGAACAGGTTTCCAAGTCGTATGACGGCGGCAAAACATTTGCCGCTAAGGACGTTTCGTTTACGGTCGAGCGAGGCTCGCTGCTGGCGCTGCTTGGTGGATCGGGCTCTGGGAAAAGCACGATGGTCAAAATGATCAATCGGCTGATTGAACCGACAGCTGGTCGTATCTTGATCGATGGCAAAGACGTAGTCGAACAGGACCCGGTTTTGCTTCGTCGCGGCATCGGCTATGTCTTCCAGGCAATTGGTTTGTTCCCACATATGACAGTCGAAGAAAACGTGGCGATGGTTCCCAAGCTGCTGGGCCAGCAACCGGAGGACTATCGCGATCGGATTGTGGAACTGTTGGACATGGTCGAATTGCCAGCGAGCGAGTTTGCCAAACGATATCCGCATCAGTTGTCCGGCGGGCAAAGGCAACGAGTCGGATTCGCCCGCGCGCTCGGCGGGGACGCGAAAGTCATGTTGCTCGACGAACCGTTCGGAGCTTTGGATCCGGTGACGCGTGACAGCTTGCAAACGGAATTCAAGTCAATGCAGGAACAACTGGAACTCACGGCCGTGATGGTTACGCACGACATGGCCGAAGCGTTGCTGCTTGCGGATCAGATTGCGGTCATGAAAGATGGCGAAGTTGTCCGCATCGGAACTCCCCGGGAACTGCTGAAGGACCCGGGCAACGACTACGTCGCCAAGCTGTTGTCGACGCCGAGGCGGCATGGCGAGTTGATGAAATCACTGGAATCGAACTAGGCGGCAAGTTGACCAAATGAATTACACAGCATTCCAGGAAAAGTTTTTGCAGCAGTTCGATACGCTGCCAGAACGACTCGGCGGCCATATTGGGCTGTCGCTGGCCGCGCTGGCGGTCGGGATCCTGATCAGTATTCCGCTTGGGATCTGGGTCTCCAAGCGACCGCGTTCAGAAACCATCGCCCTCACGTTGGCGAGTATCATTCAGACGATTCCAAGCTTGGCTTTGTTGGCTTTGATGGTGTTTGCATTTCAAACGATCGGTTGGCTGCCTGCCTGGATCGCGTTGATCCTGTACAGTATTTTGCCGATGCTGCGCGGCACAGTGACCGGTCTGCAGGGAGTCGATGATTCCTGCATTGAAGCGGCCAACGGGATCGGCATGGACGCTTGGCAAACGCTGACGTCCGTGGAGCTACCGCTCGCGCTTCCGTCGATTGTTTCTGGAATTCGAACCGCCAGTGTGTGGGTTGTCGGTGCGGCAACGTTGGCTCAGCCAGTCGGTGCGACGAGTCTCGGCAACTACATCTTCGTTGGCCTGCAAACATGGAACATAGTTGCGATGTTGTTTGGTTGCCTGTTTTCGGCGTTGTTGGCACTGGCCTTTGATCAATTGTTGCGAGGCCTCGAAGTTGCCGCCAACAAGCGAAGCTGGCCATTGGCAATTGCAGTAGGCGTTTTAATCGGCGCTCTCGCGCTGTCGCCGTTTATGCTGCGGGGGATCGGCAAGAAAGATGTGCGTACTCTGGGGACTGGTGTGGCTGCGGATCTGTCGGAAGTAGGAATTGAACTGCCGCTGACGGTCGCCAGCAAGAATTTCAGTGAGTCGTATATCCTGGTGGAATTGCTCAAGCGACGCCTGGAAGGGCAGGGCTTACCAGTCGAAACCAAAGACGGCATGGGTTCGACGATTGTATTTAACGCGTTGTCGAGTGGAAACGTCGATTGCTATGTCGACTACACCGGAACGATCTGGGCAAATCATATGCAGCGAACGGACTCGGTTAGCCCAGCTGAGATGTTGGTCGATGTCGCTGCGTTTTTGAAAGATTCACATGGCATCATTTCGCTCGGCTCACTTGGGTTCAGCAACGACTACGTGTTCGTCATGCGTCAGGAAGATGCTCAGCAACGCGGTATCGAAACGCTGGAAGACTTGACCAGCCAGGCAGCCGAACTGGAGATCGGCGCTGATATTGAATTCTTTGATCGCCCGGAATGGAAGAGTGTCCAGGATGCGTACGGCATGCAGTTCAAGAAACGCCGTTCGATGGAACCAACCTTGATGTACGGTGCTCTCGAAGGTGGCAATGTGGATGTGATCGTGGCGTTTCGAACCGACGGGCGGACCAAGGAATTAAAATTCATCGAAGACACCAAGTCCGTATTGCCGCCTTACGATGGCGTGATTCTGATCTGTCAGAAACTTGCCAGAAGCCGCAAAGCAATGAAGGCTCTACGCCCGCTGTTGGAATCTATTAACTCCGCCAATATGCGGCAAGCAAACGCGATGGTGGATATCGAAGGCAAGACGGTTGAGGAAGCGGCAGACTGGTTGGAAACGCAGATTGATTGGGAGTAGTTGGCCATTGCACAGCGTAGTGCAGACAGCGCAGGGCACGCTTGTTCGCGGCGGGCAATGAATAATTCGAATCATACAGAATCAACACATGCCGACTCCATCTACTCGATTTATCGTTAACGCTTCCTGGCTGATTAAGCTGCGATGGGTAGCGGCGATCGGTCAGCTGTTAACGATTGCTGCAGTCGTGTTCCTGCTCAAAATCGCCATCCCGATGATTTGGGCGTTGCTGACGATTGTTGTGGTGACTGCGTTTTCCAATCTCATACTGTCGTTGATGTTTTCCAGGTGGCAGCGCAGCGAAATTCGAACGGTGCTGGCTTGGGATCAGATCCTGGGCATGGTGATGGTGATGGACATGCTATCGCTGACTGCGCTGTTGTACGCATCGGGCGGACCGACCAACCCATTCATGCTGTTTTTCTTTGTGAATTTGAGCTTGAGTGCGCTGGTGCTGAATCGCATGTGGGCTTGGGGTCTGAATGGACTTTCGCTGGCCTGTTTCGGATTCTTGATCTACCAGCACCATGAGTTGGAATCGCTTTATTCCGGCGTACAGTTGCTGCCAATTCGAGAGACCGGGCAAATTTCGCTTCCGCAATTGGGACTTTTCGTCGCATTTGCAACTTGTTCGAGTGTGATCGTTTATTTTATTACCAGGCTTACTGATGAACTCGCACAGCAGCAGAAAGACTTGAACATCGTGCAGGAAAGACAGGCCAGAAGCGAAAAGATCGAAGCGCTAGGTACGCTGGCCGCCGGCGCCGCGCATGAACTGGCCACTCCTTTGTCGACGATTGCCGTCGTGGCGCGGGACGTCGAAAAAGCAATCGACGAGAATCCACCAAACTTTCCAGGCGCGGATGAAGTCATTGAAGACGTCCATCTGATTCGCAGTCAATTGGACCGCTGTCGTAAGATCCTTGATCGGATGGCGAGCCATGCCGGCGAAACCGTGGGTGAGGCGTTTACTCAGATTGACATGGCGGGTTTGGCTGAAGCGGTGTTGGGGGAAATGCCCGATCGCGACCAGGTGGAACTGCAGATTTCAAACTCGGCTGCCGAACGCCGTGTTGAGTTACCATTGGATTCCATGTGCCAGGCGCTGCGAGGGCTGGTCCAGAACGCTCTGGATGTTGGCGGCAAACGGTCGAAAGTTCAGGTTACAATTGATAGTGATGACGATAACTGGAGCTGGAAAGTAATCGACTCTGGCGAGGGGATGAGCGAGTCGGTCCTCAAAAGGATTAGCGAACCGTTTTTTACGACCAAACCTGCCGGGCATGGCATGGGGTTGGGTTTGTTCCTGGCGAACAACGTGGTGCAACGGTTGGGCGGATTGATTGATGTGCATTCTGAAGTAGGCGTTGGAACCACGGTTTCCGTAACGATGCCCCTGGTAAGAGATGATACGTTTGAAGAATCGAAATAGGTGAACAGATGCAAGACAACCGATCTATTCTTGTCGTCGATGACGATGATGTGTTACGCATGAGGTTAGAAAAATCATTCACGCGACGTGGGCTGGTCGTTCACATCGCCGCGGACTTCGACTCCGCGGTTGAACAGGCAACCAGGTTCACTCCGGATTTGGCGGTGCTGGATTTGAAGATGCCTGGCAAATCGGGTTTGGATCTACTTAAAGAAATCAAATCCATTTCGCCACAAACCAGAATCGTAATCCTGACCGGTTACGGCAGTATTACCAATGCAGTCGAGGCAGTGAAACTGGGCGCGGTTAACTATGTGACCAAGCCGGCGGATGCGGACGATGTTTTACACGCGTTCGATGAACCGATTGGAAGTGAAGTTGAACCCGAGTTCCCACCACCATCACTGGCATCGGCTCAATGGGAACACATCCAACGTGTGTTAGCCGATTGCGGCGGCAACATTTCCGAAGCTGCCCGTCGGCTCGATATCCCCCGCCGAACCCTGCAACGCAAGCTGAAGAAAAACGCGCCGTAGCCAGGATTGGTCCAGCGTCAAAGCGATTGAGGCACGGATGGCGGGCGGGGCAGAAGCGACTACTTTGCGCAGCGAATGCGAAGGCCGTCTTCGCTGAGCTCGAAAATTTGCAGTTCGTTCGAAGCGACAACCTGCTGAACTTGTTCCAGCGTAAATGATTTGCCGTTGGAGTTCGCGTTTTTGACAAGCTCATCGACGCTCGCCCATTGCTCGGAATCGAGTGTCAGCCCAATTTTCTCGGGATGATGCCGCAGGATGAAACTCAAGTACTTGCTGATTTTGGTAAGTCGTCTGTTCATACAGGGTAGTTTAACTCAAGCTCAATCGCTCGTCTTGGCCTTGGCTGAAACTAATCCCCTTGCTTCTGACCGCCTGGCTCAGCCCGGCCGCCGGTTAGTAGTACCTGCACAAAAGGTTTGACCGGCTCTCTCCATGCAGCCGATAACGCTAAATTTGAAATCGTGACCTCGCGTGACGACACAGATCGCATAGCAGTGGCGAGGCGCCTTCGTGGCGATTGAATCGGTTGTGCCATTAATCAGGCCGGATGATGCCAGTTTTTTGCCCGGGACCGCACACCTGACAACAAATGGGAGCGTACGTTTTTAAACCGTAAGAGATTTTGTTCTTGCGGCATCCCAGTTTTATCTACTCATTTAGCCCCGATCTGAACTTGGCCGGTAGTTCCAAGCGAGTGTTTTAGAGTCCATGCCAATCCAGATAAAACAAATAAGAAATCCTTACGAGCTATGCCCCAGCGTGCTTGAGCAATGGATTTGCTTGCCGAGCAGCTCACCCATGCAATCGGCCGAGTGGTTGCTTCATTGGTGGAACACTTTTTATGATCGATCAACCGACCAGTTGTGCATTTTGCTGGTGTACGATGATGACCAATTGATCGCAGTCGCCCCCTGGTATATTCGATCCACTTGGGTCAAGCCGCGTTGCCTGCGTTTCTTAGGCGACGGTGTCGTTTGCAGTGATCACTCAAGCGTGTTGATTCAATCAGGTAGCGAGCAAAAGGTAACCAATGCATTGGTGGATTGGCTTGATGAAAACGCGGCATCTGTCTGGTATGCGATTGGTTTTTCCTCGATTGACCAACACGATGAAAACCTTAGGGCCTTGATGCAGGGGCTTTCCGATAAGGGGTACGCGATTCACGAATCGGCGGCAGCAGGTTGCTGGACTGTTGATATGCCAGCGAGCCAGGATGATTATCTGGCCAGTCTCTCCAAAAATCATCGGAAGCGATGCCGACGTTGGCAAAGAGAGTATTTCGATACCGGTCGGGCCGAGGTTGTGCGTTGCAGTGATGCGACAGAGATCGGCGAATATTGGAAGTTGCTGTCAGACATGAAGCGGAAGCAGTTCGAAGGACGTGAAGAAAAGTCTTCCTATGACTCTGCTGAATTCAATCAGTTTCACAACAGCGTATTGCCGAGTCTTCTGGAGAGTCAGCAGGTGGAGTTGAGAAAATTAATCCTGGACGGCCAAGTCGTGGCCGCAGAATACCTGCTAGTCAAAGAAAAGAAGTTCTTTTGTTACCAAAGTGGTATGGAGCGAAGCAAGACTCGTGACGGCTATGGTAACCTTTCGATTTATGCCTTCTTTCGTGATGCCATTTCGAACGGTTTCCAGCAGATTGATTTTCTTCGCGGTGACGAGTCTTACAAACAGCATTGGAATGCAGAACGTGTCCCATGCGTCGACTACCATGTCGCTGCCAATACACTGCCGGGTACAGTTCAGTTGACTTATCGTAAAACAATCGATTGGTTGCGAGAATTTCGCAACACACTCGTCTCGCCAGCAGCAAATCATTAGAAGGATGAACGGTTGAGAAATTTCACTCAGGGTTTCGCCGATACAGTCCGGCGTCATGGTTGCCTCGCCGCACTGCACAAATACATCTACAAGATCATTCAAAAACTGATCGTGCTGGATGTCTCGCACTTGTTCGTGTTGCCGATTGAGAACGCATCGAGTGAGCAGGACGGCAGACTGGTTTTTCGTCCACTGGAACAGGAAGAAATAATCGAGTTTTCCAGATCTGAAAAATACGAGCTGGATGAAGATATGGCGCAAAGGCTGTCCGCTGGTTTAGATGTCTGTTTCGCCGTCTTTGTGGATGGACAATTGGCTGGTTATGACTGGCTGGCGATGAACTCTATCGAAGCAGCTCACAATCGTGGCGACAGCCTCGAGAGCGGAGTCGCGATGTCGTTCCCGGAAGATGCCATACTTTCATACAACGCATTCATCGCACCCGATTTCCGGGGACAGGGGTTGTACGGCAAACTGGTGCGAGAAGCGTCAATCTGGTTCAACCAAAACCACGGAATTGATACGCTGCTGACTACGACTGACTGGACCAATCATTCGGCGCTTCGCAGCTGTGAGCGTCAAAGATTTCGTTCAATCGGTCTGATTTGGCGATTTGGGGTGAAGCAGTGGATGTTTACACTCAGCCCGAAGAGGGCAGCTGGATTGGGAATTCAATTTGGCGACCTTGCACGTATCACCGCCAGATAGTGCTTGGCGGCAATCGGGTTTCGTGGTCTGGCGAATTACTTGGACGCCTGTCTTTCGAAAATGACCAGTGCGATACCACCAAGGATTGCCAGTGAGGCCAATACCAGCCGAAGCGTGATTGGCTCACCCAACAGAGCAACCCCACCCAGCGCGGCGATCACGGGCACGCTCAGCTGCACCGATGCCGCTTGAGTTGCTTGTAGCCCCGGCAAAGCGCTGTACCAAATGGCGTATCCAATTCCAGAAGCCAACCCGCCGGACATCACTGCGTACCCAACGCCGGCAAGCTCCAGCGAGAACACGTTGAGCGTAACGAGGCTCAGCACCACCGCAAATGCAACCGCCCGCAGAAAGTTACCAGCGGTAACCAACGTCGGATCGCCGGCACCTTTCCCACGCAAAGAGTAGATCCCCCAGGCAACCCCGGCGCCCGTCATGAACAGGCAGCCCAACAATGGCGGAGCCGAGAGCCCGGGTAACAACAGCCCGGTCAGTCCACCTACCGCCAACAGCAGCCCAACGACCTGCAGTTTCGCAAGTCGTTCACCGGACCAAATGCCGTACCCGATCATCGTTGTCTGAACCGCGCCAAACAACACCAGCGCGCCGGTTGCTGCGGACAGGCTCACATACGCGAACGAGAATCCAGCGGCATAGGCAAAGAGCGCAAGTGCAGACCACCAGCCTCCGCCGCCACTGGAATTGCTTCCCTTGAACGACACGAGCAGCCAAAGTATCAAAGCTCCCGAAATCAAACGAATGCTTGTGAAGCTGGCTGGATCAATGCTCGAATGCTGAAAAGCAGCTCGGCACAGCAACGAATTTCCGGCAAAAGCGATCATCGCCAATGAAGTCAATGTAAATGTGCGAGCGCTCGGCATGAATATCGCTTTGCTATGATTGTCGGTGATCGTGCTCGTGACTTATTTCTTCTTTTGACATGTCGAGCAAAAGAAAGTTGATCTCTGGGCCTGGACGATGCGTCGGATTGGTTTGGCGCAGGCAGGGCAGGGGGTTTGGGCTTTGTCGTAAACGCGATGTTGGTTTTGATATCCACCCGGGTCATTGATCGACTGGACGTAAGTCCCATCGGATAGCGTTGAACCTTCATATTTGATTGCGTCTTCCAAGATGCGAATCATGTTGGAGTGTATTCTGGTCCATTGCTGTTTGTTCAGTCGGTCACAACGCGTTCGAGGATCGACTTTGGCTGAATAGAGAATTTCGGACGCGTATAAATTGCCTACGCCGGCAATCAGCTTTTGGTCCAGCAACGCGACTTTGATTTCTCGCCGTGAATCTTTTCCGCGTGAACGCAGTTCTTCGACGGAGACTTCGAGGGCATCTGGCCCGAGCTTACCGCTTTCAATCATCTGCCGATATTGTTCGCTGCTGTACAGTGCGATTTTGCCGAGGCCTCTTCTGTCCCAAAACAGCAATCGGGTCGATCTCGAGCGTTTGAACTTCATTTCGAACCTCAGGTGATCTGTATTCGGAGGTTCGCCCAGCAGCACGATGCCAGTCATACGAGGCTCAAACACGATTCGATCGTCAGCTGCCGTGACGATGACAACGCGTTTTCCTAATCGGTCGACCCGAGTGATCTTTTTGCCCGCAATGCGGTTATTTAAATGATCAATACGAGGGTGAATCGAGATTGGTCTTTTTTCGCACGGAGTCCGCTTGGTCTCGGCAATGACCTTACCGACGATTGGCAGGACGTTTCGCCGCATAGTTTCGACTTCAGGTAGTTCTGGCATGTGTACACTTTAACATCGCAATCAACCACGCTCCATAACCGTTGCCGAAGCATATTCGCCACTTGTAGATGCGGTGTAACGGTGCTAACGTGAACTGGCAATTAACAACAACAACAACAAGAGAGATACGAGAGATACATTGGCCGATTCGCAAACTTCAACCGATTCCGAAATATTTCCGGATCAACGCGGGAGATTCGGCGAATTTGGCGGTCGATTTGTTCCCGAGACATTGATTGCTGCCTTGGACCAATTGGAGTCGGAGTATCGCAAAGCGGTCGAAGACCCCGAATTCCAATCCGAGTTGAATCGTCTTCTGCGGTACTTTGTCGGGCGTCCGTCCCCGCTTTACTTCGCCGAGAGACTAACTCGCCATGTCGGCGGAGCTCAGATTTGGTTCAAGCGAGAAGACCTCAATCACACCGGCGCTCATAAGATTAACAGCACAATTGGGCAGGCGTTGTTGACTCGGCGAATGGGCAAAGAACGAGTGATCGCCGAAACCGGAGCTGGACAGCACGGCGTTGCGACCGCTACGGCGTGTGCACATTTTGGGTTGCCGTGCGTTGTCTACATGGGCGAAGAAGACATTCGTCGGCAGCAGCCAAACGTGCGAGCGATGAAGATGATGGGTGCCGAGATTCGGCCAGTGACGTCTGGATCGCGAACGTTGAGAGACGCGGTTAACGAAGCGATGCGGGATTGGATGGGCAGCGTTGAAACCACGCACTACATCCTCGGTAGCGTTGTTGGTCCGCATCCATTCCCGGTGATTGTTCGAGATTTCCAGTCCGTTATCGGTCGCGAAACAATCGAGCAATGCAACGAGCGCATTGGGCGTCTGCCTGATCTGGTAGTTGCGTGCGTAGGTGGCGGCAGCAACGCAGCCGGAATGTTTTTCCCGTTTGCAACCACAACCGAGGTTCCGTTGGTGGGCGTGGAAGCAGGTGGTCTGGGGATGACTCCCGGTAAGCATGCATCTCCGTTGACTCAAGGTAGTCCTGGAATCCTGCATGGTAGTTTCAGCTACGTGTTGCAGGATGACGATGGTCAGACACTGGATGTGCATTCGGTTTCGGCTGGGCTGGATTATCCCGGCGTAGGTCCGGAGCACAGCCATTGGAAATCAACCGGTCGCGTTGAGTACTTTGCCGCGGACGATCGTGAAGCCTTGCAGGCTTTTCATCTGGTCGCACGGCAAGAAGGGATCCTACCGGCTTTGGAATCGTCGCACGCCGTTGCCAAGGCGATGGAATTGGCCAAGGATCGCAATCCGGAAGAAGTAATCGTTGTCTGCCTTTCAGGTCGCGGTGACAAGGATGCTGCAGAAATCGAACGAGTGAGCAGCCAGTAACATGACGCGTATTGACGATCAATTCAAACGACTCGCCGCCGAAGGCAGCACCGCCTTTATGCCGTTCGTGACCGCCGGGGATCCTGACCTGGCGTTTACCGCCGAACTATTGGTCGAACTTGACAAATCAGGATGTCACCTGGCGGAGCTTGGTTTCCCGTACAGCGATCCGATCGCTGACGGTCCTGTGATTCAAGCTTCATTCACCCGGGCACTTGCCAACAAGATTCGTGTCGAGCAGATCTTTGCAACGGTAGCAAAGGTGACTCCCGGTATCGAAATGCCGATTGTCGCGATGGTCAGTTATGCCCTTATCTTTCGTTTTGGAGCGGAAGCGTTTGTCAAACAGGCGAAGTCCAGCGGAATTGCCGGAGCTATCGTTCCTGACCTGCCATGCGAAGAAGCTGCCGATTTTGCGAACCTGTGTCGAGGGCAGGATTTCAATTTGGTCCAGTTGATAACGCCAACGACTCCAGACGATCGAGCAATTGAAATTGCCAAATTGTCGACTGGGTTTATTTACTACGTTTCAGTCGCCGGGGTCACTGGCGAAAAGTCCGAATTGCCTCCGGAATTGGCCAGTCGCATTAATTGGCTCAAGCAGCAAACCGATACGCCAGTCTGTGTTGGATTTGGAATCGGTAGACCTGAACAAGCAAAGATCTTGCAACCGCATGCTGAAGGAGTCATCGTCGGTTCGGCAATTGTCAAAAGACTTGCTGCAACAACCGAGTCCAATCGTTCGCAAGTCAAAGCAGACATTGCCGATTTCGCGCGAACAATGGTCGATGCCTTGAAGCATTGATTTTTTGAGAGTGGGTCGGTCGCTGCTCAAAGAGTGAGTTTCAGGAGCCTCCTGCTCCCAGAACACCTCGTTCCAGTTTCTTTCAATGTCAAATAGCCGAAGAGCCCTGATAAAACAAAATGTCATCTATGACTGTAACGGTTTTGCGTTTTGTAGGGCGAGGTGATTGAAAAAAATTGCTTGACCGACCCCGAGTTTGCGAACTACAGTTGAACTGAGCGATTTTTTCGCGTGTTTTCAACTGTCGAATTTTTCGGAGCTGGCCCATTGCCTGATGCACCTGAACATTCCCCGATGCAACGCTATTTTGCGGGGCTGGCCGAATCAACTTTTCATACGCAACTTGGAATCGTTGACCCACCGTTGGTCGACTATGTGAGTGGGCTGTTGATTCGCTTTGTGAGGAACGACACCGTGCACGGGTTTCGCAGTACCAACGGTCGCCCGATGATGACGATCGCCGAAATGGTGGCCGAAGCTTCAGCCCGACTTGGTGACGCAAAGCGTGAGTTGCATCAACACATTGGTGACTTCACACTGTTCTGGGCAGGCGTTTATCCCGAGGCGCTTCGCAAGCCCAGTGAAGCTGCAGCGAACGATCAATTTGAATCGTACTGCGCGCATGGACGTCGGGCGTATCGGATTGCCAGTTGTATCGAGACGATGCGTGAAGACGCACCGGCACCTCAGGTCCTGGAAAGATTGAGTGATCGGTTTGATGTGTGCTGCTACGGGCTGCGGGAAGTTCGCCGACTATGGGAAGAAGGCGACGATTCGGAATTTGGTCCCGGCACGATCCTGCTGAACTAGTGGTCCTTGCAAGCTGAATTGAATAGTTTGTGTCCCTGGTTTTGGGTGCCATGTTCTCGCCTTTCAGCAAAAGGCCAACTCCCCGCAACGGCATGCTTACGCTATGGATAAGGCAATGGTCAACGCGGCGTGAGCATGCTTGGTCGGTTCGGCACACATAATCACCAACGCTCGCGTAAACATGGCACCCGTCAATTCAGTAGGCGCCCTCAGGTCTGACGAACCACTAGAACCAAGTTGCAGTAAGCAGTTCGCTACCGAACGGTTGTTTGGTCGGCGTCCGAATCGGCAACCGCCGGATGTTCGCTTCCAATCAGTACCAGTTTTCGATCCGGTTTCAGAAAGAAATCGACTTCCTGCTGGATTTGGAAATTCTCGGGTAGCTGTTGCAGCAATTCGCTCGCATGCTCATCGGTCGTTAAGAAAACGGAATTCGGCCGTTCAGCTACGAATGTTTGCGGATTGACGATAGCTTTCTTTTCCCAAAAATTCTGGCGATCGAGGCTCGCAATGTCGTTCTTGGCGTTTGATTGATTCAGTTCGTAGATCGGCCGTTTGCTGTAGAAAACCCAGCTGGATTCGAGACAACGATAGGTTGCGACCGAAGTCGAGTCGTCTGACGATTTCACTTGGTCAAGCAGCAATTCTGTTTGCCGAGTCGAATCTACGGCGACCGTACCGACTCCGAACAGGAACAGGCAGAACAGAACCGCCGCCACCGTGGTTGCCAATGATGCACTTGTTTGCCGATCGGCTCGAATGAGAAATATTGCCACCGCTCCTCCGACAATCGGAATCATCCCCAGCAACGCGATCCACCAGATTTGCTCAAAGTACTGGTTACTCGCAATGCCCAGTCCGACCAACGCGATGACTCCAGCGAGGACGAAGGTTGATGAAGCGGCAATCTGCCAACCTCTCCCGGTCGCTGCGGAGGGCAGCCACCGCAATACACAAAACGAAGTCAATATCGCCAATGCAGGATAACAGGGCGTCACGTAGCTGGGTAATTTTGTTTCCGCGATCGAGAACAATCCAACCTGCACCAGAACCCAGCACGCGAGCAACTTGATCGCAGCGCTTTCGTTTGAGTTGGAACTCAGGTGTTGATCGGCTGCCAAAACTACTGGTCCCAGGAAAATTGACCACGGAAAAAATCCGATGGCGATGGCAGCCGGGTAGAACAGCCAGGACCCCGAATGACTTTCCATGACGGTAGTCGCGCGGGCGAAATTCTCGTTCAGAAAGAACAGTTGCGTGAACTGACCTTGGGTTTGCAAGCCAACCAGTACATACCAGGGAGCTGCGATTAGCAACACAATTCCAATTGCAGTCATCGGACGCATGGCCCAGCATGTTCGCAGGAAGTGAACGGGGTTGAGCAAGTGCAATAGCCATTGGCAAAGCCTTGAGAATCGACCAGCGCGAACTTCATTTGCGTTGATGGCAGGCAAGCGTTGCAGCAACAGAAACATTCCGATGATTGCAGTTGGAATCACGATCCCGACTGGGCCTTTGGCCAGTACGGCGAATGCAAACGCGACGTTCATCAATACAACGAACAAATATTGTTGCGGGAACCAGTGCCCTTCGGTTTTGAGTTTGATGCCATCGGTTTTGGAAGCGGCGAATGTCCCGATGACATAGAAGTAGATCCCAAGTGTGCTGAAGAAAATCAACACGGAGTCTGGCGTTGCAGCGCGGGCTGCTACACAGAACATGATGCTTGAACACAGTGCAATTGAGGCGAGCCAGGCCACTGATGCGTCGAACAATCTTCTGGCGATTCCATACGTCAGCAGCGCTGTGCCGACAGCCAGTGCAGCTGACCAGAACCGAGCCGCGAACTCCGTCACTCCAAAGACGGTGTACGCTGACATCATCAGCCAGTACAGCAGAACCGGTTTCTGGTGCCTTAGTTCGTCGTTGAATATTGGCACTACGAACTCGCTGCGCTCCAACATTTCGGCTGCGCAGCCAGCATTTCGTGGTTCATCGCGATCCCATAGTCGCGACTTGCCAAGACTCGTGAAGAAGATTGTGATTGCTACAATCAGGATCGTGACAATATGCAGCCATTGAGACTTGGCCATGAGTCAACTCCGGCAATTCCGTTCGCACGTGTTTGTTGAGCTGGCAGTCTAAGATATTTTGTCAGGAATAAACAACTGCAATGTTGTCAGCCGTGACTCTGGCCGCCGCGGCGTTTATTCTTCGGGCGCGGAATAGAAAAACTGTTCGGAAACGATTTTCTCGTTCGCGACTTCATACACGCAAATCTCGGAAAGCTGCATACGTTTTCGGCCGTAAAACGTAACATCAAGCGTCATCAAGCAGGAAAAGTAATCGCCGGAAACGATCGGATCGGAAACTTCACACTCGTGAAATTCCTTGACTGCCTCAAACCACTTGGCGTTCTTGGCAATGACTGCTGCTTTGCCTTCTACGATTTCGTCAGGGACACCGGGCATTTCCCGACTGATACAGTCGTTGCTATACAGTTCGTCAACGGCCCTGCGGTGTTTCTGATCGCGGCAGTACTTAATCAGTTTTTTGGCGACGTCGCGAGTGCTCACTTGATTGATTTTCTCTTTTTGCCGACTCTACCGGCATCCACGATCTTGGCAATGTACTGGGTGGCTAACGGTACCTTGCATGCCGTCCCACCCATATCAACTTCCACCTTGCCAATTGCCTCGGCAGTGGATTTAGCTTGTTTTAACAACGGCTTCACATATGCGCCAACCGCAATCACAAATCCGTTCATAGTGTAACGGACCCGGTTCTGTGCCGATTCGACTTTCGATTCGATTTGTGCGAGAAGATCCTTGATCTCGGCAAAGTTCAGATTTTTGTCCGGAGATGTCGCGAGTAATCCTGCGTAGGTTGCCCAGCCGGCGGAGGCAACGCATTCCTTTTTTGACTTCATCCATTTCATGGCAAGCCCCCGGGCGTCGTCGTGTTGGGTAGACACAAACGGGACGGCATATTCTGAAATCATGTACCAGGCGGAGTTCCTGGCCCACTTGTCCAGTCGCTGTTTGGTCATCACTTTCCCATCGGCCACCAAACCTGCCAAATACATGGCGTCTACGTTTCCCGTATCGTAAAGATCGTACGCCAGTTCCTGTTCGCCCTTAATTGACTTGGCGATGACTTTCAGATCTGCCACTTTCACACCGTACATCTCGGTAGGAGCGCCGTGATTGGTGTAGATCTTCCTTGTTTGCGCGGATCCTTTGGCCTTCAGTTGGCTCATGATTTTTGACATCGAGGCCATTGCTTAACACCTGCTTGCAACAATGAACGTGGAAACGCGGGCTAGCACTGACTATCCCAAAGTGCTATCAGATTGAATGCAATTGACGTCTGATGGCAACTAACATTGTAGCAATTTGCGTAATTTCCTATATTGCAAAATAACTAAGCTTCTGCTGTTCAGAAGCTCCTTCCACATTTGAAATGCGAACCTCAGGTTTGCTTTTCTTTCATATATCTAATACGGAGATAAAATGGGATTTATACAGGATTTCAAAGAATTCGCGTTCAAAGGCAATTTGATTGATATGGCCGTTGGCCTGGTGATGGGAACTGCCGTTGCTGCCATGGTGAAGTCGTTTATTGATCACATTATCATGCCATTGGTTGCATCAATTGTTAAAGTTGGCGACATGTCTGGTTGGAAGATTCCAATTGGCGGCCAAATCGAAAAAGAACTCGAAGACGGTACCAAAGTCATGGAACAGGCAGCCATCCACATTGGCTCGTTTGTACAGGAAGTCATCAATTTCACGATCCTGGCATTCGTGATCTTTGTTGCGCTCAAGGTCGCTTCTTCCTGGATGAAGAAGGCTGAGGAAGATGCCGAGCCACCAGAAGACATCAAACTACTTACGGAAATTCGCGATTCATTGGCTAAGTAGTCACTGCGAATCCAATTGAAACAGAAAGAAAGCTCGTCTCTTTTGAGGCGAGCTATTTTTTTTGCGATCTTCGGACATAAACTTTGACTTGCCCGTCATTGTCTGCCAGTGCGTTCCATTTCTCCTGGCAGCGGAGATAGAGTTGTCCTGAGGCCGGGATCTTGACCGCTTTGTTCTTGCCACCAATTTCAAACGGCTCGGACAACTCATAGTCTGTCAAAATTGCACCTACCAATTTGCCGTCGCCGCGACTGTTGCCATCGGGTGAAACGAAGGAGTCTTTTTTGATCGTCCAACGTGGCGAAACACGATTGCCTGATTCATCTTTTGCACCAGTGCAGATAAAATCGTAGCTGAGCTCCTTGTCCAGCATGACACCTGTTGCTTGCCAACCCTGTTGGGCATTGACCGTGACGCCGGCTTGGCGGTCTCCCAACTCTTGCGGGTCCTCTCGCCACTCCCAGACGCACAAGTCAACTCGATAACCGTTGTCAAAGTTCGCAATGAATTGGTCGTACTCAAACGCGATCTGCTCAGAATTTTTCCCGAACGCCTTTCGGAAGGAATCTTTCTTGCCCGCCATCAAGTTGACGCCCAGGTCGTGAAACCTCTTTGAATAGTTAGGATTGTTGGCCAGCAAATGGCACAATGCCCATCGCCACGCATACGCTTTCCAGGAATCGCCAGTGATTTGCCCGGCGGCAACAATGTCAAACAGTTTTTTCTTTTCGGCATTGGTCAGGTATTCGATTACCACTGGCTCGATGTGAACTCCCAGTTCGTTGGGTGTCCAATACTGGCCCATTTCGGCCATCCCTTCCGCGTACCACACTGGCCCCGCGGTACCAAACGCCATACTGCAATAGGCGTGAACGGCTTCGTGTTGCACAACTTTGTGGTCGTCGCAGGAATAGACAACGGACCGAGTTCTTCTCCCTTTGACCCGGTTTCCTTTCATGATGGCAAATCCCTTCGAACTAGTTACTCCAGAGCCCTCGTCGATTTTCTTGGCGCCAATCGGCGGGATCCCGCGAAACTTACTGCGGTCCGTCACCACATAGCACTCAATTGGCTCCTTCGGTTTTTTTCGGTAGTACCGAGCCAGGAAGCCGTACATCGTTTCCAGTTTTTCCAACAGCACTTTGCTGCTGCGAGGAGAAATGTCGGTGTACAAAATAAAATGCGCTGATGTTTCTTCCCGAGCTTCCCCCGGTTCGTTGGAAAGTTTGCTGTACTTCAAAAACAACTGATCCGAAAACGACGTGGTGGCCACTTCTCGTTCGGCGGCTAATTCGACTTCGATCTTGCGAATCACCATGGCACCGTTTGCCATCTTGTCACCGGCAAACGAGAGTACTTTGTCGCCGGCCCGTACGCGATTCAAGTCATCAGATTCGATATCAAAGAACGCATCTTCGGCAATCTGAACGGTAACTCGTTCCGTTGGAGACAACTTGGTCTTAGGCACGACCAGGTAAATTTTCTGGTTCGAAAATCGTTGAACGATGCCGACAAATTCACACGGCACCATTGCTTTGCCAGACGGTTCTGTGGCAGTAAAAAGCTTAAGTTCACTTTTCCCGGAAAGGACTTTGATATCCTTCACTGGCTTGCCCGTACGCCCGGAGCGATTGATCTCGCCAGTGAACTGGACCACCATTCCTTTCTCAATTAGTTTGCCAGGCAACTTGCCCGCAACACGAATTCTGGCAGGCATGTTGACGATGTAGTCATTGCCGTCGAGAGAAATGAAACGGTCGTCCTTGTCCTGGATCATGAAGGCCGCTTGCTTGGCTGTGCCTTTCCGAATAATGATTTCACCCGGCTGGATGTCCTCAACGATTCCGGCTCCCGAAAAGCCGCCGACTCTATTGATTCGTTCCAGAGGTTGGTCCTGAGCCCATGAATTCAAAGGAATGACCAGGGAACCAACAACCAACGCCAGCGTTGGCAAGAGACGTGAGAAATTTGCTCTCATGAGAACGCGCTTTCATCGCCAGGTAAATCAGTATGCTGAGGAGACTAATAAGATTATAACCGCTGCGAACGCGTCGGTGATGTCAATTGTGAACAGTTACTTGTTCGTTGCTTCACCGAAACGGACTCCAGCTTTGGCTAGCTCCGACAATGTTGGAACGCCTGCAAATACGTTCAGGACTTGTCCTTTCTCGTCCGTCAAAACGGTCGCCGGCAAGCTATCGAATTCAAGAGTTTTGCCGATTATGCGGGCAAACTCCTCTCGGTCATGTTGCGCCCATTTTCCAGAGAGTTCGTAAGGCGGTTTGTTCTCAATCGAGTACTTGGAAAGCATGACGTCAGAATCACTTCCGTCGATTGGCACGCCAACGATGTCCAATTCGGATTCGTTGGCAAGTCGTCGCAACAGGTTCAGCTGCGGTAAGTGTTTTTTGCAGTTGGGGCACCAGGTAGCCATCGAAACGTAAATCTGATGTCGGGCATTTCCAGCTTGCGCTGGTCGAAACGAGAGTGTTTCGTCGGATGATTTGCGGTTTGCCAGACCAACGGATTCGGGCATCTTGGTGAGTTCGAAACCAGTTGGATCAGATGTCTGTGACGTATCTTCAAATGCGCGGACCAGGCTTCCGGCGGGAACGTTCTCGATTTGCTGATTCAGCCCCGAAGGCCAACGGATCTCGATCTTGCTGGCCAAGGTGTTGGAGCCAAGGCCAAAATGCAGCAGCTGGCTGTTCTGCGCCGCCAATCCTTCACCGCAGCGCTTTTCACGAACTAGTACTTCATCATTGACGAAAATTTTGACGACCGCACCGTAGCCATCACGATTCCCAAACTGCGCTGATTTGTCGGCGGTGTCGTTGCCTCCAATGCAGTCGACGACTAACCTGCGATTCTCTGAATTGGACGCAATATCTCCCAACTGGTTGCGAAAAAAACTAATCGAAGGAGACGTCACATTGGCCAGTACAATATCCTGCCAACCGTCTCTGTCAAAATCGACAATTGCAAAGCTGCGACTGTCCGCGTCCACATTCAAGCCAGAAATTCCCGAGACATCATCAAACGATTCTCCATTTCGATTCATGAATAGATGATTGCGTTCGTGCCCGCTGAATGACATGGCCGCCCGTTCCAGACTCGACACCGCAATTCTTTGAAGTTCCGTTTCTGTTTTCCCGGTAACCTCATCCTGAACCCAGGCGGAGCTTTTGCGAAGACTTTCATCAAGCGATGTATCGGATTGCACGACCGTGCGCCAATAGTTGCTTCACAAGTCGACTTCGACGGCGATATCATCAGGTGCTGTGTAGTAACCGTTGACAACATAGATATCACGGTACCCATCGTTGTCAAAGTCCGCGAATTGTCCGCCCCACGACCAGCCCGCCTTGGATACCTGCATTGCCGGTCGCTGTAGACCTGAAACCAATTCATAACGACCGGCTGTTTTTCGAAAAAGAAAATTTCCCTTCGCCATTTCCTTAAAGCGAGTATCTATTTCCTCGACCTGAGAAAGTATCCTTTGGCCCGCTTTGCTGAACATATTGGAAACATAGATGTCCGTCTGCCCGTCATGGTCGTAATCCCCAAAGGAAACTCCCATTCCAAATCCCATTTGGTTCAGGCCAGTTTCGTCAGTGATATCGACAAACCCTGCTTCTCCGTCGTTACGGAAGAAATTGTCACTGTGATAGTCGTTGGCAACGTATAGGTCCGGGTCGCCGTCATCGTCGAAATCATGCCAAGATGCCTGGAACGTCATTTTCCAAAGTTCGAGAGTGGTATTCGAACTGCTTGTTGCGAACTTCCCACCGCCGGAATTTTGTAGGAGCAGGTTGGGAGGTCCCGTCCGCGAAAGAAAAGCATGCGCATCTTTTTGAAGGCGTTTGTATTCTTGCGACTGGTCTTCGGTCAAGAAAAGCTCGACCCATTGTGGCGTTCGGTTGTTTTCGTATTCCGCTTCGATCGGGCTGTAGGTTGAAAAGTAAACGTCCAGCTGGCCATCGGAGTTGTAGTCCGCCGCAGAGATCGAAGAAACCATGGCCGGCAACGGCGTGTCGATTAGCTGATTGGATTCAACGAACTGCCCATTGCGGTTGGTCAGGTAGATTGATTCTCGCCTGCCGCGGCCGATAAAAACGTCGGGGTCGCCATCGTTATCGAAATCAGCAAACAGCGCACAGGTGCAGTCGCCTTTGATAGCGAGACCGAATTTCGCGGCGGCTTCGACAAACGTACCATCGCCCTGGTTGTGGAAAAGCAGATTGGAATCGTATTGCATCGCAACAAAGATGTCTTCCCAGCCGTCCTGATCGATGTCAACGATACTGACTCCCGGATGTTCGAGAGTCACATCCGGGAAGAAAAACGGATACTTGACTCCCGGCTGGAGGAAGTAGTCGCCACCGTTAAGCAGATGTGAAGTCAGTCGATGATGTTTTGACCGGGTTGCACTTGCGACAGCAGATTTCGTGGCGACACAATCAGCCAGGACATCCTTGAAATACAATTGCTTTGAGCGTTCGACCGTGAATTTCGACAACTTCCAGGAGTCGATGAGCCAGTCGATCGAAGTACTACCGGTCTTTGACGTCCAGCCAACTTCCAATTCGGCCCGCAGGCTGGCGAGGTCACCCTGACTAATGGTTGCCAATGCTTCAAAGCCAACGTTGGTCTTGAATTTGGTCAGTTCCGGATCGCTGAATCCGCCATCAATATTGTAGAACTTAACATTTTCCAGATAGTCACAGTTCTCGAAAAGCGAACTCCACAGGCTGAGTTCCGAGGCAGCATGAACAGACGATTCGTCATTGCTCTTCCACGTGAATTCCGCTGCAGAGAATTCCAGGTCGCCATCGACTTGCACGGAGTCTGCAAAGATCTTGCTTGCCAGAGGGTCTGGTAGCTGGAGATTAGCAGCACTTCTGGAAAGGTGCTTGAGTTTTTTCGTCAAATCCAGAAGCAGCTCTTCGGAATTTACGATTTTCTGAACTTGGCTGGCATTCCCCTGCCTGTTTAACAGCCCCTGAGAAAGGGCAATAGCCAGACAAATTCCGATTAGTACAACTGCCACGACAATCCATTTGCTGCGGTTGGTTGCGGTTGTCTTCATATCGCTTAAGCCAGAATCGGTTTCCAATGGAGTCAGTTATATACCGATTTGCTGGGTTTAAGCGATGCGGTAGTGCATAAAAAAAGCCCGACCTGGAGCAGGCCGAGCTAGTTTTTCGTTATTCGAATTAACGACGACGGCGAGATACCAAGCCGACTAGCGTCAAAGCAACCAAGCCTGCCGAAGCTGGCTCTGGAATAGTTTTAGGACCAGTCAACGAACCATCGTCAACAAAGAAAGAACCATTCGTTCCAGGAGAGCCGAATGTTTGCGCTGCAATTACGACGCGTAACTCAGTAGCGCCAACAGGTGCAATGTCAGATTGCGTCAGCAACTGGTAAGAGTCGGTCAACGTTGTGCCGAATCCTTGGTTATTGAAGAATTGGTCTTCAAACTCATTTGCAATTCCGTTGCCATTTCTGTCAACAAACGTGCCGTCTGCTGCGAGCCATTCGATTCGGAATTCAGCGTTGATACCGAAATCATTTTGATCTGCTGCGCGCGACAAAAAGCTGAAGGTGTACTCTTCGCCTTCGATGATGTTTAGTTCAGATTGTTGAACACCCTGAAAGGTGCCTCCGATCCCATTGCCGTCTAAGTCTGTATTAGTCAAAGCCAAGTGAGACGCACCGGAATTAGGTGCAGTTGTTTCCAAAGTTGGGAATACTCCGAAGCCCGTGAACCCACCCCAGTTTGTTGTTGGGCTTGAGTCCTGTTCAATGGGATCTTCAAAACTTGTGTTTGACAAAAGCTCTGTCGTGTCAGCAAGAACCATAGAAGGCATCAAGCAGGCTGCGACGAGACCAGCTGTCAAAGCTGAAATAAACTTTTTCATGTTTAGTCTCTTTCTAAATCTAAGTTGAAATGGTTCGAACGATTTTGCTTACGGGCGAACATGACGTAGGCTGCCCAAACGATCTTGAAACTTGGTCAGCAGAAGATTCGCGAAACCGGTTTCAGTGCGATAAAAAGCATTATGATCTGGTTAACGGTTGGGTCAAGCGCATTGCGAAATACGTTTGATTAGGCGACCATCACCCGCCCAAGCACTGCCACTGCTTTCACAATGTGACTCGGAGGCAACCGTCAGAAGTCCTTGAAGTGGAAAATCAGGCAGGCCAGAAACAGCATGGCGCCCATGAAACCAAGCCCACTCCAGAGTGGGAGCCAAGGATTGGCGTTCTCCAGCGGTTGGTCTCGCAAGTCAACATCCAGGTTGGATTCGGTGTCCCCGGAGGACGAAAGGTGCGTCACGACTTTGTAGAACTCACCCGGCTTCGGGAAGACGCGGTATAACGGAGCCAGTCCCCAGCGGTAAACTTTTTCAACCCACGTCCCGCTCGGTGCAAATCTCTTGCCGGATGAATTGTTGGCCAGATCGTACCTGACGGCCCGATCCGTGTTGTCTGCCACCCACAGGTTTGCCTGAGCATCAAAAGCAAACGCATTCACTTTGCCTTGCCCGGTAATTTTGGCCAATTCAAATTTGCTGTCCGTCTGCTGAGTATCGAGAATCCAGAGTCTGTTGTTGCGATACCGAACAGCAAAGTAGCGGCCGTCGGGTGAACCTTTGATTGACTCGATTGCCGATCGAGACTCCGGATGATACTCGTTGTTCTTCTCAAGAGTATTTTCGTCGTACGAATAGATCCGACCATTTCCGAACGCGAGCAACAGGGTGTCGCCCTTGTACGCCAGCAGGCAACTCATTTTGCTGTCGAATCCTGTTTCGGGGCTGACTTCGATCCCTTTCTTGTACTTACCGTCTTCCTGCACATCAAACATAGTCAGTTTGGTTTTGCGACCCGTGCGATAAACCGCGATTCTGTCATTGGCCGGGTTCATTGACACCAAATGAGATTCGCGAATGCTCTGGCGACGGTCTGGTCCAATTTCTTCAAAGAAATCGGTGTCTGTGATTTTTGTTTCGCCTGCAGTTGAATCGGCGACCTGTTTCAACTTTTCACGAACAGCATCCACGTCGAGGCGATGGAATCTGCCGTCACTTGTTGCCGCGATGATGCCATTGCTTCCAGAAAACAGTTTTCTGGTGTCTTTGGGAAACTGACCGATTGTCTGAAAATTCAATTCGTCGGCATCAGCAACTGACAGTTTTTTTCTCGATGAAGCGTATTGTCCGAAAGCAAACGGGGAGCCGAAAACCAAATTGGATTGTTTGTCGAATAACGGAACGATTGGTTGCTTGAGGCCAGTAAAAGGTGGCGGTGCGGGAGCTGGTATGCTGCTCAACGGAATAATCCAGGAATTCACGCCGAATTGCATTTTGCCATCCTCACCCAATTCGGCTTCCAGCTTCACATCCCATTCATTACGAGATTCATTCTTGATTTTGAGTTCTTGAATCAAGTCCATTGCCAGAACATTGTCGTTCACTGGCAGCAGGTTGGTGACTTGATTGTTCGCCATTTTTACTGCAAAGACGCCGTGGGAGCTGCCGACGGCAAAACAAAGCACCCAGAAAATAAGCGTAACGATGATGGACAGAATCGGGCTCCGCCAAACAAGACCAACGAAGGCAGAAACTGAGAAGTAAATTGCAAACACGCAAACATAAAGCGGGATGCTGTACAGCAACGAGCGTTCCCATACCTCCATCGCAATACCGAGCCATAGCCAGAGCCCGACGAACAGGAAGCAAGCGCACAATAGCACCAGCACACAGCCGCCGGCAAACTTGGCCAGATACAGGCCCCAGCGAGAGACCGGTTTGCTGAGCAGCAAATTCAGCGATCCCGGCTCAAACGTATCGGGAATCACGTTGGATGTGACCAGGATCGCGATCAACAGCCCGATGGCGATTACCCATTTGTCAAAATAGTACGACAAGCTGGACGTCAAAGTCTGAGCAAATTGCTGATGAGAATTGCTGGTAGTCAAAAAATCCCATTTCCAAATGGCGTACCAGAATTCCAGTGCGATTGTGCCAGGTTCGATGGATGGTGAAAACGCACGGGCAACGAGCAACCGGTTCAGTCGCCGGGCTCGCTCGTCAGTCAGCTTGTCCGGGCCTGTTGCGATTAACTCTTTCGCTTCGTCACCCAGAGAAGTGTCTTCCCAATCCTCTTCGCGATACAGACTGCGGTCTTCGATAATGTCGTTCAGCGCTTCGAGCAGTTCCTGATTGACCAGCATCTCTTCCAAATTGCTGGCACGACCAACATCGTCATTTTCTTCTTCGGCTTCAGCTGCTTCCGGCTCTTCGTCGTTGGTCGCTTCACTCGCTTTGGCATCCTTTTGGAAATCGGTAAGCTGCTTCCGCATCTCATCTGGCAGCATGCTCCAGATCCGAGTGATCGGCTTGTTGCGTTCAGAATCGTGTTTCTCAACCAGTTTCTGCGCCACTTCCTCTGGCCGCTTGACGTTCTCCGTGAAGATCAGCTTCCAGTCCAGCGTTTCACGCATGTGAAGCGGAGCCAGCAACAGCAACAACAGTGCGATCACGAACAGCAGGATGTACAAAACGCGCGATGCTACGGCCGCACGAAACGAATCTTTAATTAAGGCCAGGTATGGTCGCATGTTTAATTCTTGAGGTACGCTTGCAGGTTCTGTTGGCTTTTCGGATCTTCGACGATATGCAGGAACGCGTCTTCCAGGCTGATCTGTTTGCGTTCCAACTCGATGATGCTGACACTTTTTTCTCGCAATGTATCCACGAGCTTGTCGACGGCTTCCTGGTTTCCGACAGAAGTCTCGACGCGAAACTCGGTTTCTGTTTTCCGCTCCAGGATCTTAAATTCGGAACCATCAAAGCAACTGTTGATTACATCTGGATTGCCTTTGACGCCGAGTATGACTTTGATGTGGCCTTTTGAACCGCCGATCACATCGCCAATCTCGTCAACACCGCCGAAGTATTTCAATTCGCCGCGATTAAGAATCGCCACTCGGTCGCAGGTCGTTTCGACTTCACCCAGCAAATGACTGTTGAGAAAAATCGTGACGCCTTTTTCGGTCAGGCCACGGATCACTTGCCGGACCTCCGCGCGAGCTCGCGGGTCGAGGCCATCGGTTGGTTCATCAAGGATCAACAGCTTAGGATCGCCGAGCAGAGCCTGAGCCAACCCGAGCCGCTGGACCATCCCTTTCGAATATTTCTTGACACGGTCATTGCCTCGTCCAGCCAAACCAACCATCGCCAGCAAGTCTTCCCGCTTTTCCTTGATCACTCGCGTCGGGATATTGGCGAGATTGCCAAAACACTCCAGCGCTGTGAACCCGGTCATGTGAGCAGGCACACGTAGATGTTCGGGCAAATAGCCAACCAGTTGTCGGCCTTGCCGGCTGCCAGCTGGGAATCCCAGCAAAGAAGCGTTCCCGGTTGTCTTGCGAATAACACCAAGCAGGATCTTGATGAAAGTCGTCTTGCCGGCACCGTTGGGCCCCAACAGCCCGAACGCTTCGCCCTTGTTGACCTCGAACGAAACGTCTTTCAGCGCGTTCAGACGCTTCCTGAAGATCATTCCTTCCGAATAAGTTTTGCAAAGCCCATTGGCTTGAATCGCAAAGGTATCTGACATTCGATCCGCGTTTACAGTATTTTCGTGTAACTGGCTGCCGTTTCCACCGGGAAATCGTGCATGATTATAGTGTTTGAGATGTCTGGCGGAAGCCGCACCGTCCGCCGTAACACTCGACTGATTAATACTTTCGCAATTTGCCCAAGGTTTCAACAATGACTACTCGGGATGAAAACGCTCCGAACTTCCCCGCTGGCAGTGACGAAATCGAAAACGGACAAACCGGCCAAAGCGAGCCCGACGAACTCACAGGCGTGCTTTTCGAGTGTAGTCCCTATGGCAATCTGGACGCGATCGTTCAACACGACCAGCGATCTGTCTATTTCTACCTGCACGGTGACGAGCCGTTTGGAACCCGCGCCTGTTGGATTCGCAATTTGATCGAAGGCCCGTACGTGCTGAGCCAACAAGATATGGAGGCGGGCCTGCCGCCGGTGATGCCGCGGACTCATTGCGTTTCTGCTGCACCGGCGACCGTCCCAGACCCGCAATCGTTGCAGATTGTCTGGTTCGAAGAAGGCAATGCAGCGGCACTATATGAAAACGAAGAACTGATCGCTGTGATTCCACCGTGGAGCGGAACCGATGGCTTCCACGGCTACGCTGCCGCATGCGCTGCTGAAAGTCCGCTGGCCTGGCCGCTGGTCAACCGTGACCAATTGCTGAAGCGACTCGCAAACGCACGGCAGTTCTGGGACGCTTGTGCGTCCGAAGAGCGACACCCTTATGGTCAGCTGCACACGCAATTGCTTGAGGCTTACGACCAGAAATTTGGATCGCGGCTTAAGTACTTCGCACTCGATGGCGGAGCGTTCCCGCCGCGCGGTGCAGCTGTTTACCGTGACGGCGGTGGCGACGGTGGCAAGCTCAGAACAGTGATTGTCTCGTCTGGCATGTCGTTCCGGCCGCAACCCAATGTAGAGATGTCGGTGGAGAACCCGGCGGACTTGCGACGAATCGAACTGGCGATCGAACTGCCTGCCGAGCTTGACGAAGCTGGATGGGAACCTTTTCTCAAACAGCTAAGTGGTCTGGTGGCCTATCCCTGGCAAGCATTCACCTGGTTCGGTCCCGGGCACACGTGCCAGTTTCCCGCCTTTGCCGAAATCAGTCAGTTTGATTCGGCCAAGTTTGTTCCGGAGTCCGAATTGAACGAAGGCAACGCGATGGAACTGCCAGACTTTCGGGAAGATCCAGTCAGTCTGCTGTGGCTGGTGCCGACAGAGTCCACCGCAGTTTAAGACCGGCTAATTAAGGCTACAGTTTCATTTTTGCCGCATGCCTTGCCCGTTTGATGATTTCGGTCATTATTAAAGACCGTTCCTGTTTACCGTACCGCGAAAAAAACGATGCCAAATTTTCCACCCACCGTCGACGAACTGATCGAAGAGTTCAATGAGCTTGAAGATTGGGAGGAGCGGTACGATCTGATCATCGACTTCGGCCGCGAATTGCCTGCGCTGAGCGAGCAGGATCAGATCGAAGAGAATCTGGTCAAAGGATGCATGAGCACGGTTTGGCTGGCTACCGATGTTTCTGCCGACGAACAGAAAACCATTTCGATCCGAGCCGACAGCGATTCCATCATCGTCAAAGGGCTGATCGTGATTCTGCTGGCACATTTCTCTGGGAAGCCAGCGGCGGAGATTTTGACTTCGGACGCCGAAGCTCTGTTCGAAAGATTGGGACTCAACCAACATCTCAGCCCCCAGCGGCGCAATGGGTTGTATTCGATGGTCAAACGTCTCAAGCAATTGGCGGCCGAGTACGCGTCAAGTTAAGAAATTTGCTGGCAAAATATCCGTTGACTTGAAGAAACGATTTCCGTCAAACTCCGCCTGAATATGCATTTGGGTAGGCGGTTCTTATACGGAAGTTCTCCATGTTTCGGAAAGTTGATTTACTAGTCAGTTCTTGTTGGCTGTTGCTGGTGCTACTGTTTGTACCCGGATGCTCGCCTCCGCCATTGGAAACCGTTGCGACAGAATTTGAGCCTGCGAAAACGGCTAGTTCAGATTTCGAGACCTCTGCATTCGAG